>CAYRTL010000023.1:0-29933 GCA_964427005.1 uncultured Acetobacteraceae bacterium
ACGTTAGCGCCTATGGGGCTTGGCCCCGCCATCCACGTCTTTACCTTCTGCACCCGAGACGTGGGTGGCCGGGCCAAGCCCGGCCATGACGACAGGGGGAACATCATGCCGTCTCGCGAAACAGCTCGCGGCCGATCAGCATGCGGCGGATCTCGCTGGTACCTGCGCCGATCTCGTACAGCTTGGCGTCGCGCAGCAGCCGCCCTGTTGGATAGTCATTGATGTAGCCATTGCCACCAAGACATTGGATCGCTTCCAGCGCCATCCATGTCGCCTTTTCCGCGGCGTACAGGATCGCGCCTGCGGCATCCTTGCGCGTCGTCTCGCCGCGGTCGCAGGATTTGGCCACTGCGTACACATAGGCCTTGGCCGCGTTCATCGTGGTATACATGTCGGCGAGCTTGCCCTGCATAAGCTGAAACTCGCCGATTGGTTGCCCGAACTGCTTGCGCTCGTGCACGTACGGCACCACGACATCCATGCAGGCCTGCATGATGCCGATTGGCCCGGCTGCCAGAACGGCGCGCTCATAATCCAGGCCGCTCATCAGCACGCGCACGCCGTCATTGATGCGGCCCAGCACGTTCTCCTCCGGCACTTCGCAGTCGGAGAACACCAGCTCACATGTGTTCGACCCACGCATACCCAGCTTGTCGAGCTTCTGCGCAGTGGAAAAGCCTTTGAACCCCTTTTCGATCAGGAAGGCGGTAATGCCCTGCGGCCCTGCTTGCGGATCAGTCTTGGCATAGACCACCAGCACGTCAGCGTCTGGCCCGTTGGTGATCCACATCTTCGAGCCGTTGAGAATGAAGCGATCGCCGCGCTTGTCAGCGCGCGTTCGCATTCCCACGACATCGGAGCCCGCGCCTGGTTCGCTCATCGCCAGTGCTCCGACATGCTCACCATTGATCAACTTGGGCAGAAAGCGTCGCTTCTGTGCCTCGCTTCCGTTTCGGCGGATCTGGTTCACGCAGAGATTGGAATGCGCACCATAGGATAGCCCAACGGCAGCAGAGGCGCGCGAGATTTCTTCCATCGCGACGACGTGCTCCAGATAGCCCATGCCCGCGCCGCCGTACTCCTCCTCGACGGTGATGCCGAGTACGCCGAGGTCGCCCAGCTTGCGCCAGAGGTCCATCGGGAACTGGTTATCGCGATCGATTGCTGCGGCACGTGGCGCGATCTCGTCAGCGGAAAAAGTTTCGACCGTGGAGCGCAGCATGTCGGCTGCCTCGCCGAGGTCGAAGTTCAGGCCAGGAAGCCGGTTTGACAATAATGCCATGCTGGAAGCATGACCGAGCCTGAGCGGGCCGCCAAGTGAAACCTGCTCGATGGAGGGAACAGCCATGACAGTCGAACGCATGCTGACCGAGGAAGAGCCCGCGGGCGATCTGGTTGGACGGGTGCTACAGGAAGCCGGCATCGAGTATGTCTTCGGTATTTCGGGCGGCCACACGGGCCGTATCATCTCTGGCTTTCGCAAGTATCAGAACTCGCTCCGCATGGTGCTGGTGCGCGAGGAGTCGCTCGCCGGCGTGA
This sequence comes from uncultured Acetobacteraceae bacterium, assembly GCA_964427005.1. Lineage (GTDB taxonomy): Bacteria > Pseudomonadota > Alphaproteobacteria > Acetobacterales > Acetobacteraceae > JAMXLO01. The sequence goes on from CAYRTL010000023.1 coordinate 1,540, forward strand.
TGGCGGAGGTCTATGGCAGGCTCACGCGGCGGCCGGGCGTCATGATCGGGCAGGGGCCCTGGGTGCTGGGTAATGGTCTGATCGGCACGATGGAAGCGTTTCTCTCCAGCTCCCCCATGCTGCTGCTGACCGACTTCTCCGATGCAACGCCGTTCCATTTGCATGCGCCGTATCAGCAGGCGACCGGCGATTATGGAAGCTGGGACGCCCGGCGCGCGTTCAGTGGCGTGACCAAGCACGTGGTGCAGGCGCTCACGCCTACCGCGGCGGTACAGGGTACGCAGCTTGCCATTAAGCACGCACTCTCAGGGCAGTGTGGTCCCGTCGCCGTGCTGTTCGCGCAAGACTCGTTGTCCGGCACAGTGAAGCCTGATTCACAGCCGGTTCTGTATCCGACGCGCTACTACCTGCCGCCGTCGCCTCCGCCAGCCGATACGGCCCGTGTGGAGGCCGCTGCGAAGGCGCTGCTCGCGGCTGAACGGCCCGTCGTGATCGCCGGCAACGGCGTACGTATCGCGCAGGCATATCAGCAACTGGTGGCGCTCGCCGAGGCGGCAGGATTGCCTGTGGCAACAACAGCCGCCGGCAAGGGATGCTTCGCCGAAACCCATAGTCTCGCACTCGGCGTATTCGGTACGTTCGGCACCGAGGCGGCAAACGCCTGCATTGCCGAAGCGGATCTCGTGCTCGCCGTCGGCACCAAGCTGGGCCCGAGCGATACGGCATGGGAAAACCGCGATCTGCTCGATCCCACGCGGCAGACCTTCATCCAGATTGACATCGAACCGCGCAACGCTGCCTGGACCTACCCTGCCGAACATGTGCTTGTCGGCGACGCGGCGCAGGTGCTGCGGCAACTGCACGAGGCGGTGGGTTCACCGGCTGGGCGCCGCGCGGCTGGCGAGCGGCGTGTGGCGCAGTGGCGCGAGCAGAAGGGCTATTTCAACCAGCCGGGCTACTTTGCCGATGACGTGCCGATACTGCCGCAGCGGGCCATCGGGGAGCTGATGCGTACGCTGCCGGACAACGCTATCGTCACCTGCGATGCCGGCGAGAACCGCATCATGATGACGCATTTCTATCAGACGAAGCAGGCAGGCGGCTTCCTGCAAGCGGCGGGATCGGGTCCGATGGGCTTTGCGATTCCCGCTGCGCTGGCAGCAAAGCTCGTGCATCCCGATCGGCTTGTCGTCGCGGTCTGCGGCGACGGTGGATTCGCCATGACCATGAACGGGCTGATGACGGCGATCGAGCAGGACATTCCGATCACTGTCGTTGTGTTCAACAATATGGCACTTGGCTGGGTACTGCATGGCGGCGGGCCGTTCGCAGCGGAGTTTGCCGACTTCGACCACGCCGCCATCGCCCGTGCGATGGGCTGCAACGGCGTTCGTGTGACTGAGCCGACTGCGCTGGCGACCGCATTGCGCGAGGCGTTGAACGCTCGTGTGCCAACGGTAATCGATGTCCGCACGTCGCTGGCGCAGTCGTTTGCCGACATCACCTCGCCGCTCGCGGTTGCAGCGTCGCCGCGGCGAAGGTAGCGGTCATTTAGTTATCAAAGCGCAAATTACCTGTCGCTCGCTAGCGTCAGGTATTTGAGTCGCCAAGCCGGACGACTTCCGGCAATATCCGCGCCGCACTCTCGTGGCGGGTCACTGACCGGCCTTTCGGGACGCGCCACTAAGGGTGGCCTGATCCTGAACGAAAACGAACGACCGGACTTCGTGCCGGGCGAACAGGGAGAGTGCGTCCATGACCTGATCGCGGAACGCCGCGACTAAAGTGCTTCAGGCACCAATCAAAGCAACGCAGCAATGACGCAGGCAACGTCCTGCACGGCCACTGGGAGGCAGCAATGCAGCGGAGTGACGGTAATTCGAACCAGCCACGGTTGGGCAGGCGTGGCGTGCTCGCCACTGGCGCGGCAACGCTAACGGGATTGGCATCGCGTTCATTGGCAGCGCCGGTGGCTCCTGATGGCAGGCTCACCGTGGCCTGGCACACCAACATCGCGGCGCGCTGGCTCGATCCACAGCAGCACGATGGAACCGCCAGTCCCGATAATTTTCTGATGGCGCTGCACGATGGGCTGATCAAGAACTTCCGCAGCGAGCTCTATGACCATCCCGCACTGGCCGAACGCTTCGAGTTCGCCGAGGACGCCAAAAGTGCGACGTTCAGGTTGCGTGAGGGGACGAAGTTCCACGACGGATCGCCGGTCACGCCAGCCGATGTGAAGTGGAGTTATGAACATTATCGCGGCGCCTGGGGCGAGGTGCTGCGCGCGAACACGCAAGGCGTTGAACTGGTGGACGATCATACCGTCCGATTTCACTTTAAGGAGCCATTCCTCGACTTCCCGATCCTTCTCGGCACGGGCAATGTCTGTGGCGCAGGCTGGGTCGTGCCGGCAAAATACTATCAGCAGGTGGGGCAGGCGGGCTTCCTTCAGAAGCCCATCGGCGCCGGCCCGTATCGCCTGGTGTCGCAGGAACCCGGTGTAAAGCTCGAATTCGAAGCGTTCACCGACTACTACCGCCCGGTGCACATCAAGCAGCTGACAATGGTCAGCGTGCCGGAGGCGGCGACGCGCGTGGCCATGCTGGAGCGCGGCGAGGCCGATATCATGTACTTCGTTCCGGGCGAACTGATCGACCGGGTGAAGAACAATCCGAAGCTGCGCCTGGCGCCGGTGGTGTCCGGCAACTGGTGGCTCGAGTTCCCCGGTTTTCAGAATCCATCCAGCCCGTTCCACGACAAACGTGTGCGGCAGGCGATCAGCCTGGCTGTTGATCGCGAGGCGATCAACGACGCCGAGTGCGGTGGCATGGGCGTGGTCGACGGCAACTGGATCAACAACGACGTCGAGTATGGCATGGAATGGCCGAAATGGCCGCACGACATCGCCAAGGCGAAGCAGTTGATGGCGGAGGCCGGGTATCCCAACGGTTTCAACGTCGATTGGGTGACGCCCGCACCCAACTACTATTCGCGAGGCGAACGCATCGTATCGCAGTTGCAGGCGATCGGCATCCGATCGAAGTTGCAGGTGATGGAGCGCGGTGTGTTTCTGAAGCGATTGCAAGGCGGTCTCCGGGAATGGCCAGGCGTTCAAATCATCTTCGCGGCGACGCGCATTGGTGGCACCTGGTCAAACTGGTACGATACGCACTTCAGGTGCGGTGGCTTTGACGCCAAGGATTTCTTCTGCGTCAAGGAACTGGATGATCAGTTCGCCAAGTACCTGGCTTCCTACGATCGAAACGAGCGCAAGCAATTGGCAGAGCAGATCCAACGTACTATGCTGGAGGAGTACTTCGTCGTTCCGGTGTTCCGTCACGCGTTCGTCAACGCGATCGGACCACGCGTCGCGGCCAGCAAATGGCAGGACGTGTTTCCGACGATAACCACTGGTTACGCCTATCCGTGGGAGGATATCCGGCTGGCATAGCGGGAGGTCGGCGATGGGCCAGTTCATCTTCCGGCGAACGCTCTACGCGCTTGCCACGCTGTTCATCCTGAGTCTGACAATCTTTCTGGTTGTCCGGCTCACAGGCGATCCGGTGGCCTTGCTTGCGGAGCCGGGTGCTCAGGAGGAAGACCTCGCGCTGGTGCGCAAGGAATGGGGCCTCGATCAGCCGCTGCCAGTGCAGTACGCCGCGTTCGTCAAGAACATCATCACCGGTGATCTCGGCCAGTCGTTCAACTACGAGATGCCGGTGAGTACCCTGTACTTCCAGCGGCTGCCGAACTCGCTGGAGTTGGCCCTTGCCGCGACGCTGATCTCGTTTGTGATCGGCATCCCTGCGGGCATCATCTCCGCAGTGAAGGTCAACAGCGCGTGGGACCATGTTGGCAAGACCATCGCGCTGCTTGGCCTTTCTGTACCTGGCTTCTGGCTCGGACTGGTGATGATCCTGGTGTTTTCCGTTTGGCTGGGCTGGCTGCCGACGAGTGGGCAGGGGGGCTGGCGCAATCTGATCATGCCGGCGGTGGCGCTCGGCTGGTACTTCGCCGCCTCGCTGCTACGCCTGACGCGATCCTCGATGCTGGAGGTGTTGCGCAGCGAGTACATCAAGCTGGCGCGGCTGAAGGGCTTGCCAGCATTCGCGGTGATCGCGATGCACGCGTTCAAGAACGCGTTGATCCCGGTACTGACGTTGGCCGGAATCAACCTGGTGATCATGCTGAATGCCGCGGTGATCATCGAAGTGATCTTCGCCTGGCCGGGTATTGGCCGGTTGCTTTACGAGGGCATCTTCCAACGCGACTTCCCGCTGGTTCAGGGTGTCGTGATGGAGGCCGGCATCATGATCGTGCTGATCAACCTGATGATCGATGTCCTCTACGCCTACATCGATCCACGCATCCGGCTGACGAGGTAGCGAGCCATGTCAATCACTCTGCAATCGCCGCTTCCCTCGCTTCGTGTGCTGAACCGGCTGCGCATCGGCCGCGACCTGCCACTGCTGCCGATGGCGATCCTGGTGCCGTTCGTGCTGATCGCGGTGTTCGCCAACATGATCGCACCGTACGATCCAACAGAACCGATACCCGGCGCGAAGATCTTCGAGCCGCCGGTCTGGTCAACCGGTGGCGGCATGCGCGCTATCCTCGGCACCGATTTTCAGGCGCGCGACGTGCTCAGTCGGCTGATCTTCGGCGCTCGAGTATCCCTGATTGTCGGCGTTATGGGGACCATCGTGGCTGGCGGCATTGGCACCACGCTGGGCATGCTGTCCGGCTATATCGGCGGCTGGGTCGATCAGGTCATCATGCGGGTGACTGACGCCTGGCTGGCGTTGCCGGCGATCGTATTCGCGATTTTCCTGGCGACGATGGTCGGCCCGAGCATGTGGAACATCGTGATCATCCTTGGGTGCGTTTATTGGACGCGCTATGCGCGCGTAATCCGCGGCGAAGTGCTCAGCCTGCGTGAACGCGAGTTCGTCAAGCTGGCGGAGATCGCTGGCGCCAGCCGCACGCGCGTGATCCTGCGGCATATCCTGCCGAACGTGATGAATTCCACGATGGTGCTGGCCAGCCTGACGATCGGCGTGGTGATCATTGCCGAAGCGTCACTGAGCTTTCTGGGTGTTGGCGTACCGCCACCGCAACCAGCATGGGGTTCGATGCTGGCAGACGGACGTTCGATGCTGATGGTCGGCGACTGGTGGCTGACCATCTTCCCGGGTCTCGGGATCATGCTGGTTGTGCTCGCCACGCAGCTGTTCGGCGACTGGCTGCGTGTCCGGCTCGATCCGCAGCAGCGCAATCTGTGATGTGTGCCATTAGGAGCTGGCAGTCTTTCAACGTCATGGCGGGCATGACGAGGTACGACTGGTCCCGACGATGAGACATCCTTTACTTGAAGTCTCCGATCTTCGCACGCACTTCACCTCGTTCGGTGGCGCGCGCGTCGTCAAGGCGGTGGATGGCATCAGCTTCGCGTTGAATGAAGGTGAAACGCTGGGACTGATTGGCGAATCAGGCTGCGGCAAGACCACCACCTGCCTCTCCATCATGGGCCTGCTGCCGCCGAACGCGCGTATCGCCGGTGGGCGGATCGAGTTCCAGGGTCAGGAGCTGACCGGCAAGTCATCGCGCGAGATGCGTCGCATCCGGGGCCGCTCGATCGCGATGATCCTGCAGGATCCAATGGCCTCGTTGAACCCGCTGTTCAGCATCTATCGCCAGGTCGCAGAACCCGCCTATTACCACCAGGCGATGCGCGGACGTACACTGCGCCGGCGTGTGCAGGAATTGCTGGGGGCGGTTCGTATTCCTTCGCCTGCACAGCGGATGCGCGACTATCCTCATCAGATGAGCGGCGGTATGCGCCAGCGCATCGTTGGCGCCATCGCTCTCGCTGGCGGACCGAAACTGATCATCGCCGATGAACCCACCACGAATCTCGATGTGACGATTCAGGCGCAGTACCTCGATCTCCTGAAGGACATTCAGCGTGACACCGGTGTGGCGATCATCTTCGTCACACATAACCTGGGCATCGTCGCGCGCATGTGCGACCGCATGGCCGTGATGTACGCCGGCAAGATCGTCGAGCACGGTTCGGTGCGGAACCTGTTCAACGGCGCCAAGCATCCCTATACGCGCGCGCTGCTTGGTTCGATCACGAAACTCGGCAGCAAGGAGCCGCTGTACGCGATTCCGGGCCAGCCGCCCAATCTGGCACGCCTGCCGCCGGGTTGTGCATTTCATCCGCGCTGTCCCGAGGCGATGGCTCAGTGCTCGACGCAGGAACCGCCTGAGATGAACTTCGGCGAAGGCTGGGTGGCGCGTTGCTGGTGCGCGACCGCGAAGGCGGCAAAGGAGGAATATGACCGCGCCAGTACTTGAGGTGCAGGGACTGAAAAAATACTTCCCCGTCAGCACCGGCGGGCTTCTGAATCGTAGCATCGCATGGGTGAAGGCGGTCGAAGATGTCGATTTCGCCATCATGCCTGGCGAGACGCTCGGGCTTATCGGCGAGTCCGGCTGCGGCAAGACCACCACCGCCAAGTTGATCCTGCTCCAGGAACGGCCGACCGAGGGCAGTATTCGCTTTGAGGGCGAGAACGTCCTGGAACTGCGGCGGGATGAGTTGATGCACTATCGTCGCGCGGTCCAGGTGGTTTTCCAGGATCCGTACAGCTCGCTCAGTCCGCGCATGCGCGTGCGCGACATCATCGCCGAGCCGCTCGAGATCCACACCAATCTCTCTCGCAGGCAGATCCGCGAGAGGGTGGCGGAGGTTTTGGAACTCGTCGGATTGCAGCCGGATGTCGCCGACTTGTTCCCGCATGAGTTCAGCGGCGGTCAGCGTCAGCGCATCGCGATCGCGCGGGCGCTCGTGACAGACACGCGGCTCATCGTACTGGATGAACCGGTGTCCGCCCTCGACGTGTCGATCCGGGCGCAAATCATGAACCAACTCGAACATCTGCAGGCGACACTGGGGGTCAGTTATCTGTTCATCGGCCACGACCTCGCTGGTGTTGCGCATATCAGCCACCGGATCGCGGTGATGTATCTTGGCCAACTGGTCGAGCTGGCCGACGCCGTCGAACTTTGCACGCATCCGCTGCATCCTTATACGCAAGCGCTGCTGGTCGCCGCGCTGCCAGCGCATCCCGACGATCCGCAGGAGCGGCTGGCAATCAGCGGGGAGGTTCCCAGTGCGCTCGCGCCTCCCCCGGGTTGTCGTTTCCACACACGTTGCCCGCGCGCGATGCCGCGCTGCGCCGAGCATGTGCCGGTGCGCCGGGAGATTGCGCCAAACCACAGCGTCGCGTGCCACCTTTATCCGTGAGCGCGCCGCGGTCTGAACCAGGCTCTCAGTCCCTGAAGCGCGTCGGAATCCCGGTCTGCGCCGTCAATCCTCCGTCGGCGACGAAAGCCGCGCCGGTGACATAGGAGGCAAGGTCGGAGGCCAGGAACAGCACGACGTTCGCCATCTCCTCGGGTTGGCCGAAGCGGCCCATCGGGATGGCGGCGCATGTCTGCTCCACGAAACCCGGAATTCCGTAGGCGCGTTGCAACAGCGGCGTATCGATTGCGCCGGGACAGACGCAATTGCAGCGAATGCCGTCTCGCGCGTACTCGATCGCGGTGCCGCGGGTCAGGTTGATCACCCCGGCTTTCATCACGTTGTACGACGTGATGCCATAGTCGGCGAACAAGCCGGAAATCGACGCCGTATTGACGATGGCGCCGCCGCCCTGACGCTGCATGATCGGTATTGCGGCGCGGGTCGCCTGCATGACGGCGGTAAGGCCAACCTGGATCGTGTAATCCCACACCGCCTGATCGGTATCTGCGACGCGTGCCAGGCGCTTTTCCCTCAGGGCTTCGGGTACACCGAACGCATTGTTGTGCAGGACATCCAGGCGTCCAAATGCATCTATCGTGCGCGCAATCATCGCGTCGATGTCTGCCGGCTTGGCCATGTCCGCAACGATAGAAATTGCCATGCCACCTGCGGCGCCAATTTCACGGCTGACATTCTCCGCGTTGTCGCCGTTGACATCTGATACGACGACCTTGCCGCCACGCCGCGCGAAACCGATCGCCGTAGCGCGTCCGATACCCGAGCCGGCGCCAGTGACCAGACAGACCTTTCCGTCGAACCGCATCAGTTCCTCCCCGCCTCAATCGTTTGGATCACGTCGAAGCCTTCGAATTCAGGATGTCCGAGGTAGAGGCTGCGGTTGCTTCCGGCATCGCTGTGCGCTCGCCGGAATGCGTCGGAGCGCGTCCATGCCTCGAAATCCGCGCGGCTGCGCCAGATCGTGTGCGATGAATACAGCACGTGATCCTCGCGGCTTGGTCCTCGCAGCAGGTGAAATGCGACGAACCCCGGAACACCGGACAGGTGACTGTCGCGCGTCGTCCACACTTTCTCGAAGTCCGCCTCGGAACCCGGTGAAACCCGGAAACGGTTCATCGCGATGAACATGTCGGCACCTCCGCAATCCCATTACCCTGGACGGCGGCGGCAGGAAAGGACTTGAATGCAGCGTGTCAGTCAGAGGGTCGGGGAAGATGCCGATATCGTTTCGCCAACTGCATCCGGTCTTTGCGGCGGAGGTGTCCGGCATCGACTGTGGCAAGTCGCTGGCGAAGGAGGAAGTTGCCGCGATCGAGGCTGGCATGGATCGCTACGCAGTGCTCGTGTTCCGGGATCAGAAGATCGCGGATGAGCAGCAACTTGCATTCACGCGTCACTTTGGCGAACTGGAGAACTATCCGACAGGCGGGCACATCAGAAAGCGCGCGGACAGCCGTCTGGGACCAGGCATTGCCGACTTCTCCAACCTCGACAAGAACGGGCGGATCATCTCTGCCGAAGATCGTGTCTGGTTCTTCAAACTAGGCGATCGGCTGTGGCATTCCGACAGTTCGTTTCGTCCGATACCGGCGAAATATTCGCTGCTCTCAGGGCGTGTGCTGCCGTCATGGGGCGCCAACACTGAATTCGCTGACATGCGAGCGGCCTACGACGCGCTCGATGCGCGAACCAAGACAGAGGTGGAAGACCTGATCTGTGAACATTCGCTGATCTACTCACGTCAGGCCATCGGCTTTACCGACCTGACCGAGGAGGAGATTGCCTCGTTCAAACCGGTTCGGCAGCGCCTCGTGCGCACGCATCCTGTCACGGGACGCCGCTCCCTTTTTCTTTCATCGCATGCGGGCGCAATTGTCGGTTGGACGATGCCTGAAGCGCGGATCTTCCTGCAGGATCTGACGGAACACGCGACGCAGCGCGAGTTTGTGTATTCGCATGAATGGCGGCCGTTCGATCTGGTGATGTGGGACAACCGCACGACCATGCACCGGGCGCGTCGATTTGACCGCGACGAGGTCCGTGATGTGCGACGCACCACGCTGGCCGGCGACGTTGCGACGATCGAGCAGGAATTGGCAGCGGAGAACTGAGGCTTTTCTGGGATTGGCATGCGCGAGCGTGTCAGCAACACGAGCAAACTCTTGACTTTGAGACGCGTCAGGCGCAGTATTTGGGTGTCCATGGCAGAGGAGGGTGCATAGCAAGCATGACTCCACCGGGCAGTATCCCAGTTGCCGATCGGCGTGGCATTGGCGACGGATGGGAAAGTCCACGCAGGACCTGACGTTTAGAGTCAGGAGCGAAGCATAGCCTTCGCAATGTGACCCCCGGCTACGCTGAGGCGTGCGGGGGTCTTTGCGTTTCTGGCCCGTGCCCCAACGATTGCCGCATCGGCGAAGGCTCTCCTATCCTACCGCGATGAATGAGCTGTCAGCACGGATCCTGATCGTTGGCGGCGGTCACGCCGGCGGTTCGGCCGCCGCGCTGCTGCGCCAATACGGCTGGCAGGGTTCAATCACGCTGGTAAGTGCGGAGCCGATGCTGCCGTATCAGCGGCCGCCTCTGTCAAAAGCTTGGCTGAAAGGCGAGGGCGATCTCGCCAGCCTGTTGCTTCGGCCAGCAGCCTTCTATGACGCCAACCATGTCGCCTTGCGGCTTGGGTCTCACGCGATTGGGATCAATCGCATCGGCAAAACCGTTGAACTCGAGAACGGCGGCAGCATCGCTTACGACCACCTGATCCTTGCACTCGGCTCACATGCGCGACCGCTGCCTCTGCCCGGACGTGACCTGGCCGGCATTGTCGAACTTCGCACATTGGCTGACGCAGACAACATCAAAGCCCTGCTTCGCACGGCAAAACGCCTCGCGATCATCGGTGCCGGCTACATCGGCCTGGAGGTAGCCGCGTCGGCTCGGTTTCTCGGCATGGACGTGACTGTTATCGAACGCGAGGCAAGAGTGCTGCCACGGGTCGCCTCAATGCCGCTGTCGGATTACTTTCACCGGCGTCACGCGGCGAACGGCGTGCAGATCATGCTGAACACAACCGTGGAAGCGTTCGATGGCACGGGCGGCCGCGTCTCAAACCTCCGCCTCTCGGATGGCAGCCTCGTGCCATGCGACGCCGTGCTTGTGGGCGTAGGCGGTGCCGCAAATGATGCCCTGGCCCGTGACGCCGGGATCGAGTGTGCCAACGGGATTATCGTGGACCTGGCGGCCCGCAGCTCGGACCCGAATATCCATGCAATTGGCGATTGCACCTATCGTCCACTGCCTTTGTACAATCGGAATGCCAGGTTGGAGAGCGTGCCGAACGCGCTGGAACAGGCGAAGCAGGCTGCCGCCGATCTATGCGGACGGCGGCCGCCGCCTCCGGAAGTGCCGTGGTTCTGGTCGGATCAGTACGAAGACAGGCTGCAGATCGCGGGCCTACCATTCGATGCGGTCGAGAGCATCGTCCGGGGTGATCCCACGACCGGGTCCTTCGCGATATTTCACTTGGCGTCCGACGGCACTGTGCAGGCGGTCGAGGCGGTCAACGCGCCCGCGGAATTCATGGCCGGCCGGATGATGATCGCCCGAAGAAAGCAGGCCCTGGCGGCGAGGCTGCAAGACGTGTCATGCTCCATGCAGGAACTCGCGCGATAGCGGGCAGGGGAGGCACATGCCGAAGGTCACCTACGTGGAATACAACGGCACCGAACATCAGGTGGATGTGCCCGTCGGTACTTCCGTCATGCGCGGTGCCGTTGATAACAATATTCCCGGCATTGACGCTGATTGCGGCGGAGAATGTGCCTGCGCGACCTGCCACGTCTATGTTGACGAGGCCTGGCTGCCCAAGGTCGGGACGCCGGAGCCAGGTTCGCAGGAAGCCAGCATGTTGAGCTTCGCCGCGGTAGCGCAGCCGAATTCTCGCCTCTCGTGTCAGATCAAAATGACGGAAGAACTGGACGGACTGCTCGTTAGCATGCCGGAGGGCCAGCACTAAGTCGGCACCAATGTGGGAGTAACGTTCATGAACGCGCCTGTCCACGCCGAACCCGCTACCGACCCCTATTCGATCCCACTCGACGCGATCGATGTCAGCGATCCGCAGATCTATCAGGACGATGTCTGGCACCCCTATTTTGAGCGGCTGCGGCGTGAGGACCCGGTGCATTTCTGTCCTGACAGCCGCTATGGCCCGTATTGGGCTGTCACGAAGTACAAGGACATCATGCATGTCGAGGTGAATCACGGCACCTACTCCTCGGCGTCCGAACTCGGCGGCATCCAGATTGAGGAACAGCCGAAAGGCATGGAGCGCCCGAGCTTCATCCGCATGGACCCGCCGAAGCACGACGAGCAGCGCAAGGTCGTGAGCCCTATCGTTGCGCCCGGCAATCTGGCAAATATGGAGTCACTGATCCGCGAGCGCACGTGCCGCGTGCTGGATGGACTGCCGCGCGGTGAGGTGTTCGACTGGGTCGATCGCGTGTCGATTGAGCTGACCACGATGATGCTCGCCACGCTGTTTGATTTTCCGTTCGAGGAGCGGCGCAAGCTCACCTATTGGTCGGATGTGGCGATCTGCAACGTCAATTCGCCCGATGCGCCGGTGCATTCCGAGCAGGAACGCTTCGGCGAGATGAAGGTGATGGCCCAGGTGATGGCCGATCTGTTCAACGAGCGGCAGAAGGGGCCACCGAAGTTCGATCTGCTGTCCATGCTGGCGCATGGCCAGTCGACACGCGAAATGCCGCTGCACGAATGGATGGGCACGCTGGCGCTGCTCATCGTCGGCGGCAATGACACGACGCGCAACTCGATGAGCGGCGGCCTCCTGGCGCTGGATGAGCATCCGGATGAGTACCGCAAGCTGCGCGAAAATCCAGACCTGATCCCCGGCATGGTTTCGGAAATAATCCGCTACGTCACGCCGGTGATTCACATGCGGCGCACCGCGACCCAGGATGCGGAAATCGGCGGCAAGCAGATCCGCAAGGGCGACAAGGTGGTCATGTGGTACGTGTCAGGAAATCGTGACCCGGACGCGATCGAGGAGCCCGATCGCTTCATGATTGATCGCGCGCGCCCTCGGCAGCACGTTTCGTTTGGATTCGGCGTGCATCGCTGCGTGGGCAATCGCCTCGCTGAGCTGCAGCTTCGTATCCTGTGGGAGGAGCTGCTGCCGCGTCACCCGATCGTGGAAGTCGTGGGTGAGCCGCAACGGGTCTATTCGAATTTCATCCACGGGATCAGGTCGCTTCCCGTGCGCATACCGAACTGACTTCGCTCGTTTGACGTCATGGCCGCCCCGGGGCGGCCATCCACGATGGCCGTGACAATCCTCGGGTCAAACCCGAGGGCATGACGCGGCCATCACGTCAGTAGGGACGAACGCGCTACTTGGCGCAGGCAATCACGTGCCCGTTCTCCCAGATCCCGAGGCAAACGCATTCATCGCCCAGCTCGATCAGCAGGTATGGATCGAGCACGGTGGTCTCCCGTTTCAATTCGCCGAGGATGAGCCGTGAACCCGGCACGTCACTCTGCAGGGATCGAGCCACCTTGGCGATCGGCTCGGGGACGTCCAGCGAGGGCAGGAACGCGGCAGACACACGCCGCTCTTCCCAGTGTGATCCCGCGCGAAGCCGAATCAGACCGGTCCCGGTCACGAGAGCAACCATGCACATCCAGATGAAGCTGCTCGCGACAGTCATCGCGCTTGAGTGCGGGCTGAACTCCTGGCTTGCGCCAACGGCGGCACCGACAACAGGGCTTAGGACGACGAGGCTGATCGAGACGATGGCTTGATGCCGATACCAGAAACTTGGCCCGAACTTTCGCTGCTGCGCCGTCTTGTGCGCCGCCAGATACTCCCAGGAGACTGGCGTCAGATTGTGCGCATCAAGCGCGTCGGAAAGGGTTTGCTGCCGCAGTGGGGCGACTAATGCATCGAAGGGCATGGCCCATTCCTTCTTCGATGGAGAGCTGACACTGGGCTATATGGACAACCTGATGACCGCAACATTAACTACCGCCCATAAAATTCCTGCGACTGGCTAGGCAAACGGAGCGCCGCGAACGGCGGACGGGAGTGGGGCATGGCTGACATCCAGGGAGAACTTGCCGATCGCTCGGGCGCGCCGATTGAACGGCCTTTGCCGTTGCCTTCCGGCAATGCGCTGTTCGGCAGCGACGTCGTGGCCGAGACGTTGCGAGCGCTGGAAATACCCTACATCGCACTCAATCCAGGCGCGAGTTACCGCGGTTTTCACGACAGCCTGGTCAACCACCTGGGCAATGCGCGACCGCAAATGCTGCTTTGCCTCCACGAGGAGCACGCCGTCGCGATCGCACACGGCTATGCGAAGGTCACCGGTAAGCCGATGGCGGCTGCCGTGCACTCCAACGTGGGGCTGATGCACGCGACGATGGCGATGTTCAACGCCTGGTGTGACCGGATGCCGGTCCTGGTGCTCGGCGCGACCGGACCAGTGGATGCACCGAAGCGTCGCCCCTGGATCGACTGGATTCACACCGCTCGCGACCAGGGCGCTCTGATCCGGCCCTATACGAAATGGGATGATCAGCCGGCATCGGCGGAGGCGGCACGCGAATCGCTGCTGCGCGCCTGCTGGCTGGCACAGTCTGCGCCGATGGGTCCGGTCTATGTGAACCTGGATGCCGGCATGCAGGAGGCACCGCTCCCCGAGCCGCTGCCGGCCATTGATGTCGCCCGATTCCTACCGCTGGTAGCGTCGACGCCTTCTGCTGAACAAGTGGCGCAGGCGATCGCCATACTGCGTGAGGCCAAGCGTCCGGTGATCCTGATGGGCCGCGGTTCACGCAGCGAGCAGGCGTGGGCCAATCGTGTGGCTCTGGCAGAGACGCTGCGCGCCCAAGTGGTGACCGACTTGAAGTGCGCCGCGGTGTTTCCGACGGATCACGCGCTCCACGCGGGCGCCCCAGCGACCTTTCCAGTGCAGGAGGCAGCGCAGGCGATCGCCGGCGCCGATGTGATTCTGAGCCTTGATTGGGTGGATCTGGCAGGTGCGCTGAAGGCGGCGTGCGGCACGATCACGCCCGCCGCGAAAGTGATCAATGTCACGCTGGATCATCAGCTTCACAATGGCTGGAGCATGGACCATCAGGCGTTCCCTCCGGCTGATATGTTCATCGCAGCGGACGGTGACATCGTCGTGTCGGCTTTGCTGAGGCAATTGCCGGCTGCTGAGCTAGCCACCGAACCGCCCCGCTCACCGGCGGAACCGACGCGGGAGCCGGGCCATATTACCGTTGCGCAGATGACTTCGGCGCTGCGTCAGGCGATCGGCACTCGGCCGGCCTCGCTGCTGCACGTTTCCTTGTCCTGGAACGCGGCACTCTGGCCGTTCCGCCATCCGCTGGACTACGTCGGTTCCGATGGCGGTGCCGGCATCGGCGGCGGACCCGGCATTTCAGTGGGTGCCGCACTGGCGCTGCGCGGCAGTGGCAGGCTGCCGGTCGCGGTCTGTGGTGACGGCGACTTTCTGATGGGAGCGACCGCAATCTGGACCGCGGTACACTACAACATCCCATTGCTGATCGTGGTGGCGAACAACCGGTCATTCTTCAATGACGAACTGCATCAGGAACGTGTCGCGCGCATGCGCAACCGGCCGGTGGAGAATCGCTGGATCGGGCAACGGATCGCCGACCCGGAAATCGATCTCGCTCAGCTCGCCAAGGCGCAGGGAGCCAGTGGCTTTGGGCCGATTATCGACGGCGCCGATTTGGCGTCAACATTCAGCACAGCGGTCGAGGCTGTCGAGGGCGGTGCAGTCGCAGTCGTGGATGTGCGTGTCGCACCCGGCTATGCGCCGGCTGCTGCCGCGGGCCTGTTCCGTACATGACATTCTGCTGGTTCGCCATGTTCCGGCAAGCATCACCAGAAGCGCGTCTCAGCAGTGCGGAGCTTGGCTGGCTCAGGAGTATGGTGGCTGCGGTACCGGGAGTGGACAAGGCCATCATCTATACGCCGTCGAGCACGAGCGACCCTTACCTGGACGATGGTCCGCCACCCTTACTCGGCTTGCAGTTCTACTTTCATGACATCGCGACACTGGAAGCCGCAACCGCGGCCGATGGTCGCATTCAAGCGCTGGTCAGCGGCGCGCTCCCATCACTGAACGGCGCCAGCGTAGCGCAGCAGGCGATGCTCGTGCGGCGTTTCCCGGTGCCGGACCCGATATTCCGCACGCCGCCAGGTGAGCTGCCCTGCACCTATCTTGTTGCCTATGAAGGCGCGGCCAAGGATCTGTCGGGTTGGCTGACCCACTACATGGCCGACCATCCGCCGATCATGGCGCGATTTCCTGGCATCCGGGAGATCGAGATCTACACGTGTATGGACTGGTGCGGCAATCTGCCTTGGCCACGTGTCGCGCACATGCAGCGCAACAAGGTCGTGTTCGACAATTCGGCTGCGCTGACTGCGGCGCTCAATTCCCCGGTGCGGCACGAGATGCGCGCCGCCTTTGCGCGTTTCCCGGCGTTCACCGGGCCGATCACTCATTTCCCCATGGCGACCATGACCGTGGCGCCCGAAGCTGGATGACAATCATGCCGGTTGATCCGCAAATTCAGGCCTTGCTCGACATGGGCACCGGCGTTCCTGCAACCAATACGCTGTCCGTCGCCGAAGCGCGGGCGCAGTATGAGGGACGCATTCGTCTGATGGCTCCCGCTGCCGAAGTCGCATCCGCCCATGAACGCACGGTTGCCGGACCGGGCGGCGCACTGAAGCTGCGCATCTACCGGCCGATCGGACAAGGTCCGTTTCCACTTCTCGCTTTCTTCCATGGCAGTGGCTTCGTGCTCTGCAGCCTCGATACGCACGACGGCATGTGCCGCAATCTCTGTGCGGGCGCGAGATGCGTTGTGGTGTCGGTCGACTATCGGCTCGCGCCTGAGCACAAGTATCCTGCCGGCCTGGACGACTGTGTATTCGCAACGCACTGGATCGTGGAACACGCAGCCGAGTTGGAAGGCGATGCCAATCGACTTGCTGTGGCGGGTGACAGCGCGGGCGGCAACATGGCCGCGGCGGCAGCAATGCGCATTCGCGACCACGGCGGACCCAAGCTACGGGGACAATTGCTGATCTATCCAGTTACGGATTATCACACGCCCGGCACGCCGTCGTATCGCGAGAACGCCGAAGGATACGGGCTGACACGCGACACGATGGTCTGGTTCTGGGACCATTACCTCAATGATCCGTCGGAGGCTGGTGATCCCTATGTCTCGCCTCTGCGGGCGCGGGATTTCGCCAACCTGCCGCCAGCGCTTGTGGTCACCGCCGAATACGATCCCCTGCGCGACGAGGGCGAGTCCTATGCCGAGAAGCTGCGTAATGCCGGAACACCTGTTGTTGTCTCACGTTGGGATGGCATGAACCACGGTTTCTTCTTCTGGGTCGGCCGGGTGGACAAGGCGGGCGAGGCAATGGCCGAATCGTGTCAGTGGCTGCGGCAAGCATTCAATCAGAGTTAGCGGGAGCAGGTCATGCAATTCGGGCTGTTCGGTGCAGCGCAGGCCCAACGTGGTGGTCCCGATGTGGACAGCGCTGCGGGCTTCAAGGACTACATCGAATACGTCATCGAGGCGGAAGCGCTCGGTTATCAAAGCGCGTTCATCGTGGAACACCACTTCACCGGTTTTGGCCAGGTGTCCGCGACATTGAACCTGTTGACCTGGATCGGTGCCCGCACGCGAACGCTGCGTCTTGGCACTGCCGTCATTGTGTTGCCATGGCACAATCCAGTACTGCTCGCGGAGCAGGCGGCGACTGTTGATCTGCTGTCGGGTGGGCGGCTGGATTTCGGCATCGGCAAGGGCTATCGGCACAACGAATTCGTTGGCTTTCGGATTCCGATGGACGAGGCGGAGCCTCGCTTCGAGGAATCGATCGACATCATTACCAAGGCGTGGACGTCCAACGAGCGGTTCTCCTTTCATGGGAGGTACTGGCAGTACGACGACATCATCGTCGAGCCTCCGACGATTCAGAAGCCGCATCCGCCGTTCTGGCAGGGCGCAGGACATCCGGAGTCGATCCGTCGCGTGGCGCGGAGAGGCCATAACCTGCTGCTCGATCAGTTTGCTTCACTTGATGAGACCGGCAGACGGTTCGGCATCTATCGCGATGCCATGCAGGCAAACGGCTTTTCCTTTCATCCAAGCCAGGTCGGCGTCGCGCGCGCCTTCTATGTTGCCCGCAACAGTGCGGAGAAGGAGGCAGCGCTGGATCGTCGGATCGCGGCGCAGCGGCGCTTACATGCGATATCGCAGCGACCGGACGGCAACAACACCGCCAGCATCATGGCATTTTCTGATACGCGCGCGGCCAGCGAGGAAAGCGCCTTGTATGGCAATCCCGACGAGATAGCGCGCAAGATCGAGAAGCTGCGCGACATGGGTGTCGAGTACCTACTACTGAACGGCGGCGGGACATCGCGTGAGAACTTGCGCCGCTTCGCCAAGGAAGTCATGCCGGCATTCCGCACCGAACCGGAGATGCGCGCGGCAGGTTAGAGCGGCTTCAGGCTGATTGTACACCTCGCCCACGCAGTGGGAGAGGTGTACGCAGTGCCGATTTCGGTCTGGCTGCTTGAGCTGACGGCGCGCATCGCGCAGAGTTCCAGCAAGATTATGGAGGGGGAGAAATGGCCGATCAATCGGATATCGAGGCGGATTTCGTCATCGTCGGCGCCGGCTCTGCCGGTTGCGTCATGGCGGCTCGGCTTTCTGAGGATCCGGCCACACGCGTTGTGCTGCTTGAAGCCGGAGGTGAGGATCGGAACCGCTGGATTCATATCCCTCTTGGTTATGGCAAGACCTTTGCCGACCCGTCCGTCAACTGGTGCTATCAGGCGGAACCCGATGCAGGCGCCAATGGCAGAAGCATCTTCTGGCCGCGCGGCAAAGTCCTCGGCGGTTCCTCATCCATCAACGGCATGGTCTATATCCGAGGTCAGCACGAGGACTTCGATCTCTGGCGCCAACTCGGCAACACCGGTTGGTCATCGAGCGACGTCCTGCCCTATTTCAAGCGCGCGCAACACCAGACGCGCGGGCCGAGCGAGTTCCACAGCACAGGTGGTCCGCTCTGCGTTTCTGATGTCACGGACCGGCATCCGATCTGCGAGGCCTTCATCGAAGGTGCGGCCCAGTTGGGGTATCCACGAAACGATGACTTCAACGGCGCGAGACAGGATGGTGTCGGCTACCACCAGACTACCACGCGCAACGGCAAGCGCTGTTCGACCGCTGTGGGTTACCTGCATCCGGTACGTTCGCGGCCGAACCTCCGTGTCGTCACCGGTGCGCTGGCGGAGAAGGTGCTGTTCGAGGGCAAGCGCGCTGTCGGCGTAGCATTCCGCGAATATGGGCAGCCTCGCACCGTGCGAGCCGCTCGGGAAGTGATTCTGTGTGGCGGTGCCGTCAATTCACCACAGCTTCTTCTGCTGTCTGGCGTCGGCCCGCAGGAGCAACTGGCGCAGTTTGGCATCCCTGTGGTCCACCATTTGCCGGGAGTTGGACAGAGTCTGCAGGATCACTATTCGGCGCCGATAAAGCTGAAGTGCCGTCTGCCGATTACGGTGAACGACGTGATGCAAAGCGGCGTGAAGAAGCTGAAGGTGGGGCTGCAATACTACTTGTTCAAAACAGGCCCGCTGACTATGGCCGCTGGCCCTGCCGCACTGTTCGTGCGAACCCGGGAAGGCCTCGCGACGCCTGACGTAAAGATTTCCGTGGCGCCATTCAGCTCTGACAAGCTGCAGGACGGACTGCATCCATGGTCGGGTTTCGCGCTCACCATCTATCAGCTTCGGCCCGAGAGCCGCGGTGAAATTCGGCTGAAATCGGCAAATCCCGCCGAACCACCCGCAATGTTCCCCAATTACCTGGCAACCGAGACCGACCGCCGCGCCATCGTCGATGGTCTCAAGATCGGCCGACGCATCCTGGCGACGCCGCCCATGCAGCGCTTTGTCAGCGAGGAATACCAGCCGGGACCTTCCGTTCAGACGGACGAGCAGTTGCTGGAGCACGCGAAGAACACGGGCAACACGGTGTTCCATCCGACCAGTACTTGCAAGATGGGCATCGATCCGATGGCCGTCGTTGATCCTGAACTGCGCGTTTATGGCATTGAGCGCCTGCGCGTAGTCGATGCCTCGATCATGCCCACGGTGATCTCAGGCAACACCAACGCCGCGACGATCATGATTGGCGAGAAAGCGGCCGATTTGATGCGTCAACCGCTGCGCATGGCGGCATGAGCATCTACGCCCGCTTCGGCATTCGCACCATCATCAATGCCTGCGGGACTGTCACGCGTCTTTCGGGCGGACGCATGCATCCGGAGGTTTCGGCGGCAATGGTCGCGGCCTCGCACGAGTGCGTCGACATGGTCGAGCTACAGGCTGCCGCGTCTCGCGTCATCACAAGGGTAACCGCCGCTCAGGCCGGCATCGTCACTTCAGGCGCTTCGGCCGGTATTCTGCTGGGTGCTGCGGCCTGCCTCGCGGGCCTCGATCCCGCTCGAATGAACCGGCTGCCGGAAGTGCCGGATGGCCGCAACGAGTTCATCGTCGTGCGCAGCCAACGCAACATGTATGACCGCGCATTAATCGTCTCGGGCGGGCGCATTGTCGAAGTCGGCATTCCTGATCGCTACAGCGGTCCAGGCGTGCGCGATGCCGCCGCGTGGGAGATCGCAGCAGCAATCACGCCTCGCACCGCGGGCATCTATTATCTTGCGCATGAACGGTCGCTGCCGGCTTTGGCGGACGTGGCGACTGTGGCGCGCGAGTCCGGCCTTCCACTTCTCGTTGATGCTGCGGCCCAGTTGCCGCCCGCAGAAAATCTTTGGCGCTTCCTGGATCAGGGCGCTGACCTCGTCGCGTTCAGCGGCGGGAAGGCGATCGGTGGCCCGCAGGCGTCCGGCATCCTCTGTGGCCGCGGAGACCTGATCTGCTCGGCTCTGATGCAGATGTTGGACCTCGACGTATTTCCCGATCTTTGGCGTGCGCCGGAGGAATTCGCCGCGCTCCGCCAATTGCGCGGGCTGCCGCATCACGGGATCGGGCGATCCTGCAAAGTCGGCAAGGAGGAAATCATCGGTCTGCTGGTCGCGCTGGAGCGATTTGCTGCCAGTGGTGAGCGTGAGCCATATGAGGAGTGGCGCTGCACCCTGGACGCAATCGTCGCGGCCGCCGGACCGGCTTTGCCGACACGCATCATTGACGGTGCCATCCCAATTCTGGAGGTGACCACGCCCACTCCGGACGCGCTGGCAGCCAAGCTTGCTGCAAGCGAACCTCGGATCATGTGCGGTGTTGGCCGTCGGAACGAAGGAGTACTGTTATTCTCACCGGTGTCGCTCACCATTGAAGAGGCGGCCATAATCGGTGCGCGGCTACGCGACGCCTAGTACAGATCCTTGCTCAGCGCACGGCACAAGTGCCGGGCTCGTCGCATGGCGGCACTTTCCGCCTGGTGTCGCGCGAGATGACAGGCGAGCAGTCGCTCTGGCTCACGCAAACTTTGTAGCGGTAACTCGTGAGCGGCCTGAGCGCGCGATCACTGTAACTCAGGCCTGGAATGCTGCCGATATGGCGGAATGTCTGCTCATCGGGTCCGGCACGGAACACGTCGTAGCTGACTGCACCCGGTGCGGACGACCATGCCAGATCAACAGCGCTGTCGGTTGCATCTATGGCGCGCAGATTGGACGGAGCAGTCGGACCCGAGCCGGCGGGTGGCGCCGATGCTGCGCGCCCGCTGGTGATCCGGTCGATCATCCCCTTGATCGCGCTGGTCTGGTGTCCGGACTTCAGCAGATAAGTCGGGGACTGCATCGGGTTGGCATCAAGGTAGCCCCACCAATCCCAGCATGCCTGTGGATTGGTGATGCCCAGGGTCGTCAGCCCCACGGCCTTGATCTGCGGGTAGAGAATGATGATGTGGTTGTTGTCGGCCCATTCGTTGTAGCCGGCATGCCGAACGAAGTCATCGCCAATGTTGGCGTAGGATTGCAGACAACCGTGCAGGGCAAGGTGCACTCGGCATGGTTCGCGGGCCTCGCAGGCGGCGGGAATGTAGGCGAAGCCAATGTCATCAAGGCTGTCCTCAATCGGCTTGCGCGTACCGGTGAAGTCTCCTTGTGCAAACGTGATAACGTGGCCGCCCAGGGTTCCTTCATTGCGCGCGGCGAGCGCACCGTAGATGTGCTGCAGAATGATGCCCGCCTGATCATAGCCACATCGATTGATGAACTCGCCGCCGTTGGTGGAGCAACTGCCGCCAAAGTCCATCGTCACCTGCGAATGCCCGGCTCCGATTGAAGTCTGGTAGAACAGCCTGGCGAGTCCGTGCTGGCCCAGGTAGTGTACGTAGAATGCCTGCAGCGCATCGGTGACAGAGCGCGCAACGACGGCGTCATTATAGCCATTGAACAGGTAAATCCGCTGTCCGGCGATGTTGACGGTATCGTCGATCGCACCGCTCTTGCTCCATGCGTCGGCTTGTCTGATCAGTTCCGTCAGGTCTGGTGCAGGTTGGCCGCCCATGCAGGTGCTCAGCGCAGCCGAAGCCGAACCTTGGGAGCAGCCAAACGGTCCACCAGCAATGGCGCCGATCCCCACAGTAATCGACGACCAGGCGGTGGCGAATTGCACGGCCATGAAGGCACCGGATGAGATGCCGGAGACAGAGGTCTGCGAAATATCCGCATTGTAGGAAGGCAACGGCGCTGGGTCCGCGCGCGAATAGGCGGCTGTCGCGAACGCGAACGCAGCAGCGAAACACAAGGTGCGACGGCGCGGCATTGCGGAGCGTCCTTCTAAAGAAGCGTCCGTCCCCTCCCGTTGCCTTGCGACAGCCTACAGGATGTCAGTTCAGCCGTTCAATAATCGTGACGTTGGCGACCCCGCCGCCTTCGCACATCGTCTGCAGTCCGTAGCGGCCGTCCGTGCGCTCCAGCTCGTGCAGCAGGGTGGTCATGATGCGTGCGCCTGTCGCGCCGATCGGGTGACCCAGGGAGATACCGCCGCCGTTCGGATTGAAGCGCTCATGCGGGAAATCGATTTCGGCCAGCCATGCCATCGGCACCGAGGCGAACGCCTCATTGCATTCGACGATATCGATGTCCTCCCAGCCCATGCCGCTACGCTCGATGGCGCGCTTGCTGGCAGGAATGGGCGCGGTGAGCATCCAGATCGGATCGTCGCCCATCACGCTCATATGCCGGATGCGGGCGCGCGGCCTCAGACTGTAGCGCTTCAGCGCCCGTTCGGACACAATCAGCACCGCCGCCGCAGCATCGCATGTCTGACTGGAAATTCCTGCAGTCAGCAACGGAAAGCCGGGCAACGGCTCCAGAGCTGCCATCTTCTCCAGTGTGGTGGCGCGCGGTGTCTCATCGCGCTCCACGCCTTCCAAGGGCATGATCTCACGATCGAACCGTCCCTCGGCCTGAGCGCGAAGGGCACGATTATGACTTTCCAATGCGAACGCCTCCATTGCCTCGCGGGAAAAGCCCCATTTCTCCGCGATCATCGAAGCACCCTTGAACTGCGAGACCGGCTGCCCGCCGAAACGCGCCACCCAACCCTGGCTACCGGTGAACGGGTCCTTGAAGCCGAGAGGCTCGCCCGCCGTGAAGGAGTAGGTGATCGGTATCTGACTCATCGTCTGAACACCGCCGGCAATCACCACGTCCTGCGTGCCGCTCATCACTGCCTGCGCTGCGAAATGCACCGCCTGCTGGGATGATCCACACTGCCGATCAATGGTCACTCCTGGCACGGTCATAGGCAGGCCGGCCGCAAGCCAGCACGTCCGCGCGATATTGCCTGCGAGCGGGCCCACTGTATCGATCGCACCAAACACGACATCGTCGTACTCATCACCGGGAATGCCGTTGCGATCCACAATTTTGCCCAGGATGAAGGCGCCGAGATCCGCCGGATGCACATGCGCGAGCCCTCCGCGCCGACGGCCGGTTGGCGTGCGGATGGCGTCAACGATGTATGCGTCGCTGATTTTGTCAGCCATGGCCGTGTTCCCCTTTATATAACCGGGTTAGGATCGAACACTACCTGCATCAACCAGGGAACCCAAGCATGCGGTTGTTCAGCGCCACCATCGCCACTGAGACCAATACATTCTCGCCGTTGCCGACGAGTTTGGAAGCTTACAAGGAAGGAGTGTTTCTTCGTCCGGGCGAGCATCCCACCGACGCACCGCGGATGTGCACCGCGCCGTTGTTCGTGGCACGCCGCCGTGCGTCGGCGGAGGGTTTCACTCTGATCGAGGGAAGCTGCTTTGCGGCCAGCCCCGCGGGCACAACGAACCGCGCCGACTACGAATTCATGCGAGACGAGATCCTGACCCAGCTCAAGGCTGCATTGCCCCTCGACGGCGTGCTGTTCGGACTGCACGGCGCCATGGTCGCGCACGGTTACGACGACGTTGAGGGTGACCTGCTGGAACGCGCCCGCGCCATCGTCGGACCGCAATGCGTGATCGGCGTGGAGCTTGATCCGCACTGCCACCTGACGCTCAAGCGCGTGCGGCTGGCCGACATCACCATTCTCTACAAGGAGTTTCCCCACACCGACGTGGCGGAACGCGCGGAGGACCTGCTGACACTTGTGCTGCGAACGATCCGCAAGGAGATCAAACCGGTCACCGCACTCTACGACTGCCGTCAGATTGGCAGCTATCCCACCACTCTCCCACTCATGCGCGCATTCGTGGACAAGACGGCGGCAATGGAAGGGAAGGATGGCGTGCTCTCGATCTCAATCGGCCACTGCTTTCCCTACGCCGATGTCGCGGAGCTGAGCGGACGGATTCTGGTGATCACGGACAACGACAAGGAGAAAGCTGACCGGCTGGCGAGCGAGATTGGCGAGGAATTTGTGACGATGCGCGGCCGTACCGCGCCGGAATATCAGGCGGTTGACGACGGAATTACGGCCGCGCTCGCATTCAACGGCAGTCCGGTTGTCATGGCGGACCCCGCCGATAATGCCGGCGGTGGGGCACCGAGTGACAACACCACCATCCTGAGACGCCTCATCGAACGAAAGGTGGAGAGTGCTGCGCTTGGGCCAATCTGGGATCCAATCGCCGTTCGGCTTTGCTTTGATGCAGGACTTGACGCGAGTTTTCCCCTGCGACTTGGGGGTAAAATTGGACCCACGTCAGGACAACCGGTGGATGCAATGGTGACCGTGATCGGCTTGCAGCGCGATTGCTGGCAGAGCTTTGGTCCGACACAGGTGCCTCTCGGCGATTGTGCCGCTATCAAGGTTGGCGATATCGAGGTGGTGCTGATCTCCAACCGGACCCAGGCGCTTGGTCTGGAACTATTTCGTAACCTGGGCATCGAGCCCACAGAGCGAAAGCTGGTGGTGGTCAAGTCCACCAATCACTTCATGGCGGCATTTGGGCCGATAGCGCAGAAAGTGATCTATGCGGATTCCGACGGTCCGCTGAGCCGTGATTATCGGAAAATCCCATATTCCAAGGTCCAGCGGCCGATTTGGCCATTAGACGAGCGCACCGAACCGGGGCTGATCGCGTGACCGGCGGGCTTTTCTTGACACCAGGACGGGCCCTGCATAGAAGACGCGCTCACCGACGGCAGCCTGCTGCGACCGCCGGGCATCCGACATTGAGTGAACGATAACATCCATGGCTAATACCGCTTCAGCGCGCAAGCGCATCCGGCAGACCGAACGTCGCACCGAACGGAACCAGGCGCGAAAATCGCGCATGCGCACGTTCGTCAAGAAAGTTGAGGCAGCTGTCGCTAATGGCGATAAAGCCGCCGCAAATGAGGCACTGCGAGCCGCACAACCCGAAATGCAGCGTGCCGCTGGCAAGGGCGTGACTCACGCCAACACAGTGGCGCGCAAACTTTCGAGACTTTCTGCGCGTATCAAGGCATTATCAGCAGGCTGAGGAAGTCTGCGCTATACCGGTAAATCTGCTGTCGCATCGCGGATGACTGGTGTGGGATGTGAATCTGCCGTCGTGCAGCAACAACCACAGGATGTAGAAACAGACGGGCCATCCACATCATTATCCACAGCGGCAACGTTGTTGCTTTTTACTTTAGTCACGTTGCGTTCTCCAGATTCCGATTGCCAGTTCTATCCGGTCTGACATAATCATTACTGCAAGGTCATCCAACGGTGGCTGTCCTAATCTCTCGTTATCTCGTTCGGCCGCTACCAACAGGCGGTACGTATCTTATTCGTGCGGCGGCGCAAAGACCGTCGCTCTGGGGCTGGGGTTCGTGGGGAGCGGCTGCATGGGAAGCGATTTGTCCGCGACGTTAGAACACCGCATCGTGGACACATCTCGGTTGTCAGCCCAATGGGCCCGCATTCGCGGCCTTCTCCAGAACGAAGTGGGAGATTTGGAGTATCGCAACTGGCTTCGCCAGATGACGCTCGCGGGCGTCGATGGCGACGAGGTCACCGTGCTGCTGCCAACCCGCTTTCTTTGCGACTGGGTGCGTAGTCGATACGGCGCCAGACTGAATTCATTGTGGACTGCGGAGAACTCAGCAATCCGTCGCGTTGACATACGCGTGGGTGGCGCTTCGGCGGCAATGGCAGGATTGACAGAAAGTCTCGCCGCTGGCTCAGAACAAGCCGTCGCCAACCGGATCGAGGAACGGATGGATCAGCGCTCAGAATTGACGATTGATCCGCGTTTCACGTTCGAGGCTTTTGTTGTCGGCAAACCCAACGAATTCGCGTACGCGTGCGCGCGCAGGGTGGCGGAACAACCGTCAAGCCCCGGCTTCAATCCGTTGTTCCTGTACGGTGGTGTCGGGCTTGGCAAAACGCATCTGATGCATGCGATCGCCTGGGAACTGGTAGGGCGCAACAACACTTGTGTGGGACGTCCGGTCTCGGTGACCTACATGTCGGCCGAGAAGTTCATGTACCGTTTCATCGCGGCGATCCGCAGCCAGTCCACCATGCAGTTCAAGGAGCAGCTACGCAGCGTCGATGTCCTGATGATCGACGATTTGCAGTTCCTTATCGGCAAGGAGAACACCCAGGAGGAGTTCTTCCACACCTTCAACGCACTGGTGGATGTCGGCAAGCAAATCGTGGTGTCGGCCGATAAGTCGCCTTCCGATCTGTCCGGCCTCGATGACAGGCTGCGCACCAGGCTCGGTTACGGGATGGTGGCCGACCTGCATGCCACAACGTTCGAGTTGCGCATCTCGATCCTCGAGGCCAAAGCCGCGCGCGCCGGCGTCGTGGTTCCGGCGAAGGTGATGGATTTCCTCGCGCACAAGATCACCACCAACGTGCGCGAGCTGGAAGGCGCGCTGAATCGGCTGGTGGCGCACGCCAACCTGTTCGGACGTCCGGTCACGCTGGAGACGACCCAGGAAGTGCTGCACGATGTGCTGAAGGCCCATGATCGGCGCGTCACGATCGAGGAAATCCAGCGTAAGGTGGCCGAGCACTTCTCCATCCGTTTGACTGACATGTCATCGGCCCGCCGGGCGCGAGCGGTCGCTCGACCTCGTCAGGTGGCCATGTATCTGGCCAAGCAACTCACGCAACGCAGTCTCCCGGAGATCGGACGCCGTTTCGGCAATCGGGACCACACTACCGTCATGCACGCCGTTGCCCGGGTCGGTGAGCTGATGACCCGCGATGCGAGTTTCGCGGAGGATGTTGAGCTGCTGCGCCGAATGCTCGAATCCTGAGTTTTTCCCATCCCCCGGCCGCGAATGGGTATTGAACCGGCCTTTCCCGCCGTGCCGCGCCATTGCTACAGTGCCCGCGTGGATTCGCCTGGGCACCACTGCAACCCGGCCGATTGAGGATTGATGCCATGAAGCTGAAGGCCGACCGGGCCACCCTGCTGAAGGCCCTGGCCCACGTCCAGAGCGTGGTAGAGCGACGCAACACCATTCCAATCCTGGCCAACGTCATGCTCGCCGTGCGCGACGGCAAGCTGACGCTCACCGCCACCGATATGGAAATCGCCATTGTTGAGGACGTGCCAGCGAGCACGACCCGCAATGGATCGTGCACCGCACCGGCTGCGACGCTGTATGAGATCGTTCGCAAGCTGCCGGAGGGCGCCGAGGTGGAGCTCGACCACCCAGGCGGCGATGCGCAGCTTGCGCTTCGTTCCGGTCGCTATTCGACCAGCCTTGTCGTGCTGCCGACAGAGGATTTTCCCTCCATGACGGCGGGCGCACTGCCGCATCGGTTCAATCTTTCGGCGCAGGTGCTGCGTGGGCTGATCGACCGCACGCGGTTCGCGATCAGCACGGAAGAGACTCGCTACTATCTCAACGGCATCTACCTGCATGCGGCCGAAAGCGAGGGCACCCGCGTGCTGCGCGCCGTGGCCACCGATGGCCATCGGCTGGCGCGGGTGGAGGAGCCGCTACCGGAAGGCGCCGGCTCAATGCCCGGTGTGATCATTCCCCGGAAGACGGTGAATGAGCTGCGCAAGTTGCTGGATGAGGTGACCGGGAATGTTGAGGTGGCGCTGTCCGACACGCGCATCCAGTTCCATGCGGACGCGGTGTTGCTGACCAGCAAGCTGATCGACGGCACGTTCCCGGAATACGAGCGGGTGATTCCACGCGGGAACGACAAGGTGCTGCGGGTGGGCAAGAAGGACTTTGCCGACGCGGTCGGACGTGTGGCGGCGATCTCGGCGGAGCGGTCGCGGCCGGTGAAGCTGTCGCTGGCGCGCGATCTGCTGGTGCTTTCAGCGGCAAGCCCCGAACAGGGGACTGCGACCGAAGAGCTGGACTCCGATCACGTCAGCTACGAAGCGGGTCCGTTGGAGATCGGCTTCCAGGCCCGGTATCTCAACGACATTACCGACCAGATCGAGGGCGACGTGGAGTTCCGCTTCTCGGACGGTTCGGCGCCGACTGTGGTGCGCGATGCGGCTGATGCCAGTGCGCTTTACGTGCTGATGCCGATGCGCGTGT
>CAYRTL010000023.1:30033-52627 GCA_964427005.1 uncultured Acetobacteraceae bacterium
CAGAGAAGCTGAAGCGACGTCAGCACCTGTTGGTGCGGAATCCGGTTGCCGCAGTTCATCTCAGCCAGGATGCCGCTTAAGCCCAACTCCTCGCGTAGCGCCGCAAGCCGATCAACGACCTGCTGCGGTGTGCCCACGATGATCTTGCTGCGCAGCACCTCGTCGTAGGTGATCGATTGGAGCCGCTGGCCACGCTCGGCGCGATTTTCGATAGCCCGGGCACCTTCCAGGCTGGCGGATTCCTCAATCCGCTGGCCGAGATAGCGGTAGAAGTGCATCACGCTTTCCTCTGGCTCCGACCGGGCGCGCTCCGCAGTCGGCGCCACATAGACCGGCACACGCAGGAACACCTGGCCATTGCCCTTGTGCCCTGCCGCTGTCCACGCTTCGCGATAGGCCGCAAGGTTCGGCCCGAGTTCTGACAGATCGCCGAGACGCGTCGCGCAGAAGATCGGATTGCCCCCGGCGCCATTGGCCGGATAGGTGTCCGGGCTCGTCGCTGCTACACGGATTTCCGGATAGGGCTTCTGGTACGGCTTCGGCACCATGCACACGTCGTGGAAGTGATAGTACTTCCCGTCGAAACTGAAACGCTCCTGCGTCCATGCGCGCTTCAGGATCTCCAGCACTTCGGCGAACCGTTCGCGGCTTTCGGCGTAAGACACACCGTACGCCTGATAGACGCGCGGAAATCCGCTGCGCCCGACACCAAAGATCAGCCGTCCATGGCTGATGTGATCGACCGTCGCCGCTTCCTCCGCCAGCTGCAGCGGATGGCAGAGCGGCAGCACCTGCACCGCCGTCCCGATCCTCATCCGCTTGGTCCGCGCTGCGATGGCAGTCGCGATAGTCAGCGGCGCGGCGAGAACCGAGCGTTCCGGTGCCGTATGCAATTCCGCCAGCCACATGACGTCCAGGCCGTAACGCTCCGCTGCGTCCACCTGCTCGAACGACTCGGTGAACGCGTCTTCTTCAGTCTGCCCCGGCACTCGTTGAAACTCGTGGAACATGCCGAATTCCATGGTCGCTGGTCTCCCTGTGTGCCGAGGTTCACTCGATTCTGATGACGATTTTCTGGCAGAGGCGCATGCAGTGACCGTTTAATAGCCGCGGGCCGGATCGAACAGATTCGGCGGTTCCCTGCCTTCGCGCCAGGCGCGCAGATTATCAAAGAAGAGATCGAGGCTGCGCGGGTTATACGTGTTCGGATCGTCCGCGGCGGTATGCGGGCTGATGATCAGATTCCGCGTATTCCAAAGCCGGTGACTCTCGGGGATTGGTTCCGGTGTGAATACATCGAGCACCGCGCCGGAGAGCTGCCCGGCGTCAAGCAGGTCGCACAAGGCATCCTGATCGATCAGCGCGCCGCGACCGATGTTCACTACACCCGCGCCGTGCGGCAGCAGGTTCAGCCGTTCGCGCGTGATCAGTCCGCGCGTAGCAGAGGTAAGCGGGCAGGCCAGCACCAGGAACTCGGTTCTTGGCAGTACGCGATCGAGTGCAGCCGTGGTGACCACCTCGGCGCAGTTCGGATGCGGCGCAGCGGTCGCACGCACGCCGGTGACACGCATGCCGAAGCGCGCGGCCTGCAACGCCGCCGCCCCGCCAAGTGAACCGAGCCCGACGATGGTGACACGGCGTCCTTCGAGCACGTTGCCCCACAGCTTCTGCCATCGCCCGGCACGCTGATGGGTCACCATTTCCGGCACGCGGTTGGCGAGCATCAAAATCGACATGATCGCGAACTCGCCAGCCTTGGCGGCATGCACGCCTGCGTTGTTCAGCAGAGTGACTCCCGGAGGGAGCCAATCGAATGGTGCCAGCCTGTCCAGCCCCGCGTTGGTAATGAACAAGAGCTTGAGACGGGGAGCCTGGCAGGGGAACTGGGCCGACACCACCCCGATTTCGGTGATCAGTGCCTCCGCATCGGCGATGCCCGCGGCGAAATCCGCGTCGCTATCGCCAATAGTCACCTCATGGCCTGTTGCCACTTCTCCGGCGCGTGCTGCCGCCGCATCCCACATCATGCGCGAGAAGAGAAAAAGCGGATCGTCGACTGGGTTCTGGATATGGATACGCATCGGCATCCAGCCTGCCACGGCTTTGCCATACCGCACAAATTCCGGCAGTCACTGCCGATGCCGCCGATCCTGTTCCAGGATGATCGCTTTGTGATGCTGAACAAACCTGCAGGCCTGCCGGTGCATCCTGGACCTCGTGGCGGACCCAGTGTCGAGGATTGGTTCCCGGCTTTGTCGCGCCGCAAGGACGGGCCCTGGCTGGTGCATCGGCTGGATGCCGACACATCTGGCTGTCTCCTGATCGCGCTGCGCAGGTCGTCGCTGCACGCCGCGCAAGCCGAGTTCGCTGCCGGTCGGGCCCACAAAATCTACTGGGCCGTTGTGCGCGGGGTTCCCTCCACGCCCGCTGGGACGATTGATACGCCGCTGCGGCGACAGACCGGACGCGGCGGCTGGCGCATGATCGCCGATCAAGCTGGCAAGCCGGCGGTGACCGATTGGAAACTGCTGGGATCCGCGGAGAATATCGCGTGGCTGGAACTCGCGCCTCGCAGCGGGCGAACACATCAGGTGCGCGTGCATTGTGCGTTGCTTGGCCATCCCGTTCTGGGTGATCCGGTGTATGGCGAGGGCACAGGTCCTTTGCACCTGTTGGCGCGCTCCCTCGCGTTGGATCTCGCCCCGCCGGTCAGTGCCACCGCTCCTCCCCCTGGCCATATGCATGCGGCGCTTTCCGCATGCGGTTGGCCTCAGGCCATCATCGAAAAAATTCATAATGGAGTGAACTTCAATTAACGGAAATGCTGGTCTAAACGTCGCCTAGCGGCGCGCGGAGGACTCGCGTGCCGCCACTGATTGTCCAATGGGAACGAAAGGGAACCGCCATGGCGGCGCTCAAGGGTAGCAAGACCGAAGAGAATCTGAAGGCCGCATTCGCTGGTGAATCGCAGGCCAACCGGCGTTACCTCTACTTCGCCCAGAAGGCGGACGTGGAAGGCTACAATGACGTGGCTGCGGTGTTTCGCTCGACGGCCGAAGGCGAAACCGGTCATGCGCACGGGCATCTTGAATACCTCGAGGCCGTGGGCGATCCGGCGACAGGCAAGCCGATCGGCAAGACCTCTGACAATCTGCTTGCAGCGGTTGCTGGCGAGACGCACGAGTACACCGACATGTACCCGGGCATGGCGCGCACAGCGCGTGAGGAAGGCTTCGAGGAGATCGCCGATTGGTTCGAGACCCTGGCGAAGGCCGAGAGGTCGCATGCCGGCCGGTTCCAACGCGCTTTCGACGAAATCAAGTAATTGTCGCCCGATACCTCTCTCCCGCAGCGCGGGAGAGGGGGAGGGGTGAGGGTGCTACGCAATGAGAGAAGGCAGCCTGGAGGCGCCAACGCGCCACGCGCTTGCCTGGCAGGAAGACAGTTTCTACGACCCCGCCGAGATCGATGCGGAAATGCGGCGGGTATTCGACGTCTGTCATACCTGCCGGCGCTGTTTCAACCTTTGCGACTCCTTCCCGCGGCTCTTCGACCTCATCGACGAGTCAAAGACAGGCGAGCTGGATGCGGTTGACAGCAACGACCTGAAGACCGTCGTGGATGCGTGCACGCTCTGCGACATGTGCTTCATGACGAAGTGTCCTTACGTGCCGCCGCACGAGTTCAATATCGACTTCCCACATCTGATGTTGCGCTACCGCGCGATGGAATCGCGGCAGGGGAAGGCGCCATACGGTGAACGGCAACTCGAGCAGACGGACCGCAACGGCAAGCTGGCGCGCTTTGTCGCGCCGCTGGCGAACTGGGTGAGCGACACCTCCAACAAGCTGACGCGGCCGATCCTGGAGAAGGTTGCCGGCGTTCACCGCGAGGCGGAACTGCCAAAGTACCACGGCAGGACATTCGAGGCTCGAGCGAAGTCCTCACCACCGCCGGTCAACACCATGGCGCCAGCGTATGGCCGAAAGGCGGTGCTCTACGCAACCTGTTTCGTCAATTACAACACGCCGGATGTCGGCACCGCCACGCAGGCTGTGCTGGCGAAGAACGGCGTCGAGACCACTGTGGTATATCCGCATTGCTGCGGCATGCCGATGCTGGAGCAGGGCGAGATCGGCAAGGTTGCGGAGAACGCGCGGCTGGTCGCCGGCGCCATGCGCGAATGGATTACCAAGGGCTATGAGATCATCGCCCTCGTACCATCTTGCGCGTTGATGCTGAAATTCGAATGGCCGTTGATCCTGCCAGATGATCCGGACGTGCTCGCACTGTCGAAAGCGACCTACGATATCAGCGAATACGTCGTGGACATCGCGCGCAAGGAAGGCCTGGCAGAGGGGCTGCAGCCGCTGGACGGCGGCGTCACGCTGCACATGGCCTGCCATGCTCGCGCTCAGAATGTCGGCCAGAAAGCCGCGGAAATGCTGCGGCTGATCCCTGATCCAGATGTTCAGGTGATCGAGCGCTGTTCCGGACACGGCGGTTCGTGGGGCGTGAAGAAGGAGCACTTCGAGACCGCGCTGAAGGTCGGCCGCCCAGTGGCTCGTCAGGCACGCGACAGCGGTAAGGCATTTGTGACGTCCGAATGCCCACTGGCCGGAGTGCACATCGCGCAGGGTATGGACCGTCTTGGTGGTGATGCACCCAAGCCCGCGCTGGTCACGCATCCGATCCAGCTTCTTGCGCGTTCCTACGGCATCGCCTGAGCCAGGAGGACCAAATGGCCAATCGGCACGAACTCGTCGTCGCCGACATCATGCCGCCGGCCGAGTACTCTCGGCAGCGTATCGAGTTGCGCCGCAAGATTGCCGCGCTCAAACGGAACCGGCGTGTCGAAGTGGGCCCCTACGTAACGTTCTACTTTGAAAGCTACGACACAATGTGGCTGCAGGTGCACGAGATGGTGCACATCGAGAAGGGCGGTGCCGAGCAGGTGCCGGGCGAGCTGGAGGCCTACAATCCACTGATCCCCAAGGGTGCGGAACTCGTCGCCACATTCATGATCGAGATAGACGACCCGGAACGGCGGCATCGCATTCTCGGCACACTCGGCGGCATCGAGGAGACCGCGTTCGTCAGGATCGGCGACGAGACAATCCGTGCAAGAGCCGAAGCTGATCAGGATCGCACGACCGCGGAAGGCAAGGCCTCCTCGGTGCAATTCGTCCACTTCGACTTTACGCCGGCGCAGATCGCGAGGTTCCGGCAGCCTGGCGCGCAGGTCATACTGGGGCTGGATCATCCGAACTACGGCCATATGGCCGTGCTGCCCGAGCCGGTCCGAGCCGAGTTGGCAAACGACTTCGATTGAAGCAGGTTCACCACGAGGCACGGATACTTCGTGCCTTGGTGTCTTTGTGGTGGATCTGCGAGGAAGTACTTCCCATGTCCCTGCGTGAGATCGGAGCGGTAACTGGCGTTGGCGAAACGCAGTACATGCGCGGTACGGACCGAACCGCCCTGTCGTTGCAGCTCGAAGCTTCGCTTCGCGCGATCGAGGACGCCGGCCTGAAGCCCGCCGACATCGATGGTGTCATCCCCTACGGTCATGGCGCCGTCGCCGAGGACTTCATCACCAATTTCGGGATTCGCGACCTTAGGTTTTCCGCCACAACGCCTATGGGCGGCGCCAGCGCTGTCGCCTCGATCCAATGCGCTGTCGCGGCCATCGGCGCAGGCATCTGCAATCACGTGCTGCTGTCACTCGGCCGGACTGGCTACTCCGGCGGCCGCATCGGTGCGCGCGTGCAGCAGATGCCGCAGTTCCGTTTGATCGGCGAGTTCGAGATGCCGTCCGGCGCGATAGCACCTGCGCAACTCTACGCGCCCATGGCGCGGCGGCACATGGAGCTGTACGGCACCACGTCGCGGCAATTCGCAGAGATCGCCGTGGCGATACGGCGGCATGCATCGCTGAATCCTAATGCCACAATGCGCAACCCGATCACCATCGAAGATCATCAGGCGTCGCGCATGATCTCCGATCCGCTGCGTTTGCTTGACTGTTCGCTGGAGAGCGATGGCGGTGCGGCGGTGGTGATCAGCACCGCCGAACGCGCTGTCGACATGCGCCAGAAGCCAGTCATTGTCATGGGTGTCGCAGAGGGACATCCGGACTCTCCAAGCGCCATTACGCAACGCCCCGATCTCACCACGCTCGGTCTCGCCAAGGCGGCACCGAAAGCATTTGCCATGGCGGGGGTTACACACGCCGACATCGATGTGGCTGAAGTCTATGACTGCTTCACCTACATCGTGCTGTGCCAGCTTGAGGATCTGGGCTTCTGCAAGAAGGGCGAAGGCGGTGGGTTCGTGCAGGATGGTGCGATCGGTCTCGGCGGCAGCCTGCCGGTGAACACGCATGGCGGCTTGTTGTCGCAGGCGCACATGGCCGGCATGAACCACATCGTTGAATTGACCCGCCAGTTGCGCGGTGAAGCCGCCGCGCAGGTGTCGGACGCAGAGATCGGTCTCGTCACCGGCTATGGCGACATGGGCGACGGCTCGATTGCGATCATGCGGAGGGCGTGACGTGTCTGACTATGCCAAGCTCATGCCGCAGCCTACGCCTGACACGCAGCCCTACTGGGACGGACTGAACGCGCACAAGCTGCGCCTGCAGAGCTGCGCTGATTGCGGCAAGGTCCGCCACTATCCTCGGCCGGTCTGCGATAGCTGCTACTCCTTGCGGGTTGAATGGATCGACGCTTCAGGCCGCGGCCGCGTGCATAGCTGGACCACCACGCATCACGCGTTCCATCCAGGCTTCAAGTCCGACCTGCCGTACACCTTGGTGACCGTGGATCTCGATGAAGGCGTGCGCATGAACGCGCAGCTTCGCCACCTTGATCCTGCGGAACTCCGCGTCGGTCTTCCGGTCCGTGTCGGGTTCGAGCAGGCGACCGAAGGCCTGACATTGCCGGTATTCATTCCGCTGAGTTGACCGGGGGCGGCAGCTCAATAGTCTGCCGTCTCGACGTTGCCGGGCGCTCCGGCTGAAACCGGACGCTGGAACTCGGCATGATACCTGTATGGATACCCGTCACCGTCGCCGCTGCGCTGTTTCAGTGCTGGCGCACGGCGATGCAGCAGAAGCTGCGTCATCTTTTGTCGGTCAACGGCGCGGGTTTCGTACGCTTCCTCTATGGCGCTCCGACGGCACTGGCGCTGTTTGTCGGCACACTCCTGATCACCGGCCTGCCTGTGCCAGTGCCCAATCTGGCCTTCCTGTTCCATTGCGCCGCCGGCGGCCTGATGCAGATCCTGGCAACCAACCTGC
Organism: uncultured Acetobacteraceae bacterium; assembly: GCA_964427005.1. Lineage (GTDB taxonomy): Bacteria > Pseudomonadota > Alphaproteobacteria > Acetobacterales > Acetobacteraceae > JAMXLO01. The sequence continues at coordinate 37,334 of CAYRTL010000023.1, forward strand.
TGATCATGTCCTTCGGCTACCGGAACTTCGCCGTCGGCACCGCTTATTCGAAGACCGAGACGGCACAGAGCGCAGTTGTGGCGCTGATCGTCCTGGGCGAAGTACTGCAACCGTTGGCCTGGATTGGCATCTGTGTCGGCCTGGCGGGGGTGATGACCCTGTCACTGGCTGGACGGGGGCTGAGGCCGCTGGAACTGTTACGCGCGACAGTGCAGCCAGCCGCACTATGCGGCCTGAGCGCGGGGTTCCTGTTCGCACTGACCGCAGTGTTCATCAAGCTGGCGAACAAGGCGCTGGCGGGACCGAGTTTGTTCCTGCGCGCGCTTTTGGTGCTGCTTGTGATGAACACATTGCAGACGGTCATGCAGGGTGCCTTCTTGTTGTGGCGAGAGCCTGCCGAGTTGCGCAAGGCGTTTACCACGTGGCGGAGTTCGTCCCTGGTGGGAACGCTGTCGGCGCTCGGTTCGGCCTGTTGGTTCACTGCTTTCGCCTTGGCTGAAATCGCGCTGGTCCGCTCTGTGGGTCAGGTCGAGATCGTGTTCACTCTTCTGTTCAGCCGCTTCTATCTGAAGGAGACGCTCAAGCCTGGAGATGTTGCCGGCCTGCTGCTTGTTGTCTGTGGCGTGCTGCTGATTGTGCTGGGTAGCCGCTGAACTGTCAGGTCAGCGCGGGCGTCAGGCGCATCGGCCGGCTGCGCAGCACCAAGGCGCCGATGACGGCGAGGTTCACCACATTGAACAGCACGCCCACGGCAAATGCCGGCGCGTAGAAGGCAAAGCGGTCGTACATCACTCCTGCCAGCCAGCCGCCCGCGGCCATGCCGAGTGATCCAGGGAACAGCATCGTCGGGATGCGCCAGCTTGCCTCGGAAGCAGGGAACAGCTCTCGCACGGCCAGCACGTAGCCTGGGATCAGCCCGCCAAATCCAAAGCCAAACACCGCCGAGATCGTGAACAGCCCGATCTCGTCCTGTGTAAGCAGGAAGCCGCTCATCGCCGTAGCCTGAGCAGCCGATGCCCACAAGATGGTGCGCAGTCCTCCGATACGATCTGCGAGCCATCCCCAGAACTGGCGGGCGAAGAACGCGGAGCCCAACAGCACTGAAAGCATCGCCGCGCCTCGTGTCGCCGGAATACCGATGTCGCTACAGAACGCGACCATATGAGCCATGGGCATCGACATCGTGACGCAGCAACAGAAGGTCGCGAACGCGAGCGCTGCGAGCACGAGGTTGGGCGGCAGCCCCAGCACAGGATCTCCAACACGCGGTCCGGCGTGAATGCCGCCGAATGCCGGCAGTTCGGGCGGCCGCCGCAGCCAGATCAGCGCGAGCGGCAGGATCACGGCGGCGACCAGCACCGCATAGGCCAGCATCGTGTGCCGCCAGCCGATGACATCGACGCTGTACTGGAACAGCGGCGGCCACAGCGCACCGGCGATATACTGTCCGGCGGAGATCAGGGCGATCGCCGTGCCGCGACGGCGGTCGAACCAACGGCTGACATAGGTCATCAGCGGCGCGAACATTCCGGCCGCGCCCAGTAAGCCGACGAACAGGAAGCTGCTGATGTAGAGTTGAGTGAGTCCGCCCAGCGAGGAAATCGTCAGTCCGGTTGCGATCATCGTGCCGCCGAAGAACACGACACAGCGCACACCGATTCTCTCGGCCAGCCAGCCCATGGCGATCCCGCCGCATCCGGCGCCAATGAAGGTCAGCGCGACAGCCAGCGCGGGAGCCGAGCGCGCCGCGCCAAACTCGGCGGCGATGGGCTTCAGCGCGACCACTGTCGTCAGCGGCGCGCCATACGACACGCTGAGCACCACCAGTGCCACCATGGCGACGACCCACGATGTCCGCGTTTCCACGCTTCCGTCCATCGGACGCGTTCCTCGGGTATTGCGCCGTCAGCCTACTTGAACATCGCCGCAATGACAGCCGGATCGACTTCCTCGATCCGCGCCGGTTGCCAGCGTGGTTTGCGGTCCTTGTCCACCACCATTGCGCGCACGCCTTCGGCGAAGTCAGGATGCCGCATCGTCGTCCGCGTCAAAGCGAGCTCAGCCATCTGGCATTGCGGCAGAGTCATATTGGCGCCTCGCCGCAGCGCCTCCAGCGTCCAGCACAGGGCAGACGGTGAGACGGCCCGCAGCGCGGCCAGCGTCTTCGCGGACCAGTCATCGCCAATGCCTTTGAGACCGTCCACGATCTGCCGCACGGTGTCGGCGCCGAAGCAGCGATCGATCGCGGCTCGCTCCGCTGCGAGGGAAAACTCCGGAACCTGCACGTTCCGTACCCCGAGTGCAGCGGGACCATCCTTGGCAAGAGCACGTGAGAGTGCAGGGAGGTCCTCGCGCCGGACAAAATGCGTAGCCAGGCCGGCATGCACTGCATCCGCTCCCTGCATCCGGGCGCCGGTCAGGCCCAGGTACGTGCCGATCTGCCCTGGTAGGCGTGGCAGGAAGAACGTCGCGCCAATATCCGGAAAGAAGCCGATGGCTGTCTCCGGCATGGCGAACGCGGCGTGTTCTGTCGCAACCCGGTACGGCGCATGCACCGAAAGCCCGATGCCACCGCCCATGCAGATGCCGTCGATCAGCGCCACGTAAGGCTTTGGATATGTGGCGACCATCAGGTTCAGTTCGTATTCCTCGCGGAAGAACGTCTCTGCCTTGTAGTGTTCCCCATCCAGCTCGTACTGCCGGAGCGCGCGCACATCGCCGCCGGCGCAGAACGCGCGATCGCCGGCGCCCTCGATCACCACCGCGTGCACACCGGGCTCATCCCGCCAGGCCTGAAGCGCTTGGGTGCAGGCGCGGATCATCGGCAGGTCGAGGGCGTTCAGCGCTTGCGGACGGTTCAGCAAGATTCGCCCAATGCGCCCGTCGCGCCTGGCTATTACGGTCTCGTCTGGCATCCAACTCCTCCGGAATGGCGCCCGCATCTAGCCCGCCATCAGAGTTGGCGCCAGCGCAAGGCGGGGCGCTGGCACTCAGGCCCGCGATCACGCCTTTCGTTTCTCGCGGATTTCGCGGATTGTAGTTACCCGCCTCTCGGCAGGAACCCGGAGCCCCGACAGAAATGCATGCCCGCTCGCTTGTGGCCGCCGCAGCGATGTTCGCCCTGACATGCGACCTGGCCTTCGCGCGGGACCTTGAAATCGTGACTCCGGGTGCTGCCCAGGAGCCGACCAGAGAGGTCTTCGTCAAACACTTCGTGGCCGCCACAGCGATACCAGTGCAACAGCAGGCCTGGGACGGCGGCATCGACACGATTCGCACCCAGGCCAAGTCGCCGGACAACACCTGGGACCTCGTACTGGTGAATGGCGACGAACTTGCCGTGGGCTGCTCGGAGGGATTGCTGGAGAAGCTCGACTGGTCCGCCATCGGCGGCAAGGACCACTACCTGCCACAGGCAGTCAGCGATTGCGGCGTCGGCGCCGGCGTATCCAGTCTGGTACTCGCGTGGGACCGCGACAAGTTTCCTGCGGTCCCAGGCTGGTCCGATTTCTGGGACGTGGCCAAATACCCGGGCAAACGCGGACTGCATCGCGGCGTCCGCGGCAATCTTGAGTTTGCGCTGATCGCGGATGGCGCATCACCCGGCGACGTCTATCGCATACTGGCGACGTCGGAAGGCGTGGATCGTGCCTTCCGCAAGCTCGATCAGCTTAAGCCATACATTGTGTGGTGGCAGGACGATGCCGAGGCGGCGCGGATCCTGGACTCTGGCGATGTGCTGATGACCAGCGCCTTCCCGGCTTCCATCACGACGATCAATCGCAACCGCCATCGGAACTTCGGCATCCAATGGACGGCCAGTCTGTATGAGGTGCAGAGCTGGGCGATTGTGAAAGGCAGTCCGAACCAGCGTGCCGCCACACAGTTCCTGTATTTTGCCGGAACACCGGCGATTGAGGCTCGGCTGGTGGCATTGTTTGGCGAGGGTGGCCTGGCAAAAGGAGCGACGGATGGGCTGCCGCCGGAGTTGGCGCAGATCGCGCCCACAGCGCCATCCAATCTCGCGGCCGCGGTACGCATCGATACCGGCTTCTGGCACGACAATCTGGGCAAGCTGCGTCAGCGCTTCGAAAGCTGGCTGACGCATTGACCACTGCCGCCCGCATGTCCGTTGAGCGGCGGCACGGGCAAGCAGTGCTGTCATTCGCCGGGCGGCTCGACGCAGCTTCGGTCGGCGACCTGTGGCAGCAAACGATGCGGGAAGCGGAACAGGCACGCGGCGGGCCGCTGGTGGTGGATCTGAGCGAAGTCTCGTTCTGCGATGTCGCGGGCGCCACGTTCCTGGCGACCTTGGAAGCCGCCCATGGCGATGGCGTGCAGTGGCGAGGCATCCAAGAGCGCGTCATGGCGTTGCTGGATCGTGCGCGCGGGGTCCGTCGGCCTTCTGTCACCTGCGCCACACAATCGACGCTGCGCGATGTTGTCCGGGGTACGTATCAGCGCATCATTGAGAGAATCGCGTTCCTCGGAGAAGCCGCCGTCGCGGCATTTCGGTTGCCGGAACATCGCCGCATGCTGCGAGTACCCGACCTGCTGCGGTACATCGATCAGGCGGGCGTGCGTTCTCTTCCCCTGGTCATCCTCCTCGGATACCTCATCGGCCTGATCCTGGCATTCCAGTCGGCGATCCCGATGCGGCGGTTTGGTGCCGATATCTTCGTCGCCAATCTCGTCGCGATCAGTCTGTTGCGCGAGCTGGGTCCGCTGCTGGCGGCAGTCATCCTTGCCGGTCGCACGGGCTCTGCATTCGCGGCCGAGATTGGCACGATGAAGGTGAACGAGGAGATCGACGCGCTTCGCACGATGGGATTGGACCCGATGACCATGTTGGTGCTGCCGCGCGTCATTGCAGCCATGCTGGTGATGCCGGTCATGACAGTCGTGTTGGACTTGGCGGGTCTGCTTGGGATGACGACGGTGTTGCGCGGCTTTGGCTTTCCCATCGTGGCAATAGCGAGGCAGGTGCAGAACTGGGTGACTGCCACCGATCTGTATGGAGGATTGTTCAAGGCTGTGTGCTTTGGGATCGCCGTGGCCGCTATCGGTTGCCGCGCAGGGCTTGCGACGGGCGTTGGCCCTCGTGCCGTGGGGTTATCGGCCACGGCCGCGGTGGTGGGCGGAATTGTCGTCACAATTGCATTGGATGGTGTCTTCGCCTTGATCTTCTACCGGTTGCACCTGTGACGACTGAGCCCATCATCCGCGTGAGCGGAGTAACGCAGCGCTTTGGTAACCGCACAATCTTCCGCGACGTCACGTTCACCGTCGCGAGAGGTGAAGTGTTTGTCATTCTTGGTGCATCTGGTTGCGGCAAATCGACATTGATGAAGCAAATGATCGGACTGTTGCCGCCGACTGCAGGGCGCATCGAAATCGCTGGACGTGACATCACTGGCTCCGGCCGCGAGTCGGCGCTCGCAGCGGTGCAACGGCAGATCGGCGTGATGTTCCAATCTGGCGCATTGTTCGGTTCGATGACGCTCCTCGAGAATGTCATGCTGCCGTTGGAGATGTTCACCGACCTGCCACCTGACGGGCGTGAGGCGGTCGCTCAAGTGAAGCTTGCACTCGTGGGCCTAGCGGATGCCGCCGGATTGATGCCAGCCGAGATCTCCGGCGGAATGGCGCGGCGCGCCGGCATCGCGCGGGCTATGGCGCTCGATCCGCCAATCCTGTTCCTGGACGAACCATCCGCTGGGCTCGATCCGATCACCTCGGCAGGGTTGGATCGCCTCATTCTCGACCTGCGGCATGACCTGGGGGCGACTTTCGTCGTGGTCACGCATGAGCTTGCGTCGATTCTGACGATTGCGGATCGCTGCGTGATGCTCGACCGCAACGCCTATTCGGACGCAGGCGGCATGATCGCCGGAGGCGACCCGCGCGTTCTGCGAGACACGAGCACGCATCCCATCGTGCGCGCATTCTTCCACCGTGAAGCCCTGTCCGCGGAGCCTGCATAGTGGAAGGACGCGGGCTCTATTTCCGTATCGGGCTGCTGATCCTGGGAGGCGCGATCCTGCTGGTGGGCCTGATCTGGTTTCTAGGTGGCGCGCGAATCAGCCACGGAATTCTCCTCGAATCGTACTTCAAGGAGAGTGTGCAGGGGCTGGAAGTCGGTGCTCCAGTCAAATACCGCGGCGTCACGCTTGGACGCGTGATGGATATCGGCCTGGTCAGCGCTGAATATGGCGACGGGGAGCCCACCAACCTGGAACGGCAGACTTATCGGTTGGTGTTCGTCCGCTTCATCATTGACCCGACGAAACTTGGTCCGGTGCCAGACACCGAGACAGCGGTAAAGAACGGGCTGAGGGCGCGCGTTGCAAGCCAGGGAATCACCGGCTTGAGCTACATCGAACTCGATTTTGTCGACCCAAAGGAATACCCACCGCTGCAGGTGCCTTGGGAGCCAAAGGCCTCGTACATTCCTTCCATGCCAAGCACATTTTTTCAGGTGCAGGATGCAGCGCAGCAGCTCCTGGCCAAGATCAATCGTATCGACCTTGAGCGGCTTGCAAGCCAGCTCACAGGCCTGTTGACCGATGTCCGAACGGATCTGACCACCGGAGATGTGCACAAGACATTGCTTGAGGTGACATCCCTGCTGACGACAACCAAGGACAATCTGCGCGCGGCCGATCTGCCAGGTCTGACAGCGGACATGAAACGGACCTCCGCTTCGGTGCGTGATACCGTGCAGGGTCCACAAATGCAGAAACTGTTGGCCAATGCTGCGCTGGCGGCAGAGCGGCTGGCAAACGCCGCGGACAAGCTGCAACCGATGATCCAGACATTGCAGGCCACGGCACGCCGCGCCAACAGCGGGACCGCGGACATCGAGCAATCGCTGATTCCCGTGATGCGTGATATTCAAGCAGCGACGGCCAACCTGCGCGACGTAACCGATGCGCTGCGTCGCAGTCCGGCGCAGGTCATGTTTGGCAGCCCGCCGCCTCGCACGGAACCGGGCAGGTGAGCGGATCATGCGGCGGCGCGTAGCGCTAAGCAGCGCATTGGCGTTGGCTGGCTGTTCTTTGTTGCCCAGCCAGCCATACACCGAGCGGCGGGATTGGCCTCTCGATGTAAGACGCCCAACGACGCTTCCCCCGAAACCACGTGGCAAGGTTCTTCTGGTTCGCACATTGCGGGTAGCGCCAGAACTTGAGGTACGCGGGTTGCAGTGGCTGCAGCGTGACGGCAGCGTGCACCGTGATTACTACGAGCAATGGGTGGTGACCCCAGCGCAGGCTGTGGATGATGACCTGCGCCGATGGCTCGCGGCGAGCGGACTCTACGCGGCAGTCCTGGCTCCTGGTAGCCGCCTGAACGCTGACCTGGTGCTGGAGGGCGAGCTCAGCACATTCATAGCCGACGTCCCGGCCGGAGTCGCACGTGCGGCTCTGGGTATCGTGCTGCTGGATCAGCGGCCGAACCCCGCAAAAGTCAAGTTGCAGAGTACGGTTTCGGCGGAGTCCAGGCTTGCTGGCACGACAATACCAGAACTGGTCGAAGGCTTTCGCGCCGCATTGCTTGATCTACTGCAGCAGACCGAAGCGCTGCTCGCGCGCGTGCAGTGAATGTTCTTGTTTCACCACTGTCCGGCGGAAGCGATTGGCCGCACTTCGTCATGCCGGGACTTGGTCCCGGCATGACGGGTACACCGAGTATCGGCGACTGGTTACTCAGTCATAGTCACGGTAATACCCGAAGGCCCAAGATGCAGCCTCAGCCCCGCCGTGGTCGATTTGACCTGTATGACGACGCCATGCGTGTTCTGCATCGTGATGAGCGATCCACCGCCAGCCAGCGTGGCGCCAATACCAGCGGAGGCATAGTTGCCGTCGAAATCGCTGAGGTTCAACAGGTTGTACACATCGCCGGTGGCATCGATCTTCGAAATGCCGACATCGCCGATGTTGAACCCGTCGATCTTGAAGTGATACGTCTTGCCCTTGAAGGCCAGGGTTCCCTCGCCCCACGAGAAGCCAATTCCTGCGGCAACGCTGCCACCACTGAAGTTGACCTGTCCAACCGGCGCGCCGGCCTGGGCGAACGCTGCAACTGGCATGGCGAGACATGCTGCAGCGACGGCGGCCATCATTGTCCGCTTCATGATACCTTCTCCTGAGTTCATGTGGGTGAACACCCGCAAAGCACGGTCATTAACCTGCTGTTAGGGATAATTATCATTGACCTGGATCAATCCGGGATCAGAGCGGCGGCCATCCGCGGGTTCGGTCTGCGTCCTGAGCCGGTGTCAGAGTTCGAGGCCCATCTCCAACTTCACGCGGCCTGTCCGGCAGTGCCGCAGGATCGCGCCAGCAATCGACCACGCCGAGGCTGCGCGTGCAGTACGATGGTGGTTCTGGCGGTGGCTCAATCGGGCGACAGTAGCTCTTGCCTTCATCGAGCCGAACAATCGAGCAGTCTCTGCCACTGGCGATCGAATAGAGCGCGTCGAACGGGCTTCGGTGAATAACGGCGATGCTGCCGACGCCGAGTGCGGCCACGCCTGTCATTACTTGCTCCGGCGTGCCGCCGCATCCGGTTAGCAGGACCAGCAGGACCAGCACCCTTCGCATGCAGACAGCGTACAGCGTCCAGGTAAAGCGTTGGTTTGCGACTGCCCACCAGCGCCGCTATGGTCCGGCGCGCCGACGGACCTCGATTCCTCGGCGCCTCCAGTAGCGGGAGCCCACGTGGTCGACATTTTTGACGAGGTCGATGAGGAACTGCGCGCCGAACGGGCGCAGCAACTGCTGAAGCGGTACGGCGGCCTGATCGTGGCAGTGGCCGTACTCATCGTGGGAGCGGCGGCGGGCTGGCAGGGCTGGCGCTGGTATGAGGCACGGCAGGATCAGGCGGCCGCCGCGGAATATCTCACCGCCATGAACCTGGCCGATGCGACGGCAGCGGGCAGCAGCGAGGCCAACCGCAACGCCGCCATTGTCGCATTCAACAAGCTGGCCACCAACGCGCCTGATGGTTACGCCACGCTGGCGCGCCTGCGGGATGCGGCTTTGAAGGCGCAGGCGGGCGATACGGCCGGTGCGACGACGTTGTGGGATCAGATCGCATCGGACTCGTCCGCGGATCCGCTGCTGCGTGATCTGGCCAGCCTGTTGTGGGCAGAGCATCAGATTGACAGCGCCGATCCCGCGCTGCTGCAAGCGCGGCTCAAGGCTCTGGCCTCACCCGACAATCCCTGGCACGCCATGGCAGATGAGCAGCTCGCGTTGCTGGACATGCGCCTGGGCAAGGCAGACGAGGCCAAGACCACGCTGCGGCGCCTTGCGCAGGACACCACGGCCCCAAATGGCCTCCGCGGACGGGCCAGTGCGTTGTTGACACGATTGGGCGGATGACCCGCATGCCAACGAAGAACCGGCTTTTCCGGCGTGCAGTCATGCTTGCGCCATTGGCACTCGGCGGTTGCGGCCTGTGGGACGATTGGTTCGGCACGCGCAAGACACCGTTACCTGGCAAGCGCGAACCCATCCTGGCCGGTCGGCGTACCCTCAACGTCGATGAAGGCACGCCGAAGGTCGTCCTGCCGCCTGAGGTGCGAAATGCCGCCTGGCCGCAGGCGGGCGGTAACCCGGTGCATTTCATGGGGCACCTCGCCGCCGGCGAACGGTTGGTCGAGGCCTGGAGTGCCAACATCGGCGCGGGTGGTGGTTACCGGCGCAAGATCATGGCTCAGCCAGTGGCATCAGACGGTATTGTCTACGTCATGGACTCCGGCGCGGTGGTCTCGGCCTTCGAGATTGCCAGCGGCGGGCGGGTGTGGCGCTTCGATACCAAGGAAGAGGACGACGACAGCACCAATGTCGGCGGCGGCCTCGCGATCGATCAGGGCACGCTATACGCGGTGAACGGGCTCGCGGAGTTGGTCGCACTAGACCCGGCGAAGGGAACGCTTCGCTGGCGCAGCAAGTTCGGAGCCCCCACCCGCTCGGCGCCGACAGTCGTGGAAGGGCGGCTGTTCGTCACCACGATCCAGGATCGCCTGCTGGCGCTGGCAACCGACAATGGGCGGCAGCTCTGGACGCATCAGGCCGCCAATGCGACGACCAGTGTGCTCGGACGGCCTGCCCCCGCATACGCCAGCGGCCTCGTTGTGGCCGGCTTCGGTTCCGGCGAACTGGCCACGATGCGCGCCGACAGTGGTACGGTGGTCTGGGCGGACAATCTCGCTGCCTCGATGACCAGTGCGAGCCTCGCCAACCTCTCGGCAATCCGCGGCTTGCCAGTGATCGCCGAGGGACGAGTGTATGCGATCAGCATGGGGGGCCTGCTGGTGGCGCTCGATCTACCCTCCGGCCGGCGCCTATGGGAGCGCGAGGTCGGGGGTGAGGACAGCCCCTGGGCGGCCGGCGACTGGCTGTTCGTGGTGTCGCTGGAGCAGAGGATGGCAGCGATCCGTCGAGAGGACGGCCGGGTTGCCTGGATCACCGATCTGCCGCAATGGGAAAACCCGGAGAAGCAGAAGGACCCGATCACCTGGTACGGGCCTTTGCTCGTCGGTGACCGGCTGGTGGTGGCCGGCACCAACAAGCAGGCGCTGGCGGTCAGTCCATACACGGGCGAGATTCTCGGGCAGCAGGACTTGTCCGGCGCCGCTTCGCTTGGCCCGGTCGCAGCCGACGGCACTGTCTTCGTGGTGACGGACGACGGCCGGCTGCTGGCGCTGCGCTGAGCCGGACAATGCCACCGCTGGTGGTGATTGCCGGCCGGCCGAATGTCGGCAAGAGCACACTGTTCAATCGCTTGGCGGGCAAGCGGCTCGCCCTGGTGGCCGATACTCCGGGTGTGACTCGCGACCGCAAGGAGGCTGAGGCGCTGCTGCGTGGCCGGCGCGTCCGGCTGGTGGATACCGCAGGGCTGGAGGAGGCTGCGCCTGAGTCGCTCGCCGGCCGTATGCGCGAGGGCGCCGGGGTGGCGACCGCTGCCGCCGATTTGGTGGTCTTCGTTATCGATGCGCGAGCGGGCGTGACGCCGGCGGACCGGCATTTCGCGCAATGGCTACGGCGACAGGGGCGCCCCGTGTTGCTGGTCGCCAACAAGGCTGAGGGGCGGACAGCGCAGTCGTCGGTCATGGACGCGTTCGAGCTGGGCTTGGGCGAGCCGATCGCGGTGTCGGCGGAGCACGGGGAAGGAATCTCCGAGCTTATGGCTGAAATCGCCGATCGGCTTCCGGAGGACCCGGCTGAACGCGAAGAGGCCGGCAGACCATTGAAGCTCGCCATCGTTGGGCGGCCAAACGCCGGAAAATCCACGCTGCTCAACCGTTTGCTGGGCGAGGAGCGCATGCTGACCGGGCCGGAGCCGGGTCTCACGCGGGATGCAGTTTCGGCCACGCTGACCGACGCCGAAGGGCCGATCGAGCTGGTGGACACGGCAGGTCTCCGCCGCAAGGCTCGCATCGAGCAGCCGCTGGAGAAGCTCGCGGTTGGCGCGGCGATCGGTGCGCTGAAGCTGGCGGAGGTCGTCGTCTTGGTGGTGGACGCCACGGAAGGCCTGCACGACCAGGACCTGCAAATCGCCCAGCTCATCGAGCGCGAAGGCCGTGCCTGCGTGATCGCGCTGAACAAGTGGGATGCGGTGGCCGATCGGCAGGCGGCGCGGCGAGCCTTTGCCGAACGGCTGGAAATGAGCCTGGCGCAGATGCGCGGAGTACCGGTTGTGCCGCTGTCCGCGCTGACGGGGGTGGGCGTGGGGAGGTTGTTGCCGGCGGTGCGCCGTGTGCACGCCGTCTGGAACACGCGGCTATCGACCGCGGCGCTGAACCGGTGGTTCGAGCGGGCGCTGGCGCGGCATCCGCCGCCCCTGGCGAGCGGGCGGCGCCTGAAGCTCCGTTACATCACGCAGGCCAAGGCGCGACCGCCCACCTTCGTGGCGTTCGGCACGCGAACCGAGCGGCTGCCGGAAGACTACCAGCGCTACCTGGTGAACAGCCTGAGGGAGGAATTCGACCTGCCAGGCACGCCAATTCGGCTGCAACTGCGTGGAACGCGGAACCCGTACACCGGAACCGCCCATTGAGCCCATCCTGACGTGATCGTGGCGAGCTTCTGGTTCGCGCTTCTGGTCCGCGCTGGGGTCAGCGCCTTTGTCGTCGTGGCGGCGACGGTAGCGGCCGAGGCGGCCGGCCCGTTCTGGGGTGGCCTCATCGTGTCGCTGCCTATCGGCGCCGGTCCGGCCTACGTGATGCTGGCGCTGCAGCACGACGCGGCCTTCATTGCCGCCAGCGCTCTCGGCAGTTTCGCCGTCAATGCTGCGACGTTCGTTTTCCTTGCAGCACTCGCGCTGTTGGCGACGCGCGTGCGCTGGGGATGGGCACTCGTTGGTGGCCTTCTCGCCTGGGGAGTCGCCGTGGTCTTGATCCGCCAGGTGGAATGGGATGTGACTGGCGCGTGCTTGCTCAACCTGGCTTCGTTGCTTGCGAGCCTGGCAGTCACACGCTGCGTAGGGCGCGAAGTAGCTGCATCGCGTGGACGAGTGCGCCGCCGCTGGTTTGAGCTGCCCGCACGTGCTGCCATGGTCGGGCTGATGGTGGGTGGCGTGGTCACAGCCAGCCGCGCGCTTGGGCCTGAACTGACTGGGATGGCGACGGTGTTCCCGGTCGCGTTCACCAGCTTCGCGCTCCTGGTGCTCCCTCGCGTGGGCGGTGCAGTCGCCGCGGCGATCATGGTCAGCGCGTTGCGGGCAATGCCAGGATTTGGGCTGGCGCTGCTGACGCTGCACCTGACAGCGATACCGCTTGGACTTGGCCCCACCCTGGTTGCGGCGCTGGTGCCGTCACTTGCCTGGTCTCTGTTGCTGATGCTGGGGCGAGGAAACTGGCGACTGGGACGGCGTGGAGGTGCAGCTTCTCAGGCGTCCATCACGGAATCGTGACGATGCCGCGGCCGCCTTTGCCCCATCTCATTAACCTTTTATTCACCAATGCTGTATCGCGTCGTCTTGACAGGCGAGTCGAGCTTCTCCCGGGCAGGAAAACAATAAGGCTACTTCCTTACCCAACGGCCTTTGCCCAAGCTTGGAGCATGAGCACCTATCCGGTTGATTTCGAATTCTCCAACCTCCGGCGGGATCGGGCTTAGGCCATGCCAGCGCGTCCCATCTGGCGAGGCCACCTGCGGCTGGCGCTCGTGTCCTGCCCCGTCGCTTTGTGGAATGCGAAGCACGATCGCGATGCGATCAAGTTCAACCTGATCAATCCCAAGACCGGCCATCGCGTCAGGATGCTCACCGTTGATTCCGACACCAATGAGGAGCTGCGGCGGCGCGATCTGGTAAAGGGCTATGAGTTCCGCAAGGACGAATACCTGCTGTTGAGCGACGAGGATTTCGAGAGCGTCAAAGTGGAAAGCTCGTCGGTGATGGCGATCGAGAAGTTCGTCGAGGTCGACTCGATCGACCCGATCTACTACGCCAGTAGCTACTATCTGGCGCCGGACGGTGAGGCTGGGCGCGACGTCTACGCGGTGCTGCACCAGGCCATCGCAGAGACGGGTCGGGTGGCACTGGCGCGCGTTGTCATTGGCCAGCGCGAGCGCACGATTGCAGTGCGTGCCATGCAGGGTGGACTGGTTGCGCACACGCTCGACGAACAGCGCGACATCAACAATGCCCGCCAGATTTTTGGCGACGCAGCCGAAGTGAAGACCGACCCGGAGATGGTGCAGCTCGCCAGGCAACTGATCGATCGGCAGACGACGAAATACGATCCGTCGGATCTCGAGGACCGCTACGAGATCCGCCTACGCGCGATGATCGACGCCAAGCTGAAGGGCGAAGGTATCGACGTGAGCGAGCCGAAGGAACCGGATCGTAGCAACGTCATCGATCTTATGGCCGCGTTGAAGAAGAGCCTGGGCCAATCCGCAGAGACCAAGCCAGCACCTGCGAAGAAGCCGGCGAAGGAAAGCCGGCAGGCTGCGCCGCCTGCTACCAAGGCACCTCGCAAGCGCGCGTGATTTTCGCTAGGCTCGCTCATCCAATTACACCTCGCCCGCGTAGCGGGAGAGGGTGCTTAGGAGAGGGTTCAGTCGAATGCCTCTGTCGAAATCGCTTGAGCATAGGATGCGGGTGCTGGAGAACCAGGCGAAGCTGGCAGCCGAGCGTGCTGCGAGCTCGCGGAACGAGCGCGCTGATCCGCAGATGCGTATGCCGTTGCTGGTTGAGGTGAAGAGCGCGCCGGCGACGAAGCGCGCGCGGGCGCGCGGGAGGGCGAGGGCGAGTCAGCCTGATCTTGGGGATCTGTAGCTTACGAGCCTCAGTCACCTGCGGTGCGTATCGAGTTCAGCGGCAGCGACTGACTGTCATCATCCCCCTCGAACTTCACCTCGCACTTCCCGTCCTTCCCGCTCGACTTGATCTTCCCCGGCGTCCACGTGCCGTCCGACAGCGCGATTACGGACTTGCCCTTCTCACACGCAGCAAGCGGCTCACCCGGGCCATCCACTGACCACCGCCGTAAATCTGCTGCCGCCGCCACCGTGTCGTCGCCTTTCGCGGCGCCATCCAGGCGCACCACGCAGCGCCCGCCGCTTGTGGCCTCGAGCACGGTCGCCGCGGTCAGCGTGCCGTCGTCTTTGTCCCGGACGAATACGCGACTGTTCGCCGTGCATAGGGCGGCCGCGGCGCCTTTCGCCGGCCCAGCCGCTGCGGCCGCGCCGCCTGTCGCGGCGGATGCCATCGCAATGCCCGCACGCGTCCCACCATAAGCGATCGCCAGGCCCAGGATCTTCTGCGCCGCATCTGGTGTGTCGATCTTCTTCAACTCGGCATAATTGGCGTTGGCAGCCGGCGTGAGCCTGATCTCCAGCGGTCCCTTGGGGGCTTGCCAGTCCATCGCATAGGAAATGAGCGCATCGGCGTTGGCCTGCGACTCCTTGCTTTGGCCTTGCAGCATCGCTCCGAGCGTAGTGCGCAGCAGCGCGATGCCCTGATCGACCTCCATGCCGGTCATCGTGGCAGCGATCGGCAATGTCCGTCCGAGCAGTGACCTGTCGTCGTAGGTCAGCGTGGCCGTGCGCAACGTCGTCTTGTCCTCGGCCTGCTTGGCGGCATTCATGCCAGGCTGCGGAACGTCATCCAGGATCATGCTCAGCGTCAGCGACGCCAGGCCTGTCAAATCCAGCCCTAGTTTGTTCAGCATCAGTACGTGGCGCGTGTCGTCGTAACGGTAGTCCAGTGCAAGATCGAGGCTCGTATCGGGGACACCGAGCCCTTTCATTTGGTCCTGCATCGCTCCGTCGATTG
>CAYRTL010000024.1:0-50933 GCA_964427005.1 uncultured Acetobacteraceae bacterium
ACGGGCGGCTTTCGTCGATGCGTGCCATGGCTGCCTCCTGCTGAATGCAATCTAGCCCGCATTTCTCACACTGCGTAGGTGCACCGAGGCTCTGAATCGGCGAAAGTTCTTCTGCGACAAAGGCTTTTGTCGAAGCAGAGGAGTTCCCCGGTGCCGACAGAGTGTAGCGCGAGGCTGTTTGACTTTGCACCTGTGGAGGGCCGCCAGGTGGTGGCGGCGTTCGATGGCGGTGCGATCACCTCGGATGCCGGAGCGTTGCTGCTGGGCGGGGCGGACCGGGCGATCCGTCTGACCGAGCGGTTTGCGACATGCTCACTGGGTTCATGGTTCTCTCTGTGATCGACATCTGCCGCCGCGTCATGGCTTCAGCCCGGAAACAACACAGGAAACCCAAGCGCAATACCGGTCTCTGCCACCTGAGGCCGGTCCAAAGCGGCGCGCCGCGGCAACAATGATGCTTCGCCCGCCAATCGATCAGCCAGCCCCGCAATGTTCAGTCTTTCCGCAACGAGAACAAGTATTATGATCGCATCAACTGATGATTTATTGAATGTCTGGGAAAGACCTATTAAGGCGTATTGCCATTTCAAAGATAGCAAAGAGACCTGAGACGCAAAACCCCGACAGCGCCAACTACCATCGAAAACTTTGCCCAGTCCCAAATAGAAAGGCGCTGTACTAGTTGTATTCTATGATCTTTAGGAGACCCTCGGTCACCAAACGAGAGATGAGAAGTAATCTTGACTTTGGATCCAGTTTTCCTGGAAGCTCGCAAGGGGTAAATTGGTCTGCGTCTAGTATGAAACGCAGATCTTTTTCGACATAGGCGGGGAACTCGACGATCTTACTGTGGAACAGCACACCAACTTTGTCATCTGTGCTCGTCAGCGACACCTCTGTCCCGCTGCGGCAGCGAAATGGCGTTTCCAGACCGATATCGGGGACGGCCTCCATATCGAGCAGATGTCCTGCAAGTGAGGGCGGGCGGAGGCGTCGCGCATCGGCGCCTGCCTGCTCGATTGCACGGGCTGCGTTCGCCCCATCCAGCAGATCGGTCATGAGCTCGCCTAGTCGGGTCACGGCCTTGGCGCTCAACTCCGGATCAGATGCGAAGCCGGGCGGTAGCGACTTCCGGAGCTGCCAATTCTCATCGATCGCCGACCTTACGGTCCTCATGATTACGGAAGCCCATGTAATCGGCACGAGGCCGATGGTCAGGTGCAATGAGGCACCATCCTTGGATTGGGCATCGTGCGGATAGCCGCGCGGCAGATACAGCAGATCGCCAGGACAGAGCGTCAGCTCCATTGTCGGGCTGCCGAAATTGCCACTATCGGCGGTGTGGGGCTGGTAGGCTAACGGCAAATGCACGGTCGGCTCAAACACGCGCCACCGCTTTTTCCCGTGCAGTTGCAATACCAGGACATCGTGTGTGTCGCAGTGGGTTTTCAGCGCCTGCGCGTGCGGCGGGGTGAGATACAGGTTGGCTTGGATGCGAGCGCTGAGTTCGCTGGAAAGCGACTGACAGAGTGCCTTCAGCGGCGGCCAACGTTCATGCAGAAATAGCAGGATGATGCTTGAGCCCTTTCGATACTCCTGGTAGAGGCCCTCCAGGCCACCTTCGGCGTCATTTGCGCCGATTTCAGCGAGGCTATGAAAGGGCATGGACTGGCCGTTTCGAGTCACCTGAACATCGTCTGAGCGCAACGAGGAATGGCAAAGAATCTCATCAACGGCGGCAAGAGAGAGCAGTTCGGCGAAACGGCTACTGCTATTCGTCAATGAGACAAGCGGCTTGCTTTCCCAATAGTCACGCTTGAACGTGTCTCGATCCGTAGGATCGATCAGCCATGCCAAGTCCACTACGGCGGGTCTCGCACCAAAAAATACCCGGGAAGATTAGGCTACGATATGGATACACTTATCGCCTGCTGGCGGATTGGGATCACGGTCGCAGACATAAATGTCTCTGGCTCTCGCGGCTTGTCGTTGTGCTGGAAGGTTTTGGGCTGAGATTTGATCCAGCGTTAACGAGACCATCTCTTCGCCCATCAAGGCGCGTAGCGCGGTTTTCCGATCAACCGAGCGTTCATCAGAAGGCATGCGACCATCTCCCTATAATAAGCGAGCCGGTCAGCCGTCATCCAGCGGTTGCCGCATGGTAATACCCGTTCGGTGGTCCAAGCAAGACAAAATAGCGTGTCGTGCGCCTGACAGGTGATCAGAATGGCCAATCGGCCGCGCCGACGTGCTGAAATGCGTTGGTCTCCCTGCGTCGAGGCGCACCTCTATCGTTGTCGCCTGACGCATCTGTCGCGAGTTCTCGGTCATGCCGGTGCTGGCGGCGCGCGCAGCCGGGCGATCAGCGACAGGATGTCGGCGAACATCTGCCGCGACACCGCACCCTCGGCCAGCTGAAACGTGACGTAGCGGCCGTGGCTGACGACCTTCGCGCCGATGTTGATCAGCTCTCGCGCAGGCTGTTTAGCGACCACGGCTCCGCCGTCTGCGGCATCGCCCCCTTCATCCAGGGAATGCGGGTTCAACCGGAACCGCAACTTCTCGCGAGTGCTGGAGACGATCCCATCTGTGATGGAGTCACACCCGAATTTCCAGAAAAGCGAAGGGGTGCAGGCTCCAACCCGATTCAGGTTTGCTTTCCACCACAGGGACGACCCGGCAAAGGTCTTGCATATAACGGTGATGGCGTTTGACGTGCCGCGATGATAGGAGCCGTTGGTGGTGCGGACAGGCGATATCGGGGTGTCAGCCTACCGGCTGACTCGTGCTGTTTGCGACGTCATTCTCTCCTTATGCCGAGCGACTGGTTCGGCCTCGGGTGGGAAAAGGTCGTGAAAACCAAGGTGCAGACCTTCTGCCAACTTGGCCACGATTCCGACGAGCCGGTGCGCCCCAGCTTGAGTCTCCCGAATGGATTGGCCTAGTCGGACGGACGTGTCGCCGCTCTCTGTTCGATACCTTTCGTCGACGACGCCACCATTATGCTCATAAACGTGCCTACGGAAGAACATACGACTAGCGAAGGCGATATCGGCGGCTTCTTGGTTGTAAAGGGATGTCGATGTCAAACGCCGCCTTAAGTTCGTTCGCGGTTGTTTCTAGATTGTGAAACCGCATTCGCTCCAGCCAAGACTTGCGCGCTGACCGCAGCGGGACGCGGCGCACAAGCTGCTTCACGTATTGACCGACGAAGGTATCGAAAGCACCCACGACATCTGCGACACAAGCGCATAATCTCCACTGGCGTTTATCCTTGTCCACAATTTTGCAAGTGTGTCGGTTTCCAGTTCATGCAGATCATGGCGGGTGCTACAGGTAGAACAATAGCAAAACCTACCGAGGATGTCGTTGAAGGGTATCCCATCCGGCGAAGACCGCGGGTCAGCTGCGGTTGCGGGCTGATGGTCTGCGGGTCCATTTCTTGGCGAGGCTTTGCACGGCCTGAGCGATGGCCTCGACATTGGCATCGGTTGGATCGAAGTGGCCGCCGATCCATTGGAGGCTCTCGGCGTGCTCCTCGTGGTTCGGATCAGCGATCGCATCAACCCAACCGCGGCCCGCGACGGGGCGATCAACGGCGCGGCGTTCCTTGCCTGGACTAGGCAGATGCGGCGTCGGCATCCAGCGTTCGGCGGAGCAGCCGTAAATCGGCCCATGCTGCGCGCCGATCTTTGGGTGAACGCATCAACTCCGCCGCGCTGAACGTGGGTAGCGCCGGGACAACGTGCGGCACCCCGGGGACCCGGACATCGATCCAGGCGCCACGCTGGCGTCGGCGTCCTATACTCTGTGGCAGCAGCCAACGCGCCGCGAGGGGCCCCATCAGGAGCAAGCGTCGCGGTTCGGTCAGCGCGATCAGGCGGTGGAGAAACGGCAGGCAGACGGTCAGTTCCGCTGGGCTGGGCGGGCGATCCCCCGGCGGGCGCCAGGGGATGAGCGGCGCCAGCAACAGGCGCGTTCGATCCAGATTTATCGAGGCGAGCATCCGATCCAGGAATTCGCCCGCAGGTCCGGAGAACGGCTTGCCCGAGCGGTCCTCGGGTGCACCTGGCGCGTCGCCGATCAGTAACAAACCCGACGAGGGATTCCCTTCCACGAAGACCAGATGCGTCGCGGTGTCTCGCAGCGCGCAGCCGTCGAACCCGGCGATGGCAGCGCGCAGCTCCTCCAAATTGGAGGTAGCCGCCGCGGCCTCAATGGCGCGTTCGGCCGGAGTCCTGGCGGTTTGCGGCACCCCCTCCGCAGCCCTCCCCCGCTGCACGGGAGAGGAGGCGCTTGGTTGGCGAGGGGGCGCCACAGGACGGAACCGATCGACCGGCGCGTCCTCCAGCGCCTCGTCCGCTCCCCACTCGATCTGCAGCCGCAGAGCCGCGAGATCGTCCATGAACTACTCGGCTGCCTCTGCACGCGCGTAGTCGATCGGCTCGGCGCACCAGCCTTCGCGGCGGAAGCGCCAGTAGGCGTCATGCAGCTTCTCAGTCACCGGCCCCGGCCGATCATTGCCCAAAATCCTGTCATCCAGCCGCGTCACGCCCATGACGCCGCCGGCGGTTGATGAAATGAACACCTCATCAGCATTCCGCAGTTCCGCCAGCGGCACGGTGCGCTGTTCGCAGCGCAGCCCCAGCTTCTCGCAGAGCTGGATGACGGCAAGGCGCGTTACACCCTCCAGCACACCGCGATCGGGCGTCGCCACCACGCCATCGGTCACGGCGAACACGTTGAAGCCAGGACCTTCGGTGACATTGCCCTCCAAATCGAGCATCACCGGATTGTCCGCGCCCTTGTCCTGCGCCTCGAACAGCGCGCGCGTCATGTCCGCCCAATGGAAGTTCTTCGCGCGCGGATTGACGCACACCTCCGGAATCCGCGGCGTCGACGCCACGATCAGATGCGCACCACGCTCGATCACGTCGCGCGGCATCAGCCAGACGTAGGGCACCGCATACGCCAGCAGATAATTCCGCGCATTGGCTGGATGGCGGCGCATATGCGGCGGCGCCGCACCGCGCAGGCAGTCCATCGCGACATAGGCTTCACGCAACCCGGTACGCCGCACCAGTTCGTGCAGGATGCTGCGGATGTCATCGTCGCTCTCGCGTGGATGCAGGCGGAAATAATCCATTGAGGCACGGAACCGACGCAGATGATCATCCAGCTTGAAGAATGCGCCGTCCCATACGCTGACCACGTCGTAGGTCACGTCCGAGCGGCGATAGCCCCAGTCCGTCACCGGGATCATCGCCTCGGCGACAGGCATGAAGCGGCCGTCCATATAGGCGGCACCGGAAGGCCAGATTGCAGTAGTGGCGGACATGGTGTCGGCTCCTCGTGGAATCTCGATCAATGGAGACACGCATGAACGATTTCGCCAAGGGGCATGTTGTCGTGCTCGGGCCGGACGAGGGCGATTCATTCTGGCAGCCCCTGCCCTCGACCGGATACATCATCAACAAGCTGACGCCGTACAACACGCCTTACGACAGCTTTTCACTCGGCATTCAGGTGCTGGAGCCCGGTGCGCATATTCGCCGTCATGCGCACGAACGACAGCACGAGGTGCTGTTCTGTTACGAAGGCGAAGGCTGGGCCGAGATCGGCGAGCAGCGCTACGACGTGAGGCCCGAGACTACGATCCTGATTGGTCGGGCGGTGCAGCATAAGATCCAGAACACGGGCCGCGGGCAGATGCGTCTGCTCTGGATGATTGCGCCCGCGGGGCTGGAAGACTGGTTCAGCGCCATCGGTCGTCCGCGCCGGCCAGGCGAAGCGATGCCAGCGCCGTTCGAACGGCCGGGCAACGTGGCCGAGATCCAGGCGCGTCAGCGCTTCATCCGGTCGGAGGAGGGATAGGATTGCGCGACATTGACAAGCCCCGGCGCGCAACGCTCTTCCTTGCCATTGGACCTGGGCTCAGCTTGAGGGCGATAGCCGACGCCATAAGGATCAGTCATCGTCCCGCTCTCCAAACAAAGCCAGCAGATTCCGGCCGCCATACAGAATCCGGTCGACGACGACCCGTGTACTGGTGATGTGAAACGCTATGATGACGCGGCGGCGATAGGTCGTGGTCCGCAGGCCCGGCCGGAGATCGTCCCGAGGCGTGCCGCGCTCCGGGAAGGTCGCGAGGTTGCGGCACGTCGTCACAATGCGATCGGTATAGTTGCGCGCTCTGTCGGCACCGGAATCGGCGGCGATGTAATCATAAAGCGCGAACAGATCCTTTAGCGCCTCGGGAGAGAAGATGACTTCACGCGCCACCGCCGGCCTTCTTCAGGCGCGCCGCATGGTGGGCGGCGAGCTCCGCCGTGACCTGGTCGGCGGAGAGGCCGCGTCCGGGCTCCGCCTGCATCGCGTCGTAGACCGGTGCCACCTCCTCGCGCAGCCAGCGTGCGACCGCCTCGTCCCGCTCCTGGAGCGCACGCAAGCCTGCACGCACCACCTCGCTGGCCGATGCATAGCTGCCGGCCTCGACCAAGGCGTCGATGTAATTCGCCTGCGCGGCCGGCAGGCTGACGGTACGTTTCTCGATCCCGGACATGGTGGGTCCTTCGGTCCTGCATTCTTCGGCGTAGGATGGGTGTGAAAAATTCATACCACAAACCCGGCCGTCGAGTGAAGCGCCGGCAGGCAGGACGGGGCGCTACGCGCGAAGGGCCCAGACCTATCCGCGACGTTGTTCGCCTCACGGACGACTTGTCGCCAACCGCAGCCTTGGACCCATTGTCCCGACAATCCGCCGCAGCCCGGCCAGGAGCATTACGCCGACTCCCAGCAGCGCCACGTAATGCGCCGGACGCAGGCCGAAGCGCAACGTCTCGTTCGTTGCCAGCACGCGCCACGGGTTGATGCCGGTCGCCAACGCATACCAGGCGAACTCGATCCCTACGGTGGCGAGCGTGGCAATCACAGTCAGCGCAAAAAGTGCGACCACACTCCGTTGCCATCCCATGGGTAGCGCGCGCCACAGCAGCAGCCACACGAACAGCCCGGAGAAGAACACAGGCTCCGACACGTTCGACTTCGACTGGATGAAGTAGTGCAGCAGCGCGATCGCACCCAGCACGTAGATCGCCCGGTGCATCCGCTTCCACCAGCGGCCAAGCGACCGCATCCAGCCATCGGTCGAGGTGATCCCCAACACGATCAACCCGAGCACCACGATGAAGCCGATGGTGAGATAGAATCGCAGCACAATCTCAGACACAACGACGCCGAGCCGGTAATTCTGATCCACCACGAACAGCGTCAGATGCGCCAGGGCGTAAGCAAGCGCGGTCAGGCCCACCATCCGACGCACCAGGAGAATGCGTGGCCAGTCCAGCACACGCGATGCTGGCGTGATCGCCAGCGCGATGAGCATGAAGCGGATCGCCCAATCGCCGGTGCCATGGATGACCTCGGTAACCGGCCGGCCGCCCAGTGCGCCCTTCGCCCACCAGAACGCCAGCACGGCGCCGGGAATGAAGGTGGCCACCAGCACCACCGCCTTGAGCGGCAGGAAGCGGCCGTGGCGATCGCGCCACGGGACGATCATCTGGCTGTCTTCGCCGCGTGCCGCGCATAATCCGCGGGCACGCGAAACGCGGCTGGGTCCTGCGGTCCGTATGTCACTGAAACCGCACTCACCAGCATCTGCTCAGGCGTTGCGGCGCGTAGCAGCACACCATCGGAGGTGATGCACACGAGCGTAGGGTGGGCGTCGCGGTCCACGGTCTGCCATTCCGTGCAGCCGAGACCAGCCACCGTTGCTTCGCCATGCCGGACGTAGCTGGCGGAGCGCTCGCCACTCGGTAGTCCTGCCATGCTGTCCGGAGCCGCCATTTCGACCACCGACCGGGTTGCCTCTCGTACCACGCTCATACGTCTCGCGACGTAGTCGATAATTACGTACAGCCCAGGCGTTGGTGGATCGATTCGCATGACCTGCGATGCCGCCAGCCAGCGGACCCGCTGCTCGACCTTGTCGGCGGCAGCCGCACGGTAGGTGACATCGACATCGCGGCTGGGGTGGAGCTGCGGCCGATCCGGGCCGGCGGCACACAGGCACGCGACGGCAGCAACGGTCGCGCGGAGCTTCACGGGCTCACCGTGCGGCCAGGGCGCAGATTTCGGCGTTGAGCGCGGCAGTATCAGCCTCGACGGGGAACTGCGCCGATACCGCAACAGCATGGGCAAGCCTTGCCTTGTAAGCCTCTCGTGACAGTTCCTCGGCGCCGAACTGCGACAGGTGTGCCGTGACGAACTGCGTATCGAGAAGCTCGAACCCGGCGAGCCGCAGCCGCGCCACCAGGTGAACCAGCGCGACCTTGGAGGCGTCGCGGGCGAAGCTGAACATGCTTTCGCCGAAGAACACCCCGCCGATGGCAACCCCGTAGAGTCCGCCCACCAGATGCCCATCCTGGCGGGTTTCCACCGAGTGCGCATAGCCGAGGCGGTGCAGCTCGCTGAACAGCCGCTCGATTTGGGGGTTGATCCAGGTGTCCTCACGGCCCGGCGCGGCATGGGCGCAGCCCGCTATGGTACCGGCGAAGTCGCGGTTCACCGTGACGGTAAATGTATCGGACAGGACGGTCCGTGCCAGCCGGCGCGGCAGGTGGAAGCGGTCCAGGGGCAGGATGCCGCGGCGCTCGGGGTCCAGCCAATACAGGCGCTCGCCCTCACGCGTCTCCGCCATCGGGAACAGCCCATGGCGGTATGCCCGCAGCATCAGCTCGCTCGTGATCTCCACTGTTCGCCGGGACATGCGTGTATTGTGGGCAGACAGGGTCGCTTGGGGAAGATGCGCGCGAACGCTAACGTCGGGCCGGGCTCAGCCGGGCCGGTAGCAGCAGCGCCAGTCCCAGCGCAAGGACAGACAGCAGGCCGGCCAGCACGTAGGTGTTGTGCAGGCCGCTCGCCACCACGTCCGTCAGCCGCGCAAGCTCTTGAACCGGAAGACCGGCCCGCTGCGCCGGATCGAGCAGCCGATCCACCATGTGCACGGCTTCAGGCACCTGGTGCAGGAGCGAGAGGTTCAGCACCGCGCCGAACGACGCCGCCCCCAGGGACTGGCCGATGAAGCGCATGAACATGCAGGACGACGTGGCGGCGCCCCGCTGCTGCCACGGCACCGCCGCCTGAATGGATACGATGAAGGTCGTGTTGCACAGCCCCATGCCAATACCGATCAGCAGGGATCCGGTCGTGGCCCAGGGCACGCCGCGCTCCGGCGTCAGCGCGATCAGCGTGAAGGTGCCGGCGATGAGCGCCAGTGTGCCAAGCACCGCGGTGAGCCGATATGTGGTCCGAACCATCAGCCTGCCACCAAAGAAGCTCGCCACCGCCCAGGTCACCGACATCGCACCCAGGACAAGGCCGCCCGCCAGCGCACTGCGCCCCATCGCGCCCTGCACGTATGTCGGCAAGAATGCCGATACGCCTGTCATCACCGCGGCAATGACAGCACCGCCCACGCTGCCGACAACGATGATCCGGTGCTGACGCCAGAGTTCGAGTGGCAACATCGGCTCGGAAGTCGTGCGTTCATGCAAGACCAGCGCGATCAGCATTGCGATCGCTATGACACCGGCGGCGAGCAGGATCGCGCGCGACAGGCTGCCGCCTTGCACCAGCACCAGCATCAGCGCGGCGACAGCCAACATGAGCAAGAGTGAGCCCAGATAATCGATGCGGTGCGGCCGGTGTTCCACCGATTCGTTCAGGAACACAGCGATCATCGTGATGGCTGCCACGCCGATAGGCAGGTTCACCCAGAAGACGAGCTGCCAACTCACCTGCTCGACCAGGAATGCGCCGAGCGATGGTCCGAGCACCGCTGCGATGCCGAACACGCTGGAGACAAGTCCCTGCACATGTGCACGCTCGGTCGGTGTATAGATATCTCCGAGAATTGTCGTCGCAATCGGCTGGACCCCGCCAGCGCCGAAGCCCTGCAAGGCGCGGAACACGATCAGCGCGAACATGTTGCCGGCGAAGCCACACAGCGTGGAACCCACCAGGAACAATCCTGCGCCGATGTAGAACACCTTCTTGCGGCCATAGATGTCCGCGAGACGCCCATAGACCGGGATGCTGACCGCCTGGGTCAGCAGATAGACGGCGAACACCCATGAGAACAGGCTGAATCCGCCGAGATCGGCCACGATGGTCGGCATCGCCGTCGCAATGATCGAGCTTTCCACCGCCGCCATGAATGTCGCCATCAGACACGCGGCCAGCACCAAGGTGCGCCGGGAGGAGGGAGCCTGCACGACGTGGATGGGGATGGCTTTCGGCGGGAATCCCTCGTCGGGCAAAGAGCGGCCTCGTTATGTTGGGACGGGCGGCGTTTCTGTCACCCGGACCTGCGGCTGACAACCTGCACGAGGGCAGGCCTGCCGTGCTATCCAGGTATCGAACCTTTTCGTGAAGACCCGCATGCCCAGTCCTGCCCAAGCCGTGGATATCGGCGTCGATATCGGCGGCACGTTCACCGACATTGTATGCCGTCGCACCGGCGAACCCATGCGCACCCTCAAGATCCCCACGACGCGCGGTGATCCCAGCCACGCCGTGCTGAACGCGATCGGCCATCTCGCGCGCGACCTCGGCGTCCCCGCGACCGACATAGCGCGCTTCCTGCACGGCACCACGATCGCGACCAATGCCGTGCTCGAACGCAAGGGCGCGAAAATCGGGTTGATTGCCAGCGAGGGTTTCCGCGACATCCTCGAGATCGGCTACCAGCTGCGCCAGGACCTGCATCGCATCATGTTGGAGCCGGTCACGCCGGTGTTTCTCGCACCCGGCGCGCAGCGCAAGGAGGCGCGCGAGCAGGTCTCCGCGCAAGGCGACGTGGTCGTGCCGCTCGACGAGGAATCGGTGCGCCGTGCCGTGGCGGAGCTTGTCGCTGACGGCGCGCAGGCGATCGCGGTCTGCTACCTGTTCTCTTTCCTGCATCCCGAACATGAGCAGCGCACTCGCGAGCTGATCGAGGCGGCGCATCCGGGCATCGCCGTGTCGCTGTCGAGCGAAGTCGATCCGACATTCCGCGAATATGACCGCACCGTCGTCACCGCATTCGACGCGTACATGAAGCCAGTGATCGATCGCTACCTGGAACGCCTGGAGGACGGTCTTCGCGCGGCACACGTAATGGCGCCATTGCAGATCATGCAGTCGCGCGGCGGCCTTACCGGCACGTCGGTTGCGCGCAAGCGCCCCGTGCGGCTGTTCCTGTCCGGTCCGGCGGCCGGCGTCATCGGGGGTGCGATCGTGGGTCGATCATCCGGCTATCGCGACCTGATCACCATCGATGTCGGCGGAACATCCAGCGACATCGCCTTGGTTGAAGGTGGCGAGCCAGTGATCCGCGCACAGGGCAACATCGCCGGTTTCCCGGTGCGCGTGCCGATGGTGGATGTGAACGCGATCGGTGCCGGCGGCGGCTCCATCGCGTGGCTCGATGGTGCCGGTGGATTGCGCGTCGGTCCGCATTCGGCCGGTTCGGAACCAGGACCCGCCTGCTACGGTCATGGCGGAGAGGAAGCGACGGTCACCGATGCATCCGTCGTGCTTGGCTGGCTTGATCCGGCGTATTTCGCGGGCGGAGCGGTGTCGCTTGATCCAGCATTGGCGCGGAGCGCGATCGAGCGGCGCATCGCACGGCCATTGGGGTTGTCGGTTGAAGAGGCGGCGCTGGGCATCCATCGCGTGGTGAATGCGCAGATGGTCGAGGGCATTCGGCTGGTTTCCATCCGGCGCGGACTCGATCCGCGCCGCTTCACACTGGTCGCACTCGGTGGTGCCGGCCCGATCCACGCGACCGCGCTTGCCGCCGAACTCGGTATCTCCAGCGTGCTGATTCCCCGTAATCCCGGCGTATTGTCGGCGGCGGGCCTGCTCGCCGCGCCAATCGAGCATGAGATGGCGATCGCCTTTCCACATGCACTTGCCGGGCTGGATTTTGCCGCTGTGCGTCGCGTGCTGGACGAACTGGATAGTTCATGCGGGAGATTGATGGCGGAGGAGAGCATCGGCGGGCTGCAAACATCCATGCGGTATTCGGCGGATGTCTGGTACATCGGCCAATCGTATCATTTGGAAGTGCCGCTGGACGTGAATGCCCCGGAGCCGCTGGCGAAATTGCACCGCGATTTCCTGGTGTTACACGATCGTATCTACGGACATGCAACTGAACAGCCGACGGCCATCGTGAATCTCCGGTCGGTGCACAGGGCCGGCGGCAGCGATCATCTCGATGAGGGTGACTATCGTCCGCTGGATGCCGAACCGCGCAAGGCGCCGCGCCATATTCACGTCTCCGGTGCGCGCGCACCTGTGCGGGCCGCGATCTATCATCGCGCCGCGATGCAAGCGGGCCTGCGATTTGCCGGACCAGCCATCGTGGAACAGGATGATACCACGACGCTGGTTGAGCCCGGCTGGTCCGGCTCGGTACTGGACAACGGCAATATTCTGTTGACGCGAGGCTGACATGGACGTCGATCCGATCGCGCTCGAAGTGCTGCGCAACAAGCTTGATGGCATTGCCAACGAGATGCAGCTCACACTGGTACGCAGCGCCTTCTCGGCCATCGTGAAGGAAGGCCTCGACGCATCAGCCAGTCTGTTCACGCTGCAAGGCGAGACACTGGCGCAGGCGCTTGCGATCCCGATCCATCTTGGTGCGCTGACGCCCATGGTCGGACGGTTGCTGCAGGATGTGCCGATCGAGCAGATGGGCGAAGGCGATATCTGGATTCTGAATGACACCTATCTGGGTGGCACGCACCTGCCGGATATCGCCATCATGATGCCAGTGTTCGCCGGCGGGCGGGTGATCGCGATCAGCGCGGCGATGACGCATCACCAGGATGTCGGCGGAATGGCGCCTGGCTCCACGCCGACCAATGCCACCGAAATCTTTCAGGAAGGCATTCGGATTCCGCTGTTGCAATTCCGTCGCGGGGACGTGTTGAACGACACGCTTATTGCCATGCTTCGGCGGAACGTGCGGTTGCCGGATGTGCTGATGGGCGACATCAATGCGCAGATCGCCGCCTGCACGATCGGCGCGCGGCGGCTTGGCGAGCTTGCAGGCAGTTTCGGACGGGAAGAGCTGCTGGCGCTGTTCGATGAACTGCTGAATCGCTCCGAGACGATGACGCGTCAGGCGCTGCGCAACCTGCGGGAGGGAACATACCATCACGTCGATTTTCTCGACAATGATGGCATCGAATTGGATAAGATGGTTCGCATTGAAGTGGCCGTGACGATAGCCGACGGCCGGATGACATGCGACTTCACCGGAACCTCGCCCCAGGTGCGCGGGCCGTTCAACTGCATGGCCTCCGGACCGTATGCTGCCGCATGCTTCGCGGTGCGTGCGGTGACCGACCCTGAAGCGCGCATTCCGAACAATGGCGGCTGCTTCCGGCCACTGGCGTTCCATTTGCCCGAGGGCAGTCTCGTGAACCCACGCGAGCCCGCCCCGACCGGCTGCCGCACCTCGACGATAAAGCGGATCACCACATGCATCCTGGGTGCCCTGCGGCAGGCAGCGCCGGACCGCGTGCCAGCCGACTCAGGCAGTGAAATCGTCATCATGCATTTCGGCGGGCAACGGTCGGATGGGCGGCGCTATGTGACATCGCAGCTGCTTGTTGCCGGTAGCGGCGCATCACCGCATCTCGACGGTGTCGATGTCATCGAGACGGACGCGACGAACTGCCTGAACGTGCCAGCCGAGGCGCTGATGCTGGACGCACCGATTCGTGTCCATCGCGTCGCCCTGGCACGCGATTCCGGTGGGCCTGGAACGCACCGTGGCGGTCTAGGCGGCGTGTTCGAATACGAACTGTTGGATGGCGAAGCTACCGTCACGTATCGCGGCGAACGGCATCTATGCGAGGCAGGCGGTGTCGCCGAAGGCGTCGCCGGTGGACGAGCTCGCGCCGTCATTAGGCGTGCTGATGGCGGTGAGGAAGTCATCAAGTCGAAAGTCGTGGCCACGCTGCGCAAAGGCGACCGCATCGTCGTTGCGACGGCTGGCGGTGGTGGATTTGGGTCGCCGGCGAAGCGCGATGCGGATTTGGTCCTGGCCGATGTGCGAAACGGCAAGGTCAGTCTTGAGGCGGCACGCGAGTTTTACGGATATCGCGGCAATGCGTGAGATCAGCGGTCATGACGCTGGAATCGCTCTCGCAGCAAAAAGTGCTGCACCTTGCCCAAGGCATTGCGCGGCAGCTCATCCGTGAAAACGATCTGCCGCGGCACCTTGAAGCGGGCGAGCTGCCCGAGGAGGTAGTCACGCAATTCATCGGCCGAGACGGTGGCGCGCAAGGTGACGAATGCGACCGGGACTTCCTGCCAGCGCGGGTCCGGCACACCGATCACAGCGGCCTCCATGACCGCGGGATGATCCAGCAGCACACGCTCGATCTCGGCCGGATAGATGTTCTCGCCACCCGACACGATCATGTTCTTCTTGCGGTCGTGGATGGTGAAATACCCATCGGCATCGCGGAACGCGATATCGCCGGTGCGGAACCAGCCGTCATCCAGCGCTTCGGCGGTCGCAGCCGGATTGCTCCAGTACTCGAGCAACACATTCGGTCCGCGAACGACCACTTCGCCGGCCACACCTGACGCTACGTCCTCGCCAGCCTCATCGACCACGCGCGCTTCACAAAGAAGACCAGGCAGGCCAGTGGAGAGCGGTCGCAGTTCCCCGCCAAGGCGAGTGTAAACCGCGATGGGGCTCGTTTCCGTTGAGCCATAGACCTGCAGCACGGGAACGCCACGCGCGCTTACGGCATCGACCAGACGCTGTGGCACCAGCGTCGAGCCTGTCGTGATGGCACGCAGCGACGATATATCGGTGCTCATCCATTCAGGATGCTCAAGCAGCGCCTCAATCGTGGCAGGCACCAGTACCGTCAGTGTAGGCCGATCGTCGGCGATTGCACGCAGCGTATCGCCTGGTGTGAAGCGGGCATGCAGGTGCACCGTCGCGCCAAGCTGCAACGCGGGCGTCGTCTGGATGTTGAGGCCACCCACGTGGAACAGCGGCAGCACCGTCAGCACGATGTCGTCGGACGTCATCGCGTGCATGTGCTGGCTCATCGACGCGTTGCACAGCAAAGCCTCCTGCGCCAGCACCGCGCCCTTCGGACGGCCGGTCGTGCCGGCCGTGTAGACGATAAGCAGGGGCGTGCGCCAATCGACGTGTAGTTCGCTGCCGTCTCCCTCGTCGGCCGCAAGCATTTCTGCCAGGGACACGCCGCGCGCTGGCGCGTAATCCAGTCCAACCACTTGCGCGTCCGGCAACGCAACAGCGAGCGGCTCGCATACCGCATCGAACGCCTGGGCAACGAACAGCGCCGTCACCGCTGCGTCGGACAGGATGAACATCTGCTCCGGCACGGCGAGTCGCCAGTTCAGCGGCACCAGCATCGCGCCCAATCGGGCGCAGGCGTAGAGCAGCGCCAAGTAATCAGGGTGGTTCATCGCCAGCACCGCCACGCGGTCGCCGCGGCGCACGCCTAGCTGCGATTTTAGCGCGCGGGCGAGGGTCGCAATGCGATCAGCGAACGCACTGTAGCTCCAAGTCTGCTGCTGGAAATGGATCGCCGCCTTCTCTGGCGTGAACACGGCGTTGCGATCGATGACATTGGCGAGGTTCACTCGTCCGTCTCGCCATCGTTGTACAGCGCGCCGCGGCCGATGCGTTCCAGGCAGACTTCCGCGGTCCAGGGCGCCATCAACGAGCCGCAACGGCTGTCGCGATAGATGCGCTCAAGTGGCAACGATCGCAGCATCGAGTGCCCGCCACAGGTGCGGATCGCCAATCGCGCCAGGTCATTCGCGGTTTCCATCGTGGTGAACTGTGCCGCGTACGCACGCAGCCGCTGTTCGGGTGTGGGATCGACGCGTGCCTCGCTCACGGCCTGGAACCACAACGACTTGGCCTGCTCCAGCTTCATCCGCATCTCCGCCACCGCGAGCTGCTTGACGATGCTGCTGCGCCGCTTCGATGGAGCGCCTGGCAATTCGCCGCGCAGATAGCGGACGGTGAAATCATAGGCGGCCTGCGCCAGGCCGATATAGGTCGGCGACAGCGTCAGGAACATGTGTGGCCAGCGCGATGCGGCCTGGAAATACACTCCGCGCGGCATCAGTGCTGCATCGTGTTGCACGAATACGTCATTCAGCTCCAGCGTGCGCGATACCGTTCCGCGCATGCCGAGTGGATCCCACTCGCCCGTGACGCGCACGCCTGGTGCGTCGCCGGGAATTGCGAGGTACAGCGTGTTGCGTCGCGACGCGCGGCTGTCGTCAGCCAGTTCGGTGCACAGGACGCCATAGTAGTTGGCGTGTCCCGAGAGCGAGGCGAACACCTTGCGCCCCGTAACGATCCAGCCGCCATCGACCGGCTTGGCGGCGGTGCCGAATGGCACGGCGCCAAGGGCGGAGGCGTTCGCCTCGGAGAAGGGCTGTGCGTAGATCGCACCGTCCGCGACGATGCGATGGAAGTGCAGGGCGCGCCGTCGTTCATGTTCGGCGCGCGTATTCGCATCCATGTCCAGATCATCTGCCAGCGATCCGGCCCACAAGGTGGAGCAGACATGCATGTTCCAGGTCAGCGCGGTGGCGCCGCAATGCCGGGCGATTTCCGCCGCTGCCAAGGAGTAGGTCTGGTAGTCGGCCCCGATTCCGCCATGCGATTTTGGGATGCAGACCGCGAGCAGATTTGCCGCGTGCAGGTCACGGTAGTTCTCGACGGGAAAACTTGCCTCGCGATCGTGCCGCGCCGCCCGCACGGCGAAATTTGACGAGGCGAGGTGTTGCGCGCGCTCGAGCAGCTCGACCTGTTCGGTGCGAAGACGAAAGGCCTTTGCATCAAACATCAAAGGATCAGGCATGCCGGCAACTATATTGTCGAGCCGCAGCAACCGCGAGTCCGCGTCGGCGAAATGACTTCCTCGCGAGCGGCTGTCGCTTTATGCTGAGCTGATCGATGACTGACAGGAGCATTCGGATGAAGACGCGCGCTTTCGCGGCAAGCCTGATAGTGGCAACCGGCATTGCCGCGGCGCAGCCGGCGTGGGCGCAGGCGCCAGCCCCAGCGCAATTGAATGAGCACGTGCTGCCGGTCGCGGCCGGCGCATTGATCGGCGCGGCGGCCACCTTCTTCCTATTGCCCCTGGTCGTGCCGGCAACCGCGGTGGCCGCCACCGCAGGCGTTTCGGCTACGACGAGCCCGGTGATGGCCGCCGTGGGGGCGGGCGTCGGCGGCTTCCTCGGCTATGAGCTCACCAAGTAGCGCCGGCCCTACACTGGACGATCGAGGATCGCGCGGATCCGGCGCGCAAGTTCGCTGCTGGTGAACGGCTTTGCGATCAGTTCTACGCCGGCGTCGAGCCGGCCATGATGCACGATGGCGTTGCGCGCATAACCAGTGGTGAACAGGACCCGCAGATGAGGCCACCGCTGCCGGGCCCTGTCGGCGACTTCGCGACCGCTGAGGCCGCCCGGTAACGTGCGTTGACTGCCAGGTTCAGCAGTGCGCTTTCGAGCTGATTCTCATCGGCCTGCGCGCGCCACAGGCCTCCGGCGAGCACGCTCTGCATCTGCACCGATTCGCCCAATGTCCGGCTCAGCAGATCGGACATGCCCGAGACCAGCCGGTTCACGTCCAGCGGCTTCGGTGCCAGCGGCTGACGGCGCGAGAAGGCCAGCAGCCGTTCCGTCAGCAGCGCAGCCCGTTCGGCGCCGCGTCTGGCAGACTCGATAAATTTCAGTACGCACCCATCGCTGCCGAACGATCATTGGCGTTCTGCCTTGACGTATCAGACATGCACATACAGAGCTTGCCTAGATGGTAACAGAACGAATCGTACCGTCTCGGCCGTGATCAGGCTCAGCTATCCGTAAGAGATTGGCTGATCGCCGGGATCGGTGTCAGTGCGCGTCGGCCCAGGTGCGGCCGGCACCGGTCTCCACCACCAGCGGCACTGACAGCGTCGCCGCATGCTCCATCACCCGTCGCGCAAGCTCGGTCAGCATCGGCACTTCGTCCTCGGGCGCTTCGAACAGCAGTTCGTCATGCACTTGCAGCAGTAGGCGTGAGCGTAGGCCGGCATCGCGCAACACCTGCGGCAGCCGCACCATCGCGCGCTTGATGATATCGGCCGCACCGCCCTGCAGCGGCGCATTGATCGCCTGGCGTTCGGCGTAGCCTCGGCGCGCGGGGTTCTTATCCGCGATGCCCGGCACCCAGCAGCGTCGCCCGAACGGCGTCGTCACGTAGCCCTTGATGCGCGCTTCTTCTTTCGTACGCTCCATGTAGGTGCGGATGCCCGGGTAGCGGGTGAAATACGCATCGATATACACGCGCGCCTCGCCGGGCGTGATGCCGAGTTGCCGCGCCAGCCCGAAGCCGCTGATGCCATATATGATGCCGAAGTTGATCGCCTTGGCGCGACGCCGCGTCATCGGATCCATGCCGGCCATCGGGATGCCGAACACTTCCGAGGCGGTGCGCGCGTGGATGTCCTCGCCACGCGCAAAGCTCTCGCGCAGAGCCGGTATGTCCGCGACGTGCGCAAGCAGCCGCAGCTCGATCTGCGAATAGTCGGCCGAGACGAGCAGATGGCCTGGTTCCGCGACGAAGGCGTGTCGGATGCGGCTGCCTTCTTCGGTACGGATCGGGATGTTCTGCAGATTGGGATCGTTCGACGACAGCCGGCCGGTCGAGGCGATGCACTGCGCGTAGCACGTGTGGACGCGGCCGGTTTCCGGGTTGATCTCGTCCACCAGCGAATCCGCGTAAGTGGACTTCAGCTTCTGCAACTGCCGCCAGTCCATGATGCGGGCAGGCAACTCGTGTCCCTGGTCCGCGAGTGATTGCAGCACCGATGCGTCGGTGCCCCAGGCGCCGGTCTTCATCCGCCGGCCGCCGCCGAGCTTCATTTCGTCGAACAGCACTTCGCCAAGCTGCTTTGCCGAACCGACATTGAACTCGCGGCCGGCGAGCCGGTGGATGTCGCGCTCGATCACCGCCATGCGCTGTTCGAAATCCACCGACATGCGGCGCAAGTCGTCGGCATCCATCTTGATGCCGGCGCGTTCCATATCCAGCAGGACCGGCAGCAATCGCCGTTCAACCTGCTCGTACAGCGCGAGCGCGCCGTTGAAACGCAGCCGCGGCCGCAGCGCCTGCCACACGCGCAACGCCAAATCGGCGTCCTCCGCGGCATAGGCGGTGGCGCGCTCGATCGGCACCTGCGCGAATGGCACGCGATTGCGTCCGGTGCCGGTGACTTCGTCGTAGCTGATCGGCGAGTGGCCGAGATGGAGCTGCGCCAGTTCGTCCAGCCCATGGCCGTGCATTCCGGCCTCCTGGGCATAGGAGATCAGCATCGCATCGTCGAACGGTGCGGATGGCGGGAAACCCGCCCGCTCCATCACCAGCATGTCGAACTTGGCGTTCTGATAGATCTTCAGCGTGTTCGGATCGGTCAGCACCGGTCCCAGCACGTCGATGGCAGTCGCGAGCGGCACCTGCTCGGCGAGGCCCTCGTGACGCAGCGGCAGATAGGCTGCGCGCGCCGGTGCCACTGCGAGCGACAGGCCGATGAGCGATGTGCGCAGCGGATGCAGCCCATCGGTTTCGACATCGATCGCCAGGAACCCGCAGGTGCCGATCTCGGCGAGGAATGCGCGCAGCGCGGCTTCGCTGGTGATGGTCGTGTACGGACCGAAGCCGGTGGCGGTCTCGGCTACTGCCGGGCGTTCGGCTTCCGGCAGCGGCAATGCCGCCTGGGCGCGACGTGGCGCCGTCTCTACCGTGGCGGTGGCGGGCGCAGCCTCCAGTCCCAGCCGCGTCGCGATCGAGCGGAAACCTTGCTTCTGCAGCCAGGCTCCAAGTGTCGACTTGTCGTAGGCACGGGCAAGCAACTGATCGACCGCCACGGGCATCGGCGCATCGCATCGCAGCGTCACGAGTTCGCGCGAGATGCGCGCCTTTTCGGCGTGTTCGATCAGGCAATCGCGCCGCTTCGACGGCTTCATCGCCGGTGCCGCCGCCAGCACGGTCTCAAGATCGCCGAATTCGTTGATGAGCTGCGCTGCCCCCTTCGGTCCGATGCCGGGCACACCAGGCACATTGTCCGTGGTGTCGCCGATGAGCGCCTGTACGTCGATCATCTTGTCCGGTGTGACGCCGAACTTCTCCATCACCTCGGCCGGGCCGATCGGCTTCTGCTTGATCGGATCCAGCATCTCGACGCCGGGCCGGATGAGCTGCATCAGGTCCTTGTCCGACGAGACGATGGTGGTCTGGCCGCCGGCATCGGTCGCTGCCTTGGCATAGGCGGCGATCAGGTCATCCGCCTCCCAGTCCTCCAGTTCAACGGCGGGAACGCCAAAGGCCTCGGTCGCCTCGCGAACCAGGTTGAACTGCGGAAGCAGATCATCGGGCGGCGGCGGCCGGTGGGCCTTGTAGTCCTCAAACAACCGGTTGCGGAACGTCCTCCGGCCGGCGTCGAAGATGACCGCGATATGGGTGCCGACATGCTCGCGCAGCAGCTTCGCCAACATATTGGAGAAGCCGAACACCGCGTTCACCGGCGTGCCATCGGGCCGCGTCATTGGCGGCAGCGCGTGATACGCGCGGAAGATGAAGCCCGATCCGTCGATCAGGATCAGATGCAGGGGCTGGTCGGAGCCTGAGACCCGCTCGGTCTGCTCCAGGATTTCAGTGTCCGCTGGCGTGGCCGGCTCCTTCGTCCAGGACATACAGACGCGAGCAGTAGGGGCACATCACCGCCTCTTTTTCGATGTGGAGGAATACCCGTGGGTGCCCCAAGGCACCTTCGCCGCCATCGCAAGCGACGGTTCGGTCGTGCACATGGATGATTTCGGTCGGGGTGGCGGCGGTGCCGTCCATCTTGCTGGTCGCATCCTCTTTGGCGGGGGAGGGCTGTATGATAGCGATGCGACCCATGCTTTCAACCTCTACGCCTTCATGCGCCACCGCCTGCTGACGGTGCTGCTTTCCATGGCGCTTGTCCTGAGTGGCTGTGCCGAGCATCTGGTGCCGGCAGGGTCCACTGTTATGGCGCCCCACGAGACGCAGGATGCGTTCGTGATGCCGGATGGGGCGAGCCTGCCGTACCGCGCCTGGCTCCCGGACGGGGACCCATGGTCGGTGGTGCTGGCGTTCCACGGTATGAACGACAGCCGCGATGCCTGGGAGTATCCGGGTCCTGAGCTCGCCGCGCGCGGCGTCGCGGTCTTCGCGCCGGACCAGCGTGGCTTCGGCGGAACTGAGGTGCGCGGCTATTGGCCGGGAACGCCGGCGCTGGTGGACGATGCACGGGTGATGGCGCGGCTGCTGCGCCAGAGGTACCCGCGCGCGAAGTTCTACCTGATGGGCGAGAGCATGGGTGCCGCGGTGCTGATGTGTCTTGCCACCTCGCCGAACCCGCCCGTGGCGGACGGTTATATTATGGTGGCGCCTGCAGTGTGGGGGCGCGCCGAAATGAACGTGTTCCTGCGCGCTGGTCTGTGGCTTTTCGCCAACCTGATCCCGGGATTCAAGGTCTCCGGCGCCGTGGCCAGGAAGGTCGCGAGCGACAACCGCGAGGCGATCCGGCGGCTGTCGCGCGATCCACTGACGATACACGAGACACGGTTCGACACGGTCCGCGGCCTGGTGGACCTGATGGACGCCGCGCTCGCAGCGGCGCCGAAATTCCATGCATCGGCGCTGTTCCTGTATGGCGGCAAGGACGAACTGATCCCGGACAAGGCGACCGCGGCGACCTGGCGGCGGCTGCCGGAAGGGCCGGTGCGGGCGTTCTATCCCAACGGCTACCATCTGCTGCTGCGCGATCTGGACCGGGTGACGCCGATAGACGACATCCTGTTCTGGATGCGCTACCCCGATCAGCCGCTGCCGTCTGGTGGCGATCGGGCTGCGGCGGCGTGGCTGGCGAAACAGGACTGAGGTCGAGGCTTTGATCGGCCGCGGTTTCGCGCTATGGAATGTGGGTTGGACCCGTAGCTCAGTTGGATAGAGCGTCGCCCTCCGAAGGCGAAGGTCGTGCGTTCGAGTCGCGCCGGGTCCGCCATTCCAGCCATCACTCCCCGCAGCGCGTGAGCGGCGGTATAAGACCTCCTGCCAAAGGCCTGTGCGGAGGAAGCCACCGATGATCGAACGCAGCCTGCGCGGCAAGGTCGCCATCGTTGGCGTCGGCGAGACGAAATACTACAGGCACGGCAAGTCGCCCGAGCCGGAATTCAAGCTGGCGCTGATGGCGATCCTGGCGGCGGCCCAAGACGCCGGGATCGATCCGCGCGACATCGACAGCTTCGCCTCGTACAGCAACGACCGGAACGATCCGTCCCGGCTCGCCGCCGCTCTCGGAACGAAGGAATTGCGGCTGTCGAACATGCAGTGGGGCGGTGGTGGCGGAGGCGGTGCGGCCGCCATAGGCAACGGGGCCGCGGCCATCGTCACTGGGCAGGCCGACATCGTGGTGGTGTACCGCGCGCTGGCACAGGGCCAATTCCAGCGCTTCGGCCGTGCCGCAGCAGGCGGCGCCGTGAGCGGCGACAACGCCCTGATCAATCCATACGGCATTTTCGTGCCGGCCCAGCGCTATGCCCTGAAGTTCATGCGCTACATGCACGAGCACGGCATCAGGCGAGACGCGATGCGGGCGATCGCCATGGCCTCCTATCATCATGCGCAATCCAATCCCCGCGCCGTTATGTACGGCCGCCCGCTGACCGAGGAGATGTACGATACATCGCGCTGGATATCGGAGCCCTACCGCCTGTTCGACTGTTGCCAGGAGAACGACGGCGCCGCCGCGTTGATCATGGTCTCGGCGGATCGGGCAAAGGACTTCAAGCATAAGCCCGCCTATGTGCTTGCTGTGGCGCAAGGCTCCGATCATCGCAACGCCGCGCGCTCGTTCAACGCGCCGGACTTCGCGTCATCCAGTTTCGGTCCTGTGGCGCCGCATCTTTGGGAAATGGCAAAACTCGGCCCTGGCGACGTCGATGTGCTGCAAAGCTACGAGAACTTCACCGGCGGCGTGCTGATGAGCATGGCCGAGCATGGGTTCTTCCAACCAGAGGAGGCAAACGAATTCCTCCTATTGGAAAACCTTCTGGCGCCATCAGGCAAATTACCGCTGAACACCAGTGGCGGGAACCTGGCGGAGTGCTACATGCACGGCCTGGAACTGCAGATCGAGGCGGTGCGGCAGATACGTGGGCAATCGACCGCACAAGTGCCGAATGCGCATGTTGCCGGCGTGATTGCCGGACCGATGGTGACGCCCGTATCCACAATGATCATCGGCTCGCAGGAGACGCTGTGATGACCTATCTGCCAGCAGGACTTCCAGCGCCAGTCATAGAGAACGACGGGCTCGATCTGCCCTATTGGGAGGGAACCCGGCAAGGCGTGCTGAAGGTGCAGCGCTGCGGCGCCTGCAACACCTGGCAGTGGGGGCCAGAGTGGATCTGTCACCATTGCCGCTCCTGGGACATGCGCTGGGTTGAAGTGGAGGGTCGTGGGCGCATCTGGACATGGACGCGCTGCTGGCATCCGGTTCACCCCGCGCTGCGCGATCATGGTCCGTATATCGCCGTGTTGATCGAACTGCCGCACGCCGGCAATATCCGCATGCTTGGCAACCTGCTCGGCGACCCGCATCAGGATGTCGTCATCGGCACGCCGGTCGAGGCGGTGTTCGAACCGCACGACGAAGCTGCGATGCCCTACACGCTTGTGCAGTGGCGGATCGCGTGATGGTAGCTGCCCTATTGCAGCGCCCCCCATCGCTGCGTCGTCGGCTCCGCCAGCGCCCACTTCCAGTGATCGCCGTTGCGGCAGGCCTGCGTTGTGTACCAGGCCCGTTGCAACTTCTCGCCGCTGCCTGACTCAACCGAGAACACCAACTCCTTGCACAGCGTCAGTGGTGTCGCGATCAGGCGCGTCACCTGCACTTCGCCATGCTCGTTGCCGATCGGAATGTCATGTTCGATCTTCCAAAGGCGGCGTTGGCCGATATCCATGTCGGCAATCTCGCTTGCGATCGCGTCCTGTTCCGCTTGCTGGCGCTTGCGGACAACGTAGTTGATCGTCGCATCGATCCCGCTATGCACGGCCACACCCACTGCAATACCGACGAGAGGATTCGCGCTCGCCGCGGCTGATGCGCCACCAGCGGCAGCGGCGACCAGGTCGCCCCCAAAGCGGCAGCCACCCAGCGTGAGCAGCATCAGTGGCAGGATGGGCATCCAGGTGCGGCTCGCCCGCGTGGGCTTCACTGCAGCGCTCCCCATCGCTCCGTCGCTGGTTCGGCCGTGGCCCATTTCCAGGCATTGCCGTCACGGCAAATCGTCGCGGTGTAGAACTCGTGCGCGGCATTACCGGCGTGATCAACCGAGAAGACGATTTCCTTGCACGTGATGCCGCCGCCACCCAGCATGCGGCTGACGGTCACCTCGCCTTGCTCATCGGCCTCGATGGGGATCGCGTGCACGGCCTGCCACTTCGCCACGCCACCAACCGGTAGCGCGCCGGCGGCGGATGCGATGTGATCCTGTTCCGTCTGGTGGACCTTGCGCTCGGTGTATTGCAGTCCCGCTCGCGCGGCGGCCTGCACGCCCAGGCCAATGCCGGTTACCACGCCCGCGTTATGCGTCACGCCATGAGAAATCCCGGCAGCCGCAACGCCAGCGCCTGCCGAAGTACCCTCTGTCAATACGGACGTGCAGCCGCCGAGAAAAGCAAGGCAAAGTATGGCGGCTATTGCTGGGCACAGTCGTGCGATCATGTTCACCGAAGCGTTAGAAACTCACCAGGAATGTAACGCCCGCTTCGCTCTCCGGTTGCGTCCGCTGCCAAACTCGCTCACGGTATTCTCGTGCAAACAGAGGGGGAGATGGTCATGGGCTTCTCGGTTCAGCATGTGCACTTGAAGACGCCGGATCCACGCAAGACCGCCCAGTTCTACATCGACAATTTTGGTGCGACCCTGCAGGGCGACATCCCTGGCCGTGGCGTGCGCGTCGATCTGCATGGGCTGCAACTCAACATCACCACGCTGATTGCCGTGCAGAATCATGAGCAGCACTATGGCATCGAGCACATGGCGGTGGAGACAGACGACTACCCTGGTACGATGGCACAGCTTCGCAAGAACGGCGTCCGTATCTTGGAGGAACTGCCTGTCAACAACGGACGCCACGTATGTTTCGTCGAGTGCCCGGATGGCGCGCAGATGGAGATCATCGAACGCGTGGTGGGCTAGCGCGCCTGGCGGCGTCGGCGTTCGCGAAATGCGATATAGATGCCGGATGCGATGATCACGCCGGCACCGAGCCATGTCCACAGATCGGGGAAGTTGCCGAAGATCAGGTAGCCGAGTACAGTCGTGCCGACCAGCTCGACATAGCCGAGTGGCGCGATCACCGCGGCGGGGCCGAGTTGGAAGGCGCGGATCACGAGGTAGTGGCCGAAACCGCCCATCAGCCCCAGGCTGGCGAACATCAGCCAGTCGGTCAGCGAGTTTGGCATGACGAAGATAAACGGCATCACCAGACTCATTCCCAGTGAGCCGAGTAATGCGGCGAAGATGATGCCGGTCGCAGCGTTATCGTAGCGGCCGACCCAGCGCGTTGCGATCTGGTAAAGTGCATAAGCGAACGATGAAGCGAGCAACAGTAGAACTGCGGGATTGTGCAATCCACTGCTTGGCCGGATCACTATCAGCGCACCGACAAAGCCGACGAGTACGGCGCTCCATCGGCGCCAGCCAACCTGCTCGCCAAGCAGCGGCACGGATAGCGCCGTTACTATGAGCGGGGAGGTGAAGCCAATTGCAGATGCCGTGGCGAGCGGCACGGTGCCGATTGCCATCACGAACACCAGGTTGCTTCCCAGCATCAGAAGCGATCGGCCGATCTGCACGGCAGGTTTCCGTGTCCGCAGCAACGACCAGCGATACTGTGGCAGGAACACGATCAGCATCACGATGAGATGGCCGGTGAAGCGCGCCCAGGTAATCTGCGCTGCCGGATAGTGCAGCGCGAGCAGCTTCACCGCCGCATTCATGAACGGAAACATTGACACACCGGCGCACATCAACAGGATGCCGCGCAGAATGCCGGAAGGCGCTCGCAGGTTTGGCGTCATAGCCGGGCTTGACGAAATAGAGACGTATCAAATGATCTTACGTTCCCGGAGATCGCTGATCTGCTCTGCGCTGTACCCGAGCTCGCCCAGCACCTCGTCATTGTTCGCGCCGAGTTCCGGTGCAATGCCGATTTTCGCGGGCGTCTCGGAGAATTGCCACGGCGTGCCGTGCACCTTCAGCATCTTGCCGTATTTGGGATACTCCACCTCGGCCACATACCCGTTCGCCACCACGTCCGGATCGTTACTCGCCTCGAGCAGCGTATTGATTGGCGCCGCTACGATGTCAGCCTGACGCAGCAGCGCCACCCATTCATCACGCGAGCCGGTCGCGAACAACTCGTCCAGTGTGCGCAGCAGCGTCTCCCGCCTCTCATTCGACGTGATGATCACTCCGAGATTGGCAAAACCGGCCTGCTCCAGAGCGTCATAGAAGCCGAGTGCTGTCATTGCCGTCTTCCACGGCCGCTGGCCGTTCAACTGAAATACCAGCGGCTTGCCATTGCGGTCGTTGAAGCTGGCACTCAGCCCCGGTCGATCGGGCGTTCCAGTGACCCGCGCCTGGCCAGTGACCGGATTCTGGTTGCGCCACATCGTCGTGGTCAGCGTCCAACCCATCAACCGGATCTGTCCCCCGAGCAGCGAACAATCCACTTTCTGGCCAATGCCGGTTGTGCGCGCATAGGTTAGTGCCGCCAGCGCGCCGCCAAATGCGAGAATGGCACAGGTTTCATCGGCAACCGACACGATGCCGGTGCGCAGTGGCTGACCGGGAGTGGAATACGCTTCGGCAATGCCGCCCAGTGCCTGCGCCATCGAATCGGTGCCAGGCAGATGCGCATTTGGGCCCTTTGGGCCGTAACCGGAAATCGACACGTACACCAGGCGCGGATTGATTTTGCGAAGCGTCTCGTATCCGAAGCCGTTCTTTTCGGCAGCACCAGGGCGAAAATTTTGCCCGAACATGTCGGCCCGCTCGACCAGCCTGTAGAGGATCTCGCGCCCTTCCTCCGCCTTCAGGTTCAGCGTGACGCTCTTCACCCCGCGGTTATTGGTCTCGAAATACGTGCTGGGCAGACCGGGCAGCACAGTCGAGCCGCGCGAGGTGTCGCCGCCCTCCGGCACTTCGATCTTGATTACCTCCGCACCGAGATCAGCCATCAACATGTAAGGAACGGTGCCCGCCTGCGCGGTGGAGCATGCGACAACCTTGAC
This sequence comes from uncultured Acetobacteraceae bacterium, assembly GCA_964427005.1. Taxonomy (GTDB): domain Bacteria; phylum Pseudomonadota; class Alphaproteobacteria; order Acetobacterales; family Acetobacteraceae; genus JAMXLO01. The sequence continues at coordinate 27,443 of CAYRTL010000024.1, forward strand.
GCCCTGAAGCGGACCGTGGGGAGCTGTCATGTCAAACCTCCAGATGGCATGCGACGAGATGGTTCGGCGTTGCTTCGCGCAGGACCGGTTCCTCTTCGGTACAACGTCGCATGGCGAAAGGACAGCGTGTGTGGAACCGGCAGCCGCGCGGCGGATTGAGCGGTGAGGGGATTTCGCCCTTCAGCACCAGTTCCTCCTCGTGCCGCCCGGGCCGCGGCGGCAGTACCGCCGACAGCAGCGCTTTCGTGTAAGGGTGCCGGACGTGCTCGAACAGCGATCGCGTCGCAGCGTATTCGACAATCTTGCCAAGGTACATGACGACGGTGTCGTCCGCCATGTAACGCACCGTGGCCAGATCGTGCGCGACCAGCAGATAGGCGACATTGTCCTGCGCCTGCGCGTCCTTCAGCAGGTTCATCATCTGCGCGCGAATCGACACGTCGAGCGCGGATACCGGCTCATCGAGCACGATCAGCCGCGGCCTTGAAGCCAATGCGCCAGCGAGCGCGATACGCTGACGTTGCCCGCCGCTGAACTCGTGCGGATATTGCTTCGCCTGTTCGGGCCGGAGCCCAACCTGCTGTAGCAACTCAGTCACCCGCGCGGCGATCTTCTCGCGGTCGCCCCACCCATTGACGATGAGGGATTCGGCGATGATCCGGCCTACCATCATGCGCGGATTGAGCGATGACCATGGGTCCTGAAACACTGCCTGCACCTGGGCGCGAAAGTCGCGCAGCGCGCGGCCGTTCAGCCCATGAATCGGCTTGCCCTGCAACAGGACCTGACCGCTTGTCGGCTGCTCCAGATTCAGAATCATCTTCGATGTGGTGGTCTTGCCGCAGCCGGATTCGCCGACAAGCCCCAGAGTCCTGCCGGCGGATATTGTGAAGGAAACATCATCCACCGCCTTTACTTCGCCCAGCGTCTTCGCGAACAGCACACCCTTGGTGAATGGATAATGCTTGCGCAGGTGCTCGACGCGCAGCAGCGGTTCGCCGCTCATGCCTGGGCAAGCCTCCAGCAGTCGGCAGTATGGTCCTGCCCGACGGCGGATGTGCCTGGATAGGCATCGCGGCATCGCTGTTCGGCATATGCGCAGCGCGGCGCAAATCGACATCCGATCGGCAGATCCAGCAGTGACGGCGGCTGGCCTTCAATCGTGGCGAGCCGCCCAAGAGTACCGGTGAGCTGCGGCACCGAGGCGATCAATGCCTGTGTATAAGGATGCGAGGGCTGTTCGAAAACCTGCCGCACCGGTCCGCATTCGACGATGCGCCCGGCGTACATCACAGCGACGCGGTCGCACATCCGTGCCACCACGCCGAAGTCGTGCGTGATGAACAGGATTGCCATCCCGCTCTCCTGCTGCAGGCGCTTCAGCAGCTTGAGGTATTGCAACTGAATCGTGACGTCGAGTGCGGTGGTTGGCTCATCGGCAATCAGTACGTCGGGATGGCCGCTCATCGCGATGGCGCCGACGACGCGCTGCTTCATGCCGCCGCTCAACTGATGCGGGTATTGGGCGAGCCGCTGCTCAGGTGCCGCGATATCGACATGACGCAATGCGTCTACCGCCTCCTGCATCACCTCTTCTTTGGGCGCGCGCTTGCGGCGAAGTATGGCCTCGCATAGCTGGTGGCCGATGCTGAATACGGGGTTGAGCGAGGTCTGTGGGTCCTGCAGGATCATCGAGATCCGGCGGCCGCGGATCTCGCGCATCTCCCTGGGTGTTTTGCGCAACAGGTCATCGCCGGTCAGCAGCACCTGGCCGCCGACCGTGCGTGCTCCTCCCTTGGGCAGCAGTCGCATGATGGACAGTGCCGTCAGGCTCTTGCCGCAACCGGATTCGCCGACCAGTCCCAGCACCTCGCCACGACGCAGCGAAAAACTCACACCGTCCACCGCCTTTGCGACGCCGCGACGAAGAAAGAAATGTGTATGGAGGTCGCGAACCTCTAGGACGATGTCGCTGGTCATAGTTGTCTGAGCTGCGGGTCAAGCCGATCTCGCAGCCAATCGCCGAACATGTTGACTGAAAGCACAAGCAATGTGATCGCAATACCAGGGATCAGCGCCACCCACCATGCATCGGCGATCCGCCCGCGTCCTTCCGAAATCATCAGTCCCCAGGTCGGGGTCGGCGGCGGTATGCCGGCGCCGAGAAAGCTCAGTGACGCTTCGGCGATGATCACCACACCGATGTTCAGCGTGACCAGCACCATGAAGGTGTTCAGCACGTTTGGAAGAATGTGAGTCGCCATGATCCGCAGTGACGAACAGCCACGGACCTTGGCGAGAGCCACGAAATCCCGCTGCCGCAGCATCAGCACTTCGCCACGGATCACGCGCGCGAAGCTGGCCCACAGCAGCAGGCTGATCGCGATGACCAGCGTGCCGAGGCCCTGGCCTATGGTCACGGCCAGCAGCAACGCGAACAGGATGGCGGGGAAGGTGAACGCCGCATCGACCAGACGCATCAGGATGTTGTCAAGCGCGCCACCGATGTAGCCGGCCACGATGCCTATCACGAGACCGACCCCGCCACCCGCGGTCAACGCGAGCAACGCCACCAGCAGGCTGATTCGCGCACCGTACACCAGCCGGCTCCAGACATCGCGCCCGAATGCGTCGGTGCCGAGAATGTGGCTCATGCTGCCGCCTTCCATCCAGAACGGCGGTATGAGTTTCTCACGCAGCGCCTGATCGATCGGCGAGTATGGCGTAAGCAAAGGCGCGAACACCGCCATGAGGATCATGGCAGAGATAATGCAAATCGGGATCCAGGGTGCTCTACGCATCCACTGCTCCCTCTGTCATTGCGAGGAGCGCAGCGACGAAGCAATCCGCAGGAGGTGTCAGACAACAGGCGCAATACCCGTTGGGGATGGCTTCGTCGCTGCGCTCCTCGCAATGACGTACCATCAGGTCAGCCTGATCCGCGGATCGACATAGGCGTACAGAATGTCCACCACCAGATTGATGGACAGGATCAGCATCGACTTCAGGATGATGATCGCCTGTAGCAGCGGAAAGTCGCGGTAGATCACCGCCTCGTAGGTAAGCCGTCCGACGCCGGGCCAGGCAAACACCGTCTCGGTCACAATGGCGCCGGTGATCAGATTGCCGACAAACACGCCCCACAGCGTCAGCACCGGGATCAGTGCGTTGCGCAGGCAGTGCTTCCAGATCACCACCGGCTCGCTCAGCCCCTTGATGCGCGCCAGCTTGACGAATTCGGCGTTCATCACCTCCAACATGCTGGAGCGTACCAGACGCATGAATCCAGCGACCAGGAAGCTGCCGAGGGTGATCACCGGCAGGACATAGTGCTGCGGTCCACCCATTCGGCCTGACGGCAGCCAGCCAAGCTGTACGCTGAATACGAAGATCAGCACGACGCCCAGCCAGAAACTCGGCGTTGCGATGCCCAGCACGGCGACCGCACCAGCCGCACGGTCAACGATATTGCCGCGATTGAGTGCGGCGATCACGCCAAGCGGAATGCCCACGGCCATCGCCAGCAGGATGGCCCAGGGAATGATCGCAAGCGTGTTCGGCAGTCGCGAGAAGAACACATCGACCGTTGGCTCACGCATGCGAATCGATGTGCCCAGGTCGCCTCGCAACGCATTCCCGATGAAGATCAGGAACTGCTGGTACAGCGAACCATCCAGCCCCAGCGCCTTGATCATCGTCAGTCGATCTTCAGGCGTGGCGCCCTCCGGCAGCATCAGGTCCACCGGATTGCCGGTCAGCCGTCCCAGGAAGAAGACGATGGTCGCGACCAGGAAGAGCAGCACGATGCCTTGAAGCAGCCGTTTGAGGATGTACCGCTTCATGCGTGAGGGCCGTGCGTGGGCCCTACTTCTTCCACGGCGCCTCTTCCGGACGCGGTATGCGCTCGAACACGTCGCCGAGTTCGTGCCGCCCCGGAATGGCAGCGAACTGGCCAACCAGCTTCCTGTTGATCGCGTAGTAACCCATGCCTTCGATGATCGGCACCGCGGTCCACGTATCGGCAACCAACTGCACCATGCGGTCGGTCAGTTCGGTGCGCTTGGTTCGATCGCGTTCAGCCAACAGCGCTTTCTCGACCTTCTGATATTCCTGGCACGTCTCGTCGCAGGTGGTCTTGTCGCCGATCAGATGCTGGTCGCTGTCCACGGCATATGAACCATCATAGCGCCATGGCACGTCGGGCCGGCCGACGGTGCGATACATTGAAGCGCCACCGACGAGGCGAGCCTGGTCGCCAAGGACCAGTGGCGCGAAAGAACCCCACTCATAGTTGGTCAGCTTTACGCGCACACCGATCTTCGTCCACATGTCGGCAACGGCCGTGCCGATATCGACCATAAACTGGGTCCCCGGCAGCGCCGTGTTGGCAAAGTTCAGGTCGAAGCCATTCGGATAACCTGCCTCGGCCAGCATCTTCTTGGCCAAAGCCGGATCGTAGCGGTAAGCGTCCTTCGCCCATTTCTGCCAGCGATCCGCGCTGAAATACTCCGTGTAGCCGAAGGTAGCGAATGGGTACGGCATACTGGCCAGTCCGTTCATCACCTGATCGATGATTGCCTGGCGATCGATAGCCAGCGACAGGGCCTGCCGCACCTTCGGATTCGCAATCGGACTATTCTTGAACTCCGGCCGATACACGCCCCAGAATTGGTACAGCGCCTGCATCGTTCCTGGCACGGACAGCACCTCAAGCCCGCTGCGCGAGGCGCTGAGCATTGTGTCGGGGCCAATCGAGGCAATCGCCACTTCGCCGGTGCGCACCATCGCCATGCGCGTGCTCTCCTCCGGCACCATCAGGATCTGCAGGTTCTTGAAGTGCGGCGTTCCGCGCCAATGCGGGTAATCCACTGCTTCGAATTCGATCCTGTCGCCTGGAACATTGCGCACGAACCGCCACGGCCCGCTGCCGATTGGCTTGCGGCGGAACTCTTCTTCCCCGACCTTTTCGATGTAGTCCTTCGGCATCACCGCGCCCTCCGGCGCAACGGCGCGACTGAGCGACGATGGCAGGCCGATCTGCGGCGTATTGGTGTTGACCCGAAGTGTCAGGTCATCGACGACATCGATGCTCTTGATCGCGCGGCGCATCGTGGCTGCAGCCGCGGCAGTCGAATTCGGCGCCATTTGCCGCTGCAGACTGTACTTCACATCCTGCGCCGTCAGCCTGTCGCCGTTATGGAACTTCTGATCGGGACGCAGGTGGAACGTCCAGGTCAGGCCGTCTTCTGAGAGGTCCCAACTCAGCGCGACCCCTGGCCCGATACCTCCCTTCTGGACATCGAAGCCAACCAACGAATCGTACATGGGTGCCTGGTAGATCGCGTTACCCGGACGCGCTTCCAGGATCGGGTCCATCGTCTGAGCACTCAGAGACTCGACAGCGAACAGCAATGTGCCTTTCTGCGTTTCAGCGGCGAGCGAAGGGCCGGCCAGGATGAAGACACTGGCAACAAACGCCCAGATCCTGGACGGAATCCTCATGCTGCTTTCCCCCGATCAACGCGCCCAAAGTTGTTTGCTGGCCAATGCCGCGCCTTGTGCCAGAGCTTCGAGCTTGGCCCAAGCTATATCAGCGTGTACGCGCCCGCCAAGCCCGCAATCGGTCGAAGCAATGACGCGCTCGCGGCCAACCAAATTGGCAAAGCGCAATATCCGTTCAGCCACCAACTCAGGATGCTCCACCACATTGGTTGCGTGACTGACCACGCCGGGAAGGATCAGTTTGTCATCGGGCAGTTTCACATCCTGCCAAACGCGATACTCATGCTCGTGCCGCACGTTTCCTGCCTCAAAGGAATACGCGCCGGCGTTGATCGCCAGCATGACGTCAACGATGTCCTTCATCGGGATGTCGGTGGTGTGCGGGCCGTGCCAGCTTCCCCAGCATAGATGGAACCGGATGCGATCCTGCGGCAGTCCCTTGATCGCGGCGTTCATTGCTTCAACACGAAGCATGGCGAACTTGCGGTAAGCCTCCACCGTGGGTTCCGGATTGATCTGGTCCCAGTTCTCCGCAATCGACGGATCATCGAGTTGCAGAACCAAACCAGCGTCGATGATGGCCTTATACTCCTCGCGCATCGCCTCAGCGCAGGCAAACATGAATTCTTCTTCGGTCTTGTAATAGGCATTGCTGATGCGTGACGCGCTGCCCGGGGCGATCGCGGTCATGAACCCTTCCTCAACACCACACGCGGCGAGAGCCGCTTTGAAATTGGCGATATCACGCGTGATCGCATCCTGGCCGATATAGGTGATCGGACCCACGCAGACGGGCCAGTGGCTGGCGCGTGGCCCTGTGGTGATGCCGGACTCTGGATCAGCATATGCGGCGGCGAACCGCTGGCGATCTCGGCGATCGGCGAAGCTGGTCAGCACCACCTCGCCAGGCTGCGAGCGACGCGCGGGCATGTTGTAGAGGCTGGGGCCATTTGGATCGAGACCGCCGAGACGCGAGAAGGAATAATGCCACCACGCGCCATAGTTGACGCGGTGGCCCATCGACTTGCCGTATTCGCCGTCTCCAGCAATATCGACGCCAAGCTCCTTCTGCCGCCGCACCACGTCCACCACAGCCGAGGTCAGTTCCGCCTGAAACTGCGCCTCATCGACAGCCCCACCCGTCTGGCGCGCCTGGTTCAACGCAATCAGAGCCTCCGGTCGAGGCAGGCTGCCCACGTGAGTGGTCACGATGCGATCGCGGCTGGACTTCATGGCGTTACCTCCGTGACGGGCCGAGCGGCCCGAGCTATACTTCGCCTACGGCTCAATGCGAAGGAAACGTTGAAATGGCAAATGCACCTGTCACGCCTGTGGGCTTGAACCACCTCGTCCTGAACGTTCGCAACATGGAAGAGTCGCATCGGTTCTGGACCGAAATCGTCGGCTTCAAGCAGGTGGGCGAGCTGCATGCCACACCACAGCGGCCAAATCCGCCGAAGATGCGATTCTATAGCGGCGATCACGGCGATGGGGCGATGAGCCACCACGATCTCGCCCTGATCGAGAATCCGAACCTGCCGCCGCCGCCGGCCGAGTGGAGCATGAATGGCATGTTGTGCGCGATCAGCCACATCGCTATCGCGTTGCCAAACCGCGAGGCTTGGCTGAAGCAGCTCGCTTATCTTCAGGAGCGCGGCGTGAAGTTCAACCGCCGCGTCGAGCACGGCATGACGCACAGCCTCTATATCAACGACCCGAACGGCTACGGCGTGGAACTGTTGTATGAACTGCCGCGCGAGGTGTGGGAAGGCGACATCGACGGTGCGCTGAACTTTGCGGTGAATCTGCCGACTGAGGGTGCGGAGGCGTTGCAGGACCGCACGGAAGACGTGCCGGTGTTCAAGCAGCCTGTGACTGCCTGAGGTCCGCCATGGCAAAGCGCCAGAGCATCAACGGTTCTCGTGCGCGGCATGAGAACCCGATTCCCAACGCCAGCCGTATCGGCAACATCGTTATGTCCAGCGTGATCGGCGGGTCCAATCCCGGCACGCGCGAGCTCCCGCCGACCCTGGAAGAGCAGGTGCGGAACGTGTTCGGCTACATCCGTCACGATATCGAGGCGGCCGGTGGCACGGTGGACGACATCATCAAAGTCACATTCTGGGTGAAGGATCCCGCGAAGCAGCGTGCCGCGCTGAACGATGAGTGGGTGAAGATGTTCCCCGATCCGAACGCGCGGCCCGCTCGGCACACGCAGCCTTTGCCTGCCGACAGCCGGGCGCTGGTGCAGGCCGACTTTGTTGCGGTCATCTCATAGCCGCCTTTGTGTCATTGCGAGGAGCGCAGCGACGAAGCAATCCCCTTCGGGCGTGACGGAGATTGCTCGTCGCTTCGTTCCTCGCAATGACAGTGGAATGAAAGTCCGAGCTCGATGGACGAAATTGCCGAGTCCTCTTCAACGATGAAGTTCGGCGTCGGTCAGCCGATACGCCGGCTGGAGGATGTGCGGCTGCTGACCGGCAAGGGCCGGTACCAGGACGATCGGACGCTGCACCGGCAGACATGGTGTGTGTTCGTGCGCTCGCCGCACGCGCACGCACTGATCCGCTCGATCGACACAGCGGCGGCTTCGCGCGCGCCTGGTGTGGTCGCGGTGTTCACCGGTGCCGATTACGCGAAGGACGGACTGGCCATGCCCAAGGCGGCGATGCCACGCAAGAAGCGCGATGGCTCGCCGATGTTCGCGCCGCAGCGGCCCGCGCTGGTGATCGATCGGGCGCGCTATGTGGGCGATCCGGTGGCGATGGTGATCGCCGAGACACTGGCGCAGGCGAAGGATGCGGCTGAACTCGTCCTGGTGGACTACGAGCCGCTGCCTTCCGTGACCAACGTTGCCGAGGCAGCGAAATCCAACGCGCCGCGTGTGTGGGATGAGAACCCGGACAACATCTCGCATACGACGGAACGCGGCAATCGTGCCGCCACCGAGGCGGCGTTCGCGCAGGCAGCTCATGTCGTGAAGCGACGCTACGTGATCACGCGGGTTCACGCACAATACATGGAGCCGCGTGGTGCCATCGGCACCTACGATCCGGCTGAGAGCCGCTACACGCTGTACGCCGACGTGAACTACCCGCACCGTGTGCGCAACATGCTGGCGAACATGGTGTTCAGGGTGCCAGAGAGCAGCGTCCGCGTCGTGTGCCACGATGTCGGCGGCGGCTTCGGCGCGAAGGGCTGGCAGTATGTCGAGCACCGTCTGACGCTGTGGGCCGCGCGCAAGATTGAGCGCCCGGTGAAGTGGCGGTGCGAGCGCTCCGAGGTAATCCTCGCGGACGAGCATGGACGTGACAACGTGGGCACGATCGAGCTGGCGTTCGACACAAACGCGAAGATCATCGGACTGCGGCTGCACATGCTGGCAAGCATCGGCGCCTACATCGCGTCCGATCGTCAGTTGCTGACGCCATTCGGCCAGATCGGCACTGTTGTTGGCGTGTACGATATTCCGGCGGCGTATGTGACGATAGATGCGGTGCTGTCGAACACCAGCCCGACGGCGCCATACCGCGGCGCCGGTCGCCCTGAGGCGAGCTACCTGATCGAACGCGCGATGGAAGCCGCGGCGCGCGAACTCAACATCGAGCCGATCGAGCTGCGCCGTCGGAACGTCATCCCTCAATCGAAGATGCCATACAAGACGGCGCTCGGTCCCTTCTACGACTGCGGCCAGTTCAGCCGGAACATGGAGATTGCGCTGGAGGCGTCGGACTACGCCGGCTTTCCGGGGCGTCGCGACGCATCGCGCGCGCGCGGCAAGCTGCGTGGCTTCGGCTTCGCCAATGCGATTGAACAGGCCGCAGGTCCGACGCCGGAATACGCGGAGATTCGTTTCCAGCCGAGTGGGAGCGCAATCCTGCTGATGGGCACCAAGACTCATGGGCAGGGCCACGAGACCGTCTTCAAGCAGATCCTGTGCGACCGGCTGGGCATCGATCCGAAGGATGTGCAGTTCATCGACGGCGACACCGATCGCGTAGCCTTCGGCATGGGCTCGAATGGCTCCCGGTCCATGGTGGTGGGAGGGGGTGCGCTGACGCTCGCGGCTCAGAAGGTGATCGACAAGGGCAAGAAGCTCGCGGCACATCTGCTGGAAGCGGCGGAAGCGGACATCGAATTCGCCGATGGCAAGTTCAGCGTGGCGGGCACCGATCGTGGTCTGGCACTGAAAGACGTCGCGCGCGCGGCATTTCAGCCAGCTCGATTGCCAGAGGGGATGGAGCCGGGCTTCTACGAGAACGCGACTTATGCACCAACGCTCAACACGTTCCCGAACGGCTGTCACGTGTGCGAAGTGGAAATCGATCCCGACACCGGAATGGTCGATATGCAATCCTACCTTGTGGTCGATGATGTGGGTACGGTCATCAACCCACTGACGCTGGCGGGCCAGATTCACGGCGGTGTCGCGCAGGGGCTCGGCCAGATCCTGATGGAACAGGTGGTCTATGAACCACAATCCGGCCAGTTGCTGACAGCAAGTTTCATGGATTACTGCATGCCTCGGGCCGACAATCTGTGCAGCATGCGTATCGTCTCCAATCCTGTGCCGACGGAAGGCAATCCGCTCGGTGCGAAAGGCGCGGGCGAGGCCGGCTGTGTCGGCGCCATGCCTGCGGTGATGAACGCCATCATGCATGCGCTGGAATCTCTCGGCGTCCGCGAACTCGACATGCCGGCAACCAGTGATCGCATCTGGCGAGCGATCCGCGACGCCAAGGCCGCATAGGTGCGTACCGGCGCCGAGTACCGCGAGGCACTGCGCGATGGGCGCAAAATCTGGGTCGTCGGCGAGGGCGCGGTGGATGATATCACCACGCATCCCGCCACGCGCGCCATGGTGGATGAATACGTCGCCTGGTACGATCGGCATTTCGATCCGGCCTGGCAGGATATCGTTCTGAAGGACGGGCAGCCCTGGGGCTATGTACTGCCGAAGCGCGCGGACGATCTGGTTGGCATGGGGCGCTGCTTCGCGGCGACGACGTTCCTCAGCGCCGGCAACATCACCCATACGCCAGCCTATGGCCACCTGATCGCACTCGGCATTCTCGGCGAAGTGCAGCAGCGGAACGTATCCGAACAGCAGATCGCCAACGCCGAAGCCTATCGCCAGCACATCGTCAGCACCGGACGGTTCCTGACCTTCTCATCCGGTTCGGCCACAATCGGCTATCGCATGCGGCCCGATCCGGCACAGCGAGCCGCATTGCACATCGTGCGGGAGACCGATTCCGGGCTGGTGATCAGCGGCAAGATCGGCATGCACACCAGTCCGCCCTACGCGGAAGACGTCTATGTCGGCTCGCTCAATGGCGTCGACTACAACGGGCATCGCGCCTCCTTCATCGTTCCGGTGAATGCGCCGGGTGTCCGGGTCATCTGCCGGCGAATTTCGACGCGCGATGCGAATCCATTCGTCGCGCCGCTCAGCAGCCGCTACGACGAGTTGGACGGGCAGATGTGGCTCGACAATGTGCACGTCCCCTGGGAGCGCGTGTTTTTGGTTGACCAGTCTCCGGAACTCATAGCGCGCTGGCTGTTCTGGCATCAGCTCTACTGCTGGCTCTCGAAGGCGGAGGTCACGCTGGGTCTCGCGCTCGCATGTGCGCATGCCATGGGGCTGATGTCGGACGGACCGACCAACAACTATCTGCTGGATCTGATCACCGACGTACAGACCGTGCGGAGCTGCCTGGTCGCCGCGGAGCGTGATCCACAGTTCAACGCGGCGGGCAATTGCTATCCCAACATATGCCATCTCGCCGCCGGCAGTATCGCCATGCTGAAGGCGCGTCCGCATATGAGCGAAATGCTGCGCATCGTGCCGGGCTCCTCACTCGTCGTCGCCCCGACCGACCGTGATCTGGCGTCGCCAGAGGTCGCGGCTGGGTTCGAGGAGACGTTCGGTGGCGGCGACTACACGGCCCTGCAGCGTGCGGCGTTGCTGCAGATGGCGTGGGACCATGTGTCATCGGCGCTCGAAGGTCGCGAGTCGGCGTTCGAGCTACACGCCAATGGCGGCATTCCGCGTTGGCGCGAGCGGTTGCGCGTCGGGTTTGAGGATTACAACAAACTGGCCAACGCGGTACTGCGCCAACTCAGCGTGGCAATGCCGGAGATCGACCTGAGCGCCATCCGGCGAGCGCCGATGGTAGCGCGCAGGCAGGTCGATGTGGGAGGGAACCGATGAGCGAACTATCGCCGAAGACGCGCGAGGCGCTGCTACGCGTTGGCACCTCGACACTGACCGGCGTCCTGAACCGGCGCGGCCTGCGCAGCATGTTCATGCAGGATGTCTGGCCCATCCGTCCTGACATTCCGCGCATGGTCGGTATCGCATTCACGATGCGGTTCATCCCATCACGCGAGGACAAGGACGGACCGAACGCACGCGGGCCGCGCGGCCAGATTCAAAGCCAGGCAATGGAGACTTGTCCGCCGGGCCATGTGCTTGTCGTCGACTCACGCGGCGATGCGCGCGCGGCGTCTGCGGGTGACCTCTATGTCGGGCGGCTGAAAGCGCGCGGCTGTGCCGGCATCGTGACGGATGGCGGCCTGCGCGACAGCGACGGCATCTTCAAAACCGGATTGCCCGCTTATCATCGGCGCGCTTCCTCCCCGCCAAGCCCGATCGCGCATCACCCGTGCGATCTCAACCTGCCGATTGGCTGCGGCGGCGTCGCGGTGTATCCCGGCGACATCATCGTCGGCGACTGCGACGGCGTGGTGGTCATTCCGCCGGACATTGTCGATGAGGTCGCGGAAGAGGCGCTGACGACAACGCTGTATGAGGAATTCGCCGAAGAGGAAGTGGCGCGCGGGCGTGCATTGCCTGGGCTGTTTCCGGTCGCGGGTGATGAGGCCAAGCGCGACTTCGAGGCCTGGAAGCAGCGGCGCGGAATTTGACGATGTTCGCCACATCGTTCAGCTTTGAAGCTATCTGATTGGGAGGGATATCCATGGCAGAGATCAAGGGCGCCGACTTGCTGGCGAGAAGCCTCAAGGACCAAGGCGTAGAGTATATGTTCGGCGTGGTCGGGTTCCCTGTGGGTCCGCTCGCCGAGGCAGCACAGAAAGCCGGCCTTCCCTATATCGGCATGCGCAACGAGCAGACCGCGTCGTACGCCGCCGGCGCTGTCGGCTACCTGACCGGCCGTCCTGGCTCGTGCATCGTGGTGACCGGACCTGGCGTGATCCATGGTCTCGCCGGCCTGGCGAATGCACAGGCGAATTGCTGGCCGATGTTGCTCATTGGCGGCGCGTCGGAGACGTATCGCAATGGCATGGGCGCCTTCCAGGAAGAGCGCCAGGTGCTGATCGCGACCCCAGTCAGCAAGTGGGCGCATGCGATCGAGCACGTGAACCGCATTCCGTTCTATGTGGAGATGGCGGTCCGGCAATCGATCTATGGCCGGCCGGGGGCGACCTATCTCGACATCGCAGATGACATCATCCAGGGCTCGTGCGACGAGGACAAAGTGGTGCAGGCCGCGAAGTGCCCTGATCCGCCGCGCATCCAGACCTTGCCGGAATACGTCGAGAATGCGCTGGACTTGCTGCAAACCGCGGAACGGCCGCTGGTGATCATCGGCAAGGGCATGGCGTATTCGCATGCCGAAGACGAAGTGCGCGCATTCATCGAGCGCACGCAACTGCCGTTCCTCGCCTCGCCGATGGGCAAGGGCGTGATGCCGGACGATCATCCGCTGTCTGTCGGTGCCGCGCGCAGCCTGGCGCTGCAGCAGGCTGACGTCGTGTTCCTGATGGGCGCGCGGTTCAACTGGATCATGCATTTCGGTCTGCCGCCGCGCTATTCGAAGGACGTGCGCGTCATCCAGCTCGACATCTCGCCGGAGGCGATGCACCAGAACAAGCCGGCCGAAGTCGCGCTGGTGGGCGACGGCAAGGCTATCGTCGGGCAGCTCAACCAGGCGCTGCAGAGCCGGCAATGGTTCTATCCGAAGGAGACGCCGTGGCGTCAGGCGATCGCCAAGAAGTCGGCGGAGAACGCCGCGATGATCGCGCCCCAGATCAACGACGATTCAGCACCGGGCGGCTACTACCGGCTGCTGCGCGACGTCGCCGCCTGGGTGCCAAAGAACGCGATCATCTGCTCCGAGGGCGCGAGCACGATGGATATCGGCCGCACCCAGTTGCCGAACTTCGCCCCGCGCCAGCGGCTCGACGCCGGCAGCTACGGCACGATGGGCGTGGGCCTCGGCTTCGTCATCGCCGCCTGCGTCGTGCATCCCGATCGGCCGATCGTGCATGTCTCGGGCGACTCGGCGATCGGCTTCTCCGGCATGGAGATTGAGACGATTTGCCGTTACGGCTTCCCGGCCAAGATCGTCGTGTTCAACAACGGCGGCATCGGGCCCGGCATGGGCGAAATCCCGGATAACCCGATGCTGAAGCTGCGCCCGAACTCGCTGATCTGGGGCGCCCGCTACGACCTGATGATGGAGGCGTTCGGCGGCAAGGGCTTCTATGTGGAGGATCCGAAGGACCTGCGTGGCGCGCTGGATGAAGCGATGAACTTCCGTGGGCCGGCTTTGGTCAACGTAAAGCTGAGCCTGGGCTCGCAGCGAAAGGCGCAGGAATTCAGGTGGCATAGCTAATTCACCACAAAGACACGAAGCACACTGAGGCGGAGCGTCACGCTCCGCCTTTTTCTTATCGTCAGCTCCTTGCCCAGCGTGACGTGCGTGCGTTGCTGATCGCGACGCTGCTTTCGCGGCTGGCGGGGCGCATGTTCGCGCTTGCGATTGTGCTCTATGCGCTTTTGCGGACCGGCTCACCGGTGCTGGCGGGTTGGCTGGCATGTGCCGCATTGGCGCCAGGGCTGGTGATCAGCCCGATTGCCGGCGCGCTGATCGATCGCGTCGGTTCGGCATGGGCCATCACAGTAGACATGGCCGCGAGCGCCACATGCGTCGCGGCTTTGGCGTTGGTGGACTGGATTGGCTGGGCGGAGCCTCCCGTGCTGCTCGCGCTGACCGGATGCTTTTCACTGACCAGCCCGCTGAGTTTCGCGGGGATCCGTGCCTTGTTGCCACGCCTCGTTCCGGTCCAGGCGCTCAATCGCGCCAATGCATTGGATACGGCAATCAATGGATTGACCGACGTGACCGGTCCCGCTTTGGCCGGCGTGCTGGTGGCTGTCGGCGGACCAGCGCTGGCGCTCTGCATCATTGCCATGATCTTTGCCGCCGCCGCATTCAGCCTCGGAGGCGTCCGTCACACGCGCGGAGCCATGCCTCGCATCGGGCCATTGCTGACGCAGGCCTGGCAGGGACTGCTGCGCGTCGTGCGTCAACCGACGCTGCGCGGTCTGGCGGTGTCGTATTCGCTGTACGAGTTCTGCTGGGGCATTCTCGTTGTGGTGGTGCCGGTGTTCGCCGCGGAGCGATTTTCCGGCGGTAGGGGACCGGCCATCGCTGGCCTGCTATGGGCGGTACTCGGCTTGGTTGGCGGCATCTCCGCTCTCATCGCGGGCCATCTGCAAACGATTGGACGTGAGCGCGAAATGATGGTTCTCGGCATGCTGGTCACAGCCTCCGCCGTGTGGCCGATCGCGGCTGAATTCGGCCTGCCGGGGCTGGTGCTCGGCTTGATGCTTGTCGGCGCTGCGGCGGGCGCGATCGATGTGGGCCTGCTGACCTTGCGCCAGCGGCGAACCGATCCGGCGGAACTGGGGCGCGTTGTCTCCATCTCGATGAGCCTGAATTTTGCCGGCGGGCCGGTGGGTTCGGCGGTCGCAGGTGTGCTGGTCACCTGGTCGCTTTCCGGCACATTCATCGTGGCTGCCTGGGCTGCGGTACTGGCGGCCGCCGCCACGATGCTGATCCCTGCTCGGGAACAGTAAAACTTTATTGGACAGCTATCCGAGGGTTGACCACTCTTCCTGGGACGTGGGGGCTGGACCAAGCAAAGGACCACATCCATGAGCACGTCGCACACAAATCCCACCGGCCAGGTTCTGAAAAATCTCGATCGCCTGCTCCCCGACATTGAAACCCTTTACAAGGATGTGCATGCGCACCCCGAACTATCGATGCAGGAGACAAGGACTGCCGGATTAGTTGCCGAACGGCTTCGAGCGCTTGGCTATGAAGTGACGACGGGAGTGGGGCAAACCGGTGTCGTCGGCTTGCTCCGCAATGGCGAAGGACCGACGGTGATGCTGCGCGCCGACATGGATGCGCTGCCGATCGAAGAGGCGACTGGCCTCCCCTATGCAAGCAAGGTCAAGGCGAAAGACCGTGAAGGAGTCACCGTGCCGGTGGCGCACATGTGTGGCCACGACATGCATGTCGCCTGGCTTATCGGTGCAACCACGCTGTTGGCGCAAGCACGATCAGAATGGCATGGGACGGTGATGGCCGTTTTTCAACCGGGCGAAGAAACGGCGGAAGGTGCTCAGGCCATGATTGACGATGGCCTGTTCGACCGCTTTCCCAAGCCCGATGTCGTGCTTGGCCAGCATGTCATGGTCGGGCCGGCTGGGACCGTGGCCGGACGCACGGGGGCGATCACCTCTGCAGCCGACAGCCTGCAGATACGTTTGTTTGGACGCGGCGCTCATGGTTCGATGCCGCAGGCCAGCATTGATCCCGTAGTCATGGCGGCGGCGACAGTGATGCGGCTGCAAACCGTTGTCTCACGTGAGGTGGCTGCTACAGAGGCGGCCGTCGTCACCGTCGGCTCGCTACAGGCCGGCACCAAGGAAAACGTCATCCCCGACGAGGCGATCATCAAATTGAACGTGCGCACGTTCGACGCCGGTGTGCGCAAGCGCGTGCTCGCCGCGATCGAGCGGATCGTCAATGCCGAGGCTGCGGCATCCGGAGCGCCGCGGCCTCCGGAGATAACGACGCTGGATCACTATCCTCTGAACATGAATGACGGAGATGCGAGTGCGCGAGTTGTCGACGCATTCCGCCAATACTTTTCCGCGGACCGCGTCCGGCAAACTGGACCGGCGCCAGCGAGCGAGGACTTCGGGTCGTTCGGAACCGAGTGGCACGCCCCGTCCGTCTTTTGGTTTGTCGGCGGCACAGATCCCGGCACCTACGCAAAAGCGAAAGAGGCAGGCCGCACCAACGAGCTTCCGGTCAACCACAGTCCGCAGTTCGCACCGGTTATTCATCCCACCCTTCAGACCGGCGTGGAAGCATTGATCGTCGCCGCGGGGGCGTGGTTGGCAGCGGCATAGAGCGTCCCGAGAGAACCAGCAACCGCATGAACACCCTCCTGTTGGTTCTCGATCTCCTCGGCACCTTTGTCTTCGCACTTAGCGGAGCCAGCGTTGGGGTGCAGCGCCAGCTCGACTTGTTCGGCGTTCTGGTGCTGTCGTTCGTTGCTGGAAATTTTGGCGGCATCACGCGCGATCTCATGATTGGCGCGGTTCCACCAGCGGCGATCAGTGACTGGCGGTACCTGGCTGTTTCGCTGCTGGCCGGTCTGGTCACCTTCTACTGGTTTTTCATCATTGACCGGCTGCGCAGCTCCGTCCTCCTGTTTGACGGCGCCGGACTTGCGCTTTTCGCCGTCTCCGGTACGCAAAAGGCGCTTTCCTTCGGTCTCAATCCCGCCATGGCGGCCCTGCTCGGCATGCTGACGGGAATTGGTGGCGGCGTGGTGCGCGATGTGCTTGTCGCGGAAATTCCAACCGTGCTGCGCGCCGATGTTTACGCGGTCGCGGCCTTGGCCGGCGCAGCAGTTGTCGTTGTCGGCCACCTGCTGGATCTCCACCCACCAGCGGTGACGATTACCGGGGCGGCTCTGTGCTTCGGACTGCGCGTGTTGGCGATCCGGCGTGGTTGGCATCTTCCGATTGCCCGTTCACGCAAGCAATCCAAGGCGCGGACCACGCTGCCTCCCCAGCCCCCGGCCTGCTGAACGCGGCCATTGTTCGGTTCCGCAAGGGCATGGGCCGCGATGCTGGCGGCCGCTGCCACGATGCTGATCATGGCTCGCGATGAAGACGAACGCGGCCGGCTGTCGGTGCCGCACCGCGCTGCGCGCGGTCCGGCAGGGCCGCCGCCAGATTGTCCACCAGCACCCAGCCGCGCACGAGCCTCTCCCCCTAGGTCTTCGTCAGACCCAGAAACACTTTCGTAGCCGCCCACACACCCTTCAGATCGTACTGGCCCTGGTAGACATTCGGAGGGGCGGGACCGCGCTTGAGCAGACGATAAATCGCTTCCCAGGCCGTGCGTGTGGAGTATTCAAACGTGAACGCGATCTCCCGTTCAAGCTCAACGTACTGACCCAGGAGGCCCAGATTGGTCACGCCCTCCGGAACCACGGGCGGCCTGTCGCCACGCTTGCGGGGCAGCCAGATGTTGTTCACGTAAGGCATGTTGGTGGGAATGCAGATCGACGTGCGTACGATCTCTTCCGTTTTCGACTCCCCTTTCTTCAGACCGAGATGTTGCAGCAATTCCCTCAATATCTCCTCGCCTGTGCATTGATACATGGGCTTCGGATAGAGGTTGCCTTCTTTCTCCGGAAAAAGCCCATAGCCCCACCAGACAAATGTACCCGGCGGCTGACTGAGAATTTCAGGCTGGTCGAAGATCGTCAGCGAGATCACCCAGTTCGAATCTTTCAAAGTCAGGAGCCCACCGCTTCCCGCGCCGCTGTGGGTCAAACCAGTAATCTCATTGAGGAATTCCGAGCCGGTCGTGGTCACGGTGAACGTCACCCAGCGCGAATCAGCGATCCGGTCATCGCCAAAGAATGCATCCGGATTGCCGAAGCCTTTGTGCTTCCCGGCCAACTTCTTCCACAGCGCCCATGATCGCCCGGGGTTAGACGGCGGCCCCGGTGGCGTGTCCATCGTTCCAGCCGAGAGGTCGGCGGCTTGCGAGCCGGTGGTCACGAACACGATGTCGTTCGCGGCGATGTCGACCGAGATAGAAGCGCCTCCGCGTTCGTATTTAAGTCGATTGACAGTCATGCGGCCAGGTGACTCGGTGAACTCGATGTCGCTGACAAAGGCGCCCTTCAGGAAATTTACCTGCTTCGTTTCAAGCCAGGCGACCAGCGGTTCGACGAAGGCTTCATGCTGGTTGAATTGCGAGCGCAGAACATGTGCCATGCTCGACAGGTCGGGAAACAAATAGACGAAGCGGTTCAGGTATCGCCGGAACTCAATGATGCTATGCTGTGGCAGCGAACCCATCAGCGTCGACCAGAGTAACCAAAATTCCGTTGCGAAGAATTTCTGGGAAAACCAGTCTTTAATGAGCTGACCGTCCAACGACGCTTCGCGGGTGAGCGAAAGTTTCGCAAGGCGGAGGCCGTCGCTAAGGCTCAGCCCATACCGCTGGTCATGCATGCGGCGGAGGTTCCGATCGACGATATGGGTTTGATCGACGAACGGGTGTTCCTTATTGAAAGTGAGGAATTGCTCTGCAACGTTGATATTGGGGTACGCTTGAGTGGGGATTTTTCCAAGCAGATTCAAAGCGCAGCGGTATTCCTTATCGAAGATCGAGCCAGGCAGGTTGTAGCCGCTTTTCGCATCGCCAGCCAAAAAGAACCCGCCGCCAAGCTTCTCGTCTGCTTCGTAAATCGTAATGTCCGGACCGGACATGTCAGCGTTCCGGATGAGTAACGCCGCCGCTGCCAAGCCCCCGAATCCGCCGCCGACAATATGCGCCTTCATTTGTCCCCTCCCAGAAACTCCGGGTTGGGTGCTTCTCCCGACCCGCGCCCCTCAAGCAAATTAGCGACCGCTTCGCGGCCCGATAATCAGTCCTATTGAACTCCAAGGTGCCGAGGAAGTCGCCAACGGCGCAATGCGTGGACGGCGGCCAATGTCTCCTGACCGTGTCCACGTGATAACGTCCTTGACATCGGCTTGTCGCCGAAATTCCAACTGTGCTGCGCGCCGATGTTCACGCGGTCGCGGCCCTGGCCGGCGCGGCAGTTGTCGTTGTTGGCAACCTGCTGGATCTCCCCCCAACAGCGGTGACGATTACTGGGGCGGCTCTGTGCTTCGGACTGCGCGTGTTGGCGATCCGGCGTGGTTGGCATCTTCCGATTGCCCGTTCACGCAAGCAATCCAAGGCGCGGACCACGCTGCCTCCCCAGCCCCCGGCCTGCTGAACGCGGCCATTGTTCGGTTCCGCAAGGGCATGGGCCGCGATGCTGGCGGCCGCTGCCACGATGCTGATCATGGCTCGCGATGAAGACGAACGCGGCCGGCTGTGGGTACCACACCAGTTTGAATGTTTGAATGTCGGTATTGGGTGGGTTTGCTGCCTGTCGGCTTGCGGGTCTGGATGGGCAGAAAGCGGCCATTCGGTTCAAGGGATAGTCTGGCCGTAACAGAACATCTCCGGGAGTTAGCTCCCAGGGCCCGAAACGTGCCAGAAGCGGTCCGCCCGTCGAACGGCGAGGCTCGTCAGTGTCCTCCAAGTCAAGGATTTTGAGAGAAGTCGAACGCGTTCATGAGGCCGTTGGCAGCCGCGTCGCGCGGACCGAGTGGTGCCAAATTCCAGCGACTCTCGATGAACTTCAAGATCGACGTGGTCTCGTAGACGGTATGGTCGACGAAGCGGTGCTTGGCATAGGGGGAGATGATAATGGCCGGAACCCGAACCCCCGGGCCCCAGCGATCGCCGGCCGGCGGCGGGACGTGATCCCAGCGTCCGCCACCCTCGTCGTAAGTGACGATGATCGCGCTGTTCTTCCAAACGTTATTGTCCTGCACGGCTTTCACCAAGTTTGCCACGTACTGCTGGCCTCGTAGCAAGTCCGAGTACCCTGGATGTTCGTTGTCCGAGCCGATCGGCTTGATGAAAGCCACAGCGGGGAGGTTGCCGGCGCGCAGCGCAACCAGGAAGTCGTCGACATCCTTCAGGTGCTCGGTTCTGGAAGCCTTCCCTTCGGCATAGGAGGAGAAGTAGTTGAACGGTTGGTGGTGAAATTGAAATAGCGCATCGGGGCGGCCCGCAACTGCTTCATTCCAGCCCCCCGAGTACCAAGCCCAGGAGATGGCGTTCTCTGTCAGTCGGTCCCCAATAGTCGGCTCATTAAGCAACGGCATGAGCTGCGAAGGATCCTTAATGCTCACAGGATAGGGTCGGTTCGTGGGATAGACCGTGTGGACTACATACCCGTCTGGCGTGACCGATCCATCCTTGACCACGGAACCTTCCGCGTCGATTTCAATTCTCAGGTTCGTTGGGGCGTCCGGCCACCGCGGCGTGCAAGCGCAGACCAGCCATAGGTGATTGATCAGCGAGCCGTCGAATACCGAGTGGAAGAAATGGTCCGCCAGCGTGTACTCTTGAGCCAAGCGGCCAACCGGCAGCTCGGTCGCATCATAATAGCCCATGGCCAATCCGCCATTTTCGCTCCAGGCGACAAACCCGTCCATGCGGCCACCATTGATCTGGCGCTTCTCCTGCAGCGCCCGATTGACGATGTCGCCTATCTTCTGGCTCGGCGGAGCGTAGGACGCGATATCATACGGGCCGATTGGTAATTCCGCCGGGAACCGGGCGTCAGGAGTCGGCGGCTTCTTGGAAGTATCGAGCGGCTGGGGGAGTTTGGTGTAAGGCGTGCCCTCCTTCGTTACCTGCCGAATGCGTTCACCCGCATTAGCGATGCCCTCCGCCCCGGGGAACTTGCCGTACAGACCATCGAAGCTCCAATTCTCCTGGTAAATAACGATAACGTGCTGGATCTTCTCCAGTCCGGTCGGCTGGGCAACAGCCTCCCCGGCCCAGATCGCACTTCCAAGACACCACAGCACAAGAAGCGTCACGGCCCGCACGCGTGTTATGCAGTATCCATTTGCGATGCGGATCGTCATCTGAGCCTCCGTTGCAGCGGTCGCTGCCGCTACGTGGACTTGGTCAAGGTTGCCTGCTGCATGCCTTGGCGGATGCCGGGATGATGAGTCCGCATCTTCCCTAGGTCCAATGCATAATTTTTCCTATCGCTTATGCGATTTTGATATAAGATGGCATGGATCTGAAACGCCTCCGGACATTCGTCGCTGTCGCCGAACTCGGCACGGTCTCGAAGGCGGCGTTGCGCCTGCGCATCAGTCAGCCGGCACTTTCGCGGCAGATCAACGACCTCGAGGAGGAATTCAGCCTCCGACTTTTTGACCGGGTGGGGCGCCGCCTGATGCTCACCGCCGTCGGTGAGCAGGTGCTAGACGAGTGCCGCGTGGTGTTGGGCCAAGTCGGCTCGCTCGGCTCACGGGTCGAACTGCTCAGGCGCGGTGCGAGCGGAGTGCTGCGGATTGCTGCCCCGCCGCAGACGATTGAAAGTGTTCTTTTGGGGTTCCTTCCTGGCTACAGCGAACGCTTTCCCAATGTGCACGTGAGGCTGATCGAAGCTCTCGGTCACGAACAAGTGGTGTTGTTGGAGCGCGGCGAGGTTCAATTTGGCATCAGACACGATCAAGGCGAGTACCCACGTTTCGAGAGTCGGCAGTTGCAAGCCGACGAGGTCTTGGCCGCCTACGCCCCATCGATGCAGCTTGGCAGCGACCGCATATTCGATATCGCCCGCCTCGGGCGTTATCCGTTGCTGTTACTGGATGCTGGCTACTCGGTTCGCAAGATGTTCGACGCCGCTTGCCGCCTCGCCGAGGTCCAGCCCAATATCCTGCTTGAGAGCCGGGCGCCGCACACATTGCTCGCTCTTGCAGAAGCAGGGCGTGGGGTAGCGATCATTCCGTCGATACTTACGACGGATCGCTATGACTTGAGCATCGTCCACGTTGCTTTCCGACAAAAGCCCTTGCGGGAGCGACTGATCATTCAATGGGACAAACGGCGGCTAATCCCTCCCTACGCAGAAAGCTTTTGCGCGATGCTAGCAGAATATATGCGGAAGATCTTTCCAATAACGCGGCCGTCGATGGCTGACCACACTCTCACCGAACGCAAGAGTGTTGCTCTCGGAAAACCACAGAAGCATACGCGAAAAGCGAGCCTGAGGATGCCCGCCTAGGGTCAGAACCGAAATTTGAGCGGTCCGAGTGCGAATGACCGAAACAGAAGCAGCGCCGTCAGCGCCCAACTATCTCGGATGTCCGCTTCCGGCTCGCCTGATGGGCCGCGCTACGACCGAGCAGGGTCGGAACCCGAAATTCAAACGTGACACGAACGCCGAAGGACCGCGCGGCGGAGAATGGACTGGATCGCCGTTGAATGTCTCTTCACCGCGTCTGATCTGATAACGCCCTTGACATGCACACTGACATTATGTTCTTGTTACGTTCATGTCCGCCGCGGCCCAAACCTCCAACGCCACCACAGAGCCCAGCCGCTCCGGCCGCATCCTCGACCTCGTCCGTAAGCTCATCGAATACGGCAGGGAACTCGCCGCCACGATCAGGCAGCGCGCCGTCACCGATCCCCGCGCCATCAGGTGCTGCTTCGGCACCACCGACATCGCGCTGATCCTCGCGCGCATCACCCGTGGCCTGGAGCGGGCCAATGAACTTGAAGCGAGGGTGCTCCAGCGCGCTGCCTATCTCGACGCCGGCCCTCGCCCCGCCAGGGCGCGATCGGAGCGCGCACCCGCCGCTACCCGGCCCACCAGGCAAGCCGAACCGCCTCTCCCCAGCCTTCCCACGCCGGCACAGATCGCCGCCGAGGTTCGCCGTCGCCCGATTGCCGCGGTGATCGCCGATATCTGCCGCGATCTGGGTATCATACCCAGCCATCCGCTCTGGACGGAGCTGAGGCACATCATCATTGAGCACGGCGGCAACTACGCCGCCCTGGTGAAGGACTGTCTCGACCGGGCATTTCCGCTGCCGCCCCTGCATTCGCTTGTCGGCGCGCAGGCTCCACTGCGAGCACCGCCGTTGCAAAACCAGGCCGCTTGCAGCACCGGTCCTCCAAACCTGGCGCCTATACAATCGTAGTAACGCACGGGGCCAGCGATGGCTGGTCCCGCCGCCTGCGTGTACGTATTCCGGGAA
>CAYRTL010000025.1:0-15754 GCA_964427005.1 uncultured Acetobacteraceae bacterium
GGCATGGTTCCTCTCCTGAAAGTGCGAGACGGAGAGGGCGGACAAAGCAAAGGCCCCAACCGTCCGCCGGTGGGGCCTGATAACGCCAGCGTCGCCTGGTTCAGCGCGCGCGTACCTCCGCCCCGCGGCAGCGGGACATGAGGCATACGACGAGCTGCGGGCGGGCGATTGGCATGGCGCAATGCTCGCAGAACGCGGCGCTCGGTGTAAAGCCTGTCGTTCACGTCGATGAATTTCGGTCATGCGAAGACTGAGAAAGCATCGTTTGTAACTGCCAGTCCAAATCGCTTTATCCCGGACGCGATCGAACGGGAGAACAGGCTATGTGGCTAAGGATGCTGCTCCAGTGGCTGGCCCGCCAGAGACTCGATGCCGCAAGACAACGGGTGGAAGAAATTCGCGCAGAGCAGGAGTACCACGCACTGCGGCTTCGTAGAGGCGAGGTCGTCCCCTGGTATTTTCCTCCACCGTGTTGATGAGGGCCGCTTGACCAGGTTGACCAACATGCCGGCTGTCGCCATTATTGGTCAGCCTGGTCAAGGACGCGCCAATGCCCCCGTTCGTCACCCTCTACGAGGCCAAGACCCACCTCTCCGGCCTCGTCGATCGCGCCGCGGCTGGCGAGGAAATCGTCATCGCCAAGAACGGTGTCCCGCAAGCCCGGCTGGTGCCGCTCGCTTCGCGCGGCGAACTCCGCAAGCCGGCCAAGGCCATGCGCATCCGCCGCATTGCGGCCGATTTCGACTCCCCCGATCCGGGAATCGAGACCCTGTTCGGCGGCGGGGAAACGTGAACCTGCTGCTCGATACGCACGTCTTTCTCTGGTGGGACAGTCAGGACAAGGCGTTGAACGCCGATGCGCGCGCCCTGATAGCTGACCGCGCCAACCAGATATTCATAAGCGCCGCGTCGATATGGGAGATCGCCATCAAGCGCCGGCTCAGGAAACTCGACTTTCGCGGCTCCGCAGTCGCCGCCATCGGTGCGAACGGCTTCCATGAGTTGCCGGTTCTGCCAGTGGATGCGGAGCATGCCGGCGACCTGGCATGGCAGCACAGCGACCCGTTCGACCGCATGCTGGTCGCGCAAGCGAGGCGTCTGACCTTCACCCTGGCGACCGCCGATCCGCTGATCCGCGCCTATTCAAATGTCGCCCAGCTCTGGGCGGGCTGACGGTATGCTTCCCGCATCTGATGCCAGCGTCCTGTCCGTCGAGCATCTGCGCACCGAGTTCCGCATTGCAGGTGCGTGGCACGCCGCCGTTGATGACGTGTCGTTCTCGCTGGCGCCGGAGGAGACGCTGGCGCTGGTGGGCGAGTCCGGATGCGGTAAGTCGGTCACCGCACTCTCCGTGATGGGGCTGGTGCCCGCGCCGCAGGGGCGTATTGCCCGCGGGCACATCACGCTGGAAAGACGCGAACTGGTCGGCCTGCCCGAAGCGACGCTGGAGAAGCTGCGCGGCGCTCGCATGGCGATGATCTTCCAGGAGCCGATGACCAGCCTCAACCCGGTGATGACCATCGGCGCGCAGGTCGCCGAAGCGCTGATGGTGCATCAGCGACTGTCGCGGCGCGAAGCGGAGGCGAAGGCGCTCGCGGTGCTGGACGAGGTGAAGATCCCATCGGCGGCGCGGCGCTTCCATGAGTATCCGCACCAGTTCTCCGGCGGCATGCGCCAGCGGGTGATGATCGCGATGGCGCTCGCCTGTGAGCCAGCCGTGCTGCTGGCCGACGAACCGACCACGGCGCTGGATGTGACGATACAGGCGCAGGTGCTGGCGCTGCTCGCTGATCTGAAAGGACGGCATGGCATGGCGATGCTGTTCATCACGCACAACCTGGGCGTGGTGGCGCAGATCGCCGACCGGGTGGCGGTGATGTACGCTGGCCAGATTGTCGAGCAGGCCCCGGTGGCGGAGATTTTCGCGCGTCCCGCACACCCCTACACGCGCGCGTTGTTCGCCGCGATTCCACGCATGGATCGCGACGCGCAGGAGCTCGCAGCGATCCCTGGCCGCGTCCCGCCGCTGGATGCGATGCCAACAGGCTGCCGCTTCGCGCCGCGTTGCCCGCTGGCCCGAGCGGGATGCGAGCAGCCGCAAGTGCTGGCGCCGTTCGCCGAAGGACATCTGGCGCGTTGCCATGTGGCAACCGGCGCTGGCTACGGGCCCGTGGCCTGATGGGTGGTGGTCTTCTGCGTCCGCCACTGCTAGGTCTCCGCCAGATAATCAGGGGAGACCTCAATGCTGGTCCGTGCCGCACTTCTGGCATCCGCAATCGCGTTCGCCACACCGGCATTCGCGCAGCCGAAGACCACGCTGAATGTCGGCATCGCCGCGCAGGACATCGGCCAGCTTGATCCGCACTTTGCCGTCTCCACCATCGATCGCGTCATCGCGGCGTGGATGTTCAACGGCCTGGTACGCTTTCCACCAGGCAGCATCGACCCCGCCAAGCTGGAGCCCGACCTGGCGGAGAGCTGGGAGAGCTCGCCGGATGGCAAGACCTGGACCTTCCACCTGCGTCATGGCGTGCAGTTTCACGGCGGCTTCGGCGAGCTGACGGCGGACGACATCGTGTTCAGCCTGAAGAAGGCCGGGGATGCGAAGACGTCGGCCTTCTCCTCCGAGCTGCGGCCGTTCCAGACCATCGAGGCAGTCGATCCTTACACGGTTCGCATCGTGCTCAAGGACAATGTGCCGACTGTGCTTGGGATACTCACGAACTACGCGCAGGGCTTCATCGTGTCGAAGAAGGCAGTGGAGCAGCGCGGCGATGATTTCAAGCGCAATCCCATCGGCACGGGCCCGTTTGCCTTTGCGTCCGTGACACCGAACCAGTCGCTGGAACTGGTCGCGAACGACGCCTATTTCCGCGGCGCGCCAAAGATCAAGAAGATCAGTTATCGCTTCATTCCGTCCGATGCATCGCGCGATCTCGCGTTCCAGAATGGCGAGCTGGATCTGAATTACGGCCGCGCCGATCAGGCCTGGGTCAACCGCACCAAGTCGCAGCCGCACACCATCGTTGATGTGTTTGAGCCGGCGGAGGAAGGCGAGCTTCACCTCAACACAACGGCGAAGCCGCTGGACGACATCCGCGTCCGGCAGGCGATCGCCTACGCGATCAATCGCCCCGAGCTGGTGCGCTGGCGCGGAACCGACGTGTCACGCGAGGCGCAGAGCGTGGTGCCTCGCGGCTATCTTGGCTTCACCGCAGACAACGGCCTTGTCTCGAACAACATTGACAAGGCGAAGTCGTTGCTGAAGGAGGCGGGCTATCCGGACGGCGTGACGATCAAGATGATCCAGTCACAGCTTCCCGAGATGCTCAGCGCGGCGCAGGTGTTCCAGGCACAGCTCAAGCGGGCTGGGATCAACCTGGACATGCAGATCGTGGAGCATGCCACGTATCATCAGCAGATCCGCCAGGACCTCAGCCCCATCGTCTACTATTCCGCCGCACGTTTTCCTGTGGCGGACGTGTATCTCACGCAGTTCTTCCATTCGCGCAGCATCGTGAAGACGCCGACGGCGGTGACCAACTTCAGTCATTGCGACGTGGCGGACAAGGAGATCGACGGCGCGCGCGTCGAGACCGACAAGGCAAAGCAGCTTGCACTCTGGGCGGAGGCACAGAAGAAGATCGTAGCGCAGGTGTGTGCCGTTCCGATGTTCGAGACGCTGCTCGTCTTCGCCCGCCACGACAATCTCGATTATGGCTACAAGCTCGAGGGTTCGCTGTCACTCGGCCCACTGATCACCGAGGCGACGCACTTCAAGTGACGTTCGCTTGCGAACGTCATGCCGATGAAGGTCGGCATCCACGTCTTTCTTCTCGCTTTGGAAGATGTGGATGCCGGGCCTTCGCCCGCCATGACGGTGGGAGCATATGATCTTCTACATCATCCGCCGCCTGATCGCGGCGATCCCGACATTGCTGGCTGTCCTCACTCTTGTCTTCCTGATCGTCCGCGTGGTGCCAGGCGATCCGGCGATCGCCATCCTGGGTGACCGTGCGACACCGGAGAGCGTTGCAGCACTGCAGGCCAAGCTTGGCCTCGACAAGCCGCTATGGCGCCAATACGTCGATTTCCTCGAACAGTCCCTGTCGGGAGACTTTGGCCGTTCGATGGTAACGGGCCGCCCGATCCTGACGGATGTCGGCGCGGTACTGCCGCACACGATCGACCTGACGCTGGCTTCACTCATCGTGGGCAGCATCATCGGCATTCCCGCCGGCATCTGGGCGGCACTGCATCGTAACCGGCTGATCGACTATGCCGCCCGGCTGCTTTCGCTCATCGGCTTGTCCTTCCCCGTGTTCGTCTCCGGCATTTTCATTCTGCTGCTGTTCGCACTGCATTGGCGGCTGTTCCCGGTGATCGGGAACGCGAGCCTCAGTGACCCGATCGACCGGCTCGACAAACTGGTGTTGCCGGCAGCGACTTTGGGCCTGGTCATGGCGGCCTACATCACCCGCGTGACGCGCAGCGCGATGCTGTCGGTACTCGGCGAGGACTATATCCGCACCGCGCGCGCCAAAGGCGTGCCCTGGCGGCGCGTGGTGTGGAAACACGGGTTGCGCAACGCTGCGATGCCGGTGGTCACCGTGGTCGGCCTGTATATCGGCATCCTGATCGGCAATTCGGTACTGACCGAGATCGTGTTCAACCGCCCCGGCCTCGGCAAGATCATTGTGGGCGCGCTGAACCAGCGCGACTACACGATGCTGCAGGGCCT
This sequence comes from uncultured Acetobacteraceae bacterium, assembly GCA_964427005.1. Classification (GTDB taxonomy): domain Bacteria; phylum Pseudomonadota; class Alphaproteobacteria; order Acetobacterales; family Acetobacteraceae; genus JAMXLO01. The sequence continues at coordinate 4,742 of CAYRTL010000025.1, forward strand.
GATGGTGATCTACTGCTTCCTGATCGTGGTCGTGAACCTGATCACCGACCTGACCTACGGCATCATCGATCCTCGGGTGAAGCAGGGATGAGAGGCACACTGCGCTTCATCCGCATGTATCCCGCCACCAGTATCGGCGTCGTGCTGTGCATCATCGTGGTGGCAGGAGCATTGCTTGCACCGTGGATCGCGCCGTTCGATCCGAACGATCAGAACATTATCGACCGCTTGCAGCCGCCTGGCGGAAACTACCTGCTCGGCACGGACTCCTTTGGCCGCGACGTGCTCTCGCGCATTCTGTGGGGCGCTCGCATTTCGCTGCTGGTGGCCGTTACATCGATTGCCGCGGCGATCGTGGTCGGCGGCACGATCGGGATGATCAGCGGCTATGTCGGTGGTCAGTTCGACCTGATCGTGATGCAGACGATGGACGTGCTGCTGTCATTCCCAAGTCTGATCCTCGGGCTGATCGTGGTGGCGCTGCTCGGGCCGGAGTTGATCAACCTGGTGTTCGCCATCGCACTGACCGCCATCGCGCCTTTCGCCCGCATCGCACGTGCGCCAGTACTCAGCCTGAAGGAACGCGCCTTCATCGAAGCCGGCCGAGCGCTCGGGTTTTCTCACACACGAATCCTGTTCGTGCATGTGTTGCCGAACATCCTGTCCGAGGTTCTGGTGATGGGATCGCTCTGGATGGCGACCGCCGTGCGCACCGAGGCGTCACTATCCTTCATTGGTCTCGGCGTGAAGCCGCCGACCGCGACCTGGGGTGGCATGATGCGCGAGGGCTTCGAGAACATACTCGATGCGCCTTGGCTTTCGGTGTGGCCGGGCATTGCGATCCTGCTGCTGGTACTCGGGCTTAACATGATCGGCGATGGACTACGGGATGCGACCGACCCCCGGTTGCGGGGCGAAACATGAATCACCTGGAGCAGTTCGAGGCGATCATTCGTGCTGCCCCCGATCTTATGCACCTGCTCGAGCGGCTGCGTTCGCTGGAGCTGCCGCAGTGGCGCCTGGTTGCCGGCTGTCTGTATCAGACCGTCTGGAATGTACTGACCGATCGTCCGCGCGCCACCGGCATCAAAGACTACGACCTGATTTACTACGACCCGCACGATGTTTCCTGGGAGGCCGAAGACGCCATCATCCGACGGGTCGCGAATGCGACGCGCGATTGTGTTGGTCCGGTGGAGGTACGCAATCAGGCACGGGTTCACCTATGGTTCGCCGCTCGCTTTGGCTGCCCGTATCCGCCGCTTCTCTCGGCTGATGAATCGCTCAGCTATTACGCATCCATTGTGCATGCTGTCGGCGTGCGGCTGGAGAGAGATGGCAGGCTCGATATCGCCGCACCGTTCGGCCTGGATGACATGTTTGCCATGGTCATCCGGCCCAACTACAGGCTGCCCAACGCCACGTCGCACGCAAGCAAGGCTGAACGGGTCAAGGCGATCTGGCCGGAGGTCACAGTTATCCCCTGGGAACAGGCAGCGTGACGCCAGTCCTGCAGGTCGATGGGCTGGTCAAGCACTTCACGGTGCGCAAGGGCTTTCCCCGGCCCGTCACAACCACGGTGCGAGCTGTCGATGGAATCAGTTTCGCGGTGGACCCCGGCGAAGCCTTCGGTCTCGTCGGGGAGTCTGGCTGCGGCAAATCGACCGCGGCGCGCGCGGCTCTGCGGCTGATCGAGCCTGACGCAGGCAGTGTCCGCTTCGCCGATACCGATGTGCGCGCCGCCAGAGGTTCCGCACTCAATGCATTGCGGCGGCGCATGCAGGTCGTGTTCCAGGACCCGTATTCCTCGCTGAACCCTCGCCGCAGCATCGGCCGCACGCTGACCGAACCGCTTGCCGTGCACGGCATTGCCCGCGGCCAAGAGGCACGGGAGCGCGCGGCTGCGCTGCTGTCCGAAGTGGGGCTGCCCGAAAACGCGCTTCGCCGCTATCCGCACGAGTTTTCCGGCGGTCAGCGGCAGCGCATCGGCATCGCGCGCGCTCTCGCACTGCAGCCCGAGCTGATCGTAGCCGATGAACCGGTGTCTGCTCTCGACGTATCAGTACAGGCGCAGGTGCTCTTGCTGCTGAAGGAACTGCAACAGCGGCGCGGGTTGGCGTTCGTGTTCGTCAGCCATGACCTCGGCGTGATCCGCTGGTTCTGTTCGCGCGTCGCGGTGATGTATCTCGGTCGCATCGTCGAGCAGGGGCCGGTGAAGAGCGTGTTCGCCACGCCGCGGCACCCGTATACACGGATGTTACGCGACGCTTCGCCGATTCCTGATCCTGCACAAAGAGGCGTGCTGCCTCGGGTCACTGGCGAAATCCCCTCGGCTGCCGCACCGCCGCCTGGCTGTCACTTCCATCCCCGTTGCCCGCGCGCGACAGATGTGTGTCGCGTCACCTATCCCGAATGGTCCGAACCTGACGGCCACGGGTTTGCGTGCCATCACCCGCTGGAATGACGGATGGTTACCCAGTCACAGTGACCGGCACGGCAACGCCGCCGGTTCGCCGCGTTGGCCCGCCCAGGACAATCTGGGCCACACCAGCCATCAGTCCGATCAGCACGCCGATCTGCCAGGCGCGATCGTACGATCCGGTTGCATCGTAGATCAGACCGCCGCCCCACGCGCCGATAAACGAGCCCACCTGATGGGTCACGAATGAAATCCCCAACAGCGTCGCCATGTAGCGCGTGCCGAACATCTCGGCGACCAGGCCGCTGACCAGCGGAATCACGCTGAGCCACAGCATGCCCATCGCGCCGGCGAAGATCAGCGTCGTGGTGGGTGTCGGCGGCATGATGAAATACGCCGTGAGCACCACTGAGCGCATGATGTAGAGCACACCGAGCAGTACGTATTTCGGAAACCGGCCGCCCAACCAGCCGGCAAGCCAGGAGCCGATACAGTTCACGCCACCAATGACTGCCAACGCCTCGGCGCTCAGCATCGGGTCCTGGCCGCAGATCGCCAGATAGCTGGGCAGGTGCGTCGTCAGAAACACCAGTTGCAGCCCGCAGACGAAATATGCAGCCGACATGACAACGTAGCCACGATGGCGTGCCGCCTGTCCGAGTACCTCACCCATCGTGGCCTTGCTCTTGCCGCGCGCTGGGAGCTTGTCGGCGCCGCCGGACAGAAACGCAGCCGGCAGCATGATCGCGGCGAGCACCAGGAAGAAGCCCATGCCAACATGCCAGTCCCAGTGCGCCAGCAAGCCCTGCACTGATGGCGCGATCACCAGCGTTCCCAATGAGCCGAATGCGGCGACGATGCCGAGGATCGTGCTGCGGCGGTCTTCCGGTACAGCACGCGCGCAGGCAGTCATCGCCAGCGATGAGGCGGTACAGGAGAGTGCGATACCGAGCAACGCGCCTGAAGCGATGAGCGCGCCTGTTCCCGCGGCTGCCGCCATGATCCCAAGCGCCACGACGTAGAGCACCGCGCCGACGACCATGGCCGGGCGCATCCCATAGCGGTCGGCGAAGGCGCCGATGGGCGCCTGCGACACGCCCCACACGATGTTCTGCACGGCCACCGCGAAGGTGAAGTCACCCGCGGTCAATCCCAGGTCATGCGTCACTGGCGGCAGGAAAAGGCCGAGGCTCTGCCGCATACCCATGCTGAGGCTCATCATCAGCGCGGTGCCGATGAGAATGGTCAGCGTCTGCGCGGACATCTTGTACGTGCTCATATCGCGACCGTAGCGCCTGGCTTGGCGCCGGCGCCAGCCAATCGGCGCATGGCACATCAGACCGCAGCGCATCGGGTGGAACCTGTCACCGGGTGCTGTACAATTCCTCGCAGGAACCAAGCCGGGATCGGCCAATGACCATCCAACGCAGACCTGAGATCAACGCCGACAGACTGTGGGACGCGCATATGCGCATGGCCGAGATCGGTCCTACTGCGGAAGGGGGAAGTTGCCGCCTTGCGCTCTCGCCGGACGATACACAGGCCCGTACGCTCCTGCTCGACTGGTGCAAGCCGCTCAAGCTGCGCTTCGAGCAGGATGCCATCGGCAACATGTTCCTGCGGCGCAAAGGTCAGGAGGAGGCCGCGCCCGCGGTCGCATTCGGCAGCCATCTCGATACCGTTCCCACCGGCGGCCGCTTCGATGGCGTGTTCGGAGTGCTCGCCGGACTGGAGATCATGCGAGCCCTTGACGAAGCCGGCTTTGCCACACGGGCACCGCTGGAGCTGGTGAACTGGACGAACGAGGAAGGCAGCCGCTTCCGGCCTGCGATGATGGGCAGCCGCGTCCATGCGTCCGACATGACGCTGGAGGACGCGCTCGCGATCACCGATGATAAGGGTGTGAGTGTGCGCGATGCATTGCAGGCGAGCGGCCAGGCTGGTCCGCTGACGCCGTCGCCGCGCGGCTGGGCCTGCTGGCTGGAAGCGCACATAGAACAAGGCCCGGTCATGGAGGCGACCGGTGCCGACATCGGCATCGTGGTTGGCACCATGCATGCGCGATACTTTCAGCTCACCATCACCGGAGAGCCGAGCCATGTCGGGCCGACGACAATGGATCGGCGGCGCGATAGCCTCGCGGCAACGGCGGAGATCATCCTCGCTATCGAACGCATCGCGCTGGCAGCCGAACCCCGCGGTAGGGCGTCGGCCACCTGGATCGAGAACTACCCGAACGCGCGCGGGAATGTCGCCAACATCACGCGTCTGCACTGCGATGTGCGGCATGAGCAGGCAGAGCGCGCGATCGCCATGGAGCAGGAACTGCGTGCGGCATTGGACGCGATCTCTGCACGCAGACGTGTGTCGATTGCCATCGATCCTTACGCCACGTTCGGGCCAGTTGTCTTCGACCGCGACCTCGGCAACCTGCTGCGCAACAAGGCACAGGCCCGGCAGCTCGCTACACGCGACATGATCGCCGCGGCCGGCCATGACTCGGTCCTGATCGCGCCGCTCTGTCCCAGCGCAATGCTGTTCGTACCGAGTGTCGATGGCATCACTCACAACCCGCGCGAATACTCAACCAAGGAGCAACTCGCACGGGGCGCGCAGGTGATGCTGGACGCGGTGCTCGCATTGGCGGACTAACTCGAATTTAATCAACGGCGTGTAGGGCATTCTCGTTTCAGCGCGAGGATGCCATGACACTTCGAGACGGGCTGCTGTGGGCGGGCGTGGTCCTGCTTGGGGCGATCTCCTTGGGGTTCGTCGCCCTCACCCGGGGTGAACCGGTCGATGCGGCGTGGCTCATCGTGGCCGCTGTCTGCATCTATTTGATCGCCTACCGGTTCTACGCGCTGTTCATCACCACGCGCGCGTTCGGCGTCGATACGGAGCGCAGGACACCAGCCTGGCGGCGGAACGACGGTCTCGATTACGTGCCGACCCACCGCGTGGTGCTGTTCGGCCACCACTTCGCGGCCATCGCCGGCGCTGGCCCGTTGGTCGGGCCCGTGCTGGCGGCGCAGATGGGCTACCTGCCCGGGACGTTGTGGATTCTGGCCGGCGTCGTGTTCGCCGGCGCCGTGCAGGACATGACCGTGCTGTTCCTGTCCACGCGCCGCGACGGCCGCTCCCTCGGCGAGATGTTCCGCGCGGAGATGGGCCCCCTTGCCGGCACCATCGCCGGCATCGGCATCCTGCTGATCTGCATCATCGTGCTGTCCGTGCTGGCGCTGGTCGTGGTGCAGGCGCTTGTCGGCAGCCCGTGGGGCACGTTCACCGTCATCTGCACGATTCCGATCGCACTGCTGATGGGTGTTTACTCCCAGTTCATCCGACCGGGACGCATCGGCGAGATGTCCGTGATCGGCGGCGTGCTGCTGCTGGTCGCGCTGATGCTCGGCCAGGTTGTCTCCGAGACGCCCTCGCTTGCGGTCTGGTTCAATCTGCCGGGCAGCACATTGGCGCTGCTGATCATCGGCTATGGCTTTGTGGCCTCGGTATTGCCGGTCTGGCTGCTGCTGGCCCCGAGGGATTACCTGTCCACCTTCCTCAAGATCGGCACGATTCTGCTGCTGGCTATCGGCATTCTGTGGGTGCGGCCCGACATGCAGATGGCGCCGATTACCAGGTTCATCGACGGCTCTGGTCCGGTGTGGGCAGGCGGATTGTTCCCGTTCCTGTTCATCACCATCGCCTGTGGCGCCGTATCCGGCTGGCATGCGCTGATCTCATCCGGCACCACGCCGAAGATGATCGAGAATGAGTCCCAGATCCGCCTCATCGGCTATGGCGGCATGCTGATAGAATCATTCGTGGCCATCATGGCGATGATCGCTGCCAGCGTGATCAACCCGGGCGTCTATTTCGCAATGAACAGCGGCGCCGGTCTTATCGGCGCCGATCCTACACACGCGGCCCAGGTGATCTCTGGCTGGGGCTTCACCGTCACGCCCGACATGCTGACACAGCTCGCACGCGACGTGGGCGAGACCACCATCATGTCGCGTACTGGCGGCGCTCCGACGCTTGCTGTCGGCATGGCATCCATCCTGTCGGGCATGATCGGCGGCAAGCTGCTGATGGGCATCTGGTATCACTTCGCCATCCTGTTCGAGGCACTGTTCATCCTGACAACGGTCGATGCCGGGACGCGCGTTTGCCGATTCCTGATCCAGGACCTTGTGGGCAACGCAGTACCCACGTTCAAGGCGACTGAATCGTGGACCAACAACCTGATCGGTTCGGCGCTGTCCTGCGCGCTGTGGGGCTGGTTCCTCTACCAGGGCGTGATCGATCCGCTGGGCGGCATCCGTACGCTTTGGCCGCTGTTCGGTACAGCCAATCAGATGTTGGCAGCGATTGCGCTGACACTCTGCACAGTGGTGCTGTTCAAGATGAAGCGCGAACGATACGCGTGGGTCACCATAGTTCCGACTGCCTGGCTGGTTGCGTGTACCGTGACGGCCGGAGTGCAGAAGGTGTTCCATCCTGATCCGGCCATCGGCTTCCTGAGCCATGCCGCGAAATTCGCCGATGCGGCGGCAGCGGGTAAGATTCTGGGGCCGGCGAAGACGCTGGGCGAGATGCGCCGGATCGTATTCAACGATTACGTCGATGCGACCTTGGCCGCGCTGTTCGCCGCTGTCGTTATCTCGATGGTGGTCTATGGCGTCATCGCGTGTGTCAGAGCGATACGCAATCCACAGAGCACCGCGTTGGAAATCGGCGCCATCGCTGTCGCAGGCGATGACTAAGCTTCGGCTGGTGTGCGAGATGGCCACTCAGACGGCACGCCTGATGGTGGGCGTGCCGGACTACCCGACCTACGTGAAGCACATGCAGACGGCACATCCCGACAAGCCGGCGATGACTTACGAGGAGTTCTTTCGCGAACGACAGTCCGCCCGTTACGCCATCGGCAAAGGGAGGTTCCGGGGCTGCTGCTGAGCGCCGGCGGCGTTATACTGGCGCGATGGCGAACCCGGGCTCGATGCGCAGCATGGTCCTCGACGCGCCGCGGACACCGCTGCGTCTGGTCTCCCTCGCGGTGCCGACGCCAGCGCGTGGCCAGGTGCTGATCCGAGTCCACACATGCGCCGTGTGCCGCACCGATCTGCACGTGGTGGACGGCGATCTGACCGAACCCAAGCTGCCTCTGGTGCCAGGACACGAGATCATCGGGACGGTGGCCGCTCTCGGTGAAGGCGTGAACCGTTTTGCCATCGGCGATCGCGTTGGCGTGCCATGGCTCGGCTGGACCTGCGGTGAATGCAAGTTCTGCCGCTCCGGCCGCGAGAACCTGTGCGAGCGGGCGCGCTTCACCGGCTATCAGATCGACGGCGGCTACAGCGACTTCACGGTTGCCGATGAGCGCTTCTGCTTCGCCATTCCTCCCGGCTACAGCGACATGGAAGCCGCTCCGCTGATGTGCGCCGGCCTCATCGGCTATCGCTCATTGCGAATGACCGGCGACGCCCGACGCCTCGGCCTGTACGGGTTCGGTGCGGCGGCGCACATCATCGCTCAGGTGGCACGCTGGCAAGGCCGCACGGTGTTCGCGTTCACCAGCCCCGGCGACACGCAGGCGCAGGACTTCGCATGCGAACTCGGCGCGGCATGGGCCGGCGGCTCGAATGAGGCGCCGCCCGAGATGCTGGACGCAGCCATCATCTTCGCGCCGGTGGGACCACTGGTACCGGCCGCGCTGCGTGCGGTCGAGCGCGGTGGTACCGTGGTATGCGCCGGCATCCACATGAGCCCCATTCCAGAATTTCCATACGACATATTGTGGGGCGAGCGCGTCGTGCGGTCGGTGGCCAATCTGACGAGGCGTGACGGCGAGGAGTTTCTCGAACTGGCACCGCAAGTGCCGGTGAAAACCCGGCCATTGCCGTATCCATTGGAACAGGCAAACAAGGCGCTGGATGACCTGCGCGCCGGGCGATTGCAAGGCGCTGCGGTATTGCAGGTCTGACATAAAGCCGCGTTGACGCCCTGATGCCCCGCGCCTAGCGTGCGGCCCTCTCATTTGCAGCGGGAAACATCCACATGTCGAACAAACTCAAGGCGCGGCTCGCGGCGGGCAAGGCTTGCGTTAACGGTTGGCTAGCGATCCCGTCCGGCTTCTCCGCCGAGGTGATGGCGCAGTGTGGCTGGGACAGCGTCACCGTCGATATGCAGCACGGCGTGCAGGATTATTCCACGATGGTGCAGTGCTTCCAGGCGATGACCGCACATCCGGTCACGCCGCTCGTTCGCGTGCCCTGGAATGAACCGGGCATCATCGGCAAAGCACTCGATGGTGGCGCATGGGGCATCGTCTGCCCGATGGTCAACAACAAGGCCGAAGCGCAAGCGCTGGCGAGCGCATGCCTGTATCCGCCCGCGGGCAAGCGCAGCAACGGTCCCATCCGCGCCGCGATGTACGGTGAGGCCAGCAACTATCAGAAGATCGCCAATGACGAAGTGCTGGTGATCCCGATGATCGAGACACAGGAAGGTATCGACAACATCGATGAGATCCTGTCCGTGCCCGGCATCAGCGGCATCTATATCGGTCCGTCCGACATGGGCCTGTCACTCGGCCTGATCCCGACACTGGATCGCGAGGAACCGCTGATCCTCGGCATCTACGAAAAGCTGCTGGCAAGCTGCAAGAAACACGGCAAGTTCGCCGGCCTGCACAACGGTACTGCTGCCTACGCGGCCCGCATGATCGGCATGGGCTTCCGCTTCGTCACCATCGCGAACGACAGCGGCCTGATGGCCCGCGCCGCCCGCGAAGCGGTGCAGGCGACCCGCAAGGCCGCGGGCGACGTCGCGTCCTGAGGGAAGGAAGATCAGGGGGCTTTGCCCCCTGAAACCCCCAGCAAAGGCGAAGCCTTTGCAATCCCGGTGTTTGGTTTGGTTAGGGGGAGGGCCTACACTGACCTTGGCGGGTCCGTGTGGGCCCTCCCCCTAACCAAACCAAGTAATGGGTTCCAAGGGCTATGCCCTTGGCGGGGTCCAGGGGCGGAGCCCCTGGCCTTTCTTGCCTCAAGGAGATCGATATGGCACCGCCGCCTGTGATTCGACTGCATCCGGATGATGGCGTGGTGATTGCGCGTGCAACTTTGTTGCCAGGCACGCCGGTGGCGGATCGTGTGTTGGCGGGCGAGCGCATTCCTGCTGGGCACAAGGTGGCCGTGCGGCCGATCGCGATGGGCGAGCCGGTGCGGCGTTACGGGCAGATCATTGGGTTTGCTTCAAAGCCGATAGCGCCGGGTCAGCACGTGCATGTGCAGAACTGTGAGATGGGCGACTTCGCCAAGGATTACGCGTATGGCGTGGATGCGAAGCCCACCGACTATGCCAATACACCGATGACGTTCGATGGCATTCGGCGGCCGGATGGTCGTGTTGCCACGCGCAACTACATCGGCATTCTGACCTCGGTGAACTGTTCGGCGCATGTCGCGGGGCTGATTGCGGATGTGTTTCGCCGCAATCCGTTTACGGGAGACGATCCGCTCGCGGAATTTCCGAACGTCGATGGCGTGGTGGCGCTGACGCACAAGAGCGGCTGCGGCATGACGGAGAGTGAGCCGTTGCGCGTGCTGCGTCGCACCCTGGCGGGGTACGCGCGGCACGCCAATTTCTCGCATGTCGTCGTGCTGGGGCTTGGCTGCGAGGTGAACCAGATCCGCGGGCTGATGGAGGAGCAGCGGCTGAGTGATCGCATTCGCAACATGGACATCCAGTCGATGGGTGGCACGCGTAAGACGGTGGAAGCCGGCGTCGCGTTCGTGAAGGAAGTGCTGGCGGAAGCGAACAAGGTGCATCGCGAGCCAGTGCCGGCGAGCGAGCTGACGGTGGCGCTGCAGTGCGGCGGGTCTGATGGATATTCCGGCGTGTCTGCCAATCCGGCGCTTGGTGCGGCGAGCGATCTGGTGGTGCGGCATGGCGGATCGGTGATTTTGTCGGAGACGCCGGAGACCTATGGTGCGGAACACCTGCTGACGCGTCGCGCGGTTTCGCGCGAAGTTGGCGAGAAGCTGGTGGCTTTGATGCGCTGGTGGGAGGACTACACAGCGCGCGAGGGTGCGGAGATGAACGCCAATCCCTCGCCTGGCAACAAGGCGGGCGGGCTGACCACGATCCTGGAGAAGTCGCTTGGTGCGATGGCGAAGGCAGGGTCCACCAATCTGGTCGATGTCGTGGGTTATGCCGAACCGGTGACGGCGAAGGGCTTCGTATTCATGGATACGCCCGGCTACGACCCGGTGTCGGCGACCGGCCAGGTCGCGGGCGGCGCCAATCTGGTGTGTTTCACCACCGGCCGCGGGTCCGTGTTCGGCTGCAAGCCGGCGCCGTCCATCAAGCTGGCAACCAACACGCCGATGTATCAGCGCATGGAAGACGACATGGACGTGAACTGCGGCACGATCCTCGATGGGGATGAGAGCGTGCAGGAATGCGGCCAGCGTGTGTTCGAACTGATGCTGCGCGTTGCGTCAGGTGAGCGGACCAAGAGCGAGCAGTTCGATTTCGGTGCGGCGGAGTTCGCGCCTTGGGTGCTCGGTGCCACGATGTAGGCTGTCACAGGA
>CAYRTL010000025.1:15854-43608 GCA_964427005.1 uncultured Acetobacteraceae bacterium
TTTCCCGCTACGCTCCACCCCCAGCCGCCAGAACCAAAGGGAGCAAGTCCATGACCGCGCAGACCAAAGGCCGGATCCGTCACGTCGCGCTGAGCGTCGAGGATCCCTGGGAGACCGCCGAATTCTACAAGCAGGCTGTCGGCCTGCAGGAAGTCACCGAGCTCGACGGCCCACTGGCCGAGGGCGTGTTCCTGACCGATGGCGTCGTCAACCTCGCCATCCTGCACTTCAAGAGCGATGAAGCCTCCCAAGGCACCGGCAAGGATTTCGTCGGCATCCACCACATCGGCTTCTGGGTCGATGACGTGGTCGAGCAGGGGAAGATCGCGCGCAATGCCGGCGCGACCTGGATCATGGGCGATCCGAACAATCCCGACGGATACGAGGTGAAGCACACCGACCTGAACGGGATCATCTTCGATATCGCCGCGCATGGCTGGGCGGGGTCGCAGAAGAATCCGGGTGATGCCGACAACGTCATGCATCCCAATCCGCAGCGCCGCCTGGCGAAGTTCGACGAACGCCGTGCGCGCGCCCAGGCGAAGATCGCGGCGATGCGCGCGAAGGAACCCGCCGTCGCCGCCGAGTGATGCCGTGATGTGACGCGGGGTGCCGCTATCCGGCGTCCCGCGCCGCCGCCGCGCGCGCGAAGTTCAGGTTCCAGCGAACGTAACCCCGCGGCTCCACATACCCGAGTTTCTCCCGTATCGCCGCGTGTGTATCGGCAAGCCGATGGAACGGGATCGACGGATACAGATGGTGTTCGGCGTGGTACGGCATGTTCCACATCAGCAACCGCACCGCCGGATTGGTGAGCATGGTCCGGGTGTTGGTCAGGCCATTACGATCCTGCGTGCAGCCGGTGTGCTCGGACAGCGTATAACCGCGCAGGAAGGGCTGACAGAATAGCTGCGGGAAAATCCAGAAGACGAACGGCGTCTCCCAACCGAACAGCAGCGCGGAAACGACTGATCCGCCCACCATCACCATGCTCATCGCACGCACGCTGCGCATGATCGACGGCGCCGCCTGCTCCGAGACGTACGGATAGCGGCTCATATCGCCTCGCCACGCATCGGCGATCACCAACAGCCGCAGCCGCCAATACGGCACTCCCACTATCCGCCGCACATAGGCGCGTAGTGTATTGGGCGACTCCATGTCCAGTTCCGGGTCCTGGCCGGGAATCTGCGTGTGGCGATGATGCGCGAAGTGGAAGGCGGTGTAGAAATGCAGGTTCAGCAGCGATGGACACGCCGCCAGCCAACCAACCACGAGGTTTGCACGCCGCGAGGCGAAGGCCGTCTGATGCGTCGCCTCATGCGCCGGTGCGAACAGCGCCACCTGCACCAGTCCAAATGCAAGCATGGCTGGGACCAAGGTCACCGGGCCTGAGATTGCGACCAGCCAGCCCGTGCCGACCAGCAGCGCCACATGCACGGCGAGGCGCTGATAGCCTTGCGCATCGCTGCGGCCGGACAGCGCGCGGAGCTGGGCGGGGGTGAGGACGCGATCAGAAACCATGCCGATGCATTATGCCATCACGCCGGCGGTGGCCAAGCGCGCAAATGGCGCGCTCGAAATACCGCCACCGTGTCCAGTACGCGTCCCGCGTGACGGATCGCCGCGTCAGGCAGAGGCTCGATATCATCAAAGGCTGAGGCCAAAGCAGCGGCGATCCGTTCTCGATGCTCTGGCGCCAGGATCAGCACATCTGAGCCGATGAAGCGCGACGGCGGCCAGGTGATGCCAAACTGGCGGGCATCCTGGTTCATGCACACCGTGGTCACCTGAGGGCCAAGCGCGTAGGCGATCTTTCCGGCGTTGCGCCAGTCAGGCACACCGACGATCGTTCCAGGCCGCAACAGGTCGCGCGCCTCCAGTTCCTCGCGCAGGGAAGTCCAATCCACCGCGTCAAGGTCCGGATCCTTGCCCAGAAGGTGCTTGGCCAGCGGAAGCTGCCAGCCAAGCTGAACCTGGCTGGCGACCACTGCGACGGCCGCTACCACGAAGACCGCAGTACCGAGTAGCAATCGGCGGACACCAGGCCGATGGAGCCGCTGCGCCACAGCATCACCAAGCAGCGGGAACAGCATCAGGTAACCAGGCGCGGCCCAGTGGAACAGCACGCGCTGGTTGGACCACGCCGAGATGGCAGCGAACACGACGATTGGCGGCATGGCGAGGCAACACAGCAGCCATGGCCTCCAGTGTGCCGGGCCGCGATACAACGCAGCACCGAATACCGCCATCATCGGCAACCAGATCCACGGCAGCACAAACAGCGCCTCGCCGGCGAGTGTGGCCAGCGGCGCGAACGGCCGAAAATGCACGCCACCTGCACGGCCGGCCTGGAAGGCAAACGAAACCCACAAGTGGTCCGCGTTCCACATCAGAACCGGAGTGAACATCAGCAGCACGGCCAGGCCCGCAAGCCACGGTTTGGGCGTCCACAGAAAATGCCGATGGACAGGGCTGGACAGAAGGTATCCAGCAGCTCCCGCGATCGTCAGGATCGCCGAGTACTTCGACAGCAATGCCATGCCGGCACAAAGACCAGTGCCGAGCCACCATCCCAATGTGTCCCGCTCAAGTGAGCGAACCAGACAGAGTGCTGCTCCCAGCAGCGCGCAATCCAGTGGTCCGTCTGGCAAGACCCAGGTGCCAGTGGTCACGCTGAACACGGGCGACAGATTGAGCAGAACCGCCGCCCAAAATCCGGCGCGCGCGTCGAAAATTGCCTCACCGAGGCGGTACATCAGCCACGTGGAAAGCGCGAACAATGCGATGAACGGCAGGCGGACCAGGATGGCCGCCTCGCTGCCAAGCAGATGCGCCGCGCCCCAGCTCAGCCACCATGCCACAGGAGGGTGGTCGTAATAGCCGAAGCTCAACAGGCGGCCGGAAGCCACCATGTAGCTTTCGTCCACGCCAAGCCCCAGCGCCGCGCCAAACGCGAGGCGAAGCGCAGCCGAGGCAAGGATCAGGAAAAGGAGAATGGAGACGGATCGCTGGCGCGTGGTGATATTACACTCCGCCCCAAACCTCGCGCGCCACCTCGACGCACAGGCGTAGCTTCGCCCACTGTTCCTCCTCGCTCAGGACATTGCCTTCCTCGGTGCTGGCGAAGCCGCATTGCGGGGATAACGCGAGCTGCTCGAGCGGCAGGTACTTCGCCGCCTGGTCGATCCGGCGCTTCAACTCGTCCTTGCTCTCCAGCGCGCCGGTCTTGCTCGTCACCAGCCCAAGCACGACAACCTTGTTCCCGCGCGGCACGAAGCGCAGCGGTTCGAATCCACCGGCGCGATCGGTGTCGTACTCCATGAAATAGGCATCGGAATTGATCTGATTGAACAGCACCTCTGCTACCGGTTCGTATCCACCGGACGCGACCCAGTGCGAGCGGAAATTGCCGCGGCAGAGATGCATGCTGATGGTCATGCCGCTGGGCCTCGCTTCGATCGCCCGATTCAGCATGCCGGCATAGATCGACAGCAGGTTTTCGACATGCTCGCCGCGCGCCTTGAGCCCTGCGATCTGCTCTGGATCGCAGAGGTACGCGATGTTCACCTCGTCCAGTTGCAGATACCGGCATCCGGCCCCACCGAATGCTGCCACCGCCTTGTAGTACGCCTCACCCAGATCAGCGAAGAACCCATCCATGTCCGGATAGGTCTTCGGATCGATCGCCTGCCGCCCGCCGCGGAAGTGCACAACAGACGGGGACGGAATGGTCATCTTCGGCACCGCCGTCTTCACGTGATCAGCGACGAAGCGGAAGTGGTCCACCATGACCGGCTTGCTCCAGCCGATCTTGCCGGTAACGCGCAGCGAAAGCGGCAGCGGCACGTTGCCCTTGAACATGATCTTCTGCTCCGGCTCGTACAGCTCGACGCCATCCAGACCGGAAACGAAATCATAATGCCAGAATGCGCGCCGATATTCGCCGTCGGTCGCAGCGCGCAAGCCGATCTCCTCCTGCTTGCGAATCGCCGTCCCGATGCAGCGGTCCTCGACGGCGCGCAGCGCGTCGGCTGAGAGCGTCCCTGCCTTGCACGCGGCGCGGGCCTCCACCAACTCCCGAGGCCGCAGCAGGCTGCCCACATGGTCGGCGCGGAATGGCGGGAGGTTGCGCGGGCCTACCCGGTCTTTGGTTGCACTCGACATGGACATTGGAATGCCTCCAGTTGATCCGCCGCCTCTCCTAGCGTTTGCGCGCCCGCATGAAAACCGCGGGGACCACGGCATGGACCAGGCGCGCCCGAGCGACTATCACACCCCGCCCGCCTTCGCCGGGCGCCCACTGACGCGACCCGGACGATGCTCGACCGCATGATTGTCGGATTGGCCGAATTCAGCCGCCGCCACGCGCTTGGCGTGGTCTTGTGCGCGCTGGTGTTGGCGGCGTTCTCGGGGTTCTATGCAGTCACCCATCTCGACGTCACCACCGACACCGATCGCATGTTCTCGAGCAGCCTGCCTTGGCGCC
The DNA here is from genome assembly GCA_964427005.1 of uncultured Acetobacteraceae bacterium. GTDB lineage: Bacteria > Pseudomonadota > Alphaproteobacteria > Acetobacterales > Acetobacteraceae > JAMXLO01. The sequence continues at coordinate 20,344 of CAYRTL010000025.1, forward strand.
AGCAGGCCGAGGAGCTCGACAAGGATTTTCCCCAGTTCACCAATTTGTTGGTTGCCGTCATCGACGCCCGCGAGCCGGAGGAGGCCGACGTCACCGCGGCGGCACTGGCCGATGCGCTGGCGAAAGATAAGACGCATTTCATTTCGGTCCGGCGCCCTGATGCCTCTCCCTTCTTCCTCAAGGAGGGCCTGCTGTTTCTCGACACCAAACAATTGACCGAGCTGATGGATCGCACGATCGATGCGCAGCCGTTTCTCGGCCAGTTGGTCGCGGACCCGAGCGTGCGCGGATTGTTCTCCGCGCTATCGCTCCTTGGCATGGGCGTGACAAAGGGCGACGTTGATCTCGCCCCGTATGATGCTTCGCTGCGGGCGTTTCATCAGGCCATGGCCAGTGCAGTGGCGGGCCACCCACGACCGCTGTCGTGGCAGAACCTGCTCGGCGGCGGTCTGAGCGATCTCGGCGGCAAGTACAAATTCGTGCTCGTGCAGCCAAAGCTGAATTTCGGCTCGCTGCAACCGGGTGGTGAAGCGACGCAAGCGATGCGCCAGGTCATCAGGGACCTGGAGTTCGTGAAATCAGGTGAGGCGCGCGTGCGGATCACCGGCCAGGTGGCCCTGGCGGACGAGGAGTTCGCCACAGTCGTCCAGGGCGCCGTGTCCGGGATGATCGGCAGCGTGGTGCTGATCACTTTGTGGCTCTTCCTTGCTGTGAAGACGTGGCGGTTGATCCTGCCGATTCTCGGCACCCTCGCGCTCGGTCTGGTACTAACTTTGCTGTTCGCCGCCGTCGCTGTTGGCACGCTCAACCTTGTATCCGTCGGCTTCGGCATCCTGTTCGTCGGCATCGCGGTGGATTTCGCCATCCAGTTCTCGGTCCGGTACCGGGAACGGCGCTTCGAGTATCCCGATCCGGCAGAGGCGATGCGGCAGAACGCGATTCGCACCGGCCATCAGATCCTGGTGGCTGCGGCAGCAACATCAGCCGGGTTTCTCGGCTTCGTGCCCACCGACTTTTCTGGTGTCGCGGAGTTGGGCCTGATTGCCGGCGTCGGCATGCTGATCGCCTTTCTCTGCACAATGGGTTTCCTGCCGGCGGCCATCACACTGTGTCGACCGCCCGGTGAGGAGGCCGTTGTCGGCTTCTCGTGGCTCGCACCATTGGACCCGGTTCTCGCCCGACACCGCCGGCCCGTTCTCGCGGTCTTCACGGGGCTGGCGGTGTTGGCAATCGCAGTCTCCCCCCGGCTGCAGTTTGATTCCGACCCCCTTCACACGAAGAACCCGAACACTGAAGCGATGCGCACGCTGTACGATCTGATGGATAATCCCATCACCAACCCGTACAGCATCAGTGTGCTCGAGCCGAGCGTGCAGGACGCGGACGCTGTACGGGCGAAGCTGGCAAAGCTGCCGACTGTCTCGAAAGTGATGGACATCGACAGCTTCATTCCCGATGACCAGCAGCAGAAGCTGGCGATCATCGCGGATGCCAACTCGATTCTCACACCCACCTTGTTGCCGAAGGGCCCTGCTGCTCCAGTGACCGCCGACCAGATCAGGTTGGCGGCAAAAACCGCACTCGCACAGATTGACCCGGCTCTGGCCAAGCTGCCCAAGGATCATCCACTTGCAGCGATCGACGACGACTTGCACAAGCTGCTGAATGCGAGCGACGACGTACTGCTCGCCACTGACCGCGCGCTGACGCGCTTCCTGCCGGAGCAGCTCGATCACCTGCGCAACGCACTGAATGCTGAACCGGTGACGCTTGATTCGATCCCGCCGGACATCAAACGGGATTGGCTGTTGCCGGATGGGCGCGCCCGCGTTCAGGTACTTTCTACGCCTGCGGCACGCAACAGCCAGGGCCTGGCGAAGTTCGTCGCAGAGGTCACGCAAATCGCGCCGAACGCGGCTGGCCCTGCGGTCACCATCGAGGCCACTGCCGAGACTATCGTAAGCTCCTTCCGATTCGCGGCGATCATCGCGATCGTGGCAATCACCGCGATACTTTTTGCCGCCCTCCAGCGGGTGCTCGACGTCGGGCTCGTGCTGGCGCCGCTCATCCTGTCTGCACTGCTGACGCTGCTGGTTGCCGTACTGCTGCCGCTGCCGCTCAACTTCGCCAACATCATCGCGCTGCCACTGCTTCTCGGCGTCGGCGTTTCGTTCAACATCTATTTCGTCATGAACTGGCGGGCAGGCCGGCGCGCCATCCTCGGTTCGGCGACCGCACGCGCCATCGTGTTCTCCGCGCTCACCACGGCGACGGCGTTTGGTTCGCTTGCGCTCTCGGAGCATCCGGGGACCGCCAGCATGGGCAAACTGCTGCTGATCAGTCTGGCCTGCACGCTGCTGGCCAGTCTCGTCTTCATCCCCGCGCTGTTGTCGAGCGTACACTCACGAACCGAGCGTTAACCGTCCGTCTCTAATACGGCGCCATGCGTCTGCTGCTTGCGGCTGTACTGGTAATGACGCCCTTGTGGTTGGTGAGGGCGCAGCCGGCCGATTGCTTCACCCAACAGCCAGCGGAGCCGGCACTGCCGCTATCGCTCGACCTGCCTGGCAAGAACGGCCAAGTCTATCTTGCGGTGCCAATGACGCCGCCGGGTATTGCCTGTGGGAATTCGGACCCAGCTCCATCAGACATTTTGCACGGTGAGCCCGGGGATGCGCTCCGTGGCCCTGGAACTCCGCGCGTCGAAATAGAACTTCGCTGATTGTGCGGATCGCCACACTGCGTTGTGACGCTCTCACCATTGGAGCTGACCAGTATGAAAGCCAATTGAAATTGCGCCTGCGCCCGTCCGGGACGCACGACCTTGTGAGGACTTTCCATGCGCCGTTGCGTGTTCGCCCTTCTGCTCGCGGTTCCTCTCGGCGGTTGTCTGAGCTTCAGCAGCAGCAATCCGCCGCCGCCGTCCCACACGACGGTCGTGGTGCCGCCCGCCCCTCCCACCTGCCCACCCGGCCAGACGACCTGCTGATCACCTGCTCTGCATCGCGGCGATTTGCGCGACCTGCTGCATGACCTGGCCGGCGAACAGCACGCCCCGCGAGTCCACAGGGATGCCAGCCTCATGCAGCAGCCGCGCCGTCCAGGTGTTGCAAGTGTGGAACGCGTCATAGGTCTCGTACGAGCCGTAGAATAGGCTGCCTGGATACGGCCCTTCGTCCAGGCGCAGCACCGTTCCATCCGCCGTCTTTTCCAGCGCCTGCCAAAGAAGCAACGCGATGCGGTCAATCGCGTTTTGTGGCACGCGGAGCACCACCACCTGCTGTTCCGCGAAAGCCTGTTCGGGCGGCGCTCGCAACGCGGTCATCAGGATCGCGCTCTTGCTCGGAAGCAGGGCGCTGAGCATTTCGCCAAATCCCGCGTCCCGCGCCATGTAGTACTGGCGCTCGCCGAAGCCGAACACCATGAACCGAATGCCTGGAAAGTCCCGCTCCAGGGACACCAACGGGCCATGCACTTCCTCGACTGGCAGCCCGATGTCGGTGTGCCACCCGCGGCCAACGACATAGAGGGTGGCGTCCCCTGTCGGCACGGGCTCGTTCAGTGGCGCAGTGGCGCAACCATCGAGCAGCAGAATGAGCAGGAGCAGAAACGCCCGATTCACTGCATACGGATCAGTATGTAGTGCATGGTGAAGTTGAACGTGATCGGCTCGCTCTCGCCGTACAGTGGCGGCAGATTGGCGTCGCGGAACAGCGCCACCAGCGCCATGTCGAGCCACTTTGATCCGGATCGGCCGATCAGTTCGACGGACGTGACCTTGCCGTTCGGATTGGCGACGACTTGCACCATGGCGTTGCCATCCTCGCCATTCATCGCGGCCTGTTCCGGATAGTAGGCGTGGGCGCGAACCCAGGCGCTAAGCTGGTTCCGCCAATCCGGGCCGACGCGCGCTCCGGAGACGCGGGAGAATGGGGTGGTGTCGGTGGCGCCCTGCCGCGGCGCAAGCGAGAAGTCCAGCGTCGATGGCGCGCGTGACGTGCTTCGGGTCGGGGGCGCTGCCCGCGGCGTCGGCTGGTTGAACGAGAAGTTCATCGGCGTGGGGAATGCCGACGGCTTCTCGGGCGCAGCCTGTGGCGCGGGAGTTGGTGTGGGTCGAGACGGTGCCGGTGCGGGGCGCGGCACCACCATCGCTACCGGAGGTGGCCGCGGCACGGGCACTTCGCCCGATGCCGCCGGCGGCGGTGCTGGTAGGGGTGGCGTAGGAAGCGGCGCCGGTTCGGCTGCGACCGGCGGCGCAGGCGGCGGTGGCTGCGGCGGGACGGTCAGGGCGGGCGGAGGCACTGCCGCAACGGGCGCCGGCGGACTGGGAGCCGACGGCGGACTCGGAGCCGCGACATTGGGCTGGGGATTGGGCAGTGCGGGCCCTTGTGGCTGACCGCCTTCGAACACCATCGCGACCGTCGAAGGCGGCGGCAGCTCCTCTTCGCGGCGCTCCCGGTCGAATGTCACGATCATCAGCAACAGCAGCGTCAGGTGCAGCCAAAGGGAGATGACCAGCACCGGACGGAGGCCTCGGGTGCGGCGGTAGGATATCCGCCAACGACGGGGATCCGCCGCTACGGTGGGCAATATCTGGTCCAAATCCCCATCCGACAGCCGTGCGTTCGCTGGTACGCGTTGCCTTGCTACTACCAGAAGCCACGCTGTCGGGCATTAGCCTCGATCGGGTCAAGGCCCGACCGTCGGAGCATCAGGCGCCGGTGCGCCAGCGCAGGTCCGGTTGCATCGCTCCCTGGTCGATCAGGGAGGACAATACATTCAGCCGGATCATCTTGGTCGAGTGGCGGAAATCCGCATCGTCGAAACTCATGGCCCGGAGGCCGTTCACCAGACCGGCAATGGAATCCTGCAGACCATGCTTTGGTTGATGGTCCGGCGCCAGCCGGCGGAACTGAGAGAAGTCGACCCGATACGAACGGCCATCGGGCGGAGCATCCTGATTGATGCTGACGGACGTCCCCGGCAACGCCGCGGCCACCGCTTCGGCAAGCTCCCGCACCTGGTGGTTGCGCTCGTCGGAGCCCACGTTGACGATGAGCATGCGCCCGCCACGCGACTCGTCGCGGGTGATGGCCCATTCGATCGCGCGCGCCATGTCGCGCACGTCGATCAGCGGCCGCCAGGGCGTGCCATCGCTCAGCACGGTGATCTCGCCCGCCGTGATACCGCAGGCGACGAAGTCGTTCAGCACGAGATCAAGCCGCAGCCGATCGGACATGCCACAGGCGGTGGCGAATCGCAGACATGTTGTGGTCATGCCGTTCAGGTCCATCTGCGCCAGGCCCTGCTCGGTCATGACCTTGGAGCGCGCGTAGGCGGTCAGCGGATTGAGCGCATCGCTCTCGCGGCGCGCGTCTCCGGTGGCGGCGCCATACACGCTGCAACTGGACGCAAACACGAAGTTGCGGACGCCGGCGGCCGCAGCCAACCCGGCCAGCCGAAGGCTTGCGTGCCTGTTGATCTCATCCGTCACTTTCTCGAAACGATTACCGATCGGATCATTGGATACGGCGGCCAGGTGTACTACCGCGTCCACACCTTCCAGCAGCTCTGCCGGCAGGTCACGAACGTCGCCAAAGTGTTGGGTCGTGAGAAGAGTCTCCGGGGCGCGATCAGGCGTCGTAAGGCACGCCGCGAACATGCCGCTGTCAAAGCCGATCAGCTCGCTATCGGGGTAGCGCCGCCTGAGATGCGAAACGACGACCGGTCCCACATACCCCATGTTGCCAGTAATCAGCACGCGCATGCACGCCTCCTTCAGTCGCGCGCAGCTTACGATCCAATGTGAAGTTCTCCGGCATCACCGTTGCTCGACATGGCATCACCTTCGAACCACCCCGTGCTATCATGCTGGCTGAGGAGGGCGCGTGTCCTATATCACGCAGGATGGCCATGCGGTGGTGACGGGCGCGAGCAGCGGCATAGGCTTCGCCATCGCCATGGCCCTGATCGGTGAAGGCATGCACGTCCTGCTGGTCGGACGTGATGAGAGCAGGCTCGCCCAGGTCATGGCTGCGGCGGAAGGACACGCTTCCACCGTTGTGGCTGATCTCACCAGCCCGGATGGCATCGACCGAGTGGCCGCCGCATCAGGCCCTCGGCTGGACGTCCTGGTGCACAGCGCCGGAATTTTCGCTGCCGGACAGATCGGGTCTATGAGCGCCGAGCAATGGTCGGCTCTCAATAACGTAAACGTGCGCGCACCGCTTCAGTTGACCTCTGCCTGCCTACCGCAGCTGCGTGCGGCGTCAGGTCAAGTCGTCTTCGTGAATTCCTCCGCCGGATGGCATGTCAGGCCCGCGATGGCCGGATACGCAGCAGCAAAACATGCACTGCGGGTGGCCGTGGATGCGCTGCGGCAAGAACTCAATCCTGATGGCATCCGTGTTCTGAGCATCTTTCCTGGCCGGACGGACACGCCGATGCAACGCGCAATCCTTGCAACGGAAGGACGGACTGCGCCTCCTGGCACGCTGATGCGAGCGGAAGACATAGCAATCATGGTGCTGGCAGCCCTCAAGCTGCCGCGAACGGCGGAGGTGACTGACATTCTGATGCGGCCGATGCAGCCATCGTAACGGTTGTAAATACACTAACCGGAATGAAATGTGCTTGGCGACACTTTAATCTCGCACAATGCTGATGATTGCTACGAGCCGCCAACCGATGTGATGCCACCTGCTCGCGCGTCACGCGCTCGTTAGCTGCGCGGGCCACCGCCGATGCCTAACTTGCGGCCCGGAGATAAGCATGGCTGTCGCAAGTTCTTCGGAGGCCACCAGGGGCCGTTCCGTGTGCCGCTCCTGCGGTGGTGCGCTCCATCCGCTTGTCGATCTCGGGGTATCACCGCTGTGTGAGAGCTTTCTGAGCCCAGAACAGGCGAACGATGGGGAAATGTTCTATCCCCTTAACGTCAAGCTGTGCCACACGTGCTGGCTGGCGCAGATCGGCGAGTTTGTTGCGCCCTCAAACATCTTTGGCGAATATGCCTACTTCTCCTCTTTCTCCCAGGCCTGGCTGTCTCACGCAAAGACCTACTGCGCCATGGCGGCAGATCGTTTCCAGCTTGGCAAGGACAGCTTTGTCCTCGAGGTCGCCAGTAACGACGGTTATCTTTTGCGCAATTTCGTCGAGCGCGGCATTCCATGTCTCGGCATCGAACCGGCGGCGAATGTGGCTCAAGCCGCGGAAGCCGCAGGTGTCCCGACGCGCGTCGCCTTCTTCGACCAGGGACTTGCGGCGGAACTGGCCGCAGCAGGCCATCGCGCCGACCTGATCGTTGGTAACAACGTGCTGGCACAGGTGCCCGACCTCAACGCCTTCGTTGGCGGCCTGCGTATGGCGCTGAAAGATGAGGGAGTGCTGACGCTCGAGTTTCCGCACCTGGCGAAGCTCATAGCCGGGAATCAGTTCGATACGATCTATCACGAACACTTCTCCTACTTCACGCTGGTCTCCATCGAGCGGCTGTTCGATGCGCACGGACTTCGCGTATTCGACGTGGAGCAGCTTTGGACCCACGGCGGCAGTCTGCGTGTGTACGGCTGCCGCGCTGAATCGAGCAGGGCCGAGGAGGACGGCGTGCGGCAGGTGCGTGCGATGGAGCGCGCCGAGGGGCTGCGCGATCCCAATACCTATGCCGGGTTCAGCAGGCGCGTGGCGGAAACGAAATGGAAGCTGCTGGAGCTGCTGATCCGCTGCAAACGGCAGGGTGCGCGGGTAGTGGGCTACGGTGCCCCTGGCAAGGGCAACACGTTGCTTAATTATTGCGGAATTGGCACTGATCTTCTGGAATTCACCGTGGACCGCAATCCGTACAAGCACGGGCGCCTGCTGCCAGGTTCGCGCATCCCAGTCTTTCCACCCGAGCAGCTGGATGCCGCACGTCCCGATTATGTGATGATTCTGCCGTGGAATTTGAAGGACGAGATCATTGCTCAACTGGGCCATATAGGGAACTGGGGAGGTCGTTTCATCATTCCCATTCCCGAACCGGCGATTCTTTCATGACCTCGCCGTGCACGGAGACAAGCCGATGAAGGTCGTATTGTTCTGCGGCGGTCAAGGACTTCGGATGCGCGGAGGACCAGGCAACGACAGCCTGCCCAAGCCGATGGTTCCCCTCGGGCCACGGCCAATCCTCTGGCACCTGATGAAGTACTACGCGCATTGGGGACACACCGACTTCATTCTCTGTCTCGGCTACAAGGGCGCGACAATCAAGGAATTCTTCGTCCGATACCAGGAGTGGATTTCGAATGACTTCGTGCTGACAGGCGGCGGCCGCCATATCGAGCTGACGCGCCGCGACATGGACGATTGGCGCATTACAGTTGTCGATACCGGCCTTGATGCGTCCATCGGCGAGCGGCTGCTGGCCGTTCGGCCTTACTTGGAGGGCGAGGAAATGTTCCTCGCCAACTACAGTGACGGCCTGACGGATTGCCCCTTGCCAGCGATCATTGACCGCTTACAGCAGACGCAGGCGATCGGCGCCTGCATGGTGGTGCGCCCAAGCATCTCGCTGCATTTCGTGCATCATGGGCCGGATGGGCTGGTGTCTGAAGTGCTGGATGCGGAGCAGGCGGATAGCTGGGTGAATGCGGGGTTCTTTGCCTTCCGCCAGGAGATCTTCGACTACATGCGTCCCGGTGAGGAACTGGTGGAGGAGCCATTCCAGCGCCTGATTGAGGTGCGTAAGCTTGCTGCCTTGCCCTACACCGGATTCTGGCGCTGCTGCGATACGTTCAAGGACCTGCAGACACTGGAGTCGCTTTTGCGTGGGGGGAACGCTCCGTGGGAACTGTGGCGGCGCTTCGCTCCCGGGCGTGGCCCACACCTGCAGCAGCAACCGGACGAGGCGTCGCTGACGTCTTCACTGGTTGCCTGACGTGCTGCCTCTCACGATCGATCGTGCGGCGGACGAGCCACTGGCGATCCTGTGTCTCGGAGCGCATGCAGATGACATCGAAATCGGCGTGGGGGGCACCATTCTGAGTCTGCTGGAACGACATCCAGGCAGTCACGTCACGTGGGTCGTCTTCTCGGGCAATGCAGAACGCGAGGCTGAGGCCCGTGCGAGCGCGGGAACTCTGCTGAAGCAGGCAGGAAAAGCCGAGGTGGTCATTCACCACTTCGAGGACGGCTTCTTTCCCGCCGAGTCGGCACGCATCAAGCGTGGCTTCGAGGAGCTGAAGCCGATCGCGCCGCATATCGTGTTCACTCACCACAAGGGAGATCATCACCAGGATCACCGCCTGATCGCGGAGCTCACGTGGAACACGTTCCGCGACCATCTCATTCTCGAATATGAAGTGCTGAAGTACGACCCGGACTTGGGCAATCCCAACCTGTTCGTGCCTTTGACTCCGCAGCAAGCAAAGGCAAAGCTCGCGTCGCTTTCGACCTTTTTTGTCAGTCAACGGCAGAAGCGCTGGTTTTCTGAGGAAACCTTCATGGCGATGATGCGCATCAGGGGTACGCAGGCCGGCTGTCCGTCGGGCCTTGCCGAGGGCTTCTACGCATCAAAGTTCCTGCTGTATGGATAATGCGAAGGAAAAGGCTGTGGTGGGCGAATCTGCCGATGCGACGACTGATGTGACGTCGGGCGCCCACACCATAGTGGCGCTGCAGACCCATTATCTGAACAGGCCGTTGCTTCGCATGTTCCGCAGCCTCGCCGTTGGCATGCCGGGCTACACGACGTGTGTGCTGATGCATCGGCCGCCAGGCAAGCCGAAACCACCCGAGCTGGCCCGCGTCCCACACCATTTCGTAACCACACCGGAGATACGCGACCCAGCCTACGTCAACAAATCCAATGGACCTGGCTGGGGAATTTGGCGAGGTGGCCACACTGACCTGATCTCGCTCCACTTCTTCAAGACGCATGCGAATTATGAACGCTACTGGTTTATTGAGTACGACGTTCGGTTCAGCGGCGCATGGCGCAATCTGTTCGAAGCCTTTGAGGACAGCGACGCCGATTTCCTGAGCTCCAGCATCCGTCGCGCATCCAAAGATCCACGCTGGATGCACTGGCCGACGCTGCATCCTCCCGCCTCGATCAGCTCGCTCCCGCCAAGCGAGCGGCTGTGCAGCTTCATGCCGATTTTCCGCATCTCGCGACGAGGGATGCTGGCAATCGATCGGGCATACCGCGAGGGCTGGACCGGCCATTGCGAAGCGGCCTGGCCAACCATTCTGTATCGCGCCGGTTGCAAGCTGGAAGACATCGGTGGTGACGGCGAGTTTGTCCGCGTTGGCAACCGCAATCGCTTCTACACCAATACCACCTCGGATCGCGACCTGGCACCAGGATCGCTGGTGTTCCGCCCCGTGCGCTGGATACCAGGCCTCAGCCGTAATCGGCTCTGGCACCCGGTGAAGCCGTTGCATCACAAACTGAGAGAGGATGCGCGCCGTCTGTGGGTGATGATGAAGCCCTACCTCCCTTGGGTTCGCAACGAGCCGCCTCTTCCTCCGCTTACCGGCTGGCCAGAGGAGGCCACTCGAGGTCCTTCTCAGCGATCACCGTGATCGGGAGCGGCCAGTCGATGCCCAGCGCCGGATCGTCGAAACGAAACCCGTCGGCGAAACCCGGCTGGTACGGAACGTCCATCTGATAGAGGACCTCGCAATCATCCTGAAGCGTCTGAAACCCATGCGCGCAACCGGCAGGTATGTAGAGCGACAGATCGCGATGCGCCGACAGGTCGAAGGCCTGCCAGTGCAGATAGCTGGGAGAATCAGGGCGCAAATCGGCCACCACGTCATGGATCGCGCCGCGTATACAACGGACGAACTTCACCTCAGCGTATGGAGCGCGCTGGAAATGCATGCCGCGCAGAGTCCCGGCGCGCTCTGTCACCGAGAGGCTCGCTTGCACGAAGCTGCTTATGAGTCCCTGAGCCGCGAATTCGTCCCGGCAAAACAGCCGGGCGAAGGAACCACGTTCGTCCACACGCCGCTCCAGCCGAATTGCGACAAGTCCGGCGATGTTCGTAGGCTCGAACAGCAATGAACGTGCTCCAGCGCCGTTTCGATACGGAGCGCATGATGCCAGATATCGGCGATCAGCTCTATAAACATGTCGAGACGCTGTTTCCGCTCTGTCGCAGCATCACCGGCGAAGGGCTGCGCGCGACGCTCCGTTACATCGCGCAGCAAATTCCGCTTGAGATCAGGGAAGTCCCTTCGGGAACGAAGGTGCTGGACTGGACAATACCGCCGGAGTGGACCATCCGCGACGCTGCGATCAGCACGCTCTCTGGGGAACGCATCGTGGATTTCCGTCGCAACAATCTGCACCTGTTGCAGTACAGCGCGCCCATCGATCGGGTAGTGACGCGTGAGGAGCTGGACCGGCACTTATACAGCCTGCCCGACCAACCGGATCTGATCCCGTACCGCACGGCCTACTACAGCGAGGCGTGGGGCTTCTGCCTGGCACATCGCGATCGGCTGGCGTTGACGGATGAGCATTACCATGTCCGGGTTGACAGCACGTTGGCACCGGGCGGCCTAAGTTATGGCGAATACTTGCTGCACGGCGAATCGGCCGACGAAGTGCTGCTCTCCATGCACTCGTGCCATCCCTCGCTCGCCAACGACAATCTGTCGTCGATTGCCGTGGGGATCGAACTCGCGCGTATGCTTATGAGCGAGCCACGTCGATACAGCTATCGTTTCCTGTTCATGCCTGGCACGATCGGTGCGATTGCCTGGCTGCATGCAAACCGCGACAGAACACAGCATATTCGCCATGGTCTCGTGCTGACCTGTCTCGGCGATCCGGCGCCTCCATCGTACAAGTGTTCCCGCCGCGGCAATGCGGACATCGACCGCTATGTCAGTTGGGTGCTGGGGAATGAGGGACATGCGGGGCGCGTGCAGCCGTTTGTTCCCACCGGTTATGACGAGCGCCAGTATTGCTCGCCAGGTTTCGACCTGCCCGTCGGCCGCCTGACGCGCTCGCCGGGGGGAACTTTTCCGCAGTATCACACCTCTGCCGACAATCTCGACTTTGTCCGACCCGAGGCACTGGCGGATTCCTTGCGCGTATTGCAGCGGATCATCGGCCTCATCGAGCAGGATGTGGTGTGGCGCAATACGTCGCCATATGGCGAGCCGCAACTGGGACGCCGAGGGCTTTACTCGCCCATCGGCGGAGAACAGGCACGCCAGGCTGGCTATGATCAGATGGCACTACTGTGGATGCTGAACATGTCGGACGGGCAGCATTCCTTGTTGGACATTGCCGAGAGATCTGGCCAGCCATTTGAAGCCTTGGCGGCAGCAGCAGCGGCGCTTGCCGAAGCCGGCCTGTTGGTGCTCGCCGTGTAAGCCTCGTTCAACGTCATGGCGAGGCTTGGCCCCGGCATGACGAATTACTACCGTAAATCGAAGTGCCGCGATGAACCGGACAGCCATGGCGGTGAGCTTATTGACTCACCTTCCGCCGTTGCCACGCCTCCGCCAGCAGGCAAAGTATTTCGAACGCGATCGATGCTCCGTTGAATGACGTGATCGTGCCAACATCGAATGGCGGCGACACCTCGACCAGATCACCACCGATGAAATCGATACCGCGGAATGCGCGAAGCAGGCGCAAGGCCTCGAGAGAAGTCATTCCCCCCGCTTCCGGCGTGCCCGTTCCTGGCGCCTGTGACGGATCGAGGCTGTCGATGTCGTACGACAAGTAAATCGGCCCGCTGCCCGCGACCCTCGTTGCCTCTTCGGCCGCATAGCGCCATCCCTTGTCGTGGAATTCCTCCATGCCCAACACGCGCATGCCGGCGCGGGTGCTGAAACCCCACATGTCCGGATCGTTCGTCGTGCCGCGAATGCCGATCTGGATCACGCGCTTCGGATCAAGCAGGCCTTCTTCGACCGCTCGGCGGAACGGCGCGCCGTGATGGAAACGCGATCCCAGATAGTCGTCGCCGGTATCGCAATGCGCATCGATATGGATCATGCCGACCGGCCGCTGCGCCGCGACGGCGCGCAGGATCGGCAAGCTGATGGAATGATCACCCCCGATCGACAGCGGCACCACACTCGCTGCGACTATCTTCTGGTAGAAGGTGGAAATTTCCGCGAGTGCGCCTTCAAGCTCGTATGGCTGTTCGATCCAGCAGTCGCCAAGATCGCGCACACGGGTAATATCGAACGGCGCAATCCCATGTGGATGGAGTCGGCGCAGCAGCGATGACTGGTCGCGTACGGCTCGGGGTCCGTGGCGGGCGCCGGGCCGATTCGTCACGCCGCCATCGTACGGCACGCCGATCACGCCGATATCGACATCGGCCAGCGACTCGGTATGCGGTGTCCGGAAGAAGGTGGGGATACCGGTATAGCGCGGACGCGCCTGCGGGTTCGTCATGTCCTGATAGCGGGTTGGGCGCTTGATCGGGTCCATGAAATATTCTCCGTCCAGGACTGCATAAACCATACAGAATCGATTCTGATCCAGATCGCGCCAAGTCCTCAAGTGCCTGCGGTACGCGAAGGCGACAAGAAGTTGACCGCCATCAAGGCATGCCACCCCGGTCCCAGCTTAGCGTTAGGGCCTCGTTGCGTGAAGCAACGACGAATCGCATCGGCGGTTCGCCACATCCGATTTAAGAGGCAGCAGATCATGGCAAATGAACCTCTCAAGGGGCTGAAGGTCGCCATTCTAGTCACGGACGGTTTCGAGCAGGTCGAGCTGGCCAAACCACGGATTGCCCTCGACGATGCAGGGGCCCAGACCAGTGTCGTCTCGCCCAAGGAAAGAAATGTTCGAGGCTGGAACTTCACCGATTGGGGCAGCGAAATACCTGTCGATGTGAAGCTTCAGGACGCACGGCAGGAAGACTTCGATGCCCTGCTGCTTCCGGGTGGGGTGATCAATCCCGATTCGCTGCGAATAATTCCAGCGGCAGTGGCGTTCGTGAAGTCGTTCTTCGATGCACGCAAGCCGGTTGCAGCAATCTGCCACGGTCCCTGGACCATCATCGAGGCAGATTGCGCGCGCGGCCGTCGCATGACGTCGTGGCCATCCCTGCGGACCGATCTCCGCAACGCCGGTGCTGAGTGGGTAGACAAGGAGGCCGTGCTGGACGGCGAGATGGTGACCAGCCGCAAGCCGGACGACATTCCAGCCTTCAACCGAGTGATGATCGAGTTGTTCGCTAACGCAGGCAAGACGCGCCAGGCAGCCTGAGGAGGCCGATGATGCGGCACCATCTGTTCGGTTCCACACGCCGCGAGGTGCCGGTCATTGGCCAGGGCACGTGGTATCTTGATCAGATCGACAGGGCCACCGCGGTCGCTACATTGCGTCGTGGGCTGGATCTTGGGATGACGCATATCGACACCGCTGAATTGTACGGTGCCGGTGCCGTCGAGGAGATCGTCGGCAGCGCGATCAAGGGCGAACGACATCGAGTCTTCCTGGTCTCAAAGGTGGTGCCGCAGAACGCATCGCGCGCCGGCACGCTGCTGGCGTGCGAGCGGTCACTCAGCAGACTGGGAACGGACCATCTCGACAGCTATCTGCTTCACTGGCCCGGTGAGTTTCCTCTGGAGGAGACCATCGCGGCGTTCGAGACGCTGAAGAAGGCGGGCAAGATCCTGTCCTGGGGTGTCAGCAATTTCGATGTCGAGTGGCTGGAAGATTTGTGGCGGATTGCCGGGCGTCATTGTGTCTGCAACCAAGTGATGTACCACCTGATGGAGCGCGCCATCGAGCATGACGTGCTGCCTTGGTGTGAGCAGCATGGAATTGCCGTCACTGGTTACAGTCCGTTCGGGCATGGCAAATTTCCCGGTCCGAATACCGAGGGAGGACGGGTGCTCGCCGACATTGGCTGGCGACACGACAAGACGCCGCGCCAGGTGGCCCTCGCCTTCCTGACGCGGCGGCCCTCGTTGCTGACCATACCGAAGGCATCGAGTCCGCAGCACGCGGAGGAGAATGCGGGCGCCGGCGATCTTGTCCTGTCGAAGGAGGAGATCGAGCGGATTGACGCTGTTTTCCCCGTGGGTCCGCCCCGCCCGCTGCCGATCCTCTAGCCGGGCATGAAAAAATGACGGCAAATGGCCAGCACTTGAGTGCGCGCGGGTCACCACGCACAATCGGGAGTATTTCTTGCACAGGACTCCCGAATGGCGCACTCGGCCCGCTACCGCATCGGCTTTGACATCGGCGGCACGTTTACCGACTTCATCCTGCTTGACACGGAACGCTCGGAAATCCGCCTGCACAAGTGCCTTACCACACCGCACGATCCGTCGGTCGGAGCGCTCGAAGGACTCGCAGAGCTGCTGCGGGCTGCGAACCTTACGCTGGCTGACATCGCCGATGTGGTGCACGGCACGACGCTGGTCACCAACGCGCTGATCGAGCGCAGCGGCGCGCGTCTCGGCCTGATCACCACGCGCGGATTCCGTGACATTCTGGAGATGGGCACCGAGCAGCGTTACGACATTTACGATCTGTTCCTGCAGTTTCCGGATCCGCTGGTGCCTCGGCGCTATCGTCTCGAAGTGTCCGAACGCATGGACCGCGACGGGAACGTGCTGACCCCGATCGATGAAGCTGAAGTGCGGGCAGTGGCGCAGCGCCTGGTCGCTGATGGTGTTGACGCGATCGCCATCTGCTTCCTGCACGCGTACCGTAATCCAGCGCATGAACAGGCCGCGGCTGAAATCGTTCGGGCGGCATTTCCCGATATTGCCGTGTCGATTTCGTCCGACGTGGTGGCGGAACTCTGGGAGTACCAGCGGTGCAATACCACCTGTGCAAATGCCTACGTGCAGCCGCTCATGAGCCGCTACATCGCGAAGCTGGAGCGCGAACTGCGCGCGCGTGGCTTCCGTGGCGAGCTGTACTTCATGCACTCCGCGGGCGGGTTGCTGTCTCCGCAGACCGCGCGGGATTTCCCGATCCGCATGCTGGAGAGCGGTCCGGCGGGCGGCGGACTTGCCACCGCTTTCTTCGGCGCCGCTGCCGGCAAGGCGGACGTCATCTCCTTCGACATGGGCGGCACAACGGCGAAAGCCTGTCTGATCGAAGCTGGACATGCCGAGATCGCGCCTATGATGGAGGCGGCGCGTGTGCATCGCTTCAAGAAGGGCTCCGGTCTGCCAATCAAGGCGCCCGTCATCGACATGATCGAGATCGGTGCCGGAGGCGGTTCGATCGCGTCGATCGATGAGGTTGGCCTCTTGCGCGTGGGCCCGCATTCGGCTGGTGCCGATCCGGGGCCGGCTTGCTATGGGCGCGGCGGCACCGAACCGACGGTCACCGACGCCAACCTGCTGCTCGGCTACTACGATCCCGGCTTCTTTCTCGGCGGGCGAATGGGGCTGGACCGCGATGCCGCCGAACGCGCGCTGGCGAAGGTAGGAGAGAAGCTCGGGCTGGGTGCCCTGGAGACCGCTTGGGGAATCCACCGCATGGTGGTCGAGAACATGGCCGCCGCCGCGCGCATCCACATCGTGGAAAAGGGCAAAGATCCACGTGCCTATGCCATGGTGGGATTCGGCGGCGCTGGCCCCGCTCATGCCGCCGAAGTGGCGCGCGTGCTGGGGGTCAAGCAGGTGCTCATTCCGCCGGCATCCGGTGCCGCATCCGCACTTGGCTTCCTCGCCGCACCGCTGTCATTCGAACAAGTGCGCAGTCATCTCGTCCGACTGGAAGCGCCTGAAGCGGCGGCCACCATCGATACCATCCTGCGCGAGCTCGCGGACACTGCGCGCACTCACCTGATCGCGGCAGGCGTTGCCGAGGCGGATGTGGTGACCGAACGCCTGGCCGATATGCGGCTGGAAGGTCAGATGCACGAGATCAGTGTGCCCCTGCCGGATGGTCTGATCAGCGAGGCGTCGATGCCAGCGATCCGCGATGCATTCGTTCAGGCGTATGCCGCCCGATATACATCGGTCTATGCGGGTGTTGGGATCATGGCAGTGTCTTTCCGGGTCCGCTGCCGTGGGCCGTTGCCTGAACTCTCTCTGGTCGAAGCGGGGGCACGTTCGGCAGGCGCGGCGCAGAAGGGCGTGCGAGCGGCGTGGTTTGATGCAGGCTTTGTCGATGCGCCTGTCTATGACCGCTATGCCCTGGCGGCAGGCGCTCGCATCACTGGGCCGGCGATCATCGAGGAGCGCGAAGCCACCACGATCATCCCGCCTGGCGACACCGTGTCGGTCGACGAGAGCGGCACGCTGGCGATTGATGTCGGCATTGCCGCGACACCGGCCGCGCGTGTGACCGCGGATACGCCGATCGAGCAGGCGGCAACATTGATCGAGGCCGATCCAGTTTCACTCGAGATCATGTGGAGCCGTCTCGTTACGGTGGTCGAGGAGATGTGGCACACGATCTGCCGCACCGCCTTCTCGCTTATCGTTTCCGAGGCGCAGGACTTCGCCTGTGATCTGCTCGATGCACGCGGCGAGTCGCTCGCCCACTCGCCGCGCGCCATGCCGGTGTTCAACCTGACGCTGCCGCGTGCGGTGAAGGCGCTGCTGGAGAAATTCCCGCCGGAAACACTGAAGCCGGGCGACGTGCTTATCACCAACGATCCGTGGCTTTGCGCCGGTCATCTGTTCGACATCGCCGTCGTCACGCCGGTGTTCCGCAACGGAACGCTGGTAGCGCTGACCGGAACCGTCGGTCATGTTGGCGACATCGGTGGTACCAAGGACAGCCTGCGGGCGCGCGAGATCTACGAGGAAGGCATCCAGATCCCGCCGATGATGCTGTACCGCGAAGGCGTGGCGAATGAGGACCTGTTCACGCTGATCGCCGAGAATGTCCGCAAGAGCGAAGAGGTGTTGGGCGACATTCACTCGTTTGTTGCTGCCAACGCCCTCGGCGCGGAACGGCTGCTCGCCTTCATGGACGAATACGGCATGCACGATCTGCGCGCGTTGGCGCGCGTAGTGCAGACCCGCGCCGAGACTGCGATGCGCGACGCAATTCGCGCGCTGCCGGACGGCGTCTACACTTCGGAAATATGGAATAACCCGCTTGGGGAGAAGTTGCACTATCCTCTGAAGCTAACAGTCAACGGCGACGCGATCGAACTCGATTTCGAAGGTGCGCCGGCGCAACTGCCGCAAGGAGGGCTGAACTGCACCTACTCCTACACGGCAGCCCACGCGACCTACCCGATGAAGTGCATCCTCAGCCCACAGGTGCGCAGCAACGCGGGCTGTTACCGGCCGTTCACAGTGAAGGCGCCGGAGGGTTCGATCCTCAACTGCACGAAGCCCGCATCGGTCAATCTGCGGACACGCGTAGGCTGGTATATCGCGCCCAACATCTTTCGCGCCCTCGCGGACGCCGCGCCGGGGCAGGTGCAGGCCGCCACAGGCTTGCCGGTTGCCATCAATATCTATGGTCGAGAGGCCGATGGTCACGTCTATGCCGACCATTTCTTCATGGGTGCGGGCCAAGGTGCTTCGCAACACGGCGATGGCAAATCCGCACTGCTGTATCCGACATCGGCGGCGAACACTTCCGTCGAACTCATGGAAGCGCGGGCTCCGATACTGGTGCTGGAAAAATCGTTCGTGACCGATTCTGGTGGCGCCGGCGAACACCGCGGCGGATGCGGCGTCCGCACGCGGCTGCGCAAACTGTACGATGACGGGCTGCCAACCTTGGCATCGGTCTATCCGGAAGGTGTCGGCGTCACGGTCGAGGGACTGCACGGTGGCCTGCCGGGTGGTGGCGTGCGCGGGGTTGTGCTCGACCCGTCCGGGAACGTGACGCATGATTGCGGCACGGGTGAGCTGGTGACGTTGACGCGCACCGATCAGATCGTCGAGGTCCAGCTTGCTGGTGGAGCCGGCTTCGGCGATCCGCGGGCGCGTGCGACGGCTTTGGTGGAACAGGACGTGGCCGAAGGCATCGTCTCGCTGGAAGCCGCGAAGCGGGACTACGGGTTCCAGCTTGCCGCAGGCAAGGCGGCCGAGTGATCGTGCGACAGCCAATCAATAATCTTGGGGGCAGACAATGAGCGAAGTGACGGTAGAGCGGGCGAGAACCGCGCCGAGACCTGGTTCGCGTATTCATCCCCGTTTCATCGAGCTATCTTCGCTCCTGTTGATTGCTCCCCTTTGCGTTGTCGGTGCGATCATCGGTGTGCAGCTCATCGTGACCCTCGGCATCACGGCCAATACCTCATTGATCGGCGCACTGGCCGCTATGGTTCTGGCGCGCATCCCGCTCACTGTGTTCATGCGCTATCGCTCGATCCACGTGCAGAACCTCGCACAGAGCGCAATCTCGGCCGCGACCTTCGGCGCGGGCAATGCCCTGATGCTGCCGATCGGGATTCCATTCGTACTCGGCCGCCCCGACCTTGTACCGGCGCTGTTCGCCGGCGTGTTCATGGCAATGCTGGTCGACGGCTACCTGCTGTATCGCATGTTTGATTCCGAGGTCTTTCCCGCCACTGGCGCCTGGCCACCTGGAGCTGCCGCGGCTGAAGCCATCCGCGCTGGCGACGAAGGTGGCAGGAAGGCGGCGATCCTCGGCGCCGGCGTTGTGGTGGGCATCGCGGGCAATTGGCTGATAGCCCCCGCCGTGATGTCGGCGTTCGGCGTCGCGTTCATCGGCAACATCTGGGCCTTGACGATGTTCGGCGTCGGATTGCTGCTGCGCGGCTACTCGACGCTGCTGTTCAACAATTCTGTGTTCGCGTCGATCATTCCGGGAGGCGACATCGCCAAGGCCTATGTACCCCACGGCATGATGGTCGGTGCGGGCATCGTCGCACTGATCCAGGTGGCGGTCATCATCATGGGTCGAAACCGGATGCAGACCGATGCGGCCGGCGTCACCCGCACACCGATGGAAGTACGGCGTTCGCTCGGGTTGGGAAGTCTCGCCTACCTGCTGATCGCGGTGATCATCGCCATGATTGGCGGCCTTGCCGCACAGCTCTCGGTCGGCATGCTGGTGCTGTTTCTGGTCTACGCCGCGTTCGCCGCGCTGGTGCACGAGCTGATCGTCGGGCTGGCGGCAATGCATTCCGGCTGGTTCCCGGCCTTCGCGGTGGCATTGATCACGTTGGTCATCGGCATGCTGATCGGTTTCCCCCCGGTCGCACTGGCGCTGCTTGTGGGCTTCTCCGCGGCGACCGGGCCGGCGTTCGCCGACATGGGATACGACCTCAAGGCCGGCTACATGCTGCGCGGCTACGGCAGCGATCCCGCATTTGAACTCGACGGAAGACGTCAGCAGCTCTTTGCCGCGATGTTCGCCTTCCTGATTGCCGGTGTGGTGGTGCTGATCGCCTATCCTGGATTTTTCGCGCAGAATCTGGTGGCGCCCGTCGATCGGGTCTATGTCGCGACCATCAAGGCCGGTGCTTCAACGGATGTCGCCTGGTCATTGGCGATTTGGGCGGTACCAGGAGCGATCGTCCAGTTCCTTGGCGGACCGAAGCGACAGCTTGGCGTCCTGCTGGCGACCGGCTTGCTGATCCCGTTCCCGCTCGCAGGCTGGGCTGTGCTGATCGGCATCGTCTGCCGCATGCTGTGGGAGAAGTTTGCCAAGGCCGAAGGCATGGAGGTATTCGGCGCCGGCGTCATCGCTGGCGATGCCCTGTTCGCTTTCTTCACATCAACCTGGAAGGCGGCGTTCAGGGTGAAGTAATTTTGACCACAAAGACACGAGGACACTGAGGCCCGAGCTTCGTGGCCTCTGTGCCTTTGTGGTGAATCCTATCGTTCGATCTGGAAATGCGCCTCGGTCGGTCTTCCCGCCTTGCCGTTGATCGGCAGGATGTCCTGCGGGCAGGCGGAGAATGCGATGACCAGATCCATTTCCGCGCGCAGCCGGATGTAGCAACCGGGTGTGGACACGGGTGGCTCGAATGACAGCGCGCCTTCCGCGGTCCACGGAATGTTCATGAACAGATTGAGCGGGCTCGGTGTCTCGGGCGGTGTCAGGCCGAGTTCCGCAAGCCCCTGCGCCAGGTTGTCTGTGCAGTTGTCATGGTATTCCTGGCACCCGAGTTCCTCGTAGCGATAGCGATCGCATGCTGCAATCAGCGTATCGTGGATCCCACCTGACGTGTCTTCCATAACAGTCAGGATTGGTCGCCGATGATTAGTCAGCATGACGTCACCGACCCGAGGAATCAGTCGGCGCAGCGTCGCACGGCTGTGCTCCATCGACATGAACTCCGTCATGTCGCGGCGGTTGAATGCCCAGGTATCCACCACCTGCTCGCCATGGGTATTGATCACACGGACGACTTGACCTGTTGTGACAAAGGCGGCTTTCCCGCGTCGCGCCGGGATGGTGATTATGCTGCCGGACATCGGACAGCACCGATCGCTATCGGCTGGCGGTCAATGGCTGCTTGGGCGTAAGCCCAGCCATGATCGACCTGGCCAATGCCTCCGCGACACAGAGATAACCATGGTCATTATGGTGTAGCCCATCCGTCGCGATGAACTCGGCGATCGGCACACCATCGCGACGCCAACCCTGCATCAGCGCGCGGCGCGAGAACAATCCTGCTCCGGTCTCCGCCGCCACCTGCGCCAGAGCCTGGTCGAACTCGGGCTCCGCCGAGCGTGCCAGCAGCGCCGGCGACTGCTGATTGTCCATCAGAACGACATCGGCGCCCGCCGCCTGCAACCGCCGGACCCCAAGGGTGATGAGGCTGTGGAACGCGGCGGGATCCGCGTTCCGCAGTGCGCCGTTGGCTCCCACTTGCCAGATCACGAGCTGCGGCCGCACCGCCAGAACGTCCGCGTCCAGTCTGGCCAGTTCTTCGGTGGCGTCCTGGCCGCCGATGCCACGATTGATGATTGCGATATGGGCCTCAGGCAGGCCCAGCGACAACGCGCGTTGCAGCACCGCGGGATAAGAATGGGCCAGATCGGACGCCATCGCCCCCTGTGTGGACGAGGAACCCAATGCCACGACGAGACCCTGTATCCCGTGGTCGAGGGCACTCCGCAGATGGGGCAACGAGAGCTGCGCGCCGGCAGGCGAGCTGGGACAGGCTGGACCTGCCATCGCCGATGCCATCGGCGACATGAATGCGGTGAGGAGCAGGGCCGAACGCAGGATGGCGGCAATAGTGTCCATGGTCGCTTTCAACTATAAGCGAGAGACACTGTCTAGATATTAAGCGTCAGCCACCACTCTTCCCACTTTCCTCGGCGGCCCGCCGCTTGCGTGCCGCGGCCGCATATTGCCCGCGCGGCCGCACCTCCTGAACATGCGGACGCACCACCGTGTCGTAGTAGTCGTCCCAATCCTCCGGCGTGAGCTGCTTCAGATCGGGGACAAGTTCGTAATTGTTGAGCGTGGCATCGTCATACGCGTGGCGCGGCACAGGCTGGACCTGCAGCATCGGAAAATCTGCACGGAAGTCGATGGGAACATCCGTCTTGGTCAGGCGCATGTTGGTGATCAGGGGCCCGAACCAGTGGTCTGTCTCGATGATGCCCTCGAACAGCTCGTAGCCGCCGCTGCGCGGAATATTCGCCGGCGCGCGCACCATGAGACTCCAGCCGGGGGCAGTCCGCGCGACGATGCCCGTCCAGCATTGGACCAACCCGGGTTCCTGGAGCGAACCAAGGAAGGGCGGAGCAAACTCCCGGATCTCTTCCGGTGCCACCGAATCAAACAGATCGCGAAAATTGGGAAACTGTGCGGACTTCAGCGGCAGCCAGGCACCGGCGCCCTCCCAGGTCCACATAACATCATGCCCGTCCCACTGCAGGCTGAAGCTGATCGGGGGAAAAATGTAGTAGCCGTAGCCGGAGGCGCTGGTGGAAGGTTCGCAATACCGGAACGCGCGTGTGGGGAGCGAGCCTGCGGCGGAGCGATCGGCGCGTTGCGGCAGGCGCGCGCTTGGAATGAAGCGATGGAAGGTAACCAGAGGCGCCTTCCGGCCCTGGGATGATTGCTGCGGTTCCGCGGACACGGCGTGTTTTCCAATGATCTAAAATGCAAAGGACCGGGCAAGCGGCGCCCGGTCCTGAACTCTAACGCCGAAGATGGTGCCCGTCTGCAACGGGCGGCTTGGTTCAGCGAGCCGGCGGCAGCGTCGGCGCAAAACCGCCCAGGCGAACCTTGCCGGCATCCGCGGTTGGAGCCAGCGTCGGAGCGAAGCCACCGAGACGAACCTTGCCGGCATCGGCGGTGGGGGCGAGCGTCGGGGCAAATCCACCAAGCCGGACCTTGCCGGCATCCGCGGTCGGGGCGAGCGTCGGGGCAAA
>CAYRTL010000025.1:43708-50358 GCA_964427005.1 uncultured Acetobacteraceae bacterium
CCGCCGAGACGGACCTTACCGGAGTCCAGGACAGAAGCGATACGAGCGGCGATGGGGAGAAACATGGCGAACCCTTCCTTCGAGTCGATTTCGAGTCTCTTGCAGACGCGGGACCCTTCCTCCCGCACGGCACTGGCCAGATGATTCCACGTTGAGGATTTTTTATCGTTGTTTTGACGTTATCCTGCCGTCAAATCGTTATCGTCGTGAGAGCGCACCAAAATAGGCCGCGCCCCCTGAGAATCAGAGGCGCTTTGTTTCGGTGGACGATAAGGATCGCGGCCCCCTCTGCAGGGATTGCTCTTTGCGACCGAACACGATTCGGTGTGGGATAACTTCGCGTGAAAAGCAGCGCGGGCTCTCGGCCGCTCCGCTCCGCTCGGCACGAGGCCGACAGCTCAGGATCGCGAAATTAACGATCGCATGCCGCCCGTCTGCGGGCGTCGCGGTCAGTTCAAGTGGCGGTACCGCCGACAGTGAGGCCCGCCAATTTCAGCGTCGGCTGACCGACCCCCACAGGAACACCCTGCCCGTTCTTCCCGCAGGTTCCGATGCCCGGATCCAATGCCATATCATTGCCGACCATCGTCACCTTGGTGAGCGCGTCCGGCCCATTCCCGATAAGGGTGGCACCCTTCACCGGCGCGGTAACGCGGCCATTTTCGATCAAATATGCCTCGCTGGCGGAGAAGACGAACTTGCCGGAGGTGATGTCCACCTGCCCTCCGCCGAAGTTCACCGCATAGAGCCCCCGCTGCACGGACTTGATCATGTCCTCCGGCAAGTGAGGTCCGCCGAGCATGACCGTGTTGGTCATCCGCGGCATCGGCGCGTGCGCGTAGGACTGGCGACGCCCGTTGCCGGTGGCGCGCATTCCCATGAGCCTGGCGTTCAGCCGATCCTGCATGAAGCCAACCAGCACTCCGTCTTCGATCAGCATCGTTCGGCTGGTTGGCGTGCCCTCATCGTCCACGGTCAGGCTGCCGCGACGATCGAGTAGGGTGCCGTCATCGACGACGGTCACACCTGGGGAAGCGATGCGGGTCCCCAACAGACCGGCGAAGGCGGAGGTCTTCTTCCGATTGAAGTCGCCCTCCAAGCCGTGACCAATCGCCTCATGGAGCAGAATGCCGGGCCAGCCCGGGCCGAGTACGACCTCCATCTCGCCGGCCGGCGCCGGGCGGCTATCGAGATTGACCAGAGCCTGCCGGAGCGCCTCGTCCACCGCTCCGCGCCAGACTGCCGGCTGCGTCACATGATCGTAGGAAAAGCGGCCGCCGGTCCCATAGCTACCGGTTTCGCGCCGGCCGCCTTGTTCGACCACCACCGAAACGTTGAGCCGGACCAGCGGTCGCAAGTCAGCCACCCGCGTTCCATCACGGCGCATGATCTGCACGGCCTGCCATTCGCCGGCGATCGAGGCCATCACCTGCACCACGCGCGGGTCCTTGCCGCGGGCATACGCGTCGATGTCCGCCAATAGCGCGGTGCGGGCGGGAAACTCTGCCGCGCCCAAGGGATTGGCATCCGAATACAACCGCGCGTTCGTGGCGCGCGGAGGTTCGGCTGCAACCCCGGAGTGCCCCGCCGCGACCGCGGCCACGCTGCTGGCAGCGCGCCGCAGCGCGGGCTCCGACAGTTCGCCCGCATGGGCGTAGCCGGTTGCTTCGCCGGCAACAGCGCGCAGCCCGAAGCCTAGTGACGTGTCGAAGCCAGCACTACGGATCCGGCCGTCGTCCAGGCTGATCTGCTCGCTCTCGCGGTACTCCAGGAACAGCTCGCCATCGTCGCTGTCACTGAGTGCTGTATCCAAAATCTGTTCGCTGGCGTGGCGATCCAGTGCGGCATCTGCCCGCTCGAAAAACAATTTGTCCGTGGCGGCGAGCGGCGTCATGGGGAAGCCCTTTCCAATCTGGCGACAGTAAGGTGGTGCTTTCCGTACGGCTTGACTACTGACCGCGCACAACACGTTCGGCCGGCAGCCGGATTTCGGCCGAAGTCCCCTTCCCGGGCGCGCTGCGCAGCGACAGCTCGCCACCGTGGCCGGCAACCAAGGCGCGCGAAACATACAGGCCCAAGCCGGCGCCCTGAAAGCGCCGGGCCAGCGAGCTGTCGAGCTGGGTGAATGGCTCGAAAACGCGATCGAGGTCTGCCTCGGCGATCCCGATGCCGCTGTCGCGCACATACAGAAACAACCGGCCATCGGCCTCAAGCGATGCCCCGATCGTCACCATGCCGCCTGATTCAGTGAACTTGATCGCATTCGACACGAGCTGATTGAGCACTTGCTGCAGCCGCCTCTCATCGGCCCGCACCATGGGCAAATCGTCCGGGACTTCCGTAGCGATCGTGATCTCGGCGGCCTGCGCCGCGGGATCGGAAAGACGCACGCAATGGCGCACGAGACGAGCCAGATTGACACGATCGGACGCGAGGTCGAACCGACCGGACTCGATGCGCGCAACGTCCAGGATGATGTTGATGAGCCCAAGAAGCTGGCGGCCAGCATCATTGATTCGCGCCGCAAATTCAGCCACCCGCTCCCGTGCCGGGTCCACCGCTTCGTTCAGCAACGCATCGGAGAAGCCGATCACCGCGTTCAGCGGCGTACGCAGCTCGTGGCTCATCGTGGCGAGGAAGCGGGACTTGGCCTGATTTGCCGCTTCGGCGGCTTCCTTCGCACGCCGCAACTCGTCCTGCGCGGCCCGGGCCTCCGTCACGTCGCTCAAGGTGCTGACCCATCCGCCGTCCGGCGTGGGATCGGAGCGGAAGTCCAAAACGCGCCCAGCCCGGGTAGTCGACTGGCGGACGACAGGAACCGAGCCGTCGAGCGCGAGGAGAATTCGCTGTCGCGCCGCTGCCTCCTCGCCCTCGCCGAATTGCCCGCGCCGGGACAGTGCCTCCAGCACTTCATCGTGGCTCATGCCTGGGGCAAGCAGTCCTGGCGGCAGCTCCAGAAGCTCCGCCGCTACCGCATTGCTGGCAATCAGGCGCCGGTCCGGCCCCCACAGGATCACCCCGTGGCGGATGTTCGCCAGCATGAACGCAAGCTCTTCGGCACGGCGCGAGGCCTGCGCCTCCGCTTCGGAGAGTGGCGTGACATCCGTTACCACGCTGATGTAACCGCCATCGGGCAGCGGCGTAGTCCGTATGTCCAAAGTGCTTCCGTTCGGCCGCCTCCGCTTCCGAGCTTGCGGACGGGTGACGTCGAACGCCGACTGCTGGGCGATAATGTCCGCCGTGACCCCAGGGCCGTACTCGCCAGCTTCGGCGCGAGCCCGGATCACGTCGTCCAGGTGATCACCGACGTTCAGCGGGGCACCGGCCATGATTTGGCTGTAGGCTTTGTTGAACATCGATACGCGTCTGTCGGCGCCATAGACGCAGATGCCGTGGGGAAACGCATCAAGGATTGAGTGCAGGAGCGTTGCGCGGCGGCGAGCTTCATCCTCGGCACCCGCAACGGCGCTGATGTCAGTGACGGTCAGGCTCCATCCGCCATCAGCCAGCGGATCGGAAGCGATGTCGATAACCTGACCACCGGCGCGGATTCGCCGAATGGCGGAAGGGCGCGAGCGATCAGCCTCGCGCTGCGACGCAATGAACGCCGCACCGTCGAACCCCGCGAACTCCTCCCGCCGTGCCATCATATCGAGCAGTGCAGAGAAATGCGTTCCGGGCGGCGGATGATCGGGCGCCACGCCAAACAACTCGGCAAAGCGGGGATTGGCGAACAGCAGGCTGCCATCCGCTTCGAATGCAGCGAGTCCGGTTCGCATCGTGGCGAGAGCCGCATTGACGCGGCTGAGGGCGTTTTCCGCCTGGTTCCGGGCTGCGAGGAGCCCGGTCGTTTCGACGGCACAGACCACGTAGCCACCGTCATCCAGTGGCGCCTGAATGACATCGAAGCTGCGGCCGTTGAATGTGCGGCGACGGAGCCGGCCCGATCGGGTGCGATCGATCTTGAGAAAATTGGCGACCTGTGACTCCGGATCTCCCGGCCCATAGATGCCACGATAGGCGGAGACGCGTAGTGCGTCCGCGACGGTCATTCCGGGCGGGAAGCTGTTGGGCGGCAGATCAAGCGAAGCGCAGTACGCCGCATTGAACAAGACGATACGCTTATCGGCATCCACAACGGCAACGCCGATTGGCATGGCCTCAAGCACGGCCTCGGTCAAAGTCGAAGCCGGCGCCTGCTTAGGCTTCATCCGGCTCGTCCCGCTCGCGCCTGACGGGTGCTGTGCAGCAGCACGATTGCAGCGGTGAGAACGAGTACCGCGACCGTCTGATGCATCGCTGCCAAGGCTGTGGGCACGACGTAAATGAGCGTCGCTACGCCGAGGCAATATTGCACCAGTGCGGCCGCCAGAAACGCGAGCAATGTCAGGCGGGCGGCGCGTGGGGGCTTGGTTGACAAGCCGATGGCAGCAACGGCTCCGGCAACAAGAACGACGAGCGTCGCCAGCAGCCGGTGATCGAATTGTATTGTGGCGATGTTCTGCGTGAGATTACGCGTAAACGGCACAAGCTTGGTGTAGCCCTCCGGAACAAGCCGCCCATCCATCAGCGGAAACGTGTTGTAGTCGAAACCGGCATGCGTGCCGGCGACAAAGCCGCCGGCCAGAATTGTCAGCGCGACGAGAGCACAACAGAGCCAGCTCAAGCAATGCAGCAGCCTGCGCGCCGAAGGAAGTGGCGCTGCGGGACGCAGCACCATCAGACCCGTCCATAGCAGCGCCGCATACAGGGCCAGTGCGAATGCAAGATGAATGACCAGCCGGTAGGGCGAAACCGCGGTGGCCTCTGGCGCGAAGCCCGATGCCACCATGAACCAGCCGACAGCCCCCTGCAGACCACCCAGCACGAACAACAGCAGCAGGAGCGGGACAAGTCGGCGTTCTATCCTGCCGCGGGCCCAGAACCAGATCAGCGGAACGATGAAGGCAATTCCGACGAGCCTGCCCCAGAGACGGTGTATCCATTCCAGCCAGAAGATTCGCTTGAAGCCTTCCAGGCCGAAGCCGTCATTCACCAGCGCGTATTGCGGGATCTGCTGGTACAGGTGGTAAAGCCGCTGCCATTCCGTCTCACTCATCGGGGGCAGGGTTCCGGCGAGCGGTGCCCATTCCATGATGGAGAGACCGGAGCCGGTGAGCCGAGTGACGCCGCCGAGAACCACCATGACGAGGACCATTCCGGCGACCGCGAACAGCCACGTCGCTACCAGCACGCGGCTGCGCCGGCCAGCCGCGCGGTCCTCGGGCGGAGCACCGGGAAAGTCGCGAACATCGAAAGGCATACGGGCTTATATAGCCGTACCCCCAGTGCCGCGGTAGAATCACAGGCTGTATCTTGGGTTGGCGCGCCCGAATCGCGTCAGCCGTCAGTTCAGCGCCAGAGAGGCCCGCTGGTGACGCCATCTGGCGGGCTGAATCACCTTGGCCGAGGCGATCTTTACCGAATGCAGCTTGCCGTCCAGTGATCGCTGCCAGAAATCCAGGAACTTCCGCAGCTCGGGGAAGTCCGGCGCCAGATCGAGCTGCTGCCACACGTAGGTCTGCAGGACACCAGGGTAGTCGGGCATATGGTAGTAGATGCTGGCGGTGGTCAGCCGATAATCCTTCAGTTGCAGCGCAAGACTCATTCTGGTCTCCGTCTCGTATCGCTGGTTCTCTGACAATAGCATGACATGACCGCACGTTGCTTGCGCAAGCATGAATCGCATTGTTTTCAATAGTTTAGCACTCAACGACGATCAGTGCTGCTGAACTCTTGACTCCACACGCGAACGCGACTAGATCGCTGGCACTCTCCGAGGGGGAGTGCTAACAGACCTGGATCCGCGGTGCCCATAAAGGGGCTGTGGGCGGGAACGTTGGCAATACCATCATCCCATTGCGATCACTCAAGGAGCGATCCGAATGAAGTTCCGTCCCCTGCACGACCGGGTCGTGGTCCGTCGGCTCGAAGCCGAAGAGAAGACCGCGGGCGGCATCATCATCCCCGACACGGCGAAAGAGAAGCCGATGGAGGGCGAAGTCGTCGCCGTTGGGCCTGGCGCACGTGACGAGACCGGCAAGCTGGTCCCGCTCGATGTCAAGGCCGGCGACCGCATCCTGTTCGGCAAGTGGTCCGGCACCGAGGTGAAGCTCGATGGCGAGGAGCTCCTGATCATGAAGGAGTCCGACATCATGGGCATTATCGAGGGCCAGCCGGCCGCGAAGCGGAAGGCCGCTTAATCTAGTCCAAACGACGAGGGAATCTGAAATATGGCTGCCAAGGACGTAAGGTTCGGCGGTGACGCGCGCCAGCGGATGCTGCGCGGCGTGGACATCCTGGCCGACGCAGTGAAGGTGACGTTGGGCCCCAAGGGTCGCAACGTGGTGCTCGACAAGAGCTTCGGCGCGCCCCGCATCACCAAGGACGGTGTGACGGTCGCGAAGGAAATCGAACTCGGCGACAAGTTCGAGAACATGGGCGCACAGATGGTGCGCGAGGTCGCCAGCAAGACCAACGACATCGCCGGTGACGGCACCACGACAGCGACGGTGCTCGCTCAGGCGATCGTGCGCGAGGGCGCGAAGGCGGTTGCCGCCGGCATGAACCCGATGGATCTGAAGCGCGGCATCGACAAGGCCGTCGCCATC
>CAYRTL010000026.1:0-48858 GCA_964427005.1 uncultured Acetobacteraceae bacterium
ACATCCTGATCCACGAAAAGAAGCTTTCCGGATTGCAGCCCTTGCTGCCGTTGCTGGAGGCAGTGGCGCAATCGGGTCGTCCGCTGCTCGTGATCGCTGAGGATGTCGAGGGTGAAGCCCTGGCAACCCTGGTGGTGAACAAGTTGCGCGGTGGCCTGAAGGTAGCCGCGGTGAAGGCGCCCGGCTTCGGCGACCGACGCAAGGCGATGCTTGACGACATCGCAGTGCTCACCGACGGCCAGGTGATCAGCGAAGAGCTTGGCACCAAGCTGGAGAATGTGACGCTCGAGATGTTGGGCCGCGCGAAGAAGGTGCTGATCGACAAGGAGAACAGCACCATCGTCGAGGGTACTGGCAAGAAGGCTGATATCGTCGCTCGCTGCAATCAGATCCGTGCGCAGATCGAGGAAACCACCTCGGACTACGACAAGGAGAAGCTGCAGGAGCGTCTGGCGAAACTGGCCGGCGGCGTTGCGATCATCCGTGTCGGCGGCTCCACTGAAGTCGAGGTGAAGGAGCGCAAGGACAGGGTCGATGACAGCCTCCACGCCACACGGGCGGCCGTGGAGGAAGGCATCGTCCCGGGTGGCGGGGTCGCATTGGCCCGTGCCTCTTTGATCCTGAGCAAACTGAACGCGGAAAATGACGATCAGCGCGTCGGCATCGAGATCGTGCGCAAGGCGGCGCAGATGCCGCTGCGGCAGATCGCCGAGAATGCCGGCGAGGATGGTGCCGTCATTTCCGGCAAGGTCCTCGATAAGGACCAGTACAACTGGGGCTTTGATGCGCAGACTGGCGAATTCAAGGACATGGTCAAGGCCGGCATCATCGACCCCACCAAGGTTGTGCGATCGGCATTGCAGCACGCAGCGTCCGTCGGCTCGCTGATGATCACCACCGAGGCGATGGTCGCGGAGCGGCAGGAGAAGTCCCCAGCCGGCAACGAATCCCACGGCGATGCGAGCTACTGATCCGTTGGTAGATCAGGACACGCCCGATCCGCAGTTCGATGCGATGACCTCTCGTCTGTTGCGGCGCGAGGCATTGCGTCGCGCAGCCGAGGAGTTGAGCACCATGACCGGGCCTGGGCTGGAGAGCGCCCTGGCACGGCTCTCCGCCGAGGTCACCGAAGAAGCTGCGTATAAGCGCGCTACGGCTGACAGCAAAGCCAACCAGGCCGATGCAGCGGCTACGCCAAAGCTGCCCGGTCCGGTGTGATCTCGCATGGTGCTGGAGGACAAAGAACCCACGACCGTATTCAAGGCTGGCCGGCTGCCGGCACCGTTCGAGGAGTCATGAAGGCGCCGCAAAGTAGCGCCGGATTGATGGTCGCCGTTGTTCATCGTGCTCTCAGCCGCGCATCGCCTGCCTCACCGTGGGCCAGTCAGAAACCCATTCGCGAAGAGCTGTTCAGCGCCGAACGTCTCGAAGAGCACGCGCGAAGCCTCGCGGTTGCGCAAACGGTTACACCAAGGCCGACCAGGGGTCGTCCATTGTCGGGCCGGCTCGCCGACAATGGCACTGTGCTGCTCCACGCCTATCGCACGATCGCCACATCGATCGGCGAAGGTCGCGCCATCACGCCGGCGGCCGAATGGCTGGCCGATAACTACTACCTCGTCGAGCGCGAGATTCACGAGATCGGCACGGCACTGCCGCCCGGTTACTACCGGCAGCTGCCGAAACTGCTCGACGGTCCGTTCATGGGATACCCGCGGGTGTTCGGCGTGGCCTGGGCCTTTGTCGCGCACACCGATAGCCACTTTGATACCGAGCTGCTGTGTCGCTTCGTGCGCGCCTATCAGGAGGTGCAGCCGCTGACCATTGGCGAGCTCTGGGCGGTCGCCATCACGCTCAGGATCGTGCTCGTCGAAAACCTCAGGCGGCTCGCCGACTTGATCATGCACAGCAGCACCGCGCGGCAGGAGGCGAACACGCTCGCCGATCGATTGCTGGGCACGGGTGGGCATGCAGCAGAGCCGGCGTCAATCGTGCTCGCCGAGTGTGAAGGTGCGGCGCTGCCCGAAGCATTCGCCGTACAGCTTGTGCACCGCCTACGTGATCAGGATCCCAGGATCACCCCTGCGCTGACCTGGCTCGACCAGCGTTTGGCCGCCCAAGGATCGACGGCTGATTCGGTCGTGCACGACGAGCACCAGAGACAGGGCGCAGGCGTCGTCACGGCGCGCAACATCATCACCGGCATGCGCATGATTTCCGACGTTGATTGGCCCGAATTGTTCGAGCGCATCAGCCTGGTGGACGAAGTGCTCTCCGCCGGCAGCGCCTTTCGTGACATGGATTTTTCGACGCGCAATCTCTATCGCAGTGCCATTGAGGAACTGTCGCGCGGCGCCGATCGCACGGAACTCGACGTCGCCCACGCTGCCATCCAGGCAGCAAAGCCGACATGTTCGCTCATGGGCGTCGAGGCGGATCGCCGCGCAGACCCCGGCTATCACCTGCTCGCCGGCGGTCGCCGCGCGTTCGAGGCTGCGATCAGTTTTCGGCCGTCGCCAAGTGCGTGGCCCGGACGTCTAAGCCGGAGACTCGGTATCGGCGGCTATGTCGGCGCCGGGACCATCGTGGCTGCTGTCTTCCTCACCATACCCTTGTTCATGCTGCATGCTCTGGGTGTCGGCCCAGCGTGGCTTACTCTGCTCGGTGTCCTGGGGTTGGTGCCCGCCATCGACGCGGCGGTAGCGGTGGTGAACCGCTGTGTCACGCGCGGCTTCGGTGCAACGTCGTTGCCAGCTCTGGAACTGCGCAGCGGTGTGCCGGCACATTTGCGCACTCTGATCGCCGTGCCGACGTTGCTGACGACAGCCGCAGCGATCGAGGAACAGATCGAGCGCCTGGAGGTCCACCACCTTGCGAGCCCGGACGGTGAACTGCAGTTCGCGCTGCTCTCTGACTGGCTCGACGCAGCAACACAACATGTCGATGGCGATGAAGCGCTGCTTGAAACGGCAATTGCCGGGATTGCCCGGCTCAACCGTCGCTATGGCCCGGCACCTGGCGGGGACCGCTTCCTGTTGCTTCACCGCAGGCGGCTCTGGAACGATGGCGAAGCACGATGGATCGGCTGGGAACGCAAGCGCGGCAAGCTGCATGAACTGAACCGGCTGTTGCGTGGTGCGACCGACACCAGCTTTCTGCCTGTTGGCGGACAAGCGCCAAACGTGCCCACCGATGTTCGCTACGTCATCACTCTCGACGCCGATACGAGGTTGCCGCGCGACGCGGTGCGTCGCCTGATCGGAAAGATGGCTCACCCGCTCAACCGGCCGCAGTTCGACATCGCTGCCGCCCGGATATTGGCGGGCTACGCCGTGCTGCAACCACGTGTCACGCCGTCATTGCCGGTCGGCCGGGAGGGTTCGCTGTTCCAGCGCATCTTTTCCAGCATGAACGGCATCGATCCCTATGCCGCCGCCGCGTCCGACGTGTACCAGGATCTGATCGGCGAAGGCTCTTATGCCGGCAAGGGCATCTACGAAATCGATGCATTCGAGGCCGCACTTGCTGGCCGGGTGCCCGAATCCACGTTGCTCAGCCACGACCTGTTCGAAGGTATCTTTGCCCGCGCCGGTCTCGCGTCCGATATCGAGGTGGTCGAGGAATTCCCCGCCCGCTACGACGTCGCTGCGCGGCGCCAGCACCGTTGGGCGCGCGGCGATTGGCAATTGCTGCCGTGGCTGATGGGTCGTGGACCAGCCGTTCCAGCGATCGGTCGCTGGAAGATGCTCGACAACCTGCGGCGAACACTTTCCGCCCCGGCATGTTTGCTGTCGTTGCTGGCAGGATTGGCCTTGCCCGTCACCGCTGCGTGCGTGTGGATCAGCTTCATTCTCTCGGCAATCCTTCTGCCAGCAGTCATCCCTCTGATTGCCGCCGTTATTCCGCGCCATGCCGGAATAACACCGCGCAGCCATCTGGCGGCTCTCGGCAGCGATCTGCGCGTCGCCCTCGCACAATGGGTGTTCATCGTCACCTTCCTGGGTCACCAGGCGTGGCTGATGAGCGATGCGATCGGGCGGACCCTGATGCGAGTGTTCGTCACCCACCGGCATCTTCTCGAATGGGTTCCGGCGGCACAGGCGGCGATCGGCCACCGTCTCGATCTCCTCGGCTACTACCGCGTGATGGGCAGCGGGGTCGCCTCGGGTGGACTGGCATTGGGGATCTCGCTGCTGACCGGGCATGGCACATGGCCACTGGCGGTGCCGCTCGCTACTCTCTGGATCGCATCGCCTGCAATCGCGCGCTGGATCAGCCGGCCTCCTGAGATGGTCAAAATGATGTCCGTGTCGGCGGCGGACGGTGAGGCGTTGCGGATGACTGCTCGGCGAACCTGGCGGTTCTTCGAGACCTTCGTGACGGCAGCCGACAACATGTTGCCGCCGGACAACTTCCAGGAGGATCCGGCCCCGGCGCTGGCCCGCCGGACCTCGCCGACCAATCTGGGGCTATATCTCCTCTCGGTAGTGGCAGCTCGCGATTTCGCTTGGTTGGGCACAGCAGAAGCAGCCGAGCGGCTAGAGATGACATTGGCCACCATGGCCAAGCTTGGCCGTTTTCGTGGGCATTTTTACAATTGGTACGACACACGCGACCTGCGCCCACTCGATCCGCCTTATATTTCCACGGTCGACAGTGGAAATCTGGCTGGCCACCTGATCACGCTGGCGAACGCCTGCCGGGAGTGGACCACCCTGGCACCCATGGCCGCGCAGCGCCTGGCAGGTATCGCCGACGCACTCAACCTCGCCCGCGAAGCGGCAGACCAGCTGCGTGACGGGCGGCGAACGCTGACCGTGACGTGGCATCAGCTCGACGACTCACTCGCAGCACTTGCGGCCAGCGTGCGCCAGGCGCGGCCGGATCTTCAGGGCATTGCAGCACATCTCGCCGATCTCGGTGCACAGGCCGAGATCATGGTCGACATCGCGTCCGCATTCGCCAGTGAGCGCGGCGACGACACTGGCGCGGACATGCTGTTCTGGATGACGGCCGCGCGCCGCTCGATCGAGAGTCACCTGCAGGACCTACGTCAGTCGTCGGAGTCTGCCACTCTCCTGGCGACTCGCCTTGCGTCGCTTGAAGCGATGGCACGTTCGATGTCGTTGGAAATGGGCTACGGATTTCTGCTCGATCCAGTGCGCAAGCTGCTCTCAATCGGCTATCGAGTGGCCGAAGGAACCCTTGACCCGAGTTGCTACGATCTTCTCGCGTCGGAGGCGCGGCTTGCGAGCTTCATCGCGATCGCCAAGGGCGATGTCCCGGCGCGGCACTGGTTCCATCTCGGCCGGGCCGTCACACCGATCGCAAACGGCGCCGCGCTGATTTCGTGGTCCGGATCGATGTTCGAATACCTGATGCCTTCGCTGGTGATGCGCGCGCCGGCGGGAAGCCTGCTGGAACGAACCAGCCAGCTGATCGTACGGCGGCAGATCGCCTATGGTACGTCGCTCGGCCTGCCCTGGGGCATCTCGGAGTCCGCTTACAACATCCGTGACCTGGAACTGACCTACCAATACTCGAACTTCGGCGTCCCCGGCCTTGGGTTGAAGCGTGGCCTGGGCGAGAGCGCTGTCGTGGCGCCCTACGCCACGGCGCTTGCCAGCATGGTCAATCCAGCCGCAGCGGCGCGCAATTTTTCCAGACTTGCCGCCATCAGCGCAGGCGGTCGTTACGGGTTCTATGAGGCACTCGACTATACGCCGAGCCGCCTGCCGGAGAACGCCAGCGTCGCGATCGTGCGCGCTTTCATGGCGCACCATCAGGGCATGACGATTGTGGCCATCGCCGATGCTCTGCTGAATGGCGCGATGCGCGCGCGGTTCCATGCCGAACCGATGGTCCAGGCGACGGAGCTGCTGTTGCAGGAAGGCACGCCACGTGACGTTGCCGTGGTGCGCCCCTGGGAAGCGGAGGCAAAGGCGGAAGCTACGGTGCGGCAGACCGGAGCGCACGGCGGACGGCGACTGTCCACCGCGCACACTGCTTCAGTTGCCACCCATCTGCTGTCCAACGGCCGTTACGCGGTGATGCTGACTGCCGCGGGCTCCGGTTACAGCCGCTGGCGTGGGCTCGCCGTCACGCGCTGGCGCGAGGATGCTACCTGCGATGACTGGGGCTCCTATATTTTCCTCAGGGACGTTCGCAGTGGTGACGTTTGGTCGGCGGGTCACCAGCCGGCCGGCGCCGAACCCGATGCCTATAATGTCGCCTTCAACGAAGATCGTGCCGAGATCACGCGGCATGACGGGACTCTGACGACAACGTTGGAGGTGCTTGTCTCGGCCGAAGACGACGCCGAGGTCCGTCGCATCTCGATCGCGAATTCAGGCAACGGAGTGCGCGAGCTCGACGTGACATCCTATGCCGAGTTGGCGCTGGCACCGCAGGCCGATGACGTCGCGCATCCCGCCTTCATGAAGTTGTTCGTTTCCACGGAATACCTCGCCGCCGAGGGCACCTTGCTGGCGACGCGCCGGCGACGATCACCGGGTGAGCAGGAGATCTGGGCCGCGCATCTCGCCATCGTGGATGGCGAGGCGGTGGAGAAGCTGGAGGTGGAAACCGATCGTGCCCGTTTCCTGGGACGCGGCCACAGCATCCATTCGCCGATCGCGGTGACCGACGGTCGGCCTCTGTCCGGCACCGTCGGCACGGTGCTGGATCCGATCTTCGCGTTGCGCCACCGAGTTCGCATTGCACCCGGCACCACCGTGCGCATCGCCTTCTGGACGGTGGTTGCAGCATCCCGCGAGACAGTGCTCGATCTCGTCGACAAGCATCGCGACACGTCCGCCTTCGAGCGGGCAGCGACGCTGGCATGGACGCAGGCGCAGGTTCAGCTCCACCATCTCGGGATCGATGCAGGCGAAGCGGGCCTGTTCCAGCGTATCGCTGGCCACCTGCTGTATGCCGAGCCGACGCTGCGGCCCTCCTCAGATACCATTCTGCGCGGTGCGGGTGGACAGCCGGGACTCTGGCCGATGGGCATTTCCGGCGACCTGCCGATCGTGCTGCTGCGTATCGCCGACATCGAGAACCTCGACATC
This sequence comes from uncultured Acetobacteraceae bacterium, assembly GCA_964427005.1. GTDB lineage: Bacteria > Pseudomonadota > Alphaproteobacteria > Acetobacterales > Acetobacteraceae > JAMXLO01. The sequence goes on from CAYRTL010000026.1 coordinate 7,071, forward strand.
GCCCACCAACTGCTGCAGGCGCATGAGTACTGGCGGATGAAGCAGTTGGCGGTGGACCTCGTTATTCTGAACGAGCGGGCGTCTTCTTACGTTCAGGACCTGCAAATCGCGTTGGAGACCCAGGTTCGTGCGAGCCAGTCGAGGCCGCCGGTCGGTGAGGAGCAGCGGCAGGGGCGTATCTTCGTGCTGCGAGCCGACCTGATTTCGAGGGAAGCGCGCGCGCTGCTCGCATCGGTCGCGCGGGTTGTCCTGGTCGGGCAACGCGGGCCACTCGCCGATCAACTTGACCACGTGCCGGAACCCGAAGAGGCCGCCCGGATCATCCGGAAGCCGGCATTGGAGCCAGTAGTGGCTCCAAGTGGGCCCACGCAGCTGCTCGAATTCTACAATGGACTTGGTGGCTTCGCGGAAGATGGGCGGGAATATGTGACGATCCTCGGACCGGGCCAGGCCACGCCCGCACCCTGGATCAATGTCATCGCCAATCCCGGGTTTGGCTGTCACGTGTCGGCAGAAGGCAGCGGCTTCACCTGGTCGGTCAACAGCCGCGAGAATCAGCTTACACCTTGGTCGAATGATCCGGTTGGTAATCGCCCAGGTGAGATGTTCTACCTGCGTGATGACGACACGGGGGAGCTATGGTGTCCGACGGCGCTGCCGATCCGCGACAACAACGCCACCTATGTGGCACGGCATGGCTGGGGCTACAGCCTGTTCGAGCATGCCTCGCACGGCATCGCTGCAGAACTACTGCAATACGTTCCGCTCGACAATCCGATCAAGATCTCGCGGCTGACATTGCACAACACGTCGGGCCGCACAAAGCGGCTGTCGGTAACGGCTTACGTCGAATGGGTGATGGGGCCGTCACGCGATGCCTCCGCGGCGTTCGTGACAACTGCGATCGATCCGGACACTGGCGCCATGTTCGCGCGGAATTCATATAACGCCGCCTTCGGATCGCGCGTCGCATTCGCCGATCTTGCTGGGCGCCAGTCGGATTGGACAGGCGACAGGCGGGAGTTCATCGGCCGCAACGGGACACCCGACGACCCGGTGGCGCTGGGCCGTGCGGCGAGGCTTTCCAATAAGGTTGGAGCCGGTCTCGATCCGTGCGGGGCGCTGCGACGACCAGTCGAGATACCGCCGAACACACGCGTCGAAATCGTTTTCTTTCTTGGCGAAGCCGCGAGTTCGCGAGACGCGGCTGCACTGGTTGCACAGTATCGCAAGGCAGATCTGGACGAGGTCCTGTCGGAAGTCCGCCGGTACTGGGATGCCGTCCTCGGCGCAGTCCAGGTGAATACGCCCGACAGGGCGATGGACATCATGCTGAACGGCTGGCTGCTGTATCAGACGTTGGCCTGCCGCATCTGGGCTCGCTCTGGGTTCTATCAGGCGAGCGGTGCTTACGGATTTCGTGATCAGTTGCAGGACGGTATGGCGCTGGTCACCACGGAGCCTGCCATGACACGCGAGCACCTGTTGCGCGCGGCTGAGCGACAGTTCATCGAAGGCGACGTCCAGCATTGGTGGTTGCCACATTCGGGTCAGGGCGTGCGCACCCACATCTCCGATGATCGTGCGTGGCTCGCCTACGCCGTTGCACACTATATCCGCGCCACCGGCGATGCCGTGGTACTGGAGGAGGTAATCCCTTTCCTGGAAGGTCAGCTTCTACAGGTCGACGAACATGACAGCTTCTTCCATCCAACGGTTTCGGATGAGGTCGGTACGCTGTTCGAGCACTGCGCGCGCGGTCTCGATGCCTGCATGCAGGTCGGCCTGCACGGGCTGCCGCTGATCGGCACCGGTGACTGGAATGACGGTCTGAATCGTGTCGGAGAACACGGCCGTGGCGAAAGCGTGTGGCTCGGTTGGCTGCTCTACGCGACACTCAATGCTTTCGCACCTCTCGCCGAGGCGCGAGGCGACACTGCTCGCGCCACAGCCTGGCGAACGCACGCAGAAGCGCTGCAAGCTTCGCTGGACCGCGAGGCTTGGGATGGCGAATGGTACCGCCGTGCATGGTTCGATGACGGCACGGTGCTCGGTACCGCGAGTGCGGAGGAGTGCAGGATTGATGCAATTTCGCAGTCCTGGGCGGTGATTTCTGGTTCGGCTGACCCCGAGCGTGCGGCGCGCGCCATGGCAGCCGTCGAGCGCGAACTGATCCGCCCGCTGGATAATGTGGCGCTACTGTTTACGCGGCCATTCGACAAGACGGCACTCGATCCGGGCTACATCAAGGGCTACCCGCCAGGCATCCGTGAGAACGGCGGCCAGTACACGCATGCCGCGTTGTGGTCGGTCATGGCATTCGCCACACTCGGCGAGGGCGAGAAGGCGGCATCACTGTTTGCCCTGCTGAACCCCGTCAATCACACCCGCACCCGTTCCGATGTGCATCGCTACAAGGTTGAGCCCTATGTCGTCGCCGCCGATGTCTATGGTGCCGCGCCACATGTCGGACGCGGTGGCTGGACATGGTACACGGGTTCAGCGGGCTGGATGCAGCGGGCGGGTGTCGAAAGTATCCTCGGGCTGCGCCTGGAGGGTGATGTTCTGCGTCTCGATCCGTGCATCCCCAAGACCTGGCCGCGCTTCAGCATGACGGTGCGGTTTCACTCGGCACGCTATGAAATCCTGGTCGAGAACCCTGACGGTGTCTGCCGCGGACTCGTTGCTGTGACGTTGGACGGGGTGGCAATCACGGAGCGGCCGCTGGGTTTGAAGATGTTGGACGACAGCGTCACCCACCATGTCTCGGTGCGGCTTGGTGCGGAGATCCGGCCAGTAGCGTAGACGTCGCTCGCGTGGTTCGACGACCGCGACTATGCTAGTCGCCCCTGAAAAAACACTAGGCCACTGAGGTACAAGGGATTCACTGACTCCGATATTGTAAATTGCTGGAAGCGCGATTCGACGTGGCATTTTCCGGTGATTTGCGATGCGTCCGAGAAGGTCCAAGGAAGCTCCGTCCGACGACTTGTTCCGTGGCCGGCTGTCGAACCAGCTCGACCTGAAGCATCCGCTGATCCGCCTGCCGGGACTGATCGACTGGCAGAGTTTCGAGACCGAGTTTGGCTCGCTTTATCACGAGACGCTGGGGCGTCCTGGCAAGCCGACGCGACTGATGGTGGGCCTGACTTACCTGAAGCACAGCTACAACCTGTCCGACGAACAGGTGTGCGAGCGGTGGGTGGAGAACCCGTATTGGCAGTTCTTCTGCGGCTTCGATTACCTCCATCACCGATTGCCGATCGAGCCGAGTTCGCTGACCCGCTGGCGCGAGCGGATCGGTGCAAGTGGAATGGAGCGGCTGCTGGCCGCAACTGTCGAGGCGGCGCTAGCGTCAGGCGCGGTGAAGCCTGCCAGCCTTGAACGCGTGACCGTCGATACGACGGTGCAGCCCAAGGCGATTGCCTTCCCGCTGGACTCGCGCCTTTACCACCGCGGCCGCGAGATCCTGGTGCGGCTTGCGGCCAAGCACGGCGTCAAGCTGCGACAGAGCTATCATCGCCTGGGGAAGCGAGCCCTGCGTCTGGCCAACCGCTATGCGCATGCGCGGCAGATGCGGCGAGCCCGACGGGAGATCAAGCGGCTGAAGACCTTTCTCGGCCGCGTCGCGCGAGATGTCGGTCGCAAGATCGCCGCGTGTCCCGGCGTTGCTCCGCACTTCGCCGAGCCGCTGGCACGCGTGGCGCGGCTCCTCGCACAGCAAAAGTCCGATCATGGCAAGCTCTATGCTCTGCATGCACCAGAGGTCGAGTGTTTGGCGAAGGGCAAGGCGCACAAACGCTATGAATTTGGCGTCAAGGTCTCCGTCGCCGCTACCAACCGCGAAGGACTGGTGCTCGGCATGATGGCGCTACCGGGCAATCCTTACGATGGTCATACGCTGGCTGCGGCATTGGCCAAGGTCGAGCGCATGACCGGGGTTGCCGTGGCGCGGGCCTATGTCGATCGCGGCTATCGCGGCCACGGTCTCGATCATCGACGGGTCTTCATCTCCGGACAGCGTCGCGGCATCACCGCGACGATCCGTCGCGAGCTGCGCCGACGCAGCGCCATCGAACCGCTGATCGGCCACACGAAGACCGACGGCCGTCTGGACCGCAACTTCCTCGCCGGCGTGCGCGGTGATGCAATCAACGCCCTGCTGTGCGGCGCTGGCTACAATCTCCGCATGATCCTCAACTACCTCAGCCGCTGGCTGCGCGCTCTGCTACTCCTGCTCAAGGGCAACAATCCACTCAGTTTACCGACCTGAACAGCGCAAAACCGATTCTTCAGGGACGACTACGCTAGCGGCATGATAGTGCCATCAGCACGACACAGCCTCACCAAATTCTCTCTCTTCTACCGGGCGGAGGTTGGGCAGTTCCATCCAGAGCCGGAACCCTTCGGGTGGCGGATCTACACCGGGACGGACAAGAACCCGATCTCGCACTTGGCTGCGGGATTGCAATCGAGGGTGACGCCAGGAACGCAGCGATCGTCGAACGCACGCGACTTGAGCGCATGGCGCGTCACTAGGTTTTTGCCACTGATGGTGAGGTAGTGGCCGCGCCCTCAGCGATACTGAGTCAGCGCGGCAGCACCATCGGCGTATGCCGATTCCATCGAATTGAAGGATCGGTCAGATACTTTTATCGGCTGGTCCGGTTTGTCCTCGTGAATGATTCTCCAGACGAAACTCTTTGGTCTGGTGTTTGCAGACACCACGACCACACGGTGCGTTCGCGGTCGCCCGATCTCATGCTGAACGGGCCTAGATTGGTTCACGTTGGTTTCCGCGCCCATTTCGCACTGACTCCTTGCCGTCGATGCCCAGGCGGGAACGATGCTTTCGGCCCTGACAGGGAAGCGGGATTGAGCACGGAAGGGAGAGGGAGGCAAGCAAATAGAACCATCGATGCACTGCCTTGCGAAAGCGATATTCCATTGTAGCCCTTATATCGTCGGCGGCACGGTCCCATCTCAGTAACCTAGCCCTCGCTCCACAAGGCACCAAGGTGCATGAAGCCCTCTCCCACGCCTATCTGATCGCAGCAACGCACTGCAGCGCGCCGCCTAGCCATGGACCTCGGCACCCAGCTTACGATCTTTTTGCGAGGACGACTGGTCGGGAGCGATGCCTTCGGGAATCGCTACTACCTGGAGAAATCCAAGCGTCGCGGCAGTCAGCGGGCGCGTCGTTGGGTCAAGTATGCAGGGGAAAAGGAAGCTTCCGCGGTACCCGCAGAATGGCACATTTGGCTGCACTACACGACCGACACGCCAATTCCGGAAACCGGCAAGCATCCCTGGCAAAAGCCACATCTTCCGAACGCTACCGGCACGCCGTCGGGCTATCGCCCGCCTGGCCACGACTATCGCGGCGGTCACCGAGCCGCCGCAGACGGCGATTATGAGTCCTGGACGCCCGGCGGTTAGCGAGGCGCTACCGCAAAGCTGGCAACGCTGTTCCCGCCAGGGTCTGGTGCACTGAATGTCGTAAAGGCTCCCGTTTGAAAGGCCACCGTGAATGCGATGGCCGCCAGCACGAGGCCAATCCCGACAATGCGGCCGGCTTTCGCACCGTAGGCTGATGCTGACGTGTCCTGTCCGAGGTTCTCTGCCTGCTTCGGCAGTAGTGCAATCAATCGGGCGGCAACCGTCGTCGCGGCTTGTTGTGGCCAGACGTTGGTTGGCAAGCTCGCGATGATTCGTGCCAGACTTTCGGTTGCCTCAGCCTTTGGCAATCCCGCCAGCCTGCCAGCCTCCTGCCATGGATCGTTACCCTGCCGCGCCAACAGCGAGACCACGCTGAGGGTCATGCCGTTTGCTTCTGTACCCACCGGCGCGAAGAGGAATTCGTTTAGTCGGGAGCGCCGCAAGGCAAAAGCATCGGAGCTGGACATATTGAACTCCCACAATGGAATGAAGATGTCGTGCACCACATTGGTGGATACAACGTATTTGGCGTCACCGTATTCGGAAGCCCTAAATGCGCTGCAATGGACCGACCTCACGGCGCGATTGCGAGGAGAGCGGGCGGCGGATTGTTGATGTCGTCGGTCCATATGTTGACCGGGCCGGAAGCCCATTCCGGCATGATGTGGAAAATACGGGCGGCGATATCTTCGATCCTGTCGCGATAATCCAGGAAGCGGTGAAGCAAATTGCTCGTAGCGAGGTGCGTATGTCCGGAAAGGTTCGCCAGAGCGGACCGGGATATCGCGCACGGAATGCGTCGGCCATCGGCCTTGATCGAGAATAGGACGCGGCTCCCGTCCGACCGCGGTTGCGAAACAACGGCCCTATCCCATCGTGTCTTCATATCGTGCCAAAGACTCACCTGGTTCCCCTTTCCTTTTCCCTTTTCTCCGGATGATCCCTAAGGCGTGTTCTTCCGCGCGCTGTTGGTCAGCACGTGCCCGGTGGCAGAGATGTCCTGACCAGCGCCGGCGGTGGTGTGGCAGGCACCCAGCAGAGGTGCGGTCCCAAACAGGGCCATCAGGGTCAGCGCGATTGAGAAGCTTTTGCGCATGGTGATGTTCCTTCCGGGTTTATTCAGGTGCACGATCGGGCAGCCGCGGTGGATGTCACTCGTCGACGCACCCAGGCGTCTCAGACCAGTAGCACCATGCCGCGTGCTGCGACTTCTATCGTGGTGCTGAGACAGCTGCGATCGGCTGCTTGGCGGGCGGAGCCGTTTGTCTCGATATCGATCACGCGTCCGCTTTGGTTACATCGCGATGAGCCACGCTGAATACAAGACGTCATTCCTGGCAACCGCCGTGCCGGATCGGCAATGAGCGCTATCAAGCGATACACAAGCGAGCCAACGACGGTAGGTGATACTATCCGCGCGTAGTGCTTGCTAAGTCCGGCGACACCGCGTCACCACCGGTCATCTGCGTGACGAGGACCTTGACCGACATGCCCTGAAAGGTGTTGGTCACTCCGACAAAGCTCCCGGATACCGGCATGGCTCGCCGGATATCGCGCGCGACGGCAACGGGAATGAGATTGAAGCCACCGACACTGCGATTGGTTGGATCGAAGGTGATCCAGCCCGCGCCGGGTACAAAAACCTCCGCCCAGGCATGGGTGGACCCAGCGTCCGCGGATCCCACGCTGTTCTGGTCCGGATGGTAGAGATACCCGGAGACGATCCTCGCTCCAAATCCGAGACTGCGCGCCGCTTCGACGAAGAGGACTGCAAAATCCCGACAGGACCCCCACCGGCGATCCAGGGTCTCGGTGGGCGATTGGGTACCCGCTTCCTCGCGGCTCTGATAGGCAATGTATCCCGAAACACCCGCGCTGAGATCCTTGAGCAGGGCAAGCGTGTCGGTCGGATTGGAGCGGATGAATGCCTGTGCCCAGCTTCGCAGTCGCTCTGCCGGATCTGGGTATTGCTGCGTGGTCAGGGCGCCGAGGTCGATCCAATCATCGTCGGAGTACTGGAAGGGATAGAAGATCGCGGAGCCAGCAATGTCGAAGACGGGCCAGGCGGCTGCGGTAAGCTCAAGTTCCGCAACGCTGTCGATCAGCAAGGTGTCTGCCATGATCTTAAAACTTGCGGTCGCGACCGCGTTACCGAAGACATCCTGCGCCCATGTCACCGCCGCGGAAGGCATCACAGTCATTTCGTACGAAATCAGATGAAGGTCGCGACTCTCACGGGGACGCAGCATCAAGCGGTGCGGCTCAAGGGTCACTGGCTGACGATAGCGGTAGCTTGTTCTGTGTTGGATTCGAAGTCTCATCAACGGAAGCTTATATGCACTCGGTTCGCATTGAATACCAAAGACGATGTTGTTCCAGCGATAATGGATAACAGTTATGGCACAGGCATGCCGGTCTCGGGCCTGGCCAGCATATCCACCAGGCGGCGTCTCGGTCGGGGCCGATGAGGCGGCACAAATGGATAGGTCGACGCCAATCTCACCAGTTGACACGATCTATTGGCAGTTGCTGCGCTGGAGAGCACAGTGTCTCATGACGCAGCGAAAATCGACCGGCAAGCGGGCGCGACGGTCCAAACGACCAGTTGCTGCGACGGTCAATGACGCGACGGTCCAGAAGGCTGAAGCCACTCCAGTTGACTCGCAAGGGGAGCGGCCAGCACGACAACTGATCGTCGGCATCGGCGCGTCGGCCGGCGGTTTGCAGGCTTTCAAGACTTTTTTTGCCAACATGCCCGCCAACAGTGGCATGGCGTTTGTGTTGGTCCAGCATCTCGACCCGCAGCACCGGAGCATGCTTGTTGAGCTGTTGAGCTCCGCGACCGCGATGCCGGTCGTCGAGGCGGCAGACAATCTCCGCGTCGTCGCAGGTTACGTCTATGTGATTCCACCGAATGCGACGCTGCGGATCGCCGAAGGGAAGTTGCGAGTTTCCAAGCCGGCGCCCGCCCGGGAGCACCGTCGGCCGGTGGACACGTTCTTTTTATCACTGGCCGAGGATCAGGGTGAGAACGCGGTTTGCGTCGTACTTTCCGGCGGCGGCAGCGATGGCACGGAGGGGCTGCGGGAGATCAAGGAGCGCGGCGGACTGACGATGGCGCAGGCGGCGTTCGACGAGCATGCAATGAGCGGTATGCCAATGAGCGCCACCGCCACCGGGCTGGTGGATTACGTTTTATCGATTGAAGAGATGCCCACCAAGCTGATCGCCTATAGCCGGCATCTGCTGTCGGTCGAACCGCATAAGGATGCGGACGGTACACGTCTGGATGCCGGCGAACACTTAGCCAAAATCTGTTCGCTCGTCCGCAGCAAGCTGGGGCACGATTTCAGTCAGTACAAGGAGAAGACGCTGGTCCGCCGTATCCAGCGCCGGATGCAGGTGCTGCAGATCGACGCGGTGCCCGACTACATTGCGCGTCTGCGCGCGGCGCCGAACGAATGCGGGCTGCTGTTTCGCGAACTGCTGATTGGCGTCACGCATTTTTTCCGCGATCCCCCCGCGTTCGACGCGCTGGCGACACAGGTCATCCCGCATCTCATCCACAATAAGGGCGCCGACGATACAGTTCGGGTCTGGGTTCCGGCCTGCGCGACCGGAGAAGAAGTCTACTCGATCGCGATCCTGCTCAAGGAGGCTGTCGGCAGGCGGGATGCCGGACCGAGGTTCCAGATTTTTGCCACCGATATCGATGATCGCGCTGTCGCGATCGCGCGGGCTGCGCGGTATCGCAAAACGCGACTCGATGATATGCCGCCCGCGCGGCGCGAGCGATGGTTCGTGATCGATGGCGGTTATTGCTGTCCGGTCAAAGAGATCCGGGAGATGTGCATCTTTTCGACCCATAGCGCCGTCAAGGACCCTCCGTTCTCCAAGCTCGATCTGATTTCGTGCCGCAACCTGCTGATTTATCTCGAGCCCACGCTGCAAGAGCGGCTGATCCGCACCTTCCATTACGCATTGGCGCCGAGCGGCTATCTGTTTCTTGGGTCATCGGAGAATGTGACTCGGCAGAACAAACTGTTCGCGACGGTGGATCAGAAACACCGCATCTTCCAGCGGCGCGACGTTCCCGCCTCCTTTCCCGGCATGTCGGCATCGCCGGGAGTGGATTCACCCGGACCCGCTGCAGATCGATCGGCGACGCTTGCCGAGAATGGCCTCGAAAAAAGCGCACGCCGGCTCATGGAGAAACATGCGCCGGCCTACGTCGTCGTCGACGGCAATTATGACGTGCTGAGGTTCTCCGGACAAACCGAAAAATATCTTGCGCCGACACCTGGTGCCGCCAGCCTCAATCTATTCAATCTGATCCGGAGGGCACTGCGCCCCGCTGCCCGCGCGGCGCTGGCCAAGGCACTCGCCACGCGGCAGTCGGCCACGCACGAAAGCCTCGCCATCGAGGTCGATGGCCGCCGTCAACTCGTCGACCTCGTCGTCGAGCCACTTGCGGATAGCAGCGCGGGCCATTGCGTCGTCGCGTTCCTGGATCGCAGGCCATCCAGCAGCAGCGCCACGATCGAGGAGGCACAGTCCCATCCTGTTGACGCGCTGGAGAGGGAGCTGCGTGCCACGCGCGAGCGGTTAGAAGCGACCATCGACCAACTTGAAGCTTCAAATGAGGAGCTTAAGTCCGCCAACGAAGAGTATCAGTCTGTCAACGAGGAAGTGCAATCGACAAACGAGGAATTAGAGACCTCGAAGGAGGAGATGCAGTCGATCAATGAGGAATTGCAGACCGTCAACGCTGAGCTGAACAGCAAGAACGATGCCCTGGTCCATCTCAACAGCGATCTGAAGAACCTGTTGGACAGCACCCAGATTGCCACGCTGTTCCTCGATCGGCAGCTTCGTATCAAGAACTTCACGCCGGCCATGAGTGACCTTTTTCACGTGCGCGATGGCGATCGCGGACGTCCCATTACCGAAATCGTCAGTCGGTTCTCCTACGATGGGTTGCGCAAGGACGCCATGCGGGTGATGCGCGACTTGTCCATCGTCGAACGCACGGTCGAAATCGCACAGGAAGGTCTGGTCTTCCTCATGCGCATTCGCCCCTATCGCACCGTCGATGACGTCATCGATGGCGTGGTGATCACTTTCGTCGATATCAGCGAGCGAGCACGCTTCGAAGAAGGCCGCGCCAAACTCGCCGCAATCATCAACGCGTCGCAGGACGCGATCATCGGGCATTCGCTCGAGGGCGTTATTACGAGCTGGAATGGTGGCGCCGAACAGCTTTTCGGCTACGCAGCCGACGAGGCTATAGGCAAGTCGATCGCAATCCTGCTCCCGCTGGATCGGAGCAGTGAGGAAGCGGAGATGCCGGAGCGTATCTTGCGAGGGGGGCGGATCGAACACTATGAAACGGTTTGTCGGCGCAAGGATGGAAGCCAGATCGAGGTCTCGCTGACGGTTTCGCCCATCAGGAGCGCTGACGGCAAGGTCATTGGCGGCTCGAAAATCGCCCGCGATATCACCGAGCTCAAGCGAGACGAAGAGGCACTGCGCGAGAGCGAGGAGCGTTACCGTACGCTGTTCGAATTGGGTCCGGTGGCCGTCTATTCCTGCAATGTCTCGGGTGAAATTCTGCAATTCAACCGCCGCGCCGTGGAATTGTGGGGCCGGGAACCACAGGCCGGGGATACTGATGAGCGGTTTTGCGGTTCGTACAAACTATTTGGTCCGGACGGCGGTCTTATGCCCCATGAGCGAAGTCCCATGGCCGAGGTGTTGAGCGGCAAAAGACCTGAGGTGCATGATGCAGAAGTAACCATCGAGCGGCCCGATGGCTGGCGCGTGGTCGTGGTTGTGAATATCCGACCGCTGAAGAACCAGCGGGGAGTAGTGTCGGGAGCGATCAACTGTTTCTACGACATCACCGAGCGCAAGCAAGGGGAAGAGCGTCAAAGACTGCTCGTTGATGAGCTGAATCACCGCGTGAAGAACAGCCTGGCCACTGTACAATCGATTGCCGCGCAATCGCTGAAAGGCGCTGCTAACTTCGAGCACCGGGAAAGTTTCGAGCAGAGATTGATCGCGCTGTCGCAGACCCACGACCTTCTGGCGCACGACCATTGGAAAAGCGCATCGCTACGCGATGTTTTGGCCCAGGAACTCAAGCCTTATCGGACCGAAACGGATTTGCGCTTCGCGATCGAAGGACCCGATTTCTTGCTGGAACCAAAGGCGGCCCTCGCGCTGGCAATGGCCTTCCATGAGCTTGCCACGAATGCAGCGAAATACGGAGCCTTCTCCAAGTCAGAGGGCCAGGTCCGCGTCGAATGGGAGATCGTGAAAGTCCCCGAGCCCGGCGTGTTGCGGCTGAAATGGACCGAGCGTGGGGGGCCAGCCGTGAAAAAGCGGGAGCGCAAAGGATTCGGATCGACGGTGGTCGAGCGTGGTTTGATGCTGGAGCTGGAAGCCGAGGTGCATCTCGATTTTGATCCAAGCGGCTTGGTTTGCACGATCGAGATACCGCTTGCTGCCGAAGGGGGAATGGCTGATGCCCGCCCGTGAACAACATCGCGGTGGCTTGCGCGTGCTGTTGGTCGAGGATGAAAATCTGGTTGCGGTGCTCCTGGAGGACATGCTCGCCGAGCTTGGGCATTCTGTGGTGGGGCCGGTCGCGCGTCTCAAGAAGGCGCTGGAGATGGCGCAGCATGAGGCTATCGACCTCGCCATTCTGGACGTAAACATCAATGGCGAACATGCCTATCCGGTCGCTGAGGCACTCTCGGCTCGCGGCATCCCATTTGTTTTTTCTACCGGTTATGGCGAAAGTGGCCTGCCTCCGCGATATCGCGGCCATCCGACCTTGCAGAAGCCGTTCCAACAGCGCGACCTGGAAAGGCTGTTGGCAGCGGCGCTTCCCTAAATCGTAAGGGTCAATTGGGCCGGACAAACACTTTGCCGTCGCGGCAAGATCCCGCCAGACGGAGCGCACGTGGGCACAGGAAGCTGATGCACGTCTTCGAGGTCCTGCCCGATCCGAGCGCGCCGTCGGATCCTCAAACCACTTGGTCTCCGGAAATGGTCCGTGGAGGAGGTAGATACGATAGCGGCTGTGTTTGGGATTCACTGGGCGGCGGGTAACCTCGTGACGGTCTTTTTTGATGCGGCTACCTATCGCTCATCAGGCGGCCGTCGGAGGAAAATCGACCAATCGTTGGCGATAGTCGCTGAAACCGAGCAAGACTCGTATTGACGAAATTCTCGTTTGAATTCAAGAGCGGAAATTTCTGACGGATCGGAAATACGGTTCTTCGTTGTGTGCAGAAAAATATGCGCTTGGAATTCAACGTGTTACCGTCACGTAGAACAATCGAGTGGGAGTGACTGGTCGTAGAAAAGAGTTGGTCGGGGATAGTCAGGGATAAGATCGCGAGGAGCGTTTAATCGATCGTCTTCGATAATTCTTGATAGGTTTCGTGCAACTGCATCATGCATCACGCGTTCCTCGTTGACCCCAAACAACAGAAGGCCGGCCGCAAGCCAGCCATAGCCGACATGAAGAATGAGAAGGAGCGACTCGTGCTCTTGTGGCCCTGGCAGCGAGACATCCGCAAGCTGGTGGCGCTCCCAGCGACAATCGTGCCCCAGGCCGTCGCGACGGCGTCGGGAGGGAACGTCCAGCCGACGAGCACAAGCGCGGTCACACCGAGAATCGCATGATCGACTTGGCTTTCGGGACGCGGCGGGCTGACCTCGGGTCGATTTTTCGTAAGCCAGTTTCGCGTAAAGCTCGGAATGATCCGGCCACCGACCCAGTGAGATGAGCATCAGCAGGGTAGCAAGGCCGATCCGATTTCCGATGTCGGCTGTAGCAGCGACGCCGATTGCGTCCAAGGGCACGAGAAGATTGCCCATCAGCAAGAGCGACAACGCAACGCGCATCGGCAAATTGCGCCAGTTCTTTACAGCGATGATTTCATGCGCAACGACGTAGAGAAACGCGACAGGCAAGGAGAGGTCGGCCACTGCCGCAGCGGCACCGCCGACAGCAGGATGCCGACCCGTCCGAGTACCCTAAGCTGGCAAGAACATGTCCATGGTCACGAAGCCATTTTGGGTCGACGATCTGGCCGCAAAAACCAGCGAAATGATCGATGCGTCAGTGACGGTCCAATCTTGAAAAAATGTGGTTAGGCAGACGCTGCCCGCGATCTTCAGCCGAGCGGGGGCAATGAGCCCGTGTCCAAAGTCAGTCATCCCACCAGCCGTGCCAGGCGGGAGATCAGGTCATCGAGGTTGAAGGGTTTCGCGCAGACCGGCCAATCCCGCTTGTCCGGTGGCAGCCTGGTGTCCCCATAGCCGGACAACAGCAGGAAAGGTACATCCCGCGCCGCCAGCGCCTCCGCAGCGGGAAATACCATCTCGCCCGCCAGGTTGATATCAAGCAACGCAACATCGACCGGTTCGGTGCGCGCTGCTGACAGCGCCTCGTCCAGGCTGCCGTATGGCCCGATGACGACGCACTGCTGCTCGTCCAGGGCCATCTCGAGCATCATGGCGATCGCCAATTCGTCCTCGACGACCATAACGCGAAGTCCCGTGAGATCAGCTTGCGTCATCGCGCCCTCTCAGTAACGCCGCCACGACTGCCAACAACGTCAAGCGGCACCGTCAGGGTTACCGCCAGGCCTGCGGGCTGCCACTCAGTGACTGCCTCGCCCTTCAATTCATATTGCGTGCTCCGCTCGATCAGTCCTAACCCGAAACCATACCCTTGCGGACGCTCGGACTGCGGACCGCCGCTCTCGGTCCAGCGACAAACCAGTTGGTCCTTGCCATCCTGTCGCACGATACTCCAGCGCAGCACGACATTCCCGTCTGGCACGGACAAGGCACCGTATTTCACCGCATTGGTGACCAGCTCATGGACGATCATACCAAATGGCAGCGCAGCCCGTGGCTGCAACAGGACCGGTTCGCCCTCCACCGTGAAGCGCGGATTGTCACCCGACATGAACGGCCGCAGCTCTTGCGTCAGAACGTCCCGCAGCGGCACGCTGCTCCAGTTGTCGCGGCTCAGCAGCGTGTAGGCTGACGCCAGTGCGTTCACCCTGCCGATGAAGGCCTTGGAAAAATCCTCCAGCGTGCTCGACTGGCGGATCGTCTGAGTGGCAACCGAGATCACCACGGTCAGCATGTTGCGGACGCGGTGGTTCAACTCATCGATCATGATGCGCTGCCGTTGCTCCGCCTGCACCACGCTGGTGATGTCGGTGAAGGTGACCAGCGCGCCATCCACCCGGCTGTCAGCCGCACGATAGGGCAAGATGCGCATCAGATAATGCGCACTGCCATCGTGCCGCGTGACGCGGCGCTCGAACGGTTGCAGCGTGTTCAGCACGCGGCGCGTGTCGTCCTGCAAACCGGCGTAGTCGATCTGGCTGACGATGTCCGCCAGCGGCCGGCCGCGATCGCTGGGAATCAGGTTGTAGATGCTGCCCACCGCCGGCGTGAAGCTGCGCACGACCAGGAACGGATCAAGAAAGATCGTGGCGACCTGGGTGCTTTCGAACAGGTTGCGCAGGTCGTTGTTGGCGCGGTCCAGCTCTTCGACCTTGGCGGTGAGCTGGGCGTTGGTGGTCTGCAGCTCTTCGTTGACCGATTGGATCTCTTCCTTCGAGGTTTCCAGTTCCTCGTTCGTGGACTGCAGCTCCTCGTTGGCGGATTTCAGCTCTTCCAGCGCGGTATCATATTCCTCGACCGTCGATTGCAGTTGTTCCCGCGTGTCGCGCAGCTCGCGCTCGAGTTCGTCGGTGTCCTCCTGGGACGGCGTGACGGCGCCTGGTTCGGGCTGCGGCGCGTCAGCCGATTCGTTGAACACCACCAGGAACAGGCGGTGGCCGTCGCGCGGCCGCAGCGGTTCCACACTCAGGCCGACCACATGGCTGAGACCATCAACGTCGATCTGGACGCGCGTGCGCTCGGCCGGCTGGCCGGTCTCCAGCACCCGGCGCAGCGCGGCACGCAACTCCAAGCGGAGGCTGCGTTTCGCCATCGAGACCAGGTCCCGGGTCGGCATTCCCGCCGCCGGCTCCAGGTAGCGCCCGGTGCGCGGCGAAAAATGCAGGATCTGGCCGTGTGCATCCACCACGACAAAGGCCGGGGCGTGGCGCTCCAGGACGCGATCCTTGGCGGCCTGCGCAATGCCGGACCAGCCGATCAGCGATGTCTGGGGACGCGACGTTGCTTCGGCGGTATGCCGCCCGGAAACCGCCAATGGAGAAACCTGCAGCGACGGACTCGGGGTGTCGCACCGCTGGAAGATGCGGTGCGGCTTATCGATCAGTGAGAACAACTCGTGGTGTCGCGACACCATCTCGGAGCTGCCCAACAGCAGATAGCCGTTCGGGACCAGCGAATAGTGAAATGCCGGAATCACCCGGTCCTGCAGCTCGGCATCCAGGTAGATCAGCAGGTTGCGGCACGAGATCAGATCGATACGGGAGAACGGCGGATCACGGATGACGCTGTGGGTCGAGAAGGTGCACAAATCCCGCAATTCCTTGCGGATTTGATACGTGCCATCGGCACTGGTGAAGAAGTGCGCCAGCCGCTCCGGCGCTATGTCCTTTACCAGCAGGGCAGGATAGCGGCCCGAGCGCGCCACATTGATCGCCACCTCATCGATGTCCGTGGCAAGCACCTGAAGTCTCGGGGGTTCGGTCAGCCGTTCCCTGTACTCGTACAACAACATGGCAACGGAATAAGCTTCCTCGCCGGTGGCGCAGCCCGACACCCAGACCCGCACGGCGTCGTTGCGCCCTTTGCCCTCGAACAGGCGGGGAATGATATCGGCTGCAAGCGCGTCATAGGTGGCCCGGTCGCGGAAAAAGCTGGTGACGCGGATCAGCAGGTCCTGGAACAACAGCAGGGCCTCGTTCGGATCGGCACGGAGCCGATCGACGTAGGCCGGAGCATCCAGTCCCAGGAACAGCATTCTCCGTTGCAGGCGCCGGATGAAGGTGGCACGCTTATAGCCGCTGAAATCATGGCCGACCTGGTCACGCAGGATCTGACAGATTTGCGGGATCAGATCGGCCCATGGCGCATCGGCCGGGGCGCTGATTTCCTCGGCATCCGGCTCGGTTTCCGGCTCGGGACGCGCCGGCAGGCTCAGGATGCGCTCCGCCATCGTCTCGACCGGGAGGATCAGGTCCACCGCGCCGGTCGAGATCGCTGAGCCGGGCATGCCGCTATATTGCGGGCCGTTTCCGTCGTCACCTTGTGCCAGCGACAGGCCGCCGGCCTCCTTGATCGCCTTCAGCCCGAGCGAGCCGTCACTGCCGGTACCCGACAGCACCACGCCGACCGCGGCAGTGCCCTGGTCGGCGGCAAGCGAGGTGAAGAAGACATCGACCGGCTTGGTCTCGCGCGCCGATGAGGCACGCGAGCGCAAGTGAAGCTGTCCACCGCTGATCGTCATCACCATGTTGGGGGGGATGACAAACACTTCTCCGGCTGCAACCCGGACACCATCCGTCGCCTGGTGCACCGGCAGGTCCGTCCATTGCCGCAGCACCTCGGCCAGCATGCTGGTGCGGTCTGGCGAGAGGTGAAGAATCACGACGAAGCACAGGCCGTCGGGGTCCGGCATATGCTGGAAGAAGCCGTGCAACGCCTCGATGCCACCGGCGGACGCTCCGATACCGACAATGCGCAGATTCTTAGTCAAGCTGCCTCCCTGGCGAACGTACCCAAGCCATCGGCTGGCCCGGGCGCCCTCTCGTGCCGGCCTGCTTTGGTCAGCCCGCACAAAGCTGAACCGGGCAACCAGCCAATTGGTTGTCAGATTTCACCGATTGACAAGGCTGCGTCACTGGGCACGGTGGTGATTCCCAGTCGTTCCCCGCGATCGTGAGGTTCTCGGATCGGGCGGCCCTTCAACCTGATGGTTCCGATCGCTGGAGTGACGGCTGGTTGTACAATCCGGACGATGGAGCAACAACGCTGTTCGCGTAATTGTCCAAGAGCAGGCGAACCTGATCCCCAGTTGCAAACTTCCGCGCTTCCATGACGTACGTCCAAAAAGAAGGTTGCCGAACGGCGCTCGTATGGCGCCGGATATGCGACCGCCGCCCTCCTTGCGCGGCTATGAACGAAGCGGGAAAGCTATCTGGTTCGCGACCGCGACCCAGTGCAAGCTGGCACCAAGTATGACCGACCCGTGCCATACGACATTGTGAAACGGCAGACGACTTCGCGCATGGATCCAAGTACCGCACGAATAGGCTATCCCGCCGCCGAACAAGAGCAATAGTGTCATGCTAGCGAGATGTTCAGCATAGGCCGTGCCCACGCCGAACATCGTCCGCCCCGTGACGAGATACAGCGCAAGCAGCGGTCGCTCGAAACGGCGTGGAAAAGCCAACGTCAGCACCACGCCGATCGTTGCGACAATCCATGTCAGTGCGCCAAGCAGTAGACCGACATTTTTCGGAAAGGCGGATAGCGTGAACGGAGTGCAGGTGCCGACTATCATGACAAACATGACAAAGATCATGGCATGATCCGCACGACGAAACAGTTCTTTGGCGCGGCTAGGGTGGCAAGCGTGATAGGCGGCAGAGACCGCGAACGAGCCGATCAGCCCGACACCATATACCGCTACTCCGATCAGTTGGCGGATGCCTTCGGTCGGCAGCGTCGCGGCAAACAACCAGGCAACCCCACCGACGGCCAGCAGGATGGCGAACGCATGCAGTACACTGTCAAGCACCATTTCTGCCGCCGTGTAGCAGGGGAAACCGGCTACCGGCGTCATCTGCAGCTATGTCCGCCAGTCGGCCATGCGGTCATTGCGCCACACGCTCGGCCAAGTACGCCTCACCCAGCGGGGTAAGACTGAAGGTGCTGCCCTGAGGGTTGCGACGACTGGCCGCCTGACTGGAGTCTACGTCCCAGCGCACCAGATTAGCCCGGATCAGCGGCCCTATGACGCTGGCATCCTGTGCCGCCGTGGCGCGGCAGGTCCCTTGCTGTAAATCGATCAGGAAGTTCATTTGCGCTTGCGTCAGATCCATTGAGTTACTTGTTCCCAGCCCGAATGCAGCATGAGATCGGTTACTGCGCCGTTGTACTCGGCGGCACATAACCCACCTTGCTACAAATCGTCATCGCGGCCTGTTTCATGCCGGTCGCCTTTGCCCAGGTAAGACGATCGTCACTCCTTGTATCATAGCTTCTGAAGGTTGTGGCATTGATGCGCAGTTCTGCCCAGCGCCTGCCATCGATCGCCGTATCGCTCGGGACATCCTGAAGGGCATCCCGCTTCGGGTGTCGCTCCAGCCACATGCGACCGATCAGGTTTGCGAGATCAGCGACGCGCGCTACACCCTCCTCGACCGAATTGATCGACTGGTATTTGTGGAGGAAGGGATTCCATACCTCGACGCAAAATCCGCTCGCCTCCGCGTGATTGCCTGATCGGGTGATCTTCAACGAAGGGCGGCACAAACCGCGTCGATTCATATGTGCTCCTGAAGCCCATTTCAGCTGCATAATGTGCGGGCCGGACGCATAGCTCCGTCTCGCGGAAAGGGACGGCTTGCATTTCATATGGGGAGTCGTGGCGACATTGCAGCGATCCCGTCGCGCTGAATTCGTCGTCAAGCCTTGCTTTCGCCTACAGCCGCGCGATATAAGCTCGGCTTCCGTGATTGCGTGATTGGCATTTCGTTCGGTTCAGGACGGCAAGCCCTCCCGGAAAATTTAGTTAACGCGTTCTCCCCATTGTCGCGCGGGCAGGCGAACACCAGGGCGCCCGTTTTGCCAATACATCATCATTGGCGGGCGCCGGAGCATCGACTTCGTGCCACTGAATTCCTTTGCTGACCTCGGTCTGACCGAGTCGTTATTGCGCGCGCTCGCGAGAGAGCGCCTCATTGAACCGACCCCTATCCAGGCAGGCGCCATCCCTCCTTTCTTGGCGGGTCGCGATCTGCTGGGCATTTCGCAAACGGGAACCGGCAAAACCGCCGCGTTCGCCCTGCCGCTGCTGCAACACCTGATAACCGCTCCCGTGCGTCCTGCCCATTTCGCGACACGCGCTCTCATCCTGGCGCCAACGCGCGAATTGGCGTTGCAGATCGAGGACAATCTGCGCCGTTTTGCCAACCAGCAGACGTTGCACATTGTCGCCATCCTGGGTGGCGTCAGCCGCTTCATGCAGGTGCAGCGCATGCGGGGCGGCGCCGATATCGTCGTTGGCACGCCAGGCCGTATCTGCGACCTCATGGCCACGGGCGAGCTGAAATTGCACCACGTCAGTCAGTTCGTACTGGACGAAGCCGACCGTATGCTCGACCTAGGCTTCATTCGTGACATCCGCCGTATTGTCGCTGCCCTGCCAGTCAAGCGGCAATCCGCACTGTTCTCGGCCACCATGCCGCCAGAGGTCGCCTCGCTAGCCGAGACGTTGCTGCGTGACCCGCTCCGCGTAGATGTTGCGCGAAATGCACCGGCGGCGCTGCCGATCGAACAGCACGTGCATTTCGTCGAAGCTGCCGGAAAGCGGGCGCTGCTGGGCCGTCTGCTGGCCGACCCAGCCTTGTCACGCGTCATCGTGTTCACCCGCACGAAACGCGGCGCCAATCAGGTCGCCGATGCACTCGACGCCGGTGGCGTGCGTGTGGCCGCATTGCACGGCAACAAGAGCCAGCCGGCGCGACAGAAAGCCCTGGACCAGTTCCGCAGCGGCCGCGCACGCGTGCTGGTGGCAACCGACATCGCCGCGCGCGGCATCGACGTGACGGGTATTTCCCACGTCATCAACTTCGATCTTCCAGCACAGCCGGAGGACTACGTTCACCGCATCGGTCGCACGGCACGCGCTGGTGCGAGCGGTGTTGCCATATCGTTTTGTGACGCAGACCAACAGGGCACGTTGCGCACCATCGAGCGCATGACTGGCACATGCTTGCAGATCGCCGGCGGTTCCGCACCTGCCGTTCAACGGCAGCGCGCCGCGGCAAAGGTGGAGAACCATCCGTCCCGCCGCCGTCGACGCGGACGTCCCACGGCCGGGCTTCGATCTGCTGCCTGATGGAGTACGCTCCGAGGCACAGCCTCATGCGGGCGGACACGCGAGGAAGGCACGACGACGTCGCCCACCCTTCCAGCATCGGCTTCCTGCTGATTCATCTCGGGTGTCTGGCCGCAGTTTGGACCGGCGTGACATGGCGCGCTGCGGTACTCGCCTCGGCACTTTATGTGCTGCGCATCTTCGCGATCGGCGCCGGCTATCATCGCTACTTCTCACATCGCGCTTTCAGCACCAGTCGGTTCTGCCAGTTTGTCTTGGCGTTCCTCGCGCAAACCTCGGCGCAGCGGGGCATTCTGTGGTGGGCATCCAAGCATCGCCGGCATCACCGATATTCAGATACCGAGGACGACGTTCACTCGCCGGTCCAGCGCGGGTTTCTCTACGCTCATCTGGGCTGGATCTTTGTGCCCAGCAATGACCCCACCGACTTTGCGGCCGTGCGCGACCTGGCGCGCTACAAGGAGTTGATGTGGCTGGACCGGCATCCCTATCTGCCAGCGGCGTTGCTCGCGAGTGCCACGTGGCTGCTCGCCGGTTGGCCCGGACTCGCAGTCGGCTTCTGCTGGAGCACCGTGGCCGTTTGGCGCGCGACCTTCTGCATCAACTCGCTCGCTCACGTGGTTGGGCGCCAACGCTATGTCACCGGCGATCAGTCGCGGAACAACTGGCTGCTGGCAGTGCTGACGATGGGCGAAGGTTGGCACAACAACCATCACGCCCACCAGGCATCGGCGCGGCAAGGCTTCCGCTGGTGGGAATACGACCCGACCTACTACGCCCTGCGCGCGCTGGCATGTCTTGGCATCATCTGGGAACTCCACCTCCCACCACGGGCGTTGATCGAGGGCGAGCAAAGGCTGGGACGCCTCGTCATCGACAGGGTGGCAGGCCAACTCGCCGCGTCGTTCCCGATCAACCAGATTGCGCACGAGGTGCATGAGGCATTGGCACGCGCACCAGGCTGGGCGGAGCTGAAGTTCAGCATTGCATCGGCGCGCAACCAGGCAGGCGCGTTCTGGAACGAGATCGACCTGCCGCAGGTGCCGAGTTTGGAAGAGGTTCGCCGTTATGCCGGGCGGCAACTGGCTCAGACGCCCTCACTGGAAGACATAGCCGTGCGGGCACGGGAACGGCTGCTGGAGCTGATCCATGCACGCCTGGTCGATGATGCATCCTCGCCGCAAAACGCCACGACCGGATAAGGCCGTGATCTTCGATCCTCTCAGAATCCGTGCCACCTACGGCCTGCTGGCGTCCTGAAGGGATCGGCAGCATCCCAGAGCCGCTTATCCTGTGCAATCCACGTCTCTGCCTCGGCTGCGGTGGCAAAGCCGGCAGCTATTTGTGGTAGAGCACCGATCCTGGTCACCTCCACGGTAAATCTGCCATCATCGTGTTTAATTACGCGGTAATTGGCATCGGCCATGGCTGTCCGTAATTGCTGGAGCTTCGGGTCCCGGTCTGCTGACAGTTCAATGAGCCTTATGGGTGCAGACCAGGTCTTCGCTGTTGAGTTCGAAGATCACCTGGTCGGCATGCACGGTGCCGATGACGTCTGCATAGACATATGTAACTGCATCACAGGTGACCTCGAAGGTGAACGACCGGCCGCAGGGATCTCCATAGTCATTCAAGAATTCTTCAAGGTCATAGGCTATCTGACCGTCCACGTCGGACAGACGCATCTTGCCTCCTAAACAACTGCTGACTGTATGTCGGTGTGCGCCGTGGCTCTGAGCCGTAGGGTGGCGCGTTGCGCGGTGGTTTCCTTCAGGATGTGCACGCCAGCGGCGGTCGTGGCCATCTGTGCAACGCCCTGCTCGCCGATGGGGGCGCCATGGTGAGGCTGTGCTGCGACCAGTCCGCCGCCCGCTACCTCGATGGTCACGCAGCTCATCGAGTTCCACGCTCGAGCAAGTGTCGTATATACTCAGCCTGCGTCATGCCGTCATAAGACATGCTGAACGGCTTGGAGCCCGTGCTGCGTCCCTTGGCAGCAACAGATGGTGCGCTGGAATCCTTCAATCTCGGAGCTGACCGGACCGAGCGTGGTTGAATTACGGGTGATGCCGGCTGGATGACCGGCTGGCTCGCCTGCCCTTTGCGGTCTTTAGACCAGGAAGCGACCTCCTTGCTAAGCTGATCCTGCATGGAGCTGACCTGTCTATCGGCTTCGTTAGTCTCCTGGCCCTTTCCGGCATTGGCGTCATCGCTCACGGAATCTGTCCTTCGCAGTAGAAGAGGAGAATGGGATAGCATGTCAGCGGCAAATAGCTGCGCAGTGGCGTTTGTCAGCGACCGACACAGACGCGCCCCGTCCTTCGGCACGTCGATGCTCAATCATGCGGTCGCGAAAAGGGGAATGCCTCGCCATGCGCATAAGGCAATCCACGCAAAGGTGGGGACTGTAAGTTGCAATACAAGCTCAATCTTCGCCACCGGCCTGATTGTCAGCTCTTGCTGAGCCTCGGTGTTACGTCAAGACGCCCGACAGATTGCAAGGACAATGACTGCTACGGCTATGACTGACGGCACCACAACAGGGGGAATGATCCATTGGCGCATCGGCGCTCCATCTTCATCGAAGGGGGAGCGCGGTAACGTCTCTCAGCCGCCAGCGCCCAGGGCCGCTGCTGGCGATAGTGTGACCTTTGGCGCATAAGGTGGGCGAGTCCATCAAAACGACGCCCACTGGCATCGCCACAATTTGCCGTACAGCTGCAGGAGGAACACGAACTTTGGCCGAAGCTTCTATGGGCGATCCCCGATTCTTCGAGCGCACTGGGCCGTACGCTCTGGCGGACATCGCAAATGCAGCAGTGGGCACCGCACCAGCCATTCAGAGGATGTTTGCCGGCGTTGCTCCCTTGCAGTCAGCAGGACCGCACGAGGTCAGCTTTCTCGACAACAGACGCTACGCAATGGCACTCGAGCAGACGATGGCTGGCGCGGTCATCGTGCATCCACAGATGCAGGCACGCGTTCCCAGCAGCACCATACCGATCGTCACAATCGCCGCTTATGAAGGATGGGCACGTGTCACCGCACTGTTTCATCCTGTGCCGGCGCCACGGCCTGGGATCCATCCTTCCGCGCTGATCGAACCGGACGCGCGGGTGGACAAATCCGCGGAGATCGGCCGCTACACGGTTGTGGAAGCGCGCGCCGAGATCGGGCCTGGTTGCCGCATTGGATCATTTGTCTCCATCGGGGCTGGTGTCACCATGGGTCGGGATTGCCGCATCGGCGCCCACGCCAGCCTCAGTCACGCTTTGCTTGGATCGCGCGTCTACATTTATCCGGGAGCCAGAATTGGTCAGGAGGGCTTCAGCTTCGCCACGACGAAGAGCGGCTTCCTCAGTATTCCGCAGCTTGGCCGTGTGATCGTGGAAGACGACGTGGAGGTTGGAGCAAACAGCACGGTCGATCGCGGATCGACCCGCGACACCATTATCGGTGCCGGAACACGCATCGATAATCTGGTGCAGATCGGCCATAACGTTCAACTTGGTCGCTGTTGCGTAATTGTGGCGCAGGTTGGAATTGCCGGTTCGACGATCCTGGAAGATTTCGTGCAGGTTGGCGGTCAGGCAGCCATGTCTGGTCATCTGCGCATTGGTCGAGGTAGCCAGATAGGGGCGCAAGCAGGGGTTATCTCGGACGTGCCTGCTGGCTCCGTTTTGCTAGGCAGCCCTGCGCAGCCGCGCAAGGAGTTTTTCCGACAGGTCGCCACACTGAGACGAATGACCCGACGGTCTCGTAGCGCGTCAGTTTGAATGTCGGCGCCGCTCCAGATTCTCTAGTGTCCGCACGTGGTCGCGGGCCTGGTCGAACCTATCGCTGAGTGTTGCCAGGATCTTACGCGCTACATGCGCTGTCCTGGGATGGTTATCCCTCACCAACTCTTCGATGATTGCCATCTGCCTGATCACGCGCGCCTCCGCCTCTGAGACGCGACGTCGGGCAGTTTCCTATTCTGAGCGCGATGACTGGGCCATCTATCTGCCGGTGGGACTTCGTGTGCGTAGCGACAAATCGTAATGGGGTCGAGACCGCCCAACGGCGACGGAGCAGCAAGCGGAGATCGCGAAGGGTCAACGCGTTTTCCGTGATCTGCGACCAGCTGCATGAAATCACTGTCGGACCCCATGCATCGGAGGTGAAACGCATCATATCTCCGTATGAACCAATCAATTGAGGTGAGCGGGGTGGCGACACCGATGACGGCGGCGATGGTCTCGGCCGCCATGGAGGCAACAGCCGCCAAGATCAAACCAAACGATCCAAATCCGTTCCGCAAAGGCGATGCTGTGGTCTACCCCACGCATGGGGTCGGACGTGTCGAGCGCGTGGGTCTCGAGGAAATTGCCGGATACCAACTGAACCTGATCCATATCTCGTTCCAGGACAATCAGATGACGTTGCGCGTTCCTGTAGCCCAGGCGCGCGCGATCGGGCCACGAAAGCTTTCCAGCCGGCAAGCCCTTGCAGCAGCTCATGCGACCTTGAGCGGCCGCCCGCGCGCAAGCCGGCTCATGTGGGCCAAGCGTTCCCAGGAATATCTGGCCAAGATCAACACCGGTATCCCCAAGGCGCTGGCCGAGGTGGTTCGCGATCTGCAGTCTTCAGGCGACGGTTCCAACAGCAGTTTCAGCCAACGCAATCTGTTCGAGCTTGCGCTGGAGCGTCTTGCTGGCGAATTCGCTGCCGTGCACCGGATTGGCAAGCTAGATGCGATCGAAATGCTCAACCAGACTTTGGTCCAGGCGAGGGCGAACAGTGCGGCCTCGCGCGAGCAAGTGACTGCCGGAACATGATTGACAATTTCGCTGGTAAAGCCGCGCCGGTGCTCTTATCTGTATTCGACGGCGCTTTTCAGCGTGGGTCTATCGTACCTTGCCTATGCGACCTCGTCGCACTTCGGTGCTCCCAACATGAAAGGCATTCCGGTCCACGCTGTGTGGATCGCCGGATTGCAAGGAGAATGACGCGATGTCGGAAGGCACGGTCAAATGGTTCAATTCCCAGAAGGGATTTGGCTTCATCCAGCCGGACGATGGTTCAAAGGATGTGTTTGTCCACATCACGGCAGTCGAGCGCGCCGGCCTCAGTGGTCTGAATGAGGGCCAAAAGGTCAGCTTTGACCTGGAGCGCGGCCAGCAGGGCAAGATGTCGGCGACGAACCTGAAGGCCGTTTGACGCTAAGAGTCGCGTCGCCATGAGGTAGCGCGACCAGCCCAAGACGACCGATTTAGCCGATCCAAAACTTTGTTTGGCCGACCGCCAGCTTCCTAGCGGTCCTGGGGGGCAGTTCGTCATGTCCACTTCGACTACAGAGATCTACCGGAGTTCCAACGGCGACCGTTGGCAACTGGTCTGCACCAGTGATCCAGCGAGGACGCTCGTGCGCCATATTCCGAATGTGTCGTCCGGTGGACAGACGAGTGATGCCGCCGTGGGAGATTTCCTGAGCATCGACGGCCCTGGCCCGGAATACGCTGCTTTGCGGCGGCATCTGGCAAGCATCCCGGATGATCCCCAAGACGAGCAGCGTATCTAGGAAGCGCTGGCGCTGGCGCCACACTCGAAGGGAATGCACCAGTGTCGCTTTATGAATGCGTGCTCATTGCGCGTAACGACGTGACTCAGCAACAGGTTGAAGGGATCGCCGACGGCATCGCGAACCAGCTCGAGACGGACGGCGGCGCGATGATAAAGCGCGAATACTGGGGGCTACGCAGCCTTGCCTACCGTATCAGGAAGAACCGGAAGGGGCACTACATGCTCCTTGGGATTGATGCAAAGCCGGCTTTCGTTACCGAGATGGAGCGGCAGTTGCGACTGAATGAAGACATCCTGCGCTTTCTGACGCTTGGCGTGAGCGGTCTGGACGAGGCTCCATCGGCTATCCTACGCAAAGCCGATGAAAATGAGCGCAATTTCCGCGGCCCTAAGCCCATGAGCCGTTTCGATACCGGCCGTCGCCGCAGCTTCGGTGGTCGGGAGGAATTTCGTGCCCGGGAAACTCCGGGCGAGGCCTTGGTTGTAGAGCCAACACTGGATCCGGCGTAGCTCTGGCTGGACTTGGTCTAGTCGTTTAGTTTATCTCGAGCGAGTGTCGGCTGCCCGCGAGCTGCACGGCCATCCGAATTCAGAATGCACCATCAAGCATCCATGCGCTCGCCGGCGGCTCGATGGTATCGGGCCGCGCGGAGTGCTACGTCCGTCGGATGGCCACATACGAGATTTAGTCGAGGTCGGATCAGAAATTTGACGTGAAGATCATCAGCGATAATGGCGCCCGGCAAACCGTGTTGGGCTTCCTTACTTGGGAGATCGTTGACGACTATCAGCGGCGGTCCCAGCCATGGAGAGCGACGCAAACCCCAACAAGCTGACCCGGTGCAATTGCATTGGATCAGCAACGCGCTGCACTGACCAACTCCGTTGAACGGGACAGTATGCCTAGGCGCCCTGGGTTGGCGACCGTTTCTGATCCAGAACCGCTTTGCCCGAGCGGCGGAAGGCGAGCGTCAGAGCATCCGCCATGGTGGCTTTCGAAATCACGTTCAGCTCCAGGCCAAGGTGCACAATTGTTTGGGCAATCTGTGGTCGGATTCCGCTCAGGACACAGTCGGCACCCATCAGACGGGCAGCAGCGATCGTTTTAATCAGATGCTGCGCGACCAAAGTATCCACTGTTAGCACGCCGGTTATATCGATGATAACAATCTCCGCACCCGTGATGGCGATCCGCTCCAATAGACTTTCCATGACGATCTGGGTGCGTGAACTGTCCAGCGTGCCGATCAGCGGCAACGCCAGTATTCCCTCCCACAGTGCGATCACCGGCGTCGAGAGCTCCAGCAACTCCTGCTGCTGGTTGGCGATCACGCTCTCACGGGCCTTCGCGCAACACTCGATAACGAAGAGGCCAAGCGCATCGATCAGCCGGGTGGCGGCCCAGATCTCCTCGGCGAGTGCATCCACGTCGTTGGGCAGTTGTTGGCGCAGCAACGCGAACATTGGCTCTTTTAGCGATAAGACAAGACTTGCTGTCCCACTCGGGCTGAAGCCTTGCAAGGCCCGGTCGCGCGAGAGGTCTTCAAGCAGTTCGCGCATCGGCTGCCACTCAGGTGCTTGGATGCTGTTGAATTGAGTTGCTTCCGCACCACGCGGTAATGCCTCGAGGAAACGTCGCGTCAAGTGCTGGTTCTCGACCTCCCGTTTCGGCTCTCTGGTGCTGGTATCGCGCGCCTGACAGGCCAGCCACTCCGTCGCCAACCATTGGTGATGCTGATCAAGCAGTGACAGAATGGCGATCGGGTGCTGGCTCATTCTGCTTCCTAAGCACTTGCTGACGCACTGATCACATCGCACTTCCTGTCCTGCAATACCAGCTCAACGCGTCATCCGCCACGGCCAGATCACCATGATCTGTGGTCCTACCAATACCAACGTGGTGATCGATGCACTGCATAAGGAGCTGCGGCGCGCCAGATCGGCGATGCTCTCAGTTTCCCCGACAGTCACCGGCAGCGGGACTTGCAACATTAGGTCCGATCATTCCAATTCCATTCGTGCTGATTCACGGAGCCGGCCACGGCATGCAGACGATAGTGCGTGAGACGTTGTCACGTGCGCTGTTTGGTCCCACCGGTTATGGGTTGCGTGCCGGCATTCTCTCTGCCCCTGCACATCCTGGAGGGTGGTAAGCACTGCTGTTTGGCGTCGCGTTCGGCCGGCCGGCGCCGGGCTGGGGAACGCTGTCAGCACCGCTTCCCATAATCGTGTCTCCGGCACGCGGCACGGCGCCGATTGGATGCAGCATGGTGACGAGGCGCGCTAAAATCAGGGGTGAGATTTTTCTGAGGAAGGTGAACTCCGCCATTGCTAGTTGCGATCTGCGCCGGCCGAGGGTCGGCACGCGGGACCGTTGCAAGGAATGGTACTGCTACGGATGCGAGAGCGTCTAGAACAGTCCCTCCACCCAGCCCACTGTGCTCATCCCCTGCCAGGCCGCCCCACCTGCAACCATCAGAAGCGCGAGGATGATCGCCAGCGCGAAACAGAGTAGCACGCCGTCCTCCTCAAAATAGGCGAATGCGACCAGCACGATGACCAGAGCAGGCGGCACGTTGCTTAGCGGGATGGGCACGAAGAGCAGGCTGCCGACAATCAGGATCGCAACGCCGATCAGGCGCTTTGCTGCTCCAAACCGCGCCTGCCATCTGGGCTGGATGTATCGCTCCAGGTAGCGGAGGGGCGGAACCGCATGGTCCAGCATCGCAGCAAGGCGCCGCGTTTTGAAGCTCCGGACCGCGAGAAAGCGAGGAAACAGCGGCGCGTGGCGGCCTCGCACCATTTGAAACGCGGGCACGGTGATCAGGATGCCGGCAACGACGGACGCCCCCGGAAGCATAGCCAGCAGCCCTAGCAACGGCAGCACAAGCCCGAACGACCGCTCTCCTAGCCGGTCCATCAACCACTCGAGCGTGATCGTCTCCGTTGATGCATGCTGCAACAGATCACGCAGAACGGTCGAAGTAGGCATTTTCTCGTCGATCGGGACACCTCGCTCAGGCCGCGGATTATCGCAGCAGGCGAAACGAACCGTCACGTGCAGACCCGGGGCAGCCCGATAGCTATCCAAGATCCTGGTCCGCCCAGCAGATGAGGCACGTTCCGTAGCCTCGGTCGAGACTTCCATGCCACCCTTCACAGAAGCCGCGATGGCACTTTGCGCACGTGCGCTTTGTTTGGATTCGACGTCGGAATACGTCTTCGCATAACCAGCAATTCACCCATTCGCCCTGTTCAACCAGGCTTTCTCCGCTTTGAGAACGTTGGGTGGCTTGGGTCGTGTTTGGCTGCTCTTCCGGTCTGCGGCTCATATGGCTTCCTTTGGCGAGATTTCGTCGGTCAGCTCCGCGAACGTGCAGTATATTCTACGACTACCCCTGACAGGTGGCACCTGCCCCTAAGGTTTGGCGAGCTGGAGGACCGGCGGCTATGAATCTAAGATTAGTAACGACAGACACCAACCGGGCCATCGCTATCAGAGACCACGTCTTGCCACTACTGCGGCAGCACGGAACAGTAGAGGTTCAGCGTGACGTCGTGCGGCTAACCGAGCTGCGGATACGGGCCTGGGTATTGCGCTTTTGGACACCATTCAATGAACTTGGTCGAGAGGAAGCGTCCTCTCCCGGCTATCGGCACGCCATCGAAAGGCAGCGTTCCAGGAAGTCGCTGCCATATGGACTCGACATATGGGAGAAGTCGGCGCGGGTCTTCCGGATCCTGTGGTCGGACGATGGGACTGTCGATGTGGTGAGCTTTGTCCGAGGACAGTGGGAGGACGAGGTCCTCCGATTGTAGGGAGGGGATGGGTGTATGGGGTGATGCTGGGCACCAACTGCCGACGTCATCTATCGGAACGTTTGCCGTTCACTGACCTCGCAGGTGTCCTGCTGAGATCGTGAAAGCGCCAGTGGTACCCTACAGCGCCTGACCTCAGCCGGACTTCGCGGCGTTAAGCTCTTCCGAGCAGGCTCGTGCCAAGGCATTGTTCGGAGACTTTTCATTTCCCAGGGTCGCCCAGCCAGCTTTCATCACCATGTCGCTGCGCGAATACGATGACGTCTCGGCCTGCAGTTTGGTGAACACCGTCTTATCGGGATCCTGCTGGGCTTTCGCCACACAGAACGGCACAAGTGCCGAAACGACTGCTGCTCTGGCCCGCTCTTGAGCGAGTTGCTCGGCGGTGTTCGAAGTCGTCCACCCAAGTTGCGAGAAACCAATAGTAGCCATCGCGACCGCACCAACCGCGGCTCCCCAAAGACCGGGCCTCAGCCAAACTGGAATATTCATTTTGATTTTCTCTTCGCTGTGCGAGGACTGATCTCCCCGCAACGGCACGGCATAGTCTCTACCAAGATGGGTGTCGCGCATCTCTGTTACACCGCCCGGACGAAAAGAAAGCCAACGGCAGTGAAGCCGGCAGCGATAGCTGCCAGCAGTGCTACGTTTGCGGGGGCGGTGCTGGGTCCTCCTCATCCGTCCATACTTTGAAGCCCTTTAGCGTGTTAGGGCCGAATGTATTGCTGATCGGTACATCAACCGCATCGCGCCCGCGCGCCATCAGCACGCGACCAACCCTTGGCGTGTTGTTGCGCGGATCGAAGACATGCCAGGTGCCATCGAGATAGGCTTCGAACCAGGCAGAGAAATCCATCGGTCCATAGGGCGGCGGCACCCCGATGTCGCCAAGATAGCCGGTGCAGTAGCGTGCGGGGATGTTCATGCTCCGGCAAAATGTCACGGCAAGATGCGTGAAATCGCGGCACACACCTCGTCTCTCGTTGAACGTCTCCCACGCGGTGCGGGTCGAACGGGCGTCTGCGTAGTTGAACACAATATGATTGTGAACGAAGTCGCAGATCGCCTGCACGCGTTCCCACCCAGTGGGGGAATGACCGAACAAATCCCATGCCGTCTCGGACAACCGATCGGTCTCGCAATAGCGACTGCCCAATAGAAACACCAGCACGTCAGCCGGCAAATCCTCCACGGGATGTTGACGCGCTCCGGCATTCACCGGATCCGGATCTCCGCTGTCGTGTAGGACGGCGGTGCTGGAAATGCGCATTTCGCCCTGCGGCGCGACAAGGCGAGTGCACCAATTGCCGAAGCCATCCCTATAGGAGGTGGTTGGCACCCACGGGTTTGTCATCACTTGATCAGCAACGATGAGGTCAGGTGCTCGCGTGTGGTGGATGTGCAGCAGCAGAATCATCGGCGTCGGTTGCGGACACTCGTAAATCAGTTCGTACCCCACGCGGAGTTTGATCGTGCATCTCGCGATGTGAATGCCACTTCCTCAATCTTCCGGAAGACCCTATATGTCCTGCATGGCAACATACACGATTTCACCTGGAATCGAACGCGGCGATTTCAACGTCGCGATCGTTGGAAATGATGGTGCGCGGCAGACCATGCTGGGGTTCAAGACCTATGCTGCCGCGGCAGCCTGGGTAGTGGAGGATGAGCAACGTGCCAACGAGGAGATCCAAAGCAGCTCCCGTATGCAGTGGCGTTTCTAACTCACCTCTCCGTCGGGCCTGCGATAGGTGCGGAGAAGCCTGTCCCAGAAGAAGTCGATAACGGCAAAGTTGCTGTTTGCGTGCAGGTGATGGACAAAATGTAGTTCCCGCTTGCGTCTGAACCATGCAAAGCGTCCTAGTTTCGATCCCTCTACGTGGTACGCCTTGTCGAAGGCGACGTGGGCATAGAATGACGCGGCACTCACCGCGGCCACGACAAAGAAAAGATCGAGCGGCAAAACCAAGAACATCACCCCAGCAACGATGACGGTCGGGATGAGAAAATACGGGGTATTGTTGCCCTCCTCAGCCCGATAATCAGGCGACACCAGATGACCCTTGGCATAATAGGTGTGGTGAAATCGGATGTGGTTCCGGAAGAAGACACCACCGACCCGATGATGCCCGAGACCATAGTGCAAGAGAGTCTGGCTGCCTGACACAGTCAGATGGGTGCCGACGGCAACCAGGGCGAACAGCGGCAGTTCCCGGATAGACCATTGCGCCAGCTCAAGCAGCATTGCTGCGTCCCCTTGCCATTGCTGCGCCGTCAAGCTTCGTCGAATGGCGGCGGCCGGCCCGAAAGATGATCGTGGGCTCTTCGTCATACTCACCTAACTCGGCGTCGCCCGAGCTGGCGAATGCAACGACGCCTGCCTTCGTGGTTGCCAGGCGTTCCGCTCTCATACGCGCAGCGTCCGAGGACTTGCACCGCATCGGTGTGTCCGCGATGAGCCGTGCTCCCTTGCCAGCCTTGAACGCTTAGACGAGATATACGATCTCACGTGCCATCCCCGGATCATGCCTATCCCGGAGGCTTTGGGACGAGCGCTGCGCTCGCGCCGTTGGTTCTCTCTCGCCGGTAGGCAGCATCTTCGGTGACCTCGGTTGAAATTCGGGCCAAAGCCTGCTCCAGCCCTGGCCCGGTCATGGTGCTCAGCTCCTCGGCGGCGCGACGCAGCGCTTCGCGTCGCAACAGCCGGGAAGTCATGGCATTGAACGCAGGATCAGGCGGGTCCTGTTCGGCCACCTCAGAAGTCCATGTCGCCCATGCCACCGCCTGGCGGGCCACCGGCGGCACTTCCCCTCTCCGGTCTTTCAGCAACCATCGCCTCGGTGGTGACCATCAGCGAACCGACGGATGCGGCGTGCTGCAACGCGGACCGTACGACCTTGGTGGGGTCGATGATGCCGGCCTTTACCAGGTCCTTGAATTCGCCGGTCTGGGCATCGAACCCCCAGTTGTATTCGGGCTTGTCGAGGATCTTGCCGGAGATGACAGCACCATCCTCGCCGGCATTCTCAGCGATCTGCCGCAGCGGCATTTGCACCGCCTTGCGCACGATCTCGATGCCGACGCGCTGGTCGTCATTCTCGGCGTTCAGCTTGGCAAGGATGGTTGACGCGCGTGCCAATGCAACACCGCCACCTGGCACGATCCCTTCTGCCACAGCGGCCCGCGTGGCATGCAGCGCATCGTCGACACGGTCCTTGCGTTCCTTCACCTCGATCTCGGTCGATCCACCGACGCGAATGATCGCAACGCCGCCGGCGAGTTTTGCCAACCGCTCTTGCAACTTTTCTTTGTCGTAGTCGGAGGTGGTCTCCGCAACCTGAGCGCGGATCTGGTTGCAGCGCGTGGTGATGTCCTGCTTCTTGCCGGAACCATCGACAATGGTGGTGTTTTCCTTGTCGATCACCACTCGCTTCGCCTTGCCCAGCATATCGAGCGTGACGTTCTCCAGCTTGATGCCGAGGTCTTCGCTGATCACTTGGCCGCCAGTGAGGATCGTAAGGTCTTCCAGCATCGCCTTGCGGCGATCGCCGAAGCCAGGTGCCTTGACTGCGGCAACCTTCAGTCCGCCACGCAGCTTGTTCACCACCAGCGTCGCGAGCGCTTCGCCCTCGACATCTTCGGCTACAACCAGCAGCGGACGCCCCGATTGCGCCACCGCTTCCAGCAACGGCAGTAGGACTTGCAATCCGGAGAGCTTCTTTTCGTGGATCAGTATGTAGGGCTGATCGAGCTCGACGGTCATCTTGTCGGCGTTGGTGATGAAGTAAGGCGACATGTAGCCACGGTCGAACTGCATGCCCTCGACGACGTCGAGTTCCGTCAGCATGCCCTTGGCTTCTTCGACGGTGATGACACCTTCGTTGCCGACCTTCTGCATGGCTGCGGCGATCATCTCACCGATCTCGGTCTCGCCATTGGCGGAGATCGTGCCGACCTGCGCGGTCTCGGCCTGGGTGGTGATCTTTTTGCTGCGCTTTTTCAGTTCCTCGACCAAGGCGATCACCGCCTTGTCGACGCCGCGCTTCACATCCATCGGGTTCAAGCCGGCGGAAACCGCCTTACCGCCTTCGCTCACGATGGCGCGGGCCAGCACAATGGCGGTGGTGGTGCCGTCACCCGCGATGTCGTTTGTCTTGGAGGCGACCTCACGCACCATCTGTGCGCCCATGTTCTCGAATTTGTCGGAGAGTTCGATCTCCCTGGCGACGGTTACACCGTCCTTCGTAATGCGCGGCGCGCCATAGCTTTTGTCGAGGATCACGTTGCGGCCCTCCGGGCCGAGGGTAACCTTCACCGCCGCGGCAAGTACATCGACACCACGCAGCATCCGCTGACGGGCGTCATCGCCGAACCGAACATCTTTCGCAGCCATTTGCCTAATCCTTCCTGAAATCGCTGATGCGGCCGAATCACGCGGCCTTTTTCTTGGCGGTTGGGCTGCCTTCGATGACACCCATGATGTCGGACTCCTGCATGATCAGGAGTTCCTCGCCGTCGAGCTTCACTTCGGTGCCCGACCACTTGCCGAACAGGATGCGATCGCCGGCCTTGACCTCGAGGGCGACGACGTGGCCTTGCTCATTACGAGCCCCCGGGCCGACGGCGACGACTTCATCCTCCATCGGTTTTTCCTGGGCGGTATCAGGGATGATGATGCCACCTGCGGATTTTTCCTCCGCGTTGAGGCGACGAATCACCACGCGGTCGTGCAATGGATGAAATTTCATTGAATGATGACTAACCTGGTGCCAGCGAATGGAAGCTGGTCGGCTTGCCCGGTACCTCGCCGGCACATAGTCAGGTGCAAGCCTATTAGCACTCTGGTCCTGGGAGTGCTAGGGACTTCGGGCGGTAGGGAGAGATAATTCAAGCTGCTCTCACGATCGGATTTAATGCCACCAATAGATCCTACCCCTTATTGCGCTCCGGTGAGCGCGACCGCGCGCAGGCGCTACACTTCCGCGCAACTCACTCGGGCGGTCGAACATCGACTGTCGGTGGTACCGCTGAAGCGCCAGGGCGTGTCGTGAGATGATGGGATGGCCGGCGTGAGATTAGGAATCCACGAATGATCGCGCCTCCTCCCACGATGATTCCCAAGGACACGACGGCAGCGATGATCACCGTTTCGATAAAGATTGCCATGGCCATGCCATTGCTAGCTGCCAAGTCTCAAACTGATCGGCTCCGCTCAATCGCGCACGATGACCGGTTCGACATCTCCGTCCACGTCGGCGTCGATTTCCGGGACGTCCGCGGCATCGTCGGCGTCTTCATCCTCGTCGTCTTCGACGACAGCGAGAGGTTCAGCTTCTTCCTCAACGAGGATTGGCTGGGAGCGCCGACTCATGTGCGCACTGCCGGAGCTGGAACGCACCGGACGTCGGACCGAGACAGGCGGCTGTGTCGCCCCGCATTTCGGGCAGACCGCAGGCGACCGGTTCAGGTCGTAGAAGCGCTCGGCGCAGCTCGTGCAGGTGCATTTCGTACCGAGTTCAGGTCGACCCACCATGCTGCTCCAGAGTGCGGGCACCGTATGGCGTCCGTCGGCTTATCAGTCTTCGGATAAAACGCTATCGCGCGAATTATTATGCGCCCGGCTTCGCGTTACGCAGGGTATTCGCACAAGCGATGGCGAGTGCGTTGTCTGGCGTCTTGCTTTCACCAACCGTTGCCCAGCCGGCCTTCATCACCAAGTCGCTGCGAGAGAAGGCGGAATCGTCGGCTTTGACCCTGGCGAGTGTATCTTGCTCGGACACTTGCTCGGCCTTCGCTACGCAGAACGGCACCAGGGCCGCCACCGCGGCAGCATCCGCTCGCTCCTGGGCCATGTCAGCAGCGGCTTGGGGCGTTTTCCACCCGAGTTGCGAGAACCCGATGAAGGTGATGGCGATCGCGCCGCATCCCGCGCCTATCAGCGCCGGTTTGGTCCAGACGGGGAATTGCATGTGATGGGTCAGTTCTGTGTGGAAGGATGCATCTCCTTCCATCGGCTTATGGAGTTCTTATAGCTGGGGACGTGCGGCTTAATTACAGTGCCAAGCCAAAAATAAACTCGTCCACTCTGGCCGACCCTGGCGCACGTCGTCAAAGTGTGCAAAGACTTGGTAGTGGGTGAGTCTCGAAACTGACCCACTACCAAAGACCTCGCGAGGAGTCGGGCTCTAACTGCCACCCATCCGTCCGAATACCATGGCGTCCCGATTTTGCTGCATCAGCAACGTGATGGTGGGGACCATTTCGAATCCTAGGCCACGCGGCGGCTCGTCTTTCGAGCCTTGCACGACCTGAGCGTAGGACTCACCAGCCACCTTCTCCCATTTCCCGGCGGGCTTGCGTACCTCAAGGTTGACCACCGTCACTTTCAGCACCAGACGCACAATCGGGTCGGTCGGCGCGCCGGGCTTTGTCAGGCTGGGATGGCCTGCAATGATCCGCCAGCCATTCGCCAACGCCCACGCGGTCAATTCTTCCTTCGTCAATGCGGATCCTCCTGGTTTGAGTGAGCCTCAGGAATGGCGTAATCTGCTCCCCTTGTCCGCCTTCTCTGACCGTGCTTGCCACAGAGCCATGTCCGCTACCTTGCTGAACGCAACTCGGAGGCCCGTGCTACCGCGGCTTACACGGATCTTGCCGCCATTCCGTGCCTTGTGCTCGGCCAGCCAACTCATGACTTCCGGATCCTCGCAGGTTCGGCCTTCGAACTCGAGCACTCCGACAATCTCTTCCTCTTTGCGGCGCTTTACCATCGTGCATGCTTTCTAATGTTTCTCTCGAGCGCGCGTGTGTCGGCGGCGGATTTAGGGGCTCGGGCTGCGCCTACGGCGATCTGCCCGGTCGTCAGCTGCGACCGGACCTCTGCTTTTTGCGCCGAACTGACCTTAGCCTTTCCCGGCAGCGGCGCGTGCGCACCAATGGTTCGGCGGCAGGCTCTCGTGATAGGTGCTGTCATGACGGTGTTTTCTGGGAAACACAAGCGCCGCTTGGTCGGCGGCGAGCAGACAATAATCGACCAATAGATGCTAATAGTCGCTGAAGCCGGGCAAATCGCAGATCGTTGAAATTCGCCTTTGAAATCAAGAGCGTGGATTTTTGACGGGTCGGAGGGACGGTTCTTCGTCGTATGAAGAAAAAATTTGCGCTGGAAAATCAAGGCTTTACTATGGCGCGGGACAATCGAGTGGGAGTGAGGGGTATGGGATACTCTGGAGGGGTGTGGAGGGCAATAGCGTAGGAAAAATAGAGGGTTACGGGATAGTTCGTTGATCATTCGCCCTCCATTGTCTCTCCGCGCCGTTGTTTGCCCAAGGCATTGATTTGACGGGAGTCGACCTTTGCGGCGGACGGAACAAGCCAGCTCATTTGACGGTTTTTCCGACGGTTTCATCAGAAGCTGCAAGAAGCGACGGAGAAAAGACCGTCAGGAATGATGATCGTTCTGACGGTCTTTTTCTGAGACCGGCTGCTCGAAGCTCGCAGCGCCGCCCTTCGCAGAATATTTGAGAAAGTGTGAATTATCGTAGCTTGGCTACGATTCACACACCAGATTCAAATTCGGCGCTGGTTCAGGGACGCGCAAGCGGTCAAAGCCTTGGATCGATCGGCTCGCTCTCAAGCGCCAACACGGCGAATACGCATTCATGAATCCGCCTTAGCGGTTCGCAAGCAACGAACCGCTTCAACGCCTCGTGGCCGAGGGCGAATTCGCGAAGGGCGAGATTGCGTTTGCCTCCGAGGCCGCGCTCCCGGAGTCGGGTGAGATTCGCAGAGGCGTCGTATTCGGGGCCGTAGATGATACGGAGATATTCGTGGCCGCGTACCTTTAACGCGGGTTGAATGAGTTCCTTCTTGCCGCGAGCAACAAACTGGCGCGGCTTGATCACCATCCCTTCGCCACCATTGCCGGTCAGATTCTCCCACCACCTGATTGTGTCAGCGACGGCGTTCTCATCGCTGAGCGAGACCGTGCGCCAATGTGTGCGCGTCACAACGCCGTTGGCCGCAGCGGCCAAGCGATCGGCCAAACCCATGTGCCAAACATGCTCCTGGTCGAACCAAACGCGACCTTCGCTTGCGAGGAGGTGGAATGGTGCGACCTTCAGATCGTCGATGCTTGATACCGGCCACACGTAAGGCGCCCACGCCTTGGCATAAAGCGTCGCGCGTTGCGCACGATCGGCAAAGTGATCGCGAATATTCGTGATCTCAAGGCCACGATGGCCAGCCCGAGCGAAAGCTTCTGCCGCCGCGGCGAAGCCTGCGCGGGATGACGCGGCGACAGGCGCATACTGGCTTTCAATCAGGCTGCCGGCCTTGGCCGACCAAGGCATTATCTCGGCATCGAGCAGCAGCCAGTCCGTATCAAGCTCTTTCCACAAACCCGCGCTTTCAACTGCCGAGCGCAGCCGGGCGAGGAGGCCTTCAGTCATGGCTTGTTCAGTGAAGAAAGCTCGGCCTGTGCGTGTCCAGATCGCACCTGTCTCGTTGCCGATAACACCAAACCTTGTTTTGGCGACATCCACCGTCTGGCAAAGCGCAATCACGGCGCGCGAGCCCATGTGCTTCTCTTCGCACACGACTTCCTCGACGCCCCTCGCCCGAAAATGCGCGAAGGCTTCCTCCGGCCGCTCCAGCCATCCTTCGCGCTCGCTGGTCTCTGACGGCGACATCGTTGGCGGTAGATAAGCGAGCCACTGCGGGGCCAACGCAAAACGGCTCATGACTTCCAATGCGGCAGACGCATTCTCCTCAGCGACGACGATGCGGCCCATGAGTTCCGTCTCGATCCACCGGCGCCCGCTGACATCCTTGATGTCGAGCACTTGATCTGCATCAGCTTGGGCCGATGTCGAATCCGTTGCGCCGCCCAGCGGGCGCATCGGTTCAAACCAGATTTGCTTGGCCGGGACGTCGACCAGTTCCTTTTCCGGCCAACGCAATGCCGTGAGCTTGCCGCCGAAAACACATCCGGTATCGATGCAGAGAGTGTTGTTCACCCAATCCGCACGCACGACTGGTGTGTGGCCGTACACGATGGATGTTGGGCCTCGATAGCTCGCAGCCCAATCGGCGCGCACCGGTAAGCCAAATTCGTCAATCTCACCGGTGGTCTCGCCGTAGAGCGCGAATTCTCGTACGGCGGCCGATCCACGACCGACCATCTCTTCTTTCATGCCTGCATGTGCGACCGCCAATCGTCCGCCATCCAACCAGACATGACTGCGGAGCCCGTCGAGGAATTTCGGCAAGGCCTCGCGAAAGCCGCGGTCCTGACCCTCCAATTGATCGATGGTCTGCTGCAAGCCATGGGCGATCGTTACTTTCCGCCCCGCCAGCCAACGCTCGAATTTGCGATCATGATTGCCCTGGACAGCGTATGCGGTTCCGCCAGCCGTCATACTCATCGCGATACGCAAGACATCCGGCGAGTTCGGTCCTCGGTCGACGAGATCGCCCACGAAGACCACTTTCCGGCCTTCAGGTGGAATCACAGTGACCGCGCGTTCGCCGCGATCCTCGACCCATTCGATCCGGTATCCAAGTTTGGCGAGCAGGGCCTGAAGCTCATCGGCGCAGCCATGGATGTCGCCGACGATATCGAACGGACCAGCATCGTCTCGCTTATCGGTCCAAAGAGGCTGACGTGCGACCGTAGCAGTATCGATGCTCTCGACGCTGGTGAGTTTCCAGACTTGGCGGAATCCCTCGCGCTGAAGGCCTCCGAGGCCACGTCGTACTTCCGAGACCATCCTTTGGACGACCTGGCCGCCAAAAGCACGGTCAGGCCGCGCTTTATTACGCTCGATACAAACATCGATGCCGGGGTCGAAAACGATGGCGACAGGCAGGGCGTGCCATTGGCGAGCCAGCTCGATCCAGCCCTTGCGATCCGCGGGACGGACATTCGTGGCATCAATGACCGCGAGTTTCCGACGTTTCAGCCGCCGTCCCGCGATTTCGCGAACCAGCTCGAAGGCATCGGCGGTGACGCTTTGGTCCGTTTCGTCATCGGACACCAGAGCACGACAATAATCCGACGAAATCACCTCCGTTGGCAGGAAGTGCTTCGCTGCGAAAGTCGATTTTCCCGAACCCGTCGAGCCGATGAGCACGACGAGCGAGAAATCGGGAATTTCAATGTTCTTATCGGCCGCACTCATCGGGTGAACACCGCCATCTGCGTCGGTGAGCCGAGCACTACGTCTGGCCGGCCGATGCCGGCGAATGCCGGTCGGTAGTGATAAGTCGATCCTACCTTCTCCGCCCAAGCTTCGAACTGGGCGCGGGTCCATTCGAATCGATGATCAGGATGGCGGAAGGCGCCGGCCGCCAAGTTTGGAAAGAGCGAATTGTATTCCGCGTTTGGAGTCGTCACCACCACGGTTGCTGGACGCGCCTCGCCGAACACCACGCGTTCGACGAGCGGCAAGCGATCCGGATCGAGGTGCTCGATGACCTCGACAAGCGCGGCGCCGTCCGCGTTCGCCCATCGGTCATCGCGATAGGTCAAAGATCCATGCAGGAGCAATACGCGTCCCTCCGGCGGGCCGCCCGGGAGATGAAGCTTCAATCGCCTCGCCGCCCATTCCAGTTCACGTGCTGCTGGATCAAGGCCAATCAGCTGCTCCGCCCACCGCTCGCGCAGGAGGCGATGAAGCAACTTGCCCTCGCCGCAGCCCAGATCGGCGATCGTCTTGGCGCCAGCCGCGCGGAGCGCCTCGACGACGGCTGCCATCCGTTCATCGTTCAAGCGGATCGGTGCCTCCAGCGCATCCTCAGGCGCACTGCGTGCCTCCGGTTCGATCGCTTCCTCTTGCGTTTCTGGCGCCAGCCTCTCGAGAGCGGCACGCGCGAGAATGCCGCGGTGGCGAAGATAGCGGCGCACGATCAATTCCTTTGCCGGGTGTTGATCGAGCCAGCCCTCGCCGCGCTTGAGCAGTTTGTCGATTTCGTCCTCGCCGACCCAATAGTGCTTGGCGTCGTCCAGGACGGGAATCAGTACGTACAGATGATTGAGAAGAGCGTTGAGACGGGCAACTCCGGCCAGCGTCACTCGCGCATAGAGCTTGCTAACTGTGCCTGTGTCCGGCCCAACGATCGGATCGATATCGACGCTCCATCCCAGCGGCTCGAAGAGTTGCCGGACCAACTTTTCGCCGCCGCGCATTGGTAGGGGCGTAACGGTTGTTTCGAGCGGAATGGCGCTATCGGCAAGTTCCTGCCGCGCGTTACAGACGCCGGTCATCGCGGTCCGGAATGCCTTATTCAAGGCGACCGAGAGAAAAGAGGATGCGGCGTAGGGGCGGTCGTTCACATATTGATCGAGCAAGCCTTGGGCTTGGCCTTTGCCCCGAACCAGGCCGACCGGGTCAACATCGAGGACCAGTGCTGCTTCGCAACGCTCGTCGCCGGCTTCGGGGTAGAACACCCAGGCCTTGCCAAACGTCTGCTCGATCTCGTGCACACGCCCGGGATGCTTGTGCAGCAGATATCCCAGGTCGGTTGCCGGCTGGTGCGTCGTGGCGATAGACAAGAACATGCTGTCAGATAGCCGATGGCGGGATTTTCATCCAGTTGATCGTCGCTGCCGCGGGCTGACGGTCTTTTTTCTCGATCCGGTCCAGCCAGTCGTTCTCGCCGAATCCGCGAGAATCGACCGATCGATGCCGATAGTCCCTGAAACCGAACAGATTCGAAATCGGCGAAATTCGCCTTTGAAATCAAGAGCGCGAATTTCTGACGGATCGCTGAGTCGGTTCTTTGCGGTGTGGCGAAAAAAATTGCGCTGATAGATCAGCGCGTTATCATCACTTAGAACAATCGAGTGGGAGTGAGGGGCGTTGGCAACAATAGACTACAGCTGACGGGAAC
>CAYRTL010000027.1:0-15854 GCA_964427005.1 uncultured Acetobacteraceae bacterium
GAAGAAGCGCTTCGGCCGTTGTAGTGCGTTGGCATCCACGCCACCCGTCAGCACCTTGCCGGAGCTGGGCACCACGGTGTTGTAGGCACGCGCCAGGCGCGTGATAGAATCCAGCAGGATCACCACATCGCGCTTGTGCTCGACCAGGCGCTTGGCCTTCTCCAGCACCATCTCGGTCACCTGGACGTGGCGTGTCGCCGGTTCATCGAAGGTCGAGCTGATCACCTCGCCCTTCACCGAGCGCGCCATGTCCGTGACTTCCTCCGGCCTTTCGTCGATCAACAGCACGATGAGGAAGACTTCCGGATGGTTGGCAGCGATCGCGGTGGCGATGTTCTGCAGCATCACCGTCTTGCCGGTGCGCGGCGGCGAAACGATCAGTGCGCGCTGGCCCTTGCCGATCGGCGCGATCAGGTCGATCACGCGCGGCGTGTAGTCCTTGGTCGGACCCTTCGCCACCGACTGGAAGTTCTCGACTTCCATCTTCAGCCGCTCATCGGGATAGAGCGGCGTCAGGTTATCGAAGTTGATCCGGTGCCGCACGGACTCGGGCGGTTCGAAGTTGATGGTGTTGACCTTCAGCAGGGCAAAATACCGCTCGCCGTCCTTCGGCGCGCGGATCTGGCCCTCGACCGAATCGCCGGTGCGCAGGCTGAAGCGGCGGACCTGGCTCGGGCTTACGTAAATGTCATCGGGACCCGGCAGGTAATTGGCTTCAGGGCTTCGCAGGAAGCCGAAGCCGTCTGGCAGGATTTCGAGCGTACCCTCGCCATGAATCGCCTGGTCGTTCTCGGCCAGGTTTTTCAGAATCGCGAACATCATGTCCTGCTTGCGCAGCGACGATGCGTTCTCGATTTGCAGTGATTCGGCGTAGCTCAGGAGGTCGGAGGGTGTTTTGGCCTTGAGTTCGGCAAGATGCATGGACGCAGTCCAATTGATGATGCGGGACAAGGGCAGAAGGCCCTGAGTATCGTTGCCAACCATCGTCTGAAGATGGCCGGGTTCGGTCCCGTCGGGTGGGAGAATCGTGGTGGCGTTGATCCGCCACCTTGCGGAGGGAAGGCTAAAACTAGGCAGACACACCGCCCTCCGTCAACCGGCAGGTGGGACGGATGCTGCGGAAAGTCAAGAGGTTGCTCGGCTGTCCCTCAGAACGGCCGGACGATGACCATCACCACGATCAAGACGACCAGCAATGTCGGCACCTCATTGGCGATCCGGTAGAAACGCTGTGGACGCGTGTTGCGGTCCTCCAGAAAATCCCGCCGCCAGCGGGAAAGAGCGCCGTGAAAGCCGGACAGCAATAGAACCGAAACAAGTTTCACATGCCACCAGCCGGCGGACCAATCGATAATGCCTGGCGTCAGCACGAGCAGGATGCCAAAGGTCCAGGTCGCGACCATAGCCGGATTGGTGATCTGCTTGAGCAGCCGACGCTCCATCACCTTGAAGCGTTCGCTTTCGGCGGAGCCAGGCTTCACCTCGCAGTGGTAAACGTAAAGACGCGGCAGATAGAACATGCCGGCCATCCATGCGATCAGCGAGATGACGTGCAGCGCCTTGGTCCATGGATAGAACCAGCCAAGAAAGCCAATCGTCACCTCATCACCCCGTACGCGCATAAACCGCACCCGGCCGGACAGACGCGCCCGCCTGCATGGCTGCAAAGCCCCGGACCATGCGCCAACGCCCGATGCACCAGACCCGCGAGTGCAGCAATGAATGCTGCATCGGCGTTATGTGCTGGCACACGAAAATACCCGGGAACACCTAGTCTCTCGGCTAGAGTGCGATACTCGACATCGAGCTCGACCAGTGTCTCCGAATGTTCCGAGGTGAAGGCGATCGGCACGACCAGGACCGCGACCTTGTCGTGCGCCGCTTGTTCGATTGCCTCCTCGGTGCTGGGACCGATCCACCGCTGCGGTGTCGCTCGTGACTGATAGCAGATCGTCCAATCCAGGTCGGGCTGCGCCCACGCGGATACCACTGACGCGACAGTCTGCTCGATTTGCCATTGATATGGGTCGCCTTGGCGTACAATGACTTCCGGTAAGCCGTGCGCCGAGAAAAGAACGCGTAGCCCAATTGCCGGATCAACTTGGGAACGAGCCTTGGTCCA
This sequence comes from uncultured Acetobacteraceae bacterium, assembly GCA_964427005.1. Classification (GTDB taxonomy): domain Bacteria; phylum Pseudomonadota; class Alphaproteobacteria; order Acetobacterales; family Acetobacteraceae; genus JAMXLO01. The sequence goes on from CAYRTL010000027.1 coordinate 2,123, forward strand.
TGCGTCGCGAACCAGCTTCGTAGTCGCGCCGATGTACGCCTGATCCGTGGGATAACAGCAGAATGTGGTGGTATCGATCGCAAGGCCTGCTCCGGCTGCTGCTTCGCGCCAGGCAGTGAGTGAACTGCCTGTCGTCGTGCTGGAATACTGCGGATACAGCGGGAGCAGAATGACACGGTCCGGCGCCCACGTGCGCACCATTCTGGCAGTTTCTTCGCTGAACGGATGCCAGTAACGCATGGCGATGAAGCATTTCACCTCCAGCTCCGGCAATGCGGTCTTCAGGGCCGTAGCCTGCTGTTCGGTAAGCTCAAACAGTGGCGAGCGGCCGCCCAACAACTCGTAATTCTGGCGCGCCGGCACCAGCCGGGCTCGGGCAATCCAGCGTGCAAGGAACGGACGCACAAAGAACGGCACTCGCAGAATTGCCGGATCGCTGAACAGATTGACCAGGAATGGCTTGATCGCCTCGCGCCGATCCGGTCCGCCCAGGTTGAACAGAACGACAGCGACCCTAGGCCGCACGCACCAGCTCCACCAGTTGGGCGACGTTCTCCGGCGGAGTCTGCGGCACGATCCCGTGGCCGAGGTTGAACACACTCGGCCGGCCTTTCAGGGCTGCAAGAACCGCCACGGCCTCAGTCCGCAGCGCAGCGCCTCCGGCTACCAGCGCAAGCGGATCCAGATTCCCTTGCACCGGCACGTTTGGCGGAACCAGACCCGCCGCAAGGCTCATATCGATGGACGTATCGAGCCCGACCGCATGGACCTGGGTCGCACGGGCATATTCGCCAATCAAGATCCCAGCCAAACGAGGAAAACCGATCACTGGCACGTTGGGATGACGGTGACGCAGCGCCGACACGATCGCCTTTGTGGGCTCCACGACATGCCGACGAAACTGCCTCGGCGGGAGAATGCCGGCCCATGTGTCGAACAGCATGACCGCTTCGGCGCCAGCGTCGATCTGGGCTGAAAGGTAAGTCACCGTCGCCTCGATCAGCATATCGATCAGCCGCTCGAACAGGTCCGGCTGGCTGTAAGCCATGCCACGTGTCGCCGCGAAGTCCCGCGAACCGCCGCCCTCGACCATGTAGCAGGCGACCGTGAAAGGCGCGCCGGCAAAGCCGATCAGCGTGGTGTCAACAAAGCCCTCGCCCGACAAGCTGGTGCGAACCCGCCGCACTGTCTCCAGTATCGGTGCAATAGTCGAAGCCACCCGATCCTGCTTCAGCAGGTCCAGATCGGCACGGTTCCGTAAAGGCGGCAGCGCCGGACCTTCGCCTTCGCGATACGCAAGGCCCTGCCCAAGCGCCCACGGCACCATCAGTATATCGCTGAACAGGATTGCCGCATCGAAGCGGTAGCGGCGGATTGGCTGCAGCGTCACCTCAGAAGCCAGCTCTGGTGTCGTGCACAGCGCAATGAAGTCGCCGGCCTTGGCCCTGGCCGCCCGATATTCCGGCAGATAACGGCCCGCCTGGCGCATCAGCCAGATCGGTGGCGGCCATAGCGTCTCGCCTGCCAGCGCACGCAGCAGGGGTTTGCCAGCTTCGTTCATGCCTCTCGCTTAACAGGAAATAAGAATAAAGGAATGGATGAGGGGGTGATTGGGGCTGTGAGTTGTGTGGACTGATCAGCCCCCAGCTCCGGCAGTCGATGTCCACGTCAGCGCAGCAGGGGACCTCGTTGAAGCCAACATATTTTCCAGCTTCATCCCCATATGCACCCAGCCGCCTATGGATTCCCCCACAGTGCCAATGACTGTTCCAACCATCCCCGTAGTTCCAGTATTGCCGAACGAGAGGAGATGGCAGTCCCCGCTATCCCCGCTATCCTCAGTCGCATGTCCGGCCGCCGCCTGAATCTCCACCTGGTCTCCGACGCCACTGGCGAGACGCTCAATGCGATCGCCCGGGCTACCACCGTACAGTTCGAGCATGCCGATATCATCTATCATCGCTGGAGCCTCATCCGGACTCGTTTCCAGCTTCACCGCGTGCTGGAAGGCATCGAGCACGAACCAGGGCCGGTGCTGTCCACGCTGGTCGACCGGGCACTCAGGACCGAGCTGGAGACCACCTGCCGACGCCTGAACCTGCCGGTGGTGAACGTGCTCGACCCGGTGATGGACCTGCTCCAGGAGTCTATCGGCGAGGAGGCGGCAGCCCGACCGGGGCGGCAATACGCGCTGAACGCCGATTACTTCCGGCGGATCGATGCCATGCACTACGTGCTGGCCCATGATGACGGCCAGGCGCAGCCAGGGCTGGCCGAGGCGGATGTGGTGCTGGTGGGCGTGTCGCGCAGTTCCAAGACGCCGACATGCTTTTACCTCGCGAACCGCGGCATCAAGGCGGCCAACGTGCCGTTGGTGCCGAACCTGCCGGAACCTGCCGGTCTGGAAACGATTGAGTGCCCCGTGATCGGTTTGACGCTGGAGGCTGAAGCGCTGATCGAGATCCGCCGCCACCGGCTCAAGCTGATTGCCGCCGGCAGTTCGGGTGCTGGTATCGTCCGGCAGAACAGTGCTGAGTACGTGGATGAGGACGCCGTCAAATCGGAGCTTCTTTGGGCAAGACGGTTATGCAACCGACGGGCCTGGCCGGTGATCGATGTGACACGCCGATCGATCGAAGAGACTGCCGCCACAGTGCTGCAGCTCATGGAGGCATGGCATGAGCGGCGCCGGAAGCAGGCTTCAGGCGGCGCCTGAGATACAGCGCGCGACGCCTCGCCTGATACTGGCGAGCGCTTCTGCTTCCCGCCGCGCTCTGCTTGCGGGCGCAGGTCTCGAATTTCTGGTGCAGCCGACGTCGGTGGATGAGAGTGAGGCTAAGCTTGCCGCGAAAGCCGAGGCACTGGACGCACCGGCTGCCGCCCTACGTTTGGCAGCTCTCAAGGCCGAGACGGTTGCGCGACAGCACCCGCACGCCCTGGTCATCGGGGCGGATCAGATCCTGGTTTGCGATGACGTATGGTTCGACAAGCCGGCCGATGTCGTGGAAGCGCGCCGGCAGCTTCGGACCTTGCGCGGCCGCACTCACGTGCTTGCAACGGCTGTGGTGTGCCAGCAGGGAGAGCGGTCTCTCTGGTCCCACCTGGCCACGCCTCGCCTGACGATGCGGGCGTTCACCGACGCGTTTCTCGACGCTTACCTGGCCGCTGAGGGCACGGAAGTGACCAGCACGGTGGGCGCCTACCGGTTGGAGGGAATGGGCGTGCACCTGTTTTCCGCGGTGGAAGGCGACCATTCAGCCATACTGGGTCTGCCTCTGTTGCCGTTGCTGGGGTTTCTGCGGAGCTGCAGCGTTCTTCTCGACTGAAGCGTCAGTGCGCGGCCGCGTCGTGACGGAAGGCAGCCACCAATTCATCGATCTTCGCCGGATCCGACTGTTCCATCACCCGTCTCGCAAACCGTGCGCATGCATCGATTTCGACAGAACGGACCGCCTGCTTCACTCGAGGCACGGCAGAGGCGGTCATGCTGAAGCTGCGCAGGCCGAGACCAAGCAGCAGGGGCGTCAGGCGAGGATTGGCCGCCATTTCGCCGCATACTGAGACCGGCATCCGCATTCGCAAGGCCGCTTCGGTGGCGAACTGAACGAGACGAAGGACTGCTGGGTGCAGCGGATCGTACAGGTCTGCAACCTCCGTCTCTGCCCGGTCCACGGCCAGCGTATACGCTGTCAAATCGTTGGTGCCGATGGCGAAGAAGTCCGCTTCCAGGGCCAGCGCGTCGGCTGACAGCGCGGCACCCGGCGTTTCGATCATGATGCCTAGGGGCGGCAGTTTTTCGGGAATGCGCTCGCCACGCCGCCGTAGCCGCCGCCCCACGCGTTCGTACAGCTCGCGTGCCTGCCGCACCTCGGTGACTGTCGTCACCATCGGCAACATGACGCGCACGGGACCGGCCATCGCGGCGCGCAGTATGGCGGCGAATTGCGTTTCCAGCAGTTCGGTTTCCCGTAGCAGCAGTCTGATGCCCCGCATCCCCAAGGCGGGATTTGCATCGGCGATATCCGGTACAACCCCGGCACTGGACAGCGCCTCGATGTCCTTCTCACCACCCCAGTCCAGCACTCGGATCACCACCGGATCGCCGCCCATCGCCTCCACGATGGTTCGATAGGTCTCCGCTTGGGTATCCTCATCCGGGATCGTTTCGCGGTTCATGAACAGGAACTCTGTGCGCAAGAGTCCAATGCCGAGTGCGCCTGACTGGGCGATCAGCGGCAGCTCGAGAGGCAGTTCCAGATTGGCCTGTAGCTCGACCGTCTCCCCATCCAGTGTCTCGGCTGGCAGCCGCCGGAGCTTGGCGAAGCGCTGCCGTGCACGGGCGAATGCAGTCACCGCACGGCGCGCGGCGGCCAGTGTGGGGGCCGCAGGGTTGAGCACCACGGTCCCGGCGGTGCCATCCACCACGGCCACGTCACCGGGTTGGATCGCGTGTGCGAGGCCTGTCGCCCCGAGCACTGCCGGCACGCCCAAGGCTCGGAGCATGACGGAGGTGTGTCCCTCTGCGCCGCCTTCCTCCGTCGCCACACCAGCCAGCCGGGATGGATCGAGCAATGCTGCATCCGAGGGGCGAAGCGCCTCGCTTACCAGGACCGCACCCTCAGGCAGACCGGCGAAGCTGCGGAATGGCGCGCGCGTCAGGTTGCGCACCAGCCGCCTGCCAATCTCCCGCACCTCCTCGGCCCGGCGTGTCAGACTCGCCCTGTCATCTGCCGGCATACCCGGTTCGGCCTGTGCCAGGATTGCTGTTGCGATGGCCTCCGCTTCGGCCACTACCGCGCTTTCGGCGGAAAGCAGCGTCTCTTCAATCCGCTGTCGCACGGCGCGGACCAGACGCGAGGAACTCAGCATCCGGATATAGGCGTCGATCAGCGGTGCCAGCTCAGCCTGGCTTTCCGCAGGGAGGACCGCGAGCCGGCCACGCAGCTTCGTCAATTGTTTGCGCGACTGGGCGATTGCCGCATCCAGGCGAGCACCCTCCGCCGCTGCATCCACCGCCTGGATTTTGTGCCGGGTAATCGTCGGCGTCGGCTCCGATGCCCGGAACACCGGGCCGATCGCTACGCCAGCCGAGACTGGGATCCCGACGAAGCGAGCTTCGGGTCGCACGCCACTCGGTCGATTGCGGCTCAACCGCTTGTGTTGAGGCGGTGGCGGGCTAATCCTGTTCATCGAAGCCGGACTCGACCAGCGCGGCCAAAGCGTCCAACGCCTCTTTGGCGTCCCATCCCTCGCCGCGAAGCTCTATGACGGCGCCCTTGCCGGCCCCGAGCATCATCAGCCCCATGATTGAGCGTGCCGGCACGGACTGACCATCGCGGATCACGTCAACCGATGCACCGAACCTCTCGGCAAGCATGACGAATTTGGCCGCGGCCCTCGCATGCAGCCCACGCTTGTTCGGGATCGTGACGCTGCGCGTCAGGATCGGCGCACTGGCAGACAATGGAGTTTCGGTTGGGGGAGTTTCGCCGTCTTCCGGCGTCATCCGCACGTGCCGTTGTGTTTGCAGCCATTCAGTACGTGCGATGCCGCGGCGATGTATTTCCGGCCCGCCTCTTCCGCACAGTTCACCGCATCGGCGAGTGGTTGCTTGGACCGGACCTTCGCCAGCTTCACCAGCATCGGCAGGTTCACTCCGGCGATCACCTCAACACCTTTCCGCTGCATCATTGAGATCGCGAGGTTCGAAGGCGTGCCGCCGAACATGTCGGTCAGCAACACCACCCCGTCGCCGGTATCGCACCGGCTGATACAGGCCTCGATCTCCGCACGCCGGTTGTCGATGTCATCCTCCGGGCCAATGCAAACGGTATCCACGTTCCGTTGCGTTCCGACCACGTGCTCCATGGCCGACCTCAGCTCCTCGGCCAGACGGCCGTGGGTCACCAAAACCATGCCGATCATCGGAGGTGATAGGCTTCCCTGGCGGAAAGAGGCGATGCAGTCATCATGTTCCCGTCTCAGGCCTCCTGTGCCTGAACTGGCGTGCCTGTTAAAGCCACGCCATCGTCATCAAGCGGCGCCACTTGCCTCCGGCACCCGCCGGTCGGTCAGGTAGGCCGCCCCAAGTCCTTCACGGGCCAGCTCGCGGTGCGTCACGTGCAGCCGCCAGCCAAAGCCCATCTCACCGGACGCGATCCGGTTTCCGAGATAGTGCGCGAGTTTTTCGACCAGAAAGACGGACCGGTGCCGGCCCCCTGTACACCCAATCGTGATCGTCGCATATTTCTTGCCCTCTTGGACGAACCTCGGCAAGAGCATGTCGATAAAATCGGCTATCCTGGCGAAGAATGTCGCGAAGTCCGGGTCTGCTTCAATAAAGGCGCCGACTTCGGCGTCCAGTCCCGTACGCGGCTGCAATATAGGGTCGTAGTGTGGATTTCGCAAAAAGCGGGCATCGAATACCAGATCTGCTTCCCGCGGCAGGCCGAACTTGTAGGCGAACGAGACCAGCGATACCACCAGCCGGCTCTCCTCGCCTTCGCTGGCAGCCCCAAAATCCTGCTGGATCAGTCGGCGAAGCGAGGTCAGCGGCAGCTCGCTGGTGTCGATCACCAGATCAGCGGCGCTGCGTAGCGGCGCGGTAAGCATCTCCTCCTGAGCGATGCCGTCGCTGACCCTGCCCTCTGGCGCCAATGGATGGCGGCGTCGTGTCTCGGCGTATCGCCGCAGCAGCGTGGTATCGTCGGCCCACGTGTAGATCAGCTCCGGCCGCAGTGCTGGATCGGCACGCAGCCGCTCGAGTGTCTGCAGCATCAGCTCCGGAGCGAACCCGCGGCTGCGCACGTCGATGCCCACCGCCAGTCGGCGCTCGCTGCGCTTCACCATGTACTCGAGCATCGACAAGGGCAGGTTGTCCACCGCCTCGTAACCGAGATCTTCCAGCTCGTGCAGCACCGAAGTCTTGCCGCCTCCGGACAAGCCGGTGACGAGGACTACCCGCAGCCGCTCCGGCTTCATGCCGCGAAGGCCCCGGCAACCTGGACAACGCGGCCTAGTGCGCAGTCCAGCGCCAGCGCGACGCGCTCGGGCGCCGATGCCGCCGCGGCGTCTAGGTGTACTGACGGCAGGTTCAGCTCCTGATGGCGATGCGGCATGGGCAACCGCTCTCCCGCCGCTCCCAATTGCACGACCAGCGCAAGCCGTGCCGAGGCGACGAAGTCTTGGCGTACAATTCCGATCCCGCGCACCTCCAGGAGGCCAGCGAGCGCTGGGACTGGTCGAGCGATGCCGTCCGCTATCTCCACTTGGTCATCAGCCACCAGATCGAAGCCGCGTGCAAGCAGGCGTAGGAGCAGGTCTGACTTGCCAGCCCCTGGTGGACCTATCAGCAGCACGCCATTGCCGGTTCGGCTGGCGCAGCTCCCGTGGATCTGCATGACCGGCCACTCTGGACTGATGTGGCCAAGAAGGGAAGCGGCTTGCCGCCCGAAAGGGTAAATGCCAGCGTCCGCCGCATCATGATCAATCGAAGCGATATCGCTGCCGCCGCTGCCCGGATCGGTGGATATGTCCGGCACACGCCTCTCCTGCGTCTGGGTGCAGCGGAACTCGGCGTTGATCATCCGATCGCACTGAAATTGGAGTTGTTGCAACACGCGGGAAGTTTCAAGCCGCGCGGAGCGTTCAATCGTCTGCTGTCGGAGCGGCCGCCAGCAGCAGGGGTGATCGCGGCGTCCGGGGGCAATCATGGCGCGGCTGTCGCCTATGCGGCGCGGGAGCTGGGAGTAACAGCCGAGATTTTCGTACCTACGATCACTTCAAAGGCCAAAGTCGCCCGCATCGCGAGCTATGGCGCACGCGTCATGCAAACAGGTGCAACTTATGCCGAAGCTTTGAAGGCATCGCGTGAGCGTCAAGCCGAGACGAGCGCCATGGAGGTGCATGCCTATGATCACCCGGATGTCCTGGCAGGGCAGGGGACCGTGGCTCGCGAATTCGAACAGGATGCACCGGACCTGACGCACGTACTGGTCGCGACGGGAGGTGGCGGGCTGATCGGCGGCATGGCCGCGTGGTACGCCGGCAGCGTTCAGGTCGTCAGCGTCGAGCCTGAAGCATGTCCGTCTCTGCACGATGCGCTGCATGCCGGCCATCCGACCGAAGCGCCAGTCGGCGGCCGGGCCGCGGATAGTCTCGGTGCCCGCCAGGTTGGCAACCTGATGTTTCCAATCGCACAGGCCTACGTTGCCGTTGCAGTGCTGGTGCCCGACGACGCGATCGCCGCGGCGCAACGCCTGCTCTGGGACCGTTTGCGCCTGGTGGTGGAGCCGGGCGGCGCCACGGCGTTGGCCGCGCTGCTATGTGGCGCATTCAAGCCGCCCGCCGGGGCACAGGTTGGCGTGCTGATCTGCGGCGCCAACACCGATCCCGCAAGCATCACGCAGACATCGCAATAGGGGAGGTTGCTTGGGAGTGTGTGCTCCCAGCATAGTGACGCTAAGCCTACACGGGAGGAAATTATGCGCCGGCTCGCACTCGGGTTGTTCTGCGCGCTCTCATTGGTCGCGCAGGCCGCGGCGCAGAACCGTACCTTGCATGTCGGTCTGCGCGAGGATCCGGACCTGCTCGATCCAACCCTCGGTTCATCTTATGTCGGCCGCATCGTATTTTCCGGCATCTGCGACAAGCTGTTCGACATCGACGAGAAGCTCAATATCGTTCCTGTGCTAGCGACCGGTTATGAATGGAAGGATCCGACGCATCTGGTGATCCACATCCGGGACAGCGTACGGTTCCAGGACGGTGAGAAGCTAAATGCCGAGGCGGTCAAGTACAAGCTGACGCGGGACCTCACCGCGAAAGGCAGCATGCGCCGGGGCGAGGTCAACTCGATCGACAGCATCGACGTGATCGATCCCCTCACCGTACAGCTCAACCTGAAGGCACCTGCGGCGCAGTTGCTGGCGCAGCTTACCGACCGCGCCGGCATCATGATCTCGCCTAAGGCCGCCGAAGCGGCCGGTGACAAGTTCGGCCTGCACCCGGTGTGTGCCGGACCGTTCAGCTTCGACTCCCGCGTCGCCCAGGACCGTATCGTGTTGAAGCGCTTCCCGGGTTACTGGGATGCCAAGTCGATCCACTTCGACGAAGTGGTCTATCTGCCCAACCCAAACTCGTCGGTGAGGCTGGCGAACCTGGAAGCAGGTGCACTGGATATCGTCGAATACATCCTGCCGACAGATGTGCCGGCGGTGCAGAAGAACCCGAAGTTGAAGACCGCCATCGGTGATTCACTCGCCTATACCGGCATAACGGTGAATACGGACAATGGCCCGGCGCGGGACACGACACTCGGCAAGAATGCGCTGGTCCGCCAGGCATTCGAATTGGCGATCGACCGTGAGGCGCTGATCCAAGTCGTCTACTCAGGCATGTATACGCCGACAGTCCAGGCCAATCCGCCGAGCTCGCCTTTCTTCTTCAAGGACTTGAAAATACCCGCGCGCGATGTGGCGAAAGCGCGAGCATTGCTGCAGCAGGCGGGCGTGCCGGTGCCGGTGCGAGTGACCCTGACGATTACCAATGGCTCGGACATTCAGCAGGCGGGCGAGGTGATCCAGTCGATGGCGGCCGAGGCCGGCTTTGATGTGAAAATCAAGGCGATGGAATTCGCATCATCCTTGCAGGCGGCCTATGCCGGAGATTTCGAGGCCTATCTCATCGGCTGGTCCGGCCGCTCCGATCCGGATGGCAACATGTGGCAGATGCTGCACACGGGGGGGACGTTCAACTATGGCCATTACAGCAACCCTGACGTCGATAAGGCGCTGGATGATGCACGAACGGTAGCGGCAGTGGATCAGCGCCGGCCGTTCTATGGAAAGGTCTGGGAGCAGGAGCGCAAGGACCTGCCACTGATTTACCTATGGACCGCTAGGAACATCGTGGGGATGAAGAAGGGGCTTACCGGCTTCAAGCAGGTGCCGGATGGGCTGATCCGGCTACAGGGTATGGAGATGCCGCAGTAAACCGCCCCGGTGCATCAGCGTACCTGATGGCCGCGGCCTCGTGCCGTGTCATCTGTCGCATCTATTCCTGTCCTTGCGGTTTTCCTGGCGAGATCCAGCGGAGTCTTGTCACTTCCTGACCGACAGCGAGTCGTGAAGTCACGGGAGCTGGACACGGTTTCTTAATCCACTGGTGCCAAAACGAACCCTCCTGGTCGCCTCAGACTGCATGGACGGGATCTTTCAGTTGACTGACACTGAGCCAGCCGCGACGCGTGTGTCGCTCAACGGAATGCTCACAATCCGGAACATCGGAGCCGCGCGGGACACCCTGCTAGGCGCGCTTGCGCACAGTGAAGCGGTGGAAGTGGATTGCAGTGCGGCAGATTCGATCGATCTCAGCTTTATCCAGTTGCTTATTGCCGCTCGGTTAAGTGCCTCCAGTAGCGGGCGTCAGTTCACCCTCCTTCGTCCCATCGGCGAAGCGCTTCGTGCAGCTCTGAACCAGGGCGGCTTCACCAGCGACGCATTCTGGTCGGGTGATGCATGAGCAAGACGATCCTCAGTGTCGATGACTCGGCCAGCATCCTCCAGATGGTGAAGCTGACGCTGAGCGGCGGAGGCTACAACGTCGTGCAAGCCACAAACGGCGTGGATGGCCTCACCAAGGCGCGCGGCGGCGGCATCGACATGGTGCTGACTGACCTGAACATGCCGGTGATGGATGGGATCACCATGATCCGCGAGCTGCGCAAACTACCGCAATGCACCGGCGTGCCGATCATTTTTCTCACCACTGAATCGGCGGCCAACATGAAGCAGGAGGCGAAGGCCGCCGGCGCGACCGGTTGGATCACCAAGCCGTTTCAGCAGGATCAGTTATTGGCGGTCGTGCGCAAGGTACTCGGCGCATGAGCGTCTCCGATCCGGCACAGACCTTCCGCCAGGAAGCCAGCGACCTGCTGGAGCAGCTCGAGCAGGCTTTGCTTGATCTTGAACACACACCACGTGACCCGGACCTGGTCAATGCAGCGTTTCGTGCACTGCACACCATCAAAGGCTCCGGCTCGATGTTCGGATTTGACGCGGTGGCTGCGTTCACGCACCACGTCGAGACCGCGTTTGATCGCGTGCGTAAGGGCGAGGTGCAAGCAAGCGAGCCGCTTATCGGCGTGGCGCTGGCGGCAAAGGACCATATTCGCGGATTGATTGAGCAGCCAGCTGGTGTGGATGCCGCCGATGGCCATGCCATTCTTGAGCGGCTGCGAAACGCATTGGGCGCTTCCGCCGCTGTGCCGTCGCAACCAGACCTCACGACGTGGCGGTTGCGTTTCCGCTTGCCGCGCGATGCGATGGCGATGGGCACGAACCCGCTGCTGTTGCTTGATGAATTGCGCGCGCTAGGCACCTGCACAGTAGTGGCTGAGACCAACACGGTTCCACCGCTGGAAACATTGAATCCCACCGAGTGCCACATCGGCTGGGAAGTTACCCTGACCACAGCCGAACCGCGCTCGGCCATCGAACAGGTATTCCTGTTCGTGCTGGATGACATGCAGCTTGACCTGCAAGCAGTATCCATCCGGCCACAGGAGACAAAGCCGGCCGTGGCAGCGACGCAGCATGCAGAGCCGGCGCCGCCGCGCAGCACCCGCAGCATTAGGGTTCCAGCCGAGAGGTTGGACGACTTGATGGATCAGGTCGGGGAACTGGTCATCGCCCAGTCGCGTCTGAAGCAGATTGCAGCGGCTAGCCGCGATGTGCAGGTGAAGGCAATCTCTGAGGAGATAGAGCGTCTGGCCTTGGAACTGCGGGATACCACGATGGGAGCCCGTCTGGTTCCCATCGGCCAGCTATTCGGCCGTTTCCGCCGCTTGGTGCACGACCTGTCGCGGGAATTGGGCAAGGACGTGGTGCTTGTCGCCTCTGGCGAGGATACGGAACTCGACAAGACCCTGATCGAGCGTCTGTCCGATCCGCTCATTCATCTGATTCGCAATGCGGTTGACCATGGAATAGAGCTGCCGGCGCAACGCGAGGCGGCGGGCAAGCCAAGACAGGGCCAGGTTGCACTGACTGCGAGCCACCTTGGCCATGAGGTATTGATCACCGTAACCGATGACGGAAGCGGTCTTGATTGCGCACGTATTCTGCAGCGAGCCGAAGAGCAGGGCCTGATCCCGCCTGGCAGCAAGCCGACCGACAGCGAACTGTATCAGCTTATTCTGCAGCCGGGCTTCTCCACCGCACGCGAAGTCACCAGCGTGTCCGGCCGAGGTGTCGGCATGGACGTGGTCCGCCGTGCGATTGATGCGTTGCGCGGCAATATCGAAATAGCGAGCCAAGCTGGTCAAGGCACACAGGTCACGCTCCGCCTGCCACTTACACTGGCCATTATCGATGGTTTGCTGGTGCGTGTGGGTGGCGGCCGTTACGTCATCCCGCTTTCCGCGATCGAGGAGTGCGTCGAGCTCAGTGCCGAAGATGACACGCGTTCTCGTGGCCACACCTTCCTCAACATACGTGGTGCGCTGGTGCCGTTCATTCGGCTGCGGGAGGTATTCGCCACGAAAGAACCCCCGGATCCCTTCCAAAAGGTGGTGATCGTATCCGCCGGCGATCAGCGCGTCGGTTTGGTGGTCGATCAGCTCATTGGTGACCACCAGACAGTCATCAAGTCACTATCGAAGCTGCACTCCGATGTCGCCGCATTCTCGGGCGCGACGATTTTGGGCGACGGAACGGTCGCGCTGATCCTCGAGGTCGCGCACCTCGTCGAACATGGTCAGCAGCACGATGAGACGCGGCAGGCCGCGGAATGAGTACCATGGCGCACACAAATGACCGGTCGCTGGTAGTGTTGATACTCGAGCTGCAAGGCGAAAGCTTCGCGATCGAGACCAGCAAGGTGCGCGAGATCCTCGACCCGGTGCCGGTCACAGTGGTTGCCGGCGCTGACCCGACCGTGGACGGGCTTATCAACGTGCGTGGACGTGTGGTTCCGCTGGCAGATCTCCGGCTGATCTTCGGCATGCCACACCAGGAAGCAGGCGCTGACGCGCGCATTGTCGTCATCGAGGTGGAACTCGATGGCGATCCCACCACAATTGGCATTCGCGCCGACAAGGTGAACGAAGTTACCGAGCTTGCAGCGAGCTCGCTTGAGGCGACACCCCGAATTGGATTGCGCTGGGATCCCGAGTTCATCGTCTGCATCGGTAAGCGAAATGGTGCGTTTATCGCCGTGCTCGACATGGATCGCATCTTGTCGCGGCTGATCGGCCACAGGCAGGAAGCGTCTGCCACCGCCTAATTTGATCGCTCTGTCCAAGATAGCCTGAGGGAACGTCTGTCATGCGGTTGACCATCAAAGCGAAGCTAGCCCTGACCTTCAGTATCGTCATCTTGCTGTCGCTCGGAGCCAGCTTGCTGGCGATCAGCGACCTGGGCCAACTCAGCATTGCGATCAACGGCTTGATCGATGGGCCCGCTGAACGAGTTAGGCTTGGGATGCAGCTTGAGTCCGATTTCAATAATTTTGTCACGGCCGAGAAGAACATGATCCTGGCCGACACCGACCAGCTCATGGACAAATACGACGCCGAGATCCTGAAGGGGCGGCAGGACATCAAGGCGCTGCAGGAGCGGCTCCGCGCCGTCGCAACAGACGCCGGCAAACAGGATGTCGACAAGTTCGCTGCGAGCGTCAACCAGTACATCGCAGTGCAGGACAAGGTCCGTGAGCTGACACGTCGGAACAC
>CAYRTL010000027.1:15954-45903 GCA_964427005.1 uncultured Acetobacteraceae bacterium
TCAACCAGTACATCGCAGTGCAGGACAAGGTCCGTGAGCTGACACGTCGGAACACCACGGCAAAAGCGACCGAGCTTTCGGTGAAGGAGGCGCAACAGCGGCTGGATCAGACGCTGGAGGCACTGAATGCAGTACGTGAGCGGGTTGCCGGCGCCACATCGTCGCCTGAGCAGACGCGAGCCCTGTTGGCCATTGCTCGCACGGCCGAAGCGTTGCTTACGGTGCAGCGCCTGGAAAAGGATCTGATCCTTCTCACCGACGATGGCGCGATTAAACGAGTCAATGAACAGTACGCCCTGGCACAGAGCCAATTGCAGCGGGTTCGTCAGGAGCTTCAGGACGCAGTCCCAGCGCAGGAACGACCCGCCGTGACCGACATCGGCGCGCGTATCGAGCAGTGGCGCAAATCGTCTGAACAGGCGGCTGCGCTGGGCGCCGAAAATGCCAATGCCCAGGCGTTCAACCTGTCCGCCGGCCAGGGACGACAATTGCGCGAAACGGCGATCGCGCAACTTGCTCCCATCCTGGAACGCAATGCGCGGGCGATGGCCGACGAACGGGCCGCCACGGATGCCACCTACCAGAGTGGCAAGACGACAATCCTCGGTCTCCTGCTCGTCTCGCTTCTCACCGGCGCGGCAGCGGCGATATGGATTTCGCTGTCGATCAGCCGCTCGATAAGCCGGGCCGGCATGCTGGCCCAGGCGGTTGCCGGTGGCGATCTGACGCAGACAGCGGCGCAAACCACGCGCGACGAAATTGGCGACCTGGTTGGCCACGTCAACGAGATGGTCCAGCGACTCCGCCAGGTGGTGGGAGAAAGCCTCAGCGCAGCCGACAACGTATCCTCCGGCAGCCAGGAACTGTCGGCCAGTGCACAACAGCTTTCGCAAGGTTCCAGCGAGCAGGCTTCCGCCGGTGAAGAAGCCTCATCTTCGATGGAGCAGATGGCCGCCAACATCAAACAGAATGCGGACAACGCAACGCAGACCGAGAAGATCGCGCGGCAGTCGGCGAAGGACGCCGAGGTCAGCGGCCTGGCAGTCGGCAACGCGGTGAGTGCGATGCAGACCATCGCCGAGAAGATCACCATCGTGCAGGAGATAGCGCGACAGACCGACCTGCTGGCACTGAACGCAGCGGTCGAGGCGGCACGGGCCGGCGAGCACGGCCGCGGCTTCGCCGTGGTTGCCTCCGAGGTACGCAAGCTTGCCGAACGCAGCCAGGCGGCAGCCGGCGAGATCAGCACGTTGTCCGCTCAGACCGTGAAGACCGCGCAGGAGGCCGGTGAAATGCTGGTCCGGCTGGTGCCGGACATTCAGAAGACCGCCGAGTTGGTCGCCGAGATCAGCGCGGCGTGCCGGGAGCAGGACATCGGTGCCGGACAGGTCAATACCGCCATCCAGCAGCTCGATCAGGTCACGCAGCAGAACGCCAGTGCATCTGAGCAGATGTCGGCTACCTCGGAAGAGCTGGCGGCACAGGCCGAGCAGTTGCAGGCAAGCATCTCCTACTTCCGCATCGATGGTTCGGGTGCGAACGCATTGCCAGCACGTGCGCCTGCGGCGGCCGCGCTTCACAAGAGGAGCATCACTGCTCAGCGGGTGCATCCGCCCGCGCAGCATGCGGCGGCGGTTCGGCCCCGGCGCACCAGCGCCCCGGCCGCGTCCAAACCAAACGGGCATGCCGGCAACGGCGCGGATCTCGATCTCGCGGTGGCGGATGAAGGCGTCAGGGACGCCGACTTCGTGAGGTACTGAGGCGGCGCTCGCTGCCTGAACCGGGAGGCATCTCATGCGACTGTCCATCAAAGCCAAGCTTGGCGTGACGTTCGGAGCTGTCATTCTGATCGCCTCTGCAGTCGGCATGCTCGCGGTTCGAGACATGTCTGCGCTCCACGATGCGATCAATGAACTGATCGATGGGCCGGCGCAGCGCGTCCAGCTCAGCGAGCGCCTTCAGACAGCGTTCGCGAATCTGGCCAAAGCTGAGAAGGATCTGATCCTGGCGGAGAATGATCAGACCCTCGAGCGCTATGAGCAGGAGCTTCTCGCCAGCCGCAAAGAACTGAGCACGCTGGCCGACAAGCTGCAGGCCATCTCCGACGAAGCCGGCCGGCAGCACATTGGCGCATTCAACCAGTCCCTGGCCGCCTACATTGCGGTCCAGGACAAGGTGCGTGCGCTGGCCCACCGCGACACCGATCGCAAGGCCACGGAGCTGTCACAGGGGACCGGGCAACGGGCCATGGAGCAACTTGAAAACGCGTTGCGCGGCCTATCGGATCGACTGCCGCCGGAGCAGGCCCACGCTGCCCAGCTCGCAAGAGATACACTGCTGGCGGCCCTGCGGTTGCAGCGCCTGGAAAAGGACATCGTGTTGGCCGGCGAGGAGACGTTGCCGCAGTACACAGGCAGAGTCGCAGCAATACGCACAGAGTTCGTGCGACTGCGGGACGAGCTCGCGCAGGCGCTGCCGAGCAGTGAGCGCCAAGCGGGACGCGAGATCGACGCCTTGGGCGAGAGCTGGCTGAAGCTGGTGGATCAGGCGATCGCACTCGGCTCGGAAAACACCAACACGAAGGCGTTCGAGCTGTCATCCGGGCAGGGGCGCCAGTTGCTGGACGCGGCAAGCGCGCAATTGCGCCCGATACTGGAGCAAAACGCACGCATGATGGCGGACCAACGTGAAGCGACAGCCCATCTGTACGCGAATGCACGGAACATCGTTGGCGGCGCACTGATAATCTCGGTTCTGTTGGGCATCGGTGCCGCGGTATGGCTCGCACGGTCCATCGGTCAGGCGTTGATCGAGGCGATGGGTGCGGCGGACAATGTATCATCGGGCAGTCAACAATTGTCGGCCGCCGCAGAGCAGCTTTCGCAGGGCTCCACCGAACAGGCTTCGGCCTGCGAGGAGGCGGCTGCCTCCATGGAGCAGATGTCCGCCAACGTGAAGCGAAATGCCGAGAACGCCGGACAGACGGAGCAGATTGCGCGGCAGTCCGCCAAGGACGCCGAAGCAAGCGGGGGCGCCGTCGGTCACGCGGTGCAAGCGATGCAGACCATCGCGGAAAAGATCACCGTCGTGCAGGAGATCGCCCGACAGACCGATCTGCTCGCATTGAACGCTGCTGTGGAAGCCGCGCGCGCCGGCGAACATGGGCGCGGCTTTGCCGTTGTCGCCTCCGAGGTGCGCAAGCTGGCCGAACGCAGTCAGGCAGCGGCAACCGAGATCGGCGCGGTGTCCAGCGAAACGCTGAAGGCAGCGCATGATGCCGGAGAAATGCTGACGCGGCTGGTGCCGGACATCGGCAAGACAGCCGATCTGGTGGCAGAGATCAGCGCTGCATGCCGCGAGCAGGATGTCGGTGCGGAGCAGATCAACCAGGCGATCCAGCAGCTTGACAAGGTAACGCAGCAGAATGCGGGTGCCGCCGAAGAAATGTCGGCCACGTCCGAGGAACTGGCCGCTCAGGCGGAGCAGTTGCACTCCGTGATCGCCTACCTGCGCACCGGACAGCGCACTGTGGTCGCCGCCCCTGCGCCGGGTGCTGCGCGCAAGCCGGCGGCGACCGTTAAGGCAACCCAGCCAGGCACGCCGCAGACTGCGGCCTCACGTTCAGCCAAGCGTGAGAGACCAAACGGGCAGGCGGATGCGAGTGGGTTCGCGCTGCATCTGGGTGGCGACAGCCAGGACAAGGAATTCGTCCGCTACTGAAGGACTCGCGCCATGAAGCTTCAGGCTGACACGTGTCAGTTCGTGACCCTCGGGCTCGACCAGGAAGTCTTCGCGGTACCGGTCGAGCTGGTACGCGAGATCCTTGACATGCGACAGCCCTTCCGGATTCCGGAAGCGCCGGTGCATCTGGCCGGGTTGATCGATGTGCGTGGGCAGGCGGTCCCGATTATCGATCTGCGGCTGAAACTGGGGTTGCAGCCGCGTGATGCAGGAGCCGATACGCGGATCTTGGTGCTCGATGTACCAGTCGATGGACACGACCTGTCGCTCGGATTGATAGCCGACCGGGTATTTGAAGTGACGGCCCTTGATGCTGGAAGCATCGCCCCGCCGCCCGAGATAGGCACCAGGTGGCGATCTGATTACATCGCAGGTATTGGCCGGCGCGGCGACAGTTTCGTCGTTATTTTCGATCTGTCCCGCCTGCTGTCGAGCGAGGACGTGGCGGTTCTTGGTTCTGCCGCTGTCTCAATGGCAGAGGGCTGAGGATGCGCCGCACTATCAAGCCGAGGTTGGCCTCGCGTGAAGCCGAATGGACATGTCCAGGATGACCGGCACTCGACATGATTGCACACAGAGACGAACAGGACAGTGAATTCGTGCGGTACTGATGTCCGCTCCCCACAACACGTCGATCGAGCGTTTGCGCCAATCTGATTTCCGGCGGCTCGCCGATTTCATCCAGGATTACAGCGGAATCAAGATGCCGCCCAGCAAGATCACCATGCTGGAAGGGAGGTTGCGCCATCGCGTGCGCGACACCGGTGCGGAGAGCCTGGCGGCATATTGCGAGATGCTCTTCGAGCGCAATGGGCTGAGCGCAGAAGCGGTACATCTGATCGATGCGGTCACGACAAACAAGACCGACTTCTTCCGGGAGCCTGAACATTTCCGCATCCTGGTGCAGCAGGCGCTGCCAACTCTGCTCGCGGAGCGGCGTGCGGGGGACCGGGCGCGCGTGAAGCTATGGAGTGCCGCTTGCTCGACCGGCGCCGAACCGTACACGCTTGCGATGGTGCTGGCTGACTGGGCAGAGCATTTGCGCGGCATGCGTGCAATCATCTTGGCGACCGATCTGTCCAGTGAGGTGCTGACCATTGCTCGCCGGGCAATCTATCCCGAGGCGATGGTGTCCGTAGTGCCCCCGGAGTTCCGTCAGCGCTACCTGCTGCGCAGCCGTGATCGATCGGTCCGTCTGGTGCGTATCGTGCCGGAGTTGCGCGCCTGGGTGAGGTTTGAACGGCTAAACCTGATGGACGAGGAATATCCGTTCGATCACGATTTTGATGTGATCTTCTGTCGTAATGTGCTGATCTATTTCGATAAGCCCACTCAGCGGGCCGTGCTTGGCCGACTGTGCCAGCACCTGCGTGCCGGCGGCTATTTGTTTCTTGGTCACTCGGAATCGCTGGCCGGCATGGAGCTGCCGCTGCATTCCGTCGCCAACACTGTCCTGCGGTCAGCGCGATGAAATCGCCAGTGAAAGTACTTATCGTTGATGACTCGGCTGTGGTCCGCCAGACGCTTTCGGAAGTGCTGACAAGCGACCCCGATATTACCGTCATCGGCACGGCGTCGGACCCGTTCGTCGCGGCAAGGCGCATCCAAAGTGAATTGCCGGATGTCATCACGCTGGATGTGGAGATGCCGCGTATGGACGGCATTACGTTTCTGCAAAAGCTGATGGCGCAGCGACCCATACCTGTTGTCATGTGTTCCTCATTGACAGAACAGGGTTCCGAGACGCTGATGCAGGCGCTGGAGGCGGGAGCGGTGGATGTGGTCCTGAAACCGCGCCTTGGCACGGCGCAATTTCTCTCAGAATCCCGGCTGCGCATCTGCGAAGCGGTCAAGGCGGCGGCGCAGGCCCGAGTGCGAAAGATCCCCGCGGTTCGCGGACCGATGAATTCCCCCACCCAAAAGCTCAGCGCGGATGTCATGCTGCCAGCCCCGGCGCCGGGCCACGCGATGGCGCGCACGACAGAGCGGGTGGTCTGCATAGGCGCTTCCACCGGCGGCACCGAGTCGCTTCGCGTCGTGCTGGAGGCATTGCCGGTAGCCAGCCCGGGCCTCGTTATCGTGCAGCACATGCCAGAGAAGTTTACCGAAGCATTCGCGCGCCGGCTGGACGGGCTGTGCCAGGTAGAGGTCAAGGAAGCCGCTGATGGCGACGCCATCTTGCGCGGCCGCGTGCTGATCGCACCGGGCAATCGCCATGTGCTGGTGCAGCGGAGCGGCGCGCGCTACCACGTCGCAGTGAAGGACGGACCGCTGGTTTCACGCCACCGGCCCTCGGTTGACGTCCTGTTTCGCTCGGCGGCCCACAGTGTCGGTGCCAATGGCGTCGGCATCATCATGACCGGGATGGGCGACGATGGAGCGCATGGCCTGCTGGAAATGAAGCAGGTTGGCGCGTTGACGGTCGCACAGGATGAGGCGAGTTCCGTGGTGTTCGGTATGCCCAAGGAGGCGATCGCTCTTGGCGCGGCCGACAAGGTGCTGCCATTGGATCGGCTTGCCGCCGAGATCGTTCGGGCGGGCAGATGACACTTGCGATCTTCCTGCCGCCTGGCGAAATCTGCTGTCCCAGTGATCCTGCGGTCGTGAGCACGATACTTGGCTCCTGTGTTGCCATCTGCCTGTGGGACAGCCAGGAACGCAAAGGTGGCATGAATCACTTCCTGCTGCCGCATCGCGGCAACTCTCCGCCGAGCTCGCGCTACGGCGATGTCGCATTCGCGAGGCTTCTCGCGGCGATGGAGCGACTGGGCTGCCATCCTGTCCATTTGCGTGCGAAGGTATTCGGCGGAGCCACAGTCCTGCCGTTCGGATCGCGTGCCGATACCGTCGGAGCGCAGAACGTCAGTGTAGCGCTCGATGCGCTGGGTCGCTACGGCATTCCAGTGATATCGCGCCGGACCGGCGGAATGCGCGGACTGTTTGTGCGCTTCCATACGGAGCTTGGACGCGCAATGGTACGGGAACTGGCCAGCGCCGAGACCGCCGCAGCCTGCGTTTATGCTTGAGCCGGTTCAGAACAGGACGTCCTCGAGGTCCTTTGGGGCTGCCGTTTCGGGCAGCGGCGCAACTCGTTCGTGTATCTCGCGCTCCCTGGACATGGTGTAGATCGAGGCGATGCGATCGAGCAGCTCGCTCGGACAAGTGCCGGCAGACGACCATGACGCAAGGTCGGTAGCTGCGGCTCGCAATGTCTGCTCCAACTGGGTATGGATCGCAAACTGCGAGACGGCGGCATCAATGAGCCTGCTGACCTCGTTTGCCTCCTCCTGGAGCCTCGAGAGGCTCGCGTTCAGGTCATGCTGCACTCGATCCAGACGCCGCAGCGGGGCAAGCATCGCGTCGGATGCCTGAACCAGCTTCGCGCGGTCGTCGTGCTGCGATTGGTCGCGCAGGTCTGTTCCAATCTTGCCGATCCGGCGAAGGTCCTGGAAAACAGGCTCCGCCTGGGCGCCAAAGCGGCCACTGCATAGCCGAAGCTCCTGTGCGATTGCTGCCAGTGGGCGCCCGATCTGGCCGAGCCGGGTGCATTTCAACGTTGCATTGAGACCCACGATGCGCAGGTCCTCCTGCACTGACTGCAGTCTAGTCAGTTGCGACATGAGCACCTCGGCGGTTTGCTGCACTTCCTGCACATGCAAGCATGTCCGAGCGTTGCCTGTGTCTATCTCGTGGAGCAATGCGGCTGTCTGGCGGATGTCCGCTTCTAGCTCGGCGAGAAATCCGCCATCAGTCGCGTCGCCATGCACGCGAAGACCCAGTTGGCCGATCATCCGCGCCGCGTCTGCAATTCGATGGAGTCCGGTTTCAATCCGGGTGGATTCCCGGGCGAGTTCTTCGGCTGTATCGCTCAGTTGTGCGGCAAGCAGCTCTCCCACTTCGCTATATGGCGCCGAGGCAAGCCGAACCGAGGACTCGACGTGTTCCAGACGTTGTCGGGTAATGTCGCCGAGTTGCAGCGCGACAACTTGCTCCGCGACGCGTTGGCGTACCGCCTCCGATTGAAGCTGTGCTGTTGTCGCAGCGTCGGTGGCAATCTGTTGCCGCGCTGTGAGGCTTCGGAGGCTTTCGGCCAGCCGCAAGGGGATGGCTTTGATGGCGTCCCCATGGCGTTGCACGAACCCAGCGGCTTCGACGCGCGCTGCCGTGACGTCCTGATCCATGTTGGCGAGCGCGTCGCGTGCCGCTTCGAGGCACAAGCGGGCATCCTGAGCGGCGGTGCGGATGTTCCCTGCGAAAGTGACGAAACCTTTCGCTGCCTCGCCCATCCCTCCCGCCACGATACGGGCGTGGAGAGACAGGGTCTCGAATTCCTGGGTGATTGGTAGCAGCGCGTTGAGGCGACATTGGATCTCGGTGACGATATCGCCAAGCGCGTGCAGCGCGCGCGTGTCCGCTTCGTGAGCCTCGGCCAGTGCAGCGAGGCGCGTGCCCGCCTGGCCCAGATCGCGCTGCGTCTTCCTGAGCGCCTCATCTGAGAGTTCGCTGATGTAGTCGGTGAAGCGTTGCGTCAGTCGATCCAGAATAAGCAAGGCCGCTTCCAGGCTCCGGCCTGCTTCGAGGAATCCCTGATCGGTCAGAGCTGCAGCCGCATGAAGCCTTTCCGCAGTTGACGGATGCGTCTCGGTCATGGGTTCTGCTTACTGTGAGTCTCTTAAAGGTCTGCTGAGAAAGCCGGTAATCTACGTTTTTAGGACGTGAATTAACCCGGTGTTCACCGCCGAGTGATTTATTGAGACATCTCCGCTGAGCCTCCATCACTGATCAGAGTGATCGGGCAGCGGACAGATCGCCGTGGCCCGCGAGATTGGAATCTGCAGCGCGCGCCGCAGCCCAGGATGGGCCAATGCACATCAAGAGCCGCTGGTCCATGGCTGACGGCAAGGAAAGGACGGTAGCAATGTTCACGTACAGCTTTGCTCTCCTGGAACGCGCACGGGCTGAACTGGAGCGCGCAAGAGGCGACCGCAAGGGAGTGACTGCCCTGGAGTATGGTCTGATTGCCGCCGCGATGGCCGCGGTGCTCGCGACTGTGTTTGGGAAGCTGACCACGGGCCTAAGCACCTTGTTCGGCGATATTGCCGGCAAGCTGACCGGAGGCTGATGACGGTGGAGGTAGCCTGTTAGCGAAACCCGAAGGAGATCGGAGGCGCCAGGCTGGCCTCCGGTCTACCTGATTGCACGCAGCGCTTAATTCAGTTGGAGCTGATGGCAGCTCGAAAGGGGTGCCGGTGGCACTCGAATACCTGACATTGGCATTGCTTCTGGCAGCGGCTTGCCATGATGTCGTCAGTCGAACGATACCCGACATGATCAGCATTCTCCTCGCTGTCGTCGCGGGGCTGGGACGGCTGCTCGAAGGCCCCGTTGTCCTTGCAATCTCTGCCGCCGCAGCTCTGTTGCTTCTGGCGCTGCTGCTGATCGCTCATTCGTACGCGGTCATTGGCGGGGGCGACGTCAAGCTCATGGCCGCGTTGGCGATCGGGCTTTCCCCGCTCGACAGTTGCCGCTTCGTCATTGCAACCGCCATTGCGGGCGGGCTGCTCGCGGTGGTGTACCTGCTTTTGGCACGTGTGACGCGGCCTGCAAGCGGAGCCAGGCGAGGCTCACGGCTTCGTCGTGTTCTCGCCATTGAGGCTTGGCGCATCCGGACATGCGAGTCGCTTCCCTACGGCGTTGCGATCGCCGGCGGCGGCGCCTTCGTCCTGTTTCATCCTGGAAGCTTCTGACGATGCCGTTGCATCTGTTCCTGGCTGGTCTGCTCTTGCTTACAGCCCTCGGCCTCGGCTTGACCGGCTACCAAGCAATCAGGATTCCCAGAATGGCGATGCAGAGCCAGGTAGCGGAGCCGCCTGCGGCCCTGACCGTCGATGTACTGGTAAGCGCCCATAACATCCCGGTCGGAACGCTCGTCAGGGAGGAGGATTTGGCCAGGCGAGCCGCTCCCGCGGATGCCGTGCCGAATGGTGCGCTTATCGACACGCCGGACAGGCGGGCCAGCCTCCGCGGGGCCCTGCTGCGCCACTATCTGGATGCCGGCGCGATCATCGCGTCAGGTGACGTCCTTTATCCACGGGATCGTGGCTTCCTCGCCGCCGTTCTCTCCCCAGGGGCGCGTGCCGTCTCCATCGGTGTCGATGCGATATCAGGCAATGGTGGACTGATATGGCCTGGTGACCGGGTGGACCTGATCCTGACACAGGAGTTGGATCAAAAGGACACACCTGCCGCGAAGCGCTTCGTGGGAGAGACGGTCCTGTCGGACGTTCGGGTGGTCGCCGTGGACCAGAGCATAGCTCAGGGTGGAATGGCCAGCGGCGACAGTACCATTGGCCGCATAGCACGAACCGTAACCCTGGAAGTGACGCCGCGGCAGTCCGAGCGTGTCGCCTTGGCTGCACATATTGGCAAGATCACCCTTGCCGTCCGCGCAGCGGAGGGTGCGGTCGACGCAGGCGATCATCGCCATTCGGTTTATGGCAGCGACATTTCATCCGCACTCGCGGATCAAGGGCCGCCGAATCCTCCTCATATGCGTGTCATCGAAGGCAAAGACGCCCGGGAGGTGACATTCCAATAACGCCGCTCACGACTGCACGAAGTGCCTCAAGGTTCCCCCGATGCTCGACAGTCCTGATACAACCTTGCCCGTGGTGCCCGTGTTGGGGCCAGTACCCAGAGGTTCGTCCCGTGCGCGGCTACCACTTCTGGCCTTTGTGGCTGATGAAGAAACCGCGGCGGCGCTTCGCGGCGGCTTTGTCAATGCTGTCGAAGGCGCCGAGATTCGTCGTGGAACCATCGTTAATGCAATTCGGCATCTGGCAAAGCAGGCAACGCCAAGGGCATTGGTTGTCGATATTTCCGGGGTGGCGAATCCGCTCAATGAGCTGGAAGAGCTAGCCGGCGTCTGTACGCCGGATGTGATCGTGCTTGTCGTGGGCGAATACAACGAAGTTGGCCTTTACCGACGTCTGGTTCGCACCATGGGCGTCGCCGAATACATCCATAAGCCGCTGACGCGCGATCGTGTCGTTCGCCATTTCGTGCCTCACGTCATGGGCGTCCAACCGGACAACAGCGTTTCCCACAACGGCAGCGTCATCGCGGTCTGCGGTGCACGGGGTGGCGTGGGCACTACAACGGTGGCGGTCAATCTCGCGCTTCAGCTGGCGCTCGTTACGCACGCGCATGTCGCTCTCTTGGACCTGCATTTAAGGCAAGGAACCACGGCATTGATGCTCGGCGTGAAGCCGGTCGGGGGCCTGCGAATTGCCCTCGAACAGCCCGAGCGCGCGGATGCGCTCTTTCTTGATCGCGTATCCGTGGAAATCAATGAGAGGCTGCGCCTGATCGCGGCCGATGAACCGCTCGACAGCATGCCCTCGGCCACTCCTGAGGGCGCCCGCGGCGTGCTGGACCTCTTGCGGCGGCGCTTCAATGATATCGTTGTGGATGTGCCGATGCCCGGCACGCCGGCAGACGTGCAAGTGGTTCGGGGCGCGCGGCATCTGCTTGTAATAATGACACCTGATCTCGCCAGCGTCCGCGACGCGGTCCGGCTGCGCGAACAGGCCGAGGCATTGGGTGTAAGCAATATTTCAATCGTACTGAACCGCCACGGCGTGCCAGGCGGCCTCAGGCTGCCACTCATCGAACAGGGTCTGGGTTGTAAACCAACCATAGTGATTCCGGAACTCGGCAAGCAGTTGGCGCGGGCGGCCAATCTGGGGAAACCAGCTCTGGGTGAATGTGCGCCATTTCGGAAAGCCTTGGCTCTGCTGGCCCAGGAGGTGACGGGGACGCCGGCAAACCAAGCCACGAGCCGATCATTCCTCAGCAGGATGCTAAGTCGATGAAGCCGTTTGGCCGCCGTTTGGCTCTCGACGTTCCGGCGAGCATATCGCCGGAGCGTCTCGAGTCTACCAGTGCGGCGCCCACTGATATGGGGCTCCAAATCCGGCTGCGCGCCAGGGTTATGGAGCACCTCGACCTGAACGCGGTTGCCGAGATGCCGGCCACCGCGCTGCGTGCCGAGCTGGAGCCTGTCATCCATGACATCGCTGACAAGGAGCACGTACAACTGTCGGCACGGGATCAGGCGCAGCTCGTGCAGGAACTTACTGACGATATGATCGGCTTCGGCCCGCTGGAGCCACTGCTGCGGGATGACTCAATCAGCGACATCATGGTCAACGGGCCACGCACCGTCTTTGTCGAAGTCGCGGGGAAGCTCAAGAGATCTCCCGTGCGCTTTCGCGATTCGGAGCACGCTGCAATGGTGGCGCAGAAGATGGTGGCCACCATCGGCCGGCGGGTCGATGAGTCAAGTCCGCTTTGCGATGCGCGCCTGCCAGACGGCAGCCGGGTGAATGTGATTTTCCCGCCGCTCGCGCTGGATGGGCCCTGTATCTCAATCCGGAAGTTCACGAAGAAGAAGCTCGACTTCGCCGCAATGGTCGAGAATGGCAGCATGAATCCCGCTGTCGCGCGCCTGTTGGAAATCGCTGCCCGGTGTCGATTGAATATTCTGGTTTCTGGCGGCACTGGCTCCGGCAAGACCACTCTGCTGAACGCGCTCAGCCGTATGATTTCGCACGACGAACGCGTCATCACCATTGAGGACGCAGCGGAGTTGCAGCTCCAGCAGCCGCATGTCGTGCGGCTGGAAACACGCACGGCAAACCTGGAAGGGCGGGGCGAGATAACGCAACGAGACCTGTTGCGCAACGCTTTGCGGATGCGGCCTGATCGTATCATCGTGGGCGAGGTGCGTGGCCCCGAGGCCTACGACATGCTGCAGGCCATGAATACGGGGCATGATGGCTCGATCAGCACGGTCCACGCCAACACCGCGCGTGACGCACTCGCCAGAGTCGAGAATATGGTCCAGATGGCTACCGTGAATCTTCCGGCGCGCGCGATCCGCGCGCAGATCGTTGCTGCGATCGATCTGATCATACAGATCGAGCGGATGCGAGACGGCGTGCGCCGCATCTCGCAGATCTCCGACGTTTGTGGGCTGGAGGGGGAGGTGGTCACGCTCAATGACGTGGCCTCATTCGAATTCGATGGGGAGAATTCCTCAGGCATGATCCTTGGCCACTACTGCACAACGGCTGGCCGTCCCTCCTTCGCCTATAGATTGACTTGCTACGGGCTGGAGAATGCGTGGATGGATGCGCTGCGGAGCCTGTAGCATGACTCCTTTGGGCTGGGCCGCAATCATACTGGTGTTCGTCGGCTTCTCGAGCGGCGTTCTACTGCTGCGCGAATTCGGTACGGCCAACCTGCGGGCGCGCCTTGACGAGATTTGTCAGCGTCCTGGAAGCCAGGAGACACCCGCGCAGGCACGGATACTTCTTGTCCGCTCGCACAGCCAGGCCAACAAGTACACCGCTCACCTGATGCGTTACCTGCGGTTCAATCCCGATATCTCGCAGCAGAATCTTATTGACTGGAGGTTGGTATTCGCCATTGCCTCTACGGCGTCCGCTTTCGGCTTGTTCTATGGCCATGCCTTAGTGGGTTGGCCGGCTGCGATCGTGCTGATGCCGGTTGAGGCCTTCCTGGTCGCGCGCGTCATCTTCGGCTGGGAGCGTGCGCATTTCCAGAAGGCGTTGTTGGAGCAGATCCCTGATGTCATGGCTCTGATCTCCCGCGCGGTTAGCGCCGGCATCCCGCTGAGCGAGTCATTGCGAAATGTAGCGCGGGAGGCGCCCAACCCGTCTGGCAATGAGTTCAGTCGTGTGATGAATGAGGTTGCAGTCGGACAGCCGCTGGAGCATGCGCTGTGGAAGCTGTATGAGCGCGTAGAGCTGCCGGAGTATGCGTTCTTTGCCATCACCATCGGGCTACAGGCCCAAACAGGTGGCAGCCTGGTCGAGACACTGACGAACCTGCAGGACCTGGTGCGGAAGCGTGTCGCGCTTTCCAGGCGTGGCAAGGCTCTTGCGGCCGAAGCGAGGATGTCCGCGATCATCCTGGGTGCGCTGCCATTCGTCATGAGCCTATTGCTGGCATCCGCCCGACCCGGCTTTTTGGACTTCTTCTTCCACGACCCAACCGGCAAGCGGCTGTTGTTGGCTTTCGCCGGCCTCATGAGTGGCGGCATTCTGGTCATGCGTCAGTTGATTCGCCGGAGCCTCGCGCCTTGAAAGACAATCACTCCATCGCGTTACTCCTCATTGGCGGCGCCATCCTATTCCTGGTCGCGGCCGCGATCGTACTGCTATCCGGAGGAGCAAAGGATCAGGAAATCGCGCGCAGGATCAGTTCCCTGCGCGAAGGGGGAGCCGTGACGCAA
Organism: uncultured Acetobacteraceae bacterium; assembly: GCA_964427005.1. Lineage (GTDB taxonomy): Bacteria > Pseudomonadota > Alphaproteobacteria > Acetobacterales > Acetobacteraceae > JAMXLO01. The sequence goes on from CAYRTL010000027.1 coordinate 30,017, forward strand.
CAGAGGTCATCGCGGTTCGTGCCTCTGCTGCTTTCCGTGATGCGGCGCATGGGCATCGCGATGCGCGACCGGATCATGTCTGCGCGCGATAGCGAAACCCTGGGGAAGAGCCTTGCAGCAGCCGGCTTGGAACCATCAAAGGCAATGCCAGTCTTTGTGATCGCAAAGCTGGCGTGTCTGCTTGTGGTGCCCGCATTGATTTACCTGGGCAGCGGCTTGTTTGGCTTCGCAAGCGGGAAACAAGCCCTTTATACCGCACTGTCGGTGGTTCTCGCCATGATGCTGCCGAACTGGTCAATTGCAGTCATCCGGCGTTCATATCAGCAGGCGTTGCGGCGGGGCATTCCGGATGCTCTCGATCTGCTGGTGGTTTGTGCCGAGGCGGGCCTTGGTCTCGAGTCTGCAGTGGAGCGCGTTGCCAACGAGATGAAGCAGTCGAACCGGCCGGTTGGCATCGAGTTTTCGATGCTCAGCCATGAGTTGCGCGTCTATCCGGACCGAAGGGTCGCACTCGTCAACCTCGCCATGCGGACAGGTTTGCCGGCCCTTAAGCGCCTCGCCGGCACTATCGCGCAGACCCTCAAGTATGGCACTCCGCTGGGTCAAGGACTGCGCACGCTGGCCGCAGAGATGCGGAATGAGCGAATAACCCAGTTCGAGGAACGGGCAGGCAGGCTTCCCGCCCTTCTGGTCATGCCGATGATTCTGTTCATCCTGCCTTGTTTGTTCATTGTTGTGCTGGGGCAGCCGATTTCGCAACTCATCGCTGTGTTTGCCGCCGCGCGCTAGTAGCTACTCGTATCGGTCGCCAGGGCTCGTGTCAGCGCTGCAAGGTCTCCCTCCGAGATACGGCCACCGAGGAGCTGACGCGACTGGTCCTGATTGCCCATAGCGGCATAGAGAATACCAAGGTTGGTCCTGAGCCGCTGGGGGGAAGCATCTGCATCCCGCATCGGCGCAAGCGTTTCCAGCGCCTGGCGTGCTCGGCCCTGTAGCATCAGCGAAAGAGCAAGGTTGTTTCTGGTGGCCGCGTCATCGGGATACTGGGACAGGACCTGTCGATAGATGACCTGCGCTGCTGCGTGATGGCCTTGCAGATCCAGCGCCACGGCCTTGTCAACTTGCGCACGTTCATCCCCCGGATTGGTCTCCAGGATCTGGTCCAATTCCGCGATGGCCTGCGTAAGCCGTCCTGCCACCAGATCAATGAGTGCCAGCGCGCGCGTAAGGTCTGGCTGACCGGGGTTGGTTTGCAGCCTCTTGGACAGCAGCTCCCGAGCCTCAGCAATCTTGCCGCGCCGTGCCAGGGCGTCGGCGCAGCGCAATTGAAGACCGACGTTGTCAGGAGCACTTTCCGCTGCGGCGTAGTACATCGAGATGGCCAGCTCGCTGTCGCCGGATGCAGCCGCGGCTTCCGCCACCTGAATTCGTGTCTCTGCGCTCCATGTCGGCTGGCGCTGGGGATTGACCAGAGCACATGCGGTCAGCACACAGCACAGTCCCACTGACGGGACGGTGAGGCTCAAGATCCGGTGCATAGCTCCGATGCTCCACAACCTCACTGAGAGGTGCCCGGGTTGGCGGCACCCGGCGACGGCGCTTGCTGACTCCCACCCCCGATGCTCGTGGCATTCAGTGCCGGCAATGGATAGCGTTTCCCGGCAAGCAGCCGGGTAATGGGCGGCGCGGCCTCGGCGCCAATGATCGTATTGTCCACCGACTGTCCGAGCAGGTCATCAGGGTTGGCAACCATCACACGCAAATTGGCATCGTTGGCACCAAGCGGTTTAAAGGTCCCCGGCCGCTGAAAGGGATCGCCAAGATCGTATGTGCAAGCCGCGACGAGAAATGCGCCAATCAGCCAGTGGATGCGGGGCATCTGCTGCTCACTTCAAAATGAAACCTGCATCCAGCGGTGGCCCACCGGCAGGGCCGGGCGCCAGTTGACGGCCAAGCAGTATCCGTCCCAGGTCGGTCGCTGGTTCAAACCTGTCGGTGGGCGCCCGCAGCGCAGTCGGGCTGGAGACGGGCTGCACAAGGTAGGGTGTCACGATGATCACCAGCTCGCTCTCACCACGCTGGAAGTCGTTTGACTTGAACAGCGCGCCGAGTACCGGCACCTCGCCGATCCATGGCAACGCATTGGTGTTGTCGAGGCTGCTCTTCTGAAGCAGGCCAGCGATGGCAAAGCTCTGGCCGCTGTCGAGTTCCACCGTTGTCTCGGCGCGCCGGACGGTCAGCGCGGGTATCGTCAAGCTTCCGGTGCCTAGCGGGACGCTGACGGCGCCGTTGGTGGTCAGTTGGCTGACCTCGGGGCGAACGCGCAGGTTGAGCCTGGTTTTTGACACCACGGTCGGTACCACCGCGAGGCTCACCCCGAATGTCTTGAATTCAACGGTGATCGTGGTCTGCCCGCCGGTGGTGTTGCCAGCGATGGGAATAGGGAACTCGCCGCCGGCAAGGAAGCTCGCGGTTTCTCCTGACAGAGCGGTGAGGTTTGGCTCGGCAAGTATGCTGATCAGTTGGTCGCCGGCGAGCGCATCGATGATGCCGTTGACGTCCCATACCCCGGACGTGAAGCCGGCGCCGAACTGATTGGGCGCCGCGGTTGCGCCGGCCAGTGGTGCCAGTCCGAGTGGCAGCAGCGGCGAGATCGTCCCGGTCACGGCAGCACCCGTGCGAAGACCCAGGCGCCAGCCATTGCCGTTGCCGAGAACCTGCCAATTGAACCCAAGCTGACGCGTGACCGACCGATTGATCTCGGCAATGCGCACTCGGACATTGACCTGGATGGAACCCAGAACCGTCAGGTTGTCCAGTACGCCTCCCTTGTCGCCAATGTAACCGCGGGCAATCGCCTCCGCCTGCTGCGCGGCGGCAGCGTTTGGCACTGTGCCGGTAAGAATCACATCGGTTCCGGCATTTTGAACGCGGACGCCTGATGCACCTTGCACGACCTGAGCAATGGTTGCCTGTATGGCTCGCGCCGTCGCGGCGCTGATGGTGGCCGCCGCGGCAGCAGATTCAGCACCGCCCGCCGCTTGGGTCACAGTGACGTCGTATTGCACAATCGCCTGGCCTGTCTCCGTTGTCGCGATCACTGTCGTGCGGCCTGCCGCGACACCCATCAGGAACAGGCTGGTCGGTGAAGCCGGCTGCACTCGTGCAATATTGGGTTCGGCCGACATGACCGTGGTTGCTGGCTGGGGCAGGCGCAGCAGCAAACCGGTGCCGGCCTGAACGGTGATGGGCCGACTGCCCGTGGCGGCTGCCGCAGGCTGCGTGGCTTCTGCGGCGGAACTGGCAGACCTAGGAGCATCCGGACTCGCGGCGTAAGCGCTAGACAAACCAAATGCCAGGATCGCGAATAGCAGCCTTGCCAAGCCCTGCATCAATCGGTTCTTCGTCCTGCAAGAGGTCGGGCCACATTTCGTGTATTAATGGTTCATTCGTTTAGAACTGCTTAATGCAGTCAGGAACCGCCGACAGGGAATTGGCTGCGCGGCTCATCTCATACCGCTCACCTGGCAACAAAATCGTAGCCTAACTTTTGAGAAAGTTCGTTCTGCTAAAAGCAGGACTGGAATCCAGATCCTGATACGATGGCTGTCCGCTTAAGGTGTATGCCGCGTGACCGGCGAGGCTCCTCCGCGTTGGAGTTCGCCCTTGCTGCGCCTGCGCTCATTCTCGTGCTGCTTGGTATCATCCAGGTGGGATTGACTCTGAATAACTACATTATGCTGACGGGCGGAACGCAGGTGGCTGCTCGTCAGTTCGCACTCAGCCGCGGCAGCGCCACACCAACGACCGACACCGTAAACCGCCTGTACGGCTCAACCCAGACACTCACCAAGGCAAATCTCACCATCACGCTTCAGGTGAATGGTACAGCTTGCGCGAGTGGTCATCCCCCAGCCGATGCGACGAACACAGCGTGCCAGGCTGCATTGAATAGCCAGCAAGGGCAGCCTGCCACTGTGATCGCGTCATATCCCTGCAGTCTGAAGTTCTATGGGCATGACTTCGCGCCAGGCTGCATGCTCACCTCGCAGACGACGGAGAGCATCGAATGAGACAACATCCATTCTTGCTTTTCCGGAGACTCATTGCTGATCGGAGAGGCACCGTGGTCATGACTGCCGGTGCGTCGATGGTGGCCCTCCTCGGAATGGCCGCTACCGCAGTTGATCTCGGCAATGTCATCGCCGCCCAGAGACATCTTCAGGCATCGACCGACGCGGCAGCCCTCGCTGGAGCGCGTAACATCGGCTCAAGCAATGACCCTGTGGCTGCGGCGATATCCTACAGCGCGGTAGCCGGACAAAAGAATGCCCGTGCGGGCGTTGAGGCTACAATGGTGAGTGGCTACCCCCAGTTGAAATGCCTCGGTAGTATCGGCGTAACGTGTACCGGAAGTCCTCCATCGAACGGCATCGCCGTTAAGCAGCAGGCGAAAGTCCCAACGTATTTCGCCAAGGTCCTCGGGATCAGCTCGTTCGACATAGCCGCCAGTTCCACCGCCGGCGCGAAAGGCGGCAAATCGCAGCCGGTCGACGTCATCATCATTGTTGACACCACACAGTCCATGAACAACAGGGACAACAGTTGCTCGATATCGAACGCGTCAAGACTGGATTGCGCGCTAGCTGGCGTCCGAGCCTTGCTGAGCGGATTTTGGCCGACGGTGGATCAGGTGGGGCTCATGGTATTTCCAGGCCTCAAGAACGCCGCGCAGCAGCAATATGAGTACGACTGCTCGAACAGTCCCTCTCCGCAGATCGCCAGCTACAAGACCTCACCTTCTCCGCCAGTGTACAAGGTGCTCGGATTGATGAATGATTACCGTGTATCCAACACGGCATCCACACTCAATCCTGGTTCCAATATGGTCAAGGCGGCTCGCGGAGGTGCCTTAGGCTGCACACAGGGGATCTCCGCCATCGGCGGGGTCGGAACCTTCTTCGCGGACGCGATTACCGCAGCACAAACCCAGCTTATCAGCACCGGACGATCAAACGTGCAGAAGGCGATCGTCCTGCTCAGTGACGGCGATGCCAATGCTTCGTCCACCAACATGGATACCTCTAAGAGGAACAACCAATGCCAACAGGCGATCACCGGAGCTCAGGCGGCCAGGAACGCAGGCACATGGGTCTATTCCATTGCTTACGGCGCCGATACGTCATCGTCCTCGAGTTGCGGCAGCGACTCGCCCCGCATATCTGCATGCGAGACCATGCGGCGGATCGCATCCGACGAGTCGAAGTTCTTCTCCGACAAGGTGGGTGGAACCAGTGCCTGCACCTCGGCAGCCCATTCCGTTTCCGAGCTGGTCAACATATTCCAGAATATTGGCACCGATCTGACCTCGGCGCGTCTGCTGCCGGATGACACCAAATGAAGTGGCATCAGACGGGTGCAAGAGCGCGCCACGATACCAGGCACCATGGCGGCCATGAGTTAAACGACCCTGCGTCCGTCAGACTACGAAGAAGCTAGAGCGTGGCTCCGAATCGCCGGCAAAGTTGAGAATGCAGGCACCGGCTAGGAGCGCCGATGGGATTCCCGCCTGACGTCATCACGCTCTATTGCCCTTCGTGATTACGTACGAACTCCTGCAGTGCGCCGACGTCGCGCAGCGTGACGGCGCTTCCGGACAGTGTGATCCAACCAGCGGCGCGCCAGGCCTTCAGATGCTTGTTTATGCTCTCGCGGATCAGGCCGGTCATCGCGCCGAGCTCGCGTTGGGACAAGCGGAAGCCGATGTGCACGCCGTCACCAGAGCGCTGCGAATGAAGTTCCGCCAGATGTAGCAGAGCCTTCGCCAGGCGCACTGGTGCGGGCAAGGCCACCGCGTCCATGCCGCGGGCCGTTGTGGCCGAGAGTCGCTGTATGAGCAGGCGCATTGCGCCGAACATTGCCTCCGGCGCACGGGCAAGTGCACGGCGGAATGCCCCGCCGTCGATCGCCAACACACGGCAGGCGGTCAGGCATGTAGCATCCGCCTTGCGCGGTGAGCCGCTCAGCACGGCGATTTCGCCGAACATCGTGCCGGGCCCGGCGATTTCCAGCACAACCTCCCGACCATTGCTGGCGGTGGTCGACAGCTTCACATATCCTTGCAGCACCAGCACGACCGAGCGGCCTTCGTCCCCCAGGCGGAATAGCACACGCTGCCGTGGCAGCGTGCGAATGGTTGATTGCCGAAGCAGGCTCAAGAGGTCGGGTTCGGATAGTGAGGCGAGCAGGCCATCCGGAGGGATGACCTTCAGAATGCTCGCGAGCCTGTCATCTGGAGTGCCGTCACTGCTATTCGCAGTAATCGCGACACTCGACTGTCCTGCGAAATTGTCCATTTGCCGCTCCCCTATGGCGGTCAGCGTTGCTTATGGCACCAGACTGGATTCCAGTCTGTGAGGCAGCTCACAGCAGGCGATTGGCGTGGTTTTCTTAGCGAACTGACGCCCGAAGCTGTATTAGTCGGTTCGGAGAACCCGGAGCCAAGGAATTAGGCGGTGCAGGACGGAAGCATGGTCGTGCGATTCTGGGGAGTACGAGGGAGCCTCCCTGCTCCAGGGCCAGAAACGGTCCGCTACGGCGGCAACACCCTCTGTGTCGAGTTGCGCTGTGGACCACATCTCCTGATTCTCGACGCGGGTAGCGGCATCCGTTCACTCGGTGCGGCACTGGCCGCCCGTGATGCTCCGGTGCATGCCGATATCCTGCTCAGCCACACCCATCTCGACCATATCTGTGGGCTGCCCTTTTTCGCTCCGATGTTCGATCCAAAGGCGCGCATCCGTTTATGGGCAGGCCATTTGGGACCGCCATCCAACATCGCGGATGTGCTGGCGCTCAGTTGGCGCGGGCCGCTGTTTCCCGACATCGAAAGCGAATTTCGTGCCCATATCGAATACCATGATTTCAGTGCAGGAGATGATCTGTCCTTGCGTGACGAGCTTGGAATCAGGACCACGACTTTGCGCCATCCTGGCAATGCGGTCGGTTACCGGATTGAGAGTGGCGGCGCGAGCGTCTGCTACATCACGGACACTGAGCACCCAGCGGATGGGCCCGACGACGGCCTGCGTGGTTTCGTGGCGGGCGCCGATATCATGATCTATGACTCCAGCTATACGGAGGCGGAGTATCAAACCCGTTTGGGCTGGGGACATTCAACGTGGCAGGCGGGGGCCGATCTTGCCGATGCTGCGGGGGTCCGCCAGCTCGTGCTGTTCCACCATGATCCCAGTCACGACGATGCTGCCATGGATGCGATTGCGGAGGCCGCCGCGAAACGCCGGCCAGGGACCTGGGCCGCAACTGAAGGCGCCACTATCGTCCTTGGCGCAGCTTCTGCGCCGGAATGACCCCTTCCGTAATCCGACGGCAGCCGTTCATCGGGCAGGTTGTCCGCCACAACTCTGCCGCTCTTTGGGTCAAGTCTACGTGTTCTCAAAGGAGGGTTGCGCCATGCGAAGCTGGTCATTCCGCATTCCGGGCGTTGCGGCTCTGCTCGCCGCTAGTCTGCTGATCCTCAGCGCGCCTGTAGCGCGGGCCGATTGGCACGGCGGATGGCGCGGTGGTGGCTGGCACGACGGGTGGCATCACGGTGGTTGGGGCTGGCGTGGCGGCGGCTGGGGCTGCTGCTGGCGAGGCGGCGTGTTCATCGGCCTCCCTCCGGTTTATGTGGCGCCGCCGGCCTATTACCCACCGCCGCCCGTCTATTATCCGCCGCCGTACTATGCGCCGTATGCCTACGGCTACCGGCCATATTGACTATGGCGGGTTGAGCATGCCGGCATGCGGTATTGGGACACCGCAACGTTATTCCCCAGAGGCGAGAAACTCACCTGTTGCAATTTTTGACGTAATAATAACGCCTTAGAGCAGATCGGCTCGCAAGTTCGTGTGCACGTTTGCAGGCGGTTTGGCTACATTAGCCACGTCTCCAGCGAGATCGTGCAATCCACGATGCCTTCCGAAGCCGTCGAACCGCTGCCCGCCGATGACATCGAACCTGCAAACGATGTCCACGCTCCGTTCCGAGCGCCTGCCGCAGAGAGCGGCATATTCGCGGCCGCGCCGCCATGCGATCTCCAGGCGCTGATAAATGCGCCATGCCGGACGCTCGAAGTGGAGTACAAGAGTTGGCGCAACCTTCATAACATCGAGGATCGAGCGGAGCTGGCGCGCGACATCGCGGCCCTCGCCAATCATGGCGGCGGTCATGTCATTTATGGTTTTCACCAGGACTCGCTGGCGCCGGAAGACACCCATCCGTTCTGGACGAACTGCAGTGCGGAACAGGTCGCCGCAATCGTGCGCGCCTATCTCGATCCGCCGGTTCGATGCGAGGTGACGACGCTGCGTTCGGTTCTCGGCAACATCCATCCCGTGATTCGCGTGCCCAGCCACGGCCCGGTGCCGGTCTGCGTCAGGCAGGATGGTCCGTTGGTCGGCAAGACCCGGCTGATCGAGCGCGGCGCCTACTACACGCGCAAGTATGCCGCTCATGCGCGGGGCCCGTATATTGGTGTTCCTCGGCCGGAGTCCGCTCGCATCGACTCGCCACAGGACTGGGCGCCGCTGATCCGGCGCTGCGTGCGTCAGGATCGCGAGACGCTGCTTGCGATGATCGACGCCTCGATCGAAGGCCGCCAGCACGTTCCCTTGCTTGCTGAGCGCCTGGAGGCCTGGCACGCCGCCGCTCATAGTGCCTTCCTCAAGCTGGTGCCGCTGAGTCCTGTCGCGGACAATCTGACGCACCGTCACTACGCACTGTCCTACGGCTTCGAGTTGGTCGGTCAGGAGACGCTGGAGCACGCGCAACTTGCCGAACTTCTGCGCCGTGTAGTGTTCGAGCTGCAGCCGATGTTCCGCGGCGTGCTGAACATGTTCGATCCACCCTACCGGCGGCCGGTGAAGGCACGCTTTGCGGCGGATGATGCCACCGGCGATGGCGCAACGGACTTCCTCGAAACAGCCTGGCTGCACGATCGGCCGCCAAGTGAAACGGCGGACTTCTGGCGCCTGTCACCGCGCGGCTTCGCCACGATCCTGCGCGACTACGCCGAGGACAAGACGGGGGCGAACAGCGAACTGGGAATGCGGCCGGGAACCTGGTTCAGCCCGAACGTGCTCGCGCAGGAGATCGCCGAATTGATCTGCCATGCACGGGCTTTGGCGCGGTTCTTCGCCGGTGTGCGGCGGGTGTATTTCCGCTGCGAATGGTGGGGCCTGGCGGGGCGCGAGCTGTTCGACCCGCATGCGAACTGGGCCAACCGGCGTCCCGCCGCTGATGACCATCGTGTTGCGACTTTGCAGGTGCCGGTTGCGAGCCTGGTGCAAGCCTGGCCGGATCTGGTTGCCCAGATCATGGCGCCGGTGATGCGAGCGTTCGACCCGGATCTCGCCCTAGGAGCGGACTGGGTGCGGGCGCAGGCATCGCGTTGGGAGAAGGGCGAGGCATAGACTACGCGGGTCTCCGACCAACAGGAGGACTCGTCATTGCCCCAACCGCTTCGCATGGGCGTCGTCTATGACTTCCGCAATCCGCCGGAATCCGGGATGCGCACGCCCGACCTCTACGCTGCCATCCTGGAGCAGGTGACCTGGCTCGACTCCCTGGGCCTCGATCTCGTCTGGTTCACCGAGCACCACTTCGTGGACGATGGCTATTTGCCGTCGTGGATTCCCGCCGCGTCCGCCATGGCAGCGCGGACCCGTCACGTGCGGTTCTCCTGCGACGTCTGTCTGCTGCCGTTCAACCATCCGATCCGCCTGGCCGAGGACCTTGCGGTGCTGGACAACATCAGCGGCGGGCGGGTGGAGATCGGCGTTGGTCTCGGTTACGCGGTGCACGAGTTCCGCGGCTTCGGCATCCCGCAATCGCGCCGGCTCTCTTACACCGACGAAGGCCTGGAGGTGCTCACCCGCGCGTTCACCGGCGAGCGCTTCTCCTTCCAAGGCAAGCGCTACGACTTCACCGACGTGCGCATCACGCCAGGCTACGTGCAGCCGGGCGGGCCGCCACTCTGGGTCGCAGCGCTGGCGGAAGCCGGTGCGCTGCGGGCGGCGCGGTTCGGCGCCAATCTGCTGCCGCAGGGCCCGCGTGCCCGCGCGCTCGATCCATGGCACGCAGCACTCAAGCAGGCTGGGCGGGATCCCAGCAAATACCGCGTCGGCATCATTCGCTCCTGCCTCGTCACCGACGATGCGGAACGCGACTTCGCCCCGATCCGCGTGGCGGAGCGCCGGCGCATGGCACTGTACAACCAGTTCCGCGCCGAGTCCGGCGGGCATGGCGGCGTCGCCGGCATCACCGAGGAACAGCGCATCCCGCAAGGCTGGATCGTCGGCGCGCTGGATGAGTGCGTGGCCAAGATGGCCGCGTTTATCCGCGAATATGGCCTGACCGACATCGTCTGCTGGGCGGTGCCGCCAGGCATCCGGCCGGACCAGATGAACCGGCACCTCGAGCGCTATGCGACCGAGTTGGTGCCGCGATTGAAGGCCATGTTCTCTGGCTGACTTTTCTTGCATTTTGATGCATAAGCCATTCGATCCGGCACATCAGACCGGGAGGGGGACCTTCGAATGAGAACTGTTGTTTATGCTGCAGTGGTGGCCAGTCTGGCTGTTGCACCGTTGCAGGCGCGGGCAGACAGCCTGGGCGCAACTGTCGCGGGCGGAGTCGTGGGTGGGGTAGCAGGCTCGATTTACACATCCGGCGCGGCAGCGACTGCGACCACCATCGGCTCAAGCATAACCAGTTCAGCCGCGGTGGTTCCCTCGGCTGCGACCGGCGCGGCGGCGATGGTGGCCGCGACCAGCACGCCTGTACTCGTCGGCGTCGCCGGCGGGGCCGTCATCGCTTATCTGCTGTACAACTTCGCCCACTAGGGTCGGCGGTCGATCGCTGCCCCGCGGCAAGCTTGCCAGCCGCGGGTAACCGGCGGAAGCTAATTCCCACGGGATCAGTTCCGTAGGAGGAAACGTCATGCGATACAATCGTATCTCTGCCGACTGCCATCTCGACATGCCATGGATGCCGCCGACGCTGTTCACCGAGAACGCGTCGCGCGAGCTGAAGGACCGCATGCCTTACGTGACCGACGGGCCTGATGGGCCGATGTGGGTCACCAAGAGCGGCGCCAATTTCGGATTGAAGAACGGCGTTGGCCCGAGCGGTGCGAAGCTCGTGCCCGGTCAGAACAGGCGCGTGGACATCATGGCGGAGACCGGCCTGTTTGCCGATGGCCAGAAGGATATCCGCCGCGTCAGCGACCCGCATCTGCGCGCCAAAGACATGGACCGCGACGGCGTCGATGCCGAGGTGATCTTCGGCATTCTGGGTTCTGCGTCGAAGCTGCAGGACCATGAAGCGGCGGCGGAGATGTTCAGGATCTACAATGACTGGCTGAAGGATTTCTGCAGCCACTATCCGGACCGCCATATCGGTCTGGCCTGTCTGCCGTACGGCGACATCGACTGGGCGGTACAGGAGATCCATCGCTGCGCGAAGATGGGCCTGAAGGGGCTGGAGCTGTCGTGCTCCTGGGACATGGAGCCGATGTGGCATCCGTGCTGGGAGCCGCTGTGGAAGGCGGTCGATGAGGTGCAGTTGCCGCTGCATTTCCACACCTTCCCCACCACGCCACCGCGTGCCCGTGAAATGACGTCCGGCCAGGTACGCCGCGCCGCGATGTTCACCGGCGTATCAGCGTTTCAGATGGGGTTGATCCACATCCTCGCAGCGATGATGGGCGCCGGTGTGTTCGAGCGTTATCCGCGGCTCCGCGTGTCATTCGGCGAAAGCGGTATCGGCTGGATTCCCTATGCGCTCGATCGCATGGACTTCGAGTTCGAGGACCGGTTCCGCGATCTGATGAAGCTGAAGCCGAGTGAGTACTGGCAGCGCCAGTGCAAGGCAACGTTCCAGTTCGATCCGATCGGGCCGAAGCTGCTCAACGTGAACAATCTGATGACCGTGGATACGCTGATGTGGGGGTCAGATTATCCGCACACCGACGGCATCTGGCCGGAGTCGACCAAGTATATCGACGAGCAGTTCAAGGGACTGTCGGCCGACGACGTGCGCAAGATCACCTGCGACAACGCGGCGAAGTTCTACAATCTGACGAACTGAGGCGCTGGCGGCGCTGGGCTGAATGGTGGCCGGTCGCGAGGGCCGGCCACTGACGCCGTGAGAACTTAAAGCGTTGCGTCGTGCATCGGCAACAGATCGAAGGGTCGGACGAAGCCAGGTAACGCCCGTAGACGGGCCGCCCACGCAGCCACGTTCGGCCATCGTCCAAGATCGAAGCCGCACACTTCGGCGAACGAGACATCCCCCAGGCAGAATATGTCGGCAACCGTCGGAATGGCGGAGCAGAGGAACGCATCGGGCTTGAGGTGTCCATCCAGCGACTGGATTGCTGTTTCGGCCCCCTTATGCCGGAACGCTGCGATGGCCGGATCAATGTTCAGTGGCAGCAGTTTCTTGCGATCGAGCTCCGCTGCATAGCAGCCAAAAATGGCGGGGAAGAGCGCGTCTACGTCCCAATAGAGCCATTCCCGTACCGCCTGTCGTGCCGCTGGATCCGGACCCCGAAAGCGGTCGAGAGTTTCAGACAGGTGCTCGACGATGGCCGCGGACTGGACATGGACGCGTACGCCGTCAACCAGCACAGGAACTTGCCCCCAGCGCGAGAGAGCAAGAAACTCGGGTGTCCTATGCATCCCCTTCTGAAAGCTGACATATCGGAATGCAAACGGCTCGCCCGATATCCGTAGCATCAACGCCACTTTGTAAGTGGGAAGCGAATGTGGGCTGCCGTACAGGGTAAAGCGTTGCATCGAGCGCCTCCTGGGCAAGTGCCTGATAGCGGCAATGCAGCCGAGTGCGCGAGGCTTGGCAATCTTCTCAGCCATATCCGGCCGACGTGTGTCAGATTTACCCGATATTCCCACCTGCCTGGAAAGCGCCTAGCCTGATGGCACGTCAGGACAGGGAGAAACGAGCATGGCGAGCCAAGCCAATGTTTATGCCAGTGTGGCTGGCACAGTAGGCCGCAGCGCCAACGACAAGGGCGCCGTCGGCGTGTTTCGTCGCCCGGCGGAGACCGGGGTGTGGGAACACGTGATCAGTGAGCATAACAGCAACACGGTGTTCGTGCATCCGACCGATCCAAACATCGTGCTCGCCGGTACGCATGACGGCGTGTATCGCAGCACCGATCGCGGCAAGACTTTCCAGCGTACCAACTTCCCCGATAAGGCCATGGAGATCTGGTCGTTCCTGGTCGATGCAGGCGATCCGAAACTGATTTATGCGGGCGGCTCTCCGGTCGCGGTGTATCGCAGCGAGGACAGCGGTGAGACCTGGAAACGCCTGGCCGACCCGCACATGCCGACCCGCTGCGTGATGCCGTTCCAATGCCGCGTGATGCGCATGGCGCAGCATCCAAGCAAACCGGGCACGATCTTTGCCGCGCTCGAGGTCGGTGGCGTCATGCGTACCACCGATGGCGGCGAGACCTGGAAAGACTGCAGCGCCGATCTGGTCCGCCTGGCGAAGCTGCCGCATCTCAAGAGCAAGATCGTCAGCGATACGTCGGATGAAGGAATGCTCGATGGCCATGCCATCGCCATCAATCCGGCGGACCCTGATGCGGTGATCGTTGCGGTACGCATGGGTCTGTTCCGCACCGCCGATGATGGCGACACATGGCAGGACATGGAGGTGGGGCGCTTTTCGCCCACGACTTATGGCCGTGACATCGTCGCATCACGCAGCGAACGGGGCACGCTGTATTCGGCTCTGAGCGTGGCCGCGGCCAGCAAGGACGGCGCGGTGTATCGCAGCAAGGACAAGGGTCAGACCTGGCAGCGCTTCGACAAGGTGCAGGTGCACGGCACGATCATGTCAGTGGCGACGCATTCGACCGATCCGAAGCAGGTGTATCTCGGCGCGCGCTACGACGGCGAGGTGTTCGGCACGCAGGACGGCGGCGAGACCTGGCAGTCGATGAACCTGCCGCAAGGCGTGAAGGACATCTACGCGCTGGCTTGCGGATAAGGCTGTCATTGCGAGCGGAGCGAAGCAATCTCCTGCGCGTGACCGGGATTGCTTCGTCGCTCCGCTCCTCGCAATGACAGGTTATGCCAACACACCCAGCGACCGCAGCCGCCCTATCTCGTCCGCCGAATAGCCGGCGTCGCGCAGCACCTCCTCGGTGTGCTGCCCGACCTTGGGCGCACGGCGCGGTGCAACCTTCTGCTCACCATCCACGTGGAACGGCGATGATATCGTCAGCGTCTTGCCGTCGGCAAATGGCACGATCGCACCGATCGCCTGCATCTGCGTATCGTCCATCGCTTCGTCGGTCTTGCCGACCACGCCGAAGGTGACGCCGACGCCGTCGAGGATCTTGCGCCACTCCGCCATGTCACGCTGGGCGAATGCCTTGTCGAGTTCGACCACGAGTTCAGCCGCGTGCTTCTTGCGCGCCTCTGGTGTGGCAAAGCGCGGATCGTCGGTCAGATCCTCGCGGCCGATGGCATTGAGCAGCGGGCGCAACTGACGCTGTTCGTTGAACAGCGCCATGATGAACCAGCGGCCGTCGCGGCACTGGTAGTGGTTGGCGAGCGCATTCGGCGCCGCCTCGCGTGGCGGCCGATGCGGCACCGGCTCGCCGAACAGACGGGTCTGCACGAAGCAGGCGTTTGCCCACAGGCCGTTCTGCAGCAACGACGACCGCACCACACCGCCGCAGCCGGTCTTCTCGCGTCGATACAGCGCGGTGACGATGGCGGCGTAGAGTCCAGTGGCGCTGGGATGATCACCCATGCCGGGCGCCGAACGCGCCGGCGGCGTATCCACATCCGCACGCACGGCATCCATCAGTCCGGTTCGCGCCCAATAGGCTGTGGAATCGAAGCCGGTCTTCGCCGCTTCATCGCCCGCCTCGCCATAGGCGGTGAACGAGGCGTAGATCAGCCGAGGATTCAGCGGCAGCAGGTCATCCGGTGCCAGTTTCAATCGATCGCGCACCGGCAGTGGAAAGTTGGTGACGAACACATCGGCTCCGGCGACCAGCTTGTACAGCACCGCGCGGCCGGCTTCGTGCTTCAGGTCGATCGCCAGGCTGCGCTTGTTCCGCGCCGTGTGCTGCCAGTAGTAATCATTCGGCGCACCGCTGGCACTGCGTGCGCGCCACGGGTCGCCGACACCGGGTGGCTCGATCTTGATTACATCGGCACCGAAGTCCGACATGATCGTCGCGGCAGCCGGCCCCGCGATCCAGCTTGCACAGTCGATGACCTTCAGATCGGAGAACAGGTGGTCCGACATCGGCTACGGCTTCTGATTACTAAAGATGATCGTCCCGGATGCCGCGAACATGCCTCCGACGCCGTGGCAGACGGAAATCTTCGCGCCCGGTATCTGCGCTGGTGCGATGCCGCGCATCTGCCGAACGCTCTCCTGCAGCGCATACATGCCATACATGCCCGAGTGCATGTAGGACAGTCCGCCGCCGTTGGTATTCAGTGGCAGCTTGCCCCCCGGCGCCGTATTGCGTTCGGCAATGAAGCGGCCCGCTTCGCCGCGCGGCACGAAGCCCAGATCTTCCAGTCCGAACAGCGGCAGATGCGCGAAGGCGTCGTAGATCATCAGGTGATCGACATCGCTATGCTTGATTCCAGCCTCGCGGAACGCTGTCGGCCCCGCGACGCTGAACGCGCGTGAGCTGGTAAAGCTTTCCATCTGACTCACCATCGGCGTCTCGACGCTCTCGCCGGTGCCGAGGATGTACACGGGCTTGGTCGGAAAATCCTTGGCGCGATCCGCAGAGGTCAGGATCAGCGCGCCGCCGCCGTCG
>CAYRTL010000028.1:0-45205 GCA_964427005.1 uncultured Acetobacteraceae bacterium
GCTAGGGCCGCATCGTGAACGCCGATGGACCCGGGGTCCGCAGCGGTGCAGCCATGTTGGCGAAGTCGCACAACAACCGGCGAGTCTCGCGCGGATCGATCACTTCCTCCACCCAGAACGGCTCCGCCGTGCGGAATGGCGAACGCAGGCGATTCAGCCGCGCTTCGATCTCGTCCATTTTCGCCTGCGGATCAGGGGCGGAATCGATCTCCGCGCGATACGCCGCCTCGATCCCACCCTCCAACGGAAGCGATCCCCAGCTAGCCGAGGGCCACGCATACCGGACACAGAGATGGCTCACCGGTTGATGGCCGAGACCTCCGACTCCGTAACAGTTGCGTACGACGATGCTGCACCACGGTACGGTTGTCTGATTGATCGCCGACAACGCGCGCACACCCCAGCGAATGACCGCGCTACTCTCCGCCGCAAGTCCCACCTGGAAACCCGGGCAGTCCACCAGATGCACAATCGGCAGGTGGAACGTCTGTGCCATATCCACAAAGCGGATGATCTTGTTGCACGCGTCAGCCGTCCACGCGCCGCCGTGGAACAGCGGATCGCCCGCCATCACTGCAACCGGCCACCCATCGAGGCGGCAGAACCCGGTGATGATCGGCCGGCCGAACAGCCGGCCCATCTCGAAGAAGCTGCCCTTGTCCACCAGCGCCTCGATGATCCGTCGCATGTGATAGGCCTGCTTCTTCTCACGCGGCACCGCGGCGATCAGAAACTCCTCGCGCCTTTCCGGATCGTCCCAGTTGCGGACGCGCGGCGGCACATCCCAGACCGAACTCGGCAAGTACGACAGGAACCGCCGTGCGGCCTCGAACGCCTCGTCCTCTGTATCTACGGCGTGATCCACGGCACCACAGGCAAGCTGCACCTCCCAGCCGCCCAATTCCTGCTTGGTGCGCGGCTCGCCCAGCCGCTCCACCACAGGCGGGCCGGCAACGAACACAGCGGAGATCTCCTTCACCATGACCGAGTAGTGACTGGCGGCGAGCCGCGCGGCCCCAAGTCCCGCTACCGAACCCAGGCCGAGTGCCACCACCGGCACCAGCCCCATATTGTTGGCCACCAGATCGAACGAGGTGGTCTCCGACAGTCCACCTGGCAGATTGGCGCGGCCAGTCGTCTCAATCGTCTTCACCGATCCGCCGCCGCCCGAGCCTTCGATCAGCCGGATGATCGGCATGCGGAACTCCGCAGCGATCTGCTCCGACATCTTCGGCTTGCCCTTGATCGATGCATCCGCCGAACCGCCGCGCAGAGTGAAGTCATCGCCCGCGATGACCACGGGGCGGCCATCGACGGTGCCGCGGCCGAACACGCAATTCGCCGGGGTGAATGCGACGATCTGCCGGCTCTCTGCATCGTAGGTCGCCTTGCCGGCGATCGCGCCGATCTCGTGGAAGCTGCCGGCGTCCAGCATGCGATCGATCCGCTCGCGGACCGTAAGCCGGCCGCCCTTGTGCTGGCGCTCGACCCGTTCCGCACCGCCCAGTTGCTTTGCCAGCGCAATGCGCGCGCGCAGTTCAGCGAGCTCAGGCTCCCAGCCGACTGGCTCCGTCTGCTGGGCGCGCGGTGTCGGTGCATCATCAGGCATGTTGTTCAGTCCTGCGTCTGGCGTCAGCTCGTCGGTGGCCCACAGCGGTGCCACACCTGCATCGGCCCGTCCGACGAGTATGTAGGAGTGCTGCCGACGCGCAAATGCACCGTGTCCTCGTTGATCAGAGCCATTGAGACGGTCTGGCCTGCTCCTGGTTCGGCGGGAGGCGTCACGTAGCTGAAGAAGTGGCGCGAGTACTCACCCTGAATGTGGCTGCCGTTCGGGGTGACAACGGCAGGGCCTTGGATGGAGATACGCTTGCCGTCCGGATGGCACCAATGGCCATCGATGACGTCCGCCGAAGCGGCAAAAGTGCCAGCCAAGAACAGAACACAGCTAATTCCTGCCAGCCTGCCACGCATGCTGACGCTTCTCCCGGAAGTGACCAGGAAGGACGCTATGGCACGAGGCTGTTGCGCGCAATCGGGCGGCGGCACGCGCGTTCCCACATTGTCCTAGACGCGCTAAATGCACGGTAAATCGCTGATTGGGGGGAACGCCTCATGCAGGCTGACTACGTCATTGTCGGCGCGGGCTCGGCTGGTTGCGTCCTCGCCAACCGCCTGACCGAGGATCCGACGGCCCGTGTCGTGCTGATCGAAGCAGGCGGGCGGGATTGGAACCCGCTGATCCACATCCCTGCAGGTTACATGAAGCTGCTGGAACATCCGACGCTCACCTGGGGTTTCAAGGCCGAAGCTGATCCAGGGACCAACGGCCGGGCCATCAACTATCCCCGTGGCCGCGTGCTCGGTGGGTCCAGCTCGATCAACGGCATGATCTATGTGCGTGGCCAGCCTGAAGACTTCGACCATTGGGCCCAACTCGGCAATCGCGGTTGGTCGTGGGACGACGTGCTGCCGTTCTTCCGCAAGGCGGAGAACTGGGAGGGCAAGGAGGATGCTGTCCATGGCAAGGGCGGTCCGCTGTTCACGTCGCATGGCCGCGACAAGCCGCTGCTATGCCGCTCGGCCGTTGAAGCGGCGAAGCAACTCGGTTGCGAGTACCGCGAGGACGTCAACGATCTGGCGGCGGGCGCGGGCGATGGCGTTGGCTGGGTACAGCAGACGAGAGGCGGACGGCGTCGCGCGAGTGCGGCACGCAGCTATCTGCGACCCGCGTTGAGGCGGCCCAATCTGCAGGTGATCACCGGCGCATTGGTGCATCGGGTGCTGTTCGACGGCACGCGCGCGATTGGAGTGGAGTATGCGCGCAATGGCAGCATGCAACGTGTCGAAGCGGCCCGCGAGGTTATCCTTGCGGCGGGCGCTATCGGCTCGCCACACATTCTGCAGTTATCCGGTGTCGGTGATCCTGATCATCTGGGCCGTGTCGGCATCGATGTGCACCATGCGCTGCGTGGCGTTGGACGCAACATGCAGGACCACTACCTGGCCCGCATATCCTGCAACGTGCGGGGCGCAGCGAGCCTGAACCAGCAATCCCGCGGACTAGGACTGGCAGGGCAGGTGATCCGTTACCTTGCGACTGGCAATGGGATACTGACCTACGCGGCCTCGCTGGTCGCGGCATCCGTGAAAGTGCTGCCCGAGTCCGCCACACCCGACGTGCAATGCCTGTTCGCACATGGCAGCTACGCGGCGGGTGCTTCCCGTCAATTGGACACCGTGCCGGGAATGACCTGCGGCATGTGGCAGATGCGCCCGCTCAGCCGAGGATATGTGGAGGCGCGGTCACCTCAGCCGGATGAGCAGCCCATCATCAATCCGCGCTACTTCAGTGACGAGACCGATTGTCGCGCGGCTATCGGCGGACTGCGATGGATCAGACGACTGTTTGCCGCGCCGGCGCTGGCGAAATACGTGGTCGCCGAGACGGTGCCGGGCAAGGATGTGCAGACTGATGATGAGCTGCTGCACTATGCGAAGCAGACCGGCGGTACTGTTTTCCATGCAACCTGCACCTGCAAGATGGGCCGCGATCTTCTGGCGGTTGTGGATGATCGGCTGCGGGTACACGGACTGGAACGCCTGCGCGTTATCGACGCATCGATCATGCCCGCGGTGACGTCGCTCAACACGAACGCGCCGACAATCATGATCGCGGAGAAGGGCGCGGCGATGGTGCGGGAAGATGCGCGTGTGAAAATGGCCGCATAGCTGTCATTGCGAGGAGCGAAGCGACGAAGCAATCCCCACATGGGTGCGCAACAACGATGGGGATTGCTTCGTCGCTAAAGCTCCTCGCAATGACAGTTGGCTGATTATTCAGCCAGGCGCGTCGATTGCCACGCGACCATCTGCCACTTGCCGCCGCGATTTGCGTACACATCGGTGAATCGCACGGCGAAAGCGTTCGGCTTGCCGCCCGACGTCACCTGGATGCGCGCCACGCCGGTAAGAACCACAGCGCTGCCGAGATCCTGCGCCTTCACATCTGACGGTTCCACCGCATTATAGACGGTCGAGCCGGACTGCATGTTGCCGATGAGGCTCTGCTTGGTATCGAGCCGCGCCGATGAATGAGTGTAGATCAGGTCATCGGCCAACACGTCGTTCAGGGTTGCGATGTCCTTGTTGGCCATCGCCTGCATACGCTTCCGATCGAGATCGATGATCGTCTGTCCGTTGTCGGCCATGTGTTTCACTCCCTTGGGTCCGCAGGCATTGTAAGCCAGCCGCTTGTTGCCGTCACACCTCCCAGCCAGCGAGACAGATGATGACCGACGCGATCAACGCCTTCGTCCCTGGACCGCGCGCCACCATTGAAGGCGCGGCGCATGGACCGCTCCGCGGTCTGACATTCGCAGCAAAGGACCTGTTCGATGTCGCCGGCTATCCGACCGGCGGGGGCAATCATGATTGGGCTCGTACGCACCCCGTCCCTATGCGTCACGCCTGGGCGGTGCAGACGCTGCTGGATGCTGGCGCGACGCTGATCGGCAAGACCATCACCGATGAGGTCTCCCTCGGCATCCTCGGCGAGAACGCGTTCGATGGCACTCCGCTCAACAGCAAGGCCCCGGATCGTGTGCCCGGAGGCTCCTCGTCCGGCTCTGCTGCTGCTGTCGCCGCTGGGCTGTGCGACACCGCGCTGGGCACGGATACCGGTGGTTCGGTGCGTGTGCCGTCCAGCTTCTGTGGTCTGTACGGCATCCGCCCGACCCACGGGCGCCTCGACGTGACGGGAATGCTGCCGCAGGCGCCGACCTCGGACACAATCGGCTGGTTTGCCCGCGACGCGGCGACGTTTGCGCGCGTTGCCGGTGTGATGCTGGGCGAGCCGATCCCGGACGTCCTCCCGACGCGCCTGATTGTCGCTGTTGACGCGTTCGGTTTCGCCGATGCCGAGGTGGCTGCGGCGCTGCAGCCGATTGTCGATCGCCTCGCATCTCTCATTGGCAATGTGCGCGATGAAGTTATGGCGCCGCAGGGCCTGTCGGTCTGGTCGCGCGCGCAGCGCACGCTGCAGCCGGTGGAGGCATGGCAGACGTTCAGGCCGTGGGTAGAGCGCGACAACCCGCGCATGGCGTTCAACGTTGCGCGTGGGCTGATGATGGGTTCCATGATAAGCGAGTCTGAACGAAGCTGGGCGGAGCTGATGCGCCAGGAGGCCAGAGGCCGAATGACCTACCTGCTGCCGCCCGGCACGATCCTGTGTCTGCCGACAACTCCATTTCCGGCGCCGAAGAAGGGGCTGCCGTTGCCTATCATTGGTCCGTTGCGCGAACGCATTTCGTGTCTCTGCTCGCACGGAGGACTGACCGGGGTGCCGCAGGTCAATCTGCCCGGCGCCGAGATCGACGGCTTGCCGATCGGATTGTCCATCGTGGGCGGCAGGGGAACCGACGCAACGCTGGTTGCCGTCGTGCGTGCGCTGACGGGCTGACTACTTCGTGCCGAACAGCCGATCGCCCGCGTCGCCCAGGCCCGGGCGTATATACCCGTGCTCATCCAGTCCGCGATCGATCGCGGCGGTGAATACCGGCACGTCGGGATGGTCTTTGGCCAATGCCGCCAGCCCCTCGGGCGCGGCGATCAGGCACACGAAGCGGATTTGCGCCACACCTGAGTCGCGCAGCCGAGCAACCGCCGCGATAGCGGAATGGCCGGTGGCCAGCATCGGATCGACCACGACACATAGCCGCTCGCTTACATCGTCCGGCAGCTTCAGGTAGTACTGCACCGCCTGGAGTGTCGCGGGGTCCCGGTAGAGGCCGACATGGCCGACCCGCGCCGAGGGCACCAGGTCCAGCATGCCATCCAGGATGCCGGTGCCCGCGCGAAGGATGGAAACGAAGCACAGTTTCTTGCCGGCCAGCCGTGGCGCCATCATGGGTTCGAGCGGCGTATCGATTGGAGCGCTGTCGAGCGGCAGGTCGCGGAATACCTCATAGGCGAGCAGCAGGCTCGTTTCCCGCACGAGCTGACGGAAATGCGCTGTCGGTGTCGTTCGGTCGCGCAGCAGCGTCAGCTTGTGCTGCACCAGCGGATGGTCGATCACGGTTACCCGAGCCATGCGCCAGCATCAGGCGTGCGGGGCAGGCGGTCAACGAGCGAGGCAGCGGGTGCTATAGATGCCGCGGAAGGAGTGGCGGATGTCCAATGCGTCGGAAAACGGCAATGCCGTCGGGTATTTCGTCGATCGCCATGCCAACGAGGGCCGTGGTGCGGCTGTGGCATTCCAGGACCCGTGGCGAAGCCTCAGCTATGGGGCGCTTGCGGATGCGACCCGGCGCTTTGCCGGCGCATTGCGTGCCGCCGGCGTGTGGCGCGAACGGCGTGTGGCGCTGCTGCTGCTCGATACCGTCGATTTCCCGGTCGCGTTCTGGGGTGCGATCCGGGCAGGCATCGTGCCGGTGCCGATCAACACGCTGCTGACGCACGAAATCATCGGATACATCCTGGCGGACAGCCGCGCCGAGGCGCTGGTGATCTCGGCACCGCTCGTTGCTCCATTGCTGCCGGTCCTGCACAGCATCCCCGAATTGCGGCACATCATCATCGCTCAGCCGGACGGCGGCATTCCGGCCGCCATCGATGATGCCCGCCAGATCGCGTTGGGTGAGTTCCTGTCGCGGGGCGATCCATCAACACCGACGGCGATCACACCGTCTGACGAGGTGGCGTTCTGGCTTTACTCGTCTGGTTCGACTGGAGCGCCGAAGGGAGTCCGCCACGTGCATGGCAGCCTGCGCGCGACGGCCGATACCTATGGCGCCCAGGTGCTGCAGATCCGCCACGACGATGTGATCTTTTCCGCCGCGAAAGCGTTCCATGCCTACGGCCTTGGTAATTCCCTGACCTTCCCGATGTCGGTCGGCGCCAGTGCCGTGCTGTTGCCCGATCGGCCGACGCCTGACGCAGTCATCGATACCATGGAGCGGTATCAGCCGACGATGTTTGCCGGTGTGCCCACGTTGTTTGCTTCGATGCTGGCAAATCCGCGCATCGGGCCTGGGGCAGGATCGCTTAAGCTGCGCCGCTGCATATCGGCGGGCGAAGCATTGCCCGCCGATATCGGCAAGCGGTGGTCCGACATGGTGGGCGTCGATATCCTCGATGGGATCGGTTCGACGGAGATGCTGCACATCTTCGTGTCGAACCGTGCGGACGACATCCGCTACGGAACGTCAGGCAAGCCCGTGCCTGGATACGATGCGGTTATCCTTGATGAGCACGGTGGGCGTGTGCCTCATGGCGAAGCCGGTGAACTGGTGATTCGCGGTCCATCCGCAGCCGAGGGCTATTGGAACCAGCGTGACAAGACCAGACGCACGTTCCGCGGCGAGTGGACGCACACTGGCGACACTTATATCCGCGATCATGATGGCTATTTCCGGTTCTGCGGCCGCACGGATGAGATGCTGAAGGTGAGCGGCGTGTGGGTATCGCCGTTTGAGGTTGAAGAGGCGCTGGTCTCCCATCCGGCGGTGCTTGAGTCCGCGGTCGTCGGAGCAGAGGATCGCGATGGGCTGACCAAACCGAAGGCGTTCGTGGTGTTGCAGGATGCGGCAAAGCAGCAGGACCCGGAAACCGTGAAGGAGCTGCTGAAGACGCATGTGAAGGAGCGGATTGGGGTATGGAAATACCCGCGCTGGATCGAATTTGTCGATGGTTTGCCGAAGACGGCGACGGGAAAGATCCAGCGTTTCCGGCTGCGCGCATCATGAACGGTTGCTCGATCAGCATGGTTGTGGAGGGGAGACGGTTCGAGGCGCGGCGGTGGGGACCGGGGCCCGACGAAGCGCCGACACTCGTGCTGCTGCACGAAGGCTTGGGCTGCGTTGCATTGTGGCGGGATTTTCCCGAGGCACTGGCGAGCGCGACCGGCTGCGGAGTGTTTGCATACTCACGCTTCGGCTACGGTGCTTCAGATCCTGTGACGCTGCCTCGGCCGATGAGTTACATGCGCGATGAGGCGCTTCAGGTTCTGCCGCGTGTGCTGGATACTGCTTGTGTACGGCGTGCCGTGCTGGTCGGGCACTCCGATGGCGGCTCAATTGCCGCGATTTATGCTGGCGGCGTACACGACGAGCGCGTGGCTGCCGTGGTGATGATGGCGGCGCACTTCTTCGTCGAGGACCTCAATATCGCCAGCATCGCCGCGATCAAGCAGGCATTCGAGCAGGGCGACTTACGTTCGCGGTTGGCGCGATACCACAGTGACGTGGACGGCGCCTTTCGTGGCTGGAATGATGCCTGGCTCGATCCGCGCTTTCGGGATTTCGACATCACCGACTATGTTGCGCGCATTCGCGTTCCGGTTCTGGCCTTGCAGGGCGAAGCCGATCCTTACGGCACTCCCGAACAGCTTCGCGTGCTGGAACGCACCGCGAGATGCCCCTTGCAGACGCATCTCATTCCTGGTGCCCGCCACGCGCCACATCTTGAAGCGAAACAATCCACGCTAAACCTCATTGTGCCATTTGTGCAGCAAGTGTTGTCCCAGGAGACGGTATGAAGCGCATCGACTTCCAGACCGATCCGAGCCGCTACCGGCACTGGCGCCTGAACTTCGACGGACCAGTGGCGACGCTGACCATGGACGTCGATCCGGACGGTGGTCTGTTCGAAGGCTGCGAACTGAAGCTGAATTCCTACGATCTTGCTGTGGACATCGAGCTGGCGGACGCCGTGCAGCGCCTGCGGTTTGAACATCCGGAAGTCCGTTGCGTCGTTCTGCGTTCAGGCAAGGAGGGCGTGTTCTGCGCCGGCGCCAATATTCGCATGCTCGCCAAGGCATCACACGGCCACAAGGTGAATTTTTGCAAGTTCACCAATGAGACGCGGCTTGCCATCGAGGATGCGAGTGCGAACTCCGGCCAGCGTTGGCTGGCGGCGGTCAGCGGCAGCGCGGCAGGCGGTGGTTATGAACTCGCGATGGCCGCGGAGCACATCCTGCTGATCGATGACCGTCGTTCCAACGTGGCATTGCCCGAGTTGCCGTTGCTCGCAGTGCTACCCGGTACCGGCGGGCTGACCAGGCTGACGGACAAGCGGATGGTGCGCCGCGACCGCGCGGATGTCTTCTGTTCGACCGAGGAAGGTGTGCGTGGCCGCCGGGCGATGGATTGGCGGCTGGTGGACGAGGTGGTTCCACCGTCAGCATGGGAAGCAAAGCTGCGTGAGCGTGCTCTGACCATGGCTGGGTTGTCCGATCGTCCGCCAGACGCAAAGGGGATCGTGCTGACGCCTCTGGAACGTGACTTCGCCGAAGATGGCGTTACGTATTCGCATGTTCGCGTGGCATTCGACCGCAGAGCACGACGCGCGACGGTGACGATCCTTGGGCCGGATGCTGCGTTGCCACGCGACCTAGCAGGCATACATGCGGCTGGCGCACAGTTCTGGCCACTGGTGGTCGCACGCGAACTGGACGATGCCCTTCTGCATCTGCGGTTGAACGAGCCAACGCTTGGTCTCCTCGTGCTGCGGTCAGAGGGTGATGCCACCACTGCGATGCAGGCAGATGAGCTGCTGGAGGCATACAAGGACGACTGGCTGGTCCGCGAGATCCGGCTCTATTGGAAGCGTGTGCTCAAGCGCGTGGATGTGACATCGCGAAGCCTGGTTGCGTTGATCGAACCGGGAGGCTGTTTCGCGGGGACGCTGGCCGAATTGTTGTTCGCGGCGGATCGTACGGTCATGTTCTCCGGAACGGCGAGTGGCGACAATCGCGGGGCGGCGAGCCTGCAGCTTTCCGCGTTGAATTTCGGCGCGTATCCGATGGGCAACGGCCTGACCCGTCTGGCGACGCGGTTCCTCGGCGAGCCGGACAGTTTCGCGGAAGTGCGCGAGCGTACTGGTGAGGTGATCGACGCCGATGAGGCGGAGGATTTGGGACTCGTGACCTTCGCCTATGACGAGACGGATTGGGACGACGAAGTGCGGTTGATGCTGGAGGAACGTGCCTCGTTCTCACCCGATGCGCTGACGGCGATGGAAGCCAACCTTCGTTTTGCAGGCCCGGAAACGATGGAGACGCGGATCTTCGGCCGCCTGACCGCCTGGCAGAACTGGGTCTTTCAACGGCCAAGCGCAGTCGGCGAGGAAGGTTCGTTGAAGCGATACGGCAGCGGGCTGCGGCCAAACTATGATACGGAGCGAGTGTGATGGTCGGCACAAGGCCGACCATGACGGATAGCAGGAGTACATAGCATGCCCGATGGAACGGCAGTCGATTACAACGGGCTGATTCCGAACAATGTCGGCCTGAACGAGGATCAACGTGTACGCAAGGCGCTGGAGACCTGGTATCCCGGCTACATCGATTGGTGGCAGCAGATGGGACCCGAAGGGTTCCAGGATCGGCTTGTCTATCTGCGTACTGCTGTCGGCGTCGGTTCCGAAGGCTGGGCGAAGTTCGGCTATGTGCGGATGCCCGAATACCGTTGGGGCGTTCTGCTGGCGCCAGCGGTGGAGGGACGGATAATTCCGTTCGGCGCGCACAAGGGCGAGAAGGCGTGGCAAGAGGTACCCGGCGAATATCGTGCAATGCTGCGCCGCTTGCTTGTGATTCAAGGTGATACCGAGCCGGCATCGGTCGAGCAGCAGCGCCACCTCGGTGCCACGGCGCCCTCGCTCTACGACATGCGTAACCTGTTTCAGGTGAATGTCGAGGAAGGGCGGCACCTCTGGGCGATGGTGTACCTGCTGCAAAAATATTTTGGTCGCGACGGCCGCGAAGAGGCGGAGGAGCTGCTGCGTCGCCGGTCGGGCGATCGGGACAGCCCGCGCATGCTCGGCGCCTTCAATGAAGCGACACCGGACTGGCTATCGTTCTTCATGTTCACCTTCTTCACCGACCGTGACGGCAAGATGCAGTTGGCTGCGCTGGCGCAGTCAGGCTTCGATCCGCTGTCGCGCACGTGCCGATTCATGCTGACCGAGGAGGCGCACCATATGTTCGTCGGTGAGACCGGCGTTCAGCGGATCGTGCAGCGCACGTGCGATGCAATGCGCGAGGCCGGCATAGATGATCCCACCGACATTGAGCGTGTCCGCTCGCTGGGTGTGATCGACCTGCCGACACTGCAGAAGAAGGCGAACCTGCACTTCTCGCTGACCCTGGACCTGTTCGGCAATGAGATCAGCACGAATGCGGCAAACGCCTTCAATGCTGGCCTGAAGGGGCGCTATCGCGAGGATAAGCTGACCGACGATCACGTGCTGACCAACGCGACCTATCCAGTCTTGCGGCTGAAGGAAGGCAGCATCGTACAGGAGGACGTGCCGGCGCTTTCGGCACTCAACATGCGGCTTCGCGACGATTTCG
Organism: uncultured Acetobacteraceae bacterium; assembly: GCA_964427005.1. Lineage (GTDB taxonomy): Bacteria > Pseudomonadota > Alphaproteobacteria > Acetobacterales > Acetobacteraceae > JAMXLO01. Next base: position 11,351 of record CAYRTL010000028.1, read on the forward strand.
TGGAAGACGCCAACGCGGGTGTGACGCGTTGGAATCGCGTGCTGGAACGGGCAGGCCTGGAATTCCGCCTGCGTCTGCCGCACGTCGCGTTCAACCGTCGCATTGGCGAGTTCGCCGCGATCCACGCCGACACGGACGGCAATCTGCTCAGCGATGAGCAGTGGCAGGCGCGCAAGGAGGCGATGCTGCCGTCCGCCGATGATAATCAATTCGTCGAAAGCCTGATGCGGCCGGTGCATGCGCCTGGTGCGTTCGCATCATGGATCGCGCCGCCGCGCATTGGCATCGACAACAAGCCGGGTGACTTCGAGTACGTGAAGCTCGAGGCATAAGCCCGGATTCACTGTCATGGCCGGGCTTGCGCCGGCCATGACAGACAGACGGCGTTACACGCCAAGGTGCCGGTGCGTCAGTTCCGGGTTGTCACGCAGGGCCTGAGGCACGCCGCTATAGACGACGCTGCCTTTCACCAGCACCGTCAGTGTATCTGCGACTGAGAGAACCGCTGATACTGTCTTGTCAACCACGATGACCGCAATCCCGGTGCCGCGTACCAGACGGATCGTGTGCCAGATCTCGTCGCGTATCAGTGGTGCTAATCCTTCGGTCGCTTCATCGAGGATGAGCAGGCGGGGATTGGTCATCAGCGCGCGTCCGATTGCCAGCATTTGTTGTTCACCGCCGGACAACTGATTACCTCGGTGCCGGCCGCGTTCGCGCAGACGCGGAAACAGTGTGAGCACGCGCTCTTCCGTCCAGGTTCCGGAACGCGCCGCCAGCCGCAGGTTTTCCAGCACACTCAGGCTGGAGAACACGCCGCGGTTTTCAGGAACGCAGGCGATGCCGCGCTGCGCACGCGCATGGGGTGGCAAAGCACCGGCATCGAGACCATCCAGCAGTACTCTTCCCGCCCTTAGTGGCAGCAGTCCTGTCAAGCTGCGGATCAATGTAGTCTTGCCCATGCCATTGCGGCCCATCAGTCCCAGCGTTTCACCGGGATGGATTGCAATATCGATGCTTCGGAGCACCTCGCTGATGCCATAGCCCACGGTGATGCCGCGCGCCTCTATGATCGGCGTGCTCATACGTCGTGCCCCAGATACGCGTCGCGCACGGCGGCTGAGGCCCGAATGACATCCGGTGTCCCGCGCGCAAGAACGCGGCCATCCAGCATCACCGTCATGCGATGTGCGACGGCAAACACCACGTCCATGTCATGTTCCACCAGCAGTACCGCATGGTCCCGTGCCAGTTCACGCAGCAATTCAGCGAATGCCGCGCTTTCTTCCGGACCCATGCCTGCCAGCGGTTCATCCAGCAGCAGAACCTTGGGTCCTGCCGCCAGAACAACGGCAATCTCGAGCTGCCGAAGTTGACCGTGGCTCAGCGTTCCCGCCACGCAATCCGCCACTTGATCAAGGCCGACTCGTGTCAGCGCGGCTCGTGCAGCCAGCACCGTCGGATCGTCATGCCGCAACCTACGATATAACCCGCGTGTCGGCACAGCGAGGCGGGCATTTTCCAGCACCGTCATGTCGGGCATCAGATTGGTACGCTGGAATGAGCGGCCAACCCCAGCTCGTGCTATTCGCCAATTGCTCCAGCCCGTGACGTCCTGCCCGCCGACTCGAATGCTGCCTTCAGTCGGAGCAAGCTCACCCGACAGCAGGTTGAGAAGCGTGCTCTTGCCGGCGCCATTCGGGCCGATCACCGCATGCAACTCTCCGACGGCAAGCTCGAGCGAAACGTCGGCAACAGCGAGCAATCCGCCAAATCGACGGCTCAGCTCGCTCGCTTGCATGACCGGATTCATGCCGCCACGCGAAGGCCGGCGAGTCCGCGGCGCAGCAGCAGGACTGCCGCGAGAATCAGCAGGCCTTCGACGAGGCGTTGCCGCTCTGTGATACTCCGGCCGATCTCGCCGATAAGCGTGTAGGCGAATGCCCCGAGGATAGGCCCGTGTAGTGCGCCTACGCCACCTAGCAGTACCATCAGCAATGCTTCAGCCGAACGATGCCATCCGAGTAGTTCGGGATTGACGAAGGCATCGTTCAGCGCCGCCATGTGTCCTGCAATTCCGGCTAAAGCTCCGGATACGACAAATGCCACAAGCTTCAGGCGTGGCACGTTGTGTCCGATCGCGCGCATCCGGTCCTCGTTGGCGCGTATACCAAGCAACGCATGACCGAAAAGTGTCTGCATCAGCCACCACAATGCCCCGTACATTACGACCAGAACGCCAAGGTTCAGCAACAGGAGTGCGGGGACGCGCGTTGCCCGGGACAGAGTGAAACCAAGGTCGGGGCGCTGAATGAAAACTCCATCAGCGCCGCCGCCAAGCGGCGTGTCGTGGAACACGAAAAACAGCATCTGGCCGAATGCCAGCGTCGTCATCAAAAAGAAGAACCCGCGCGTACGCAGTGCGAACGGCCCGATCGCCAGCGCCACGGCGCCCGCAACGCAGGCGGATACTGGCAGGCTGAGCAGGATGGATGGCGGCTTGTTCAGCATATGGCCGAGCAGATAGATCGAGTACGCACCCAGGCCGAAGAATGCCGCATGAGCGAGACTCACCATCCCGGCAGCGCCCACCAGAAGCTGCAAGCTGAGCGCGAACATTGCAGCAATCAGCGCAGTGGACATGAGCTGCATATGATAGCTTGACGCATAAAGCGGCATGCATGCTACGACGAGGGCCGCGAACGCCAACATGATGTGGGTACGCGTGGAGGCACAACGCATGCCGTCAGCCTCGGGCGAACAGTCCGCTGGGGCGGTACAGCAGGATGGCTGCCATCAGAACATAGATCGCAGCACCAGCTGTCTGGGGCGCGTAGGCCTGGCCGAGCGTGTCGATCAAGCCAATGAGCAACGCGGCCCAGAATGCCCCCGCAATCGAGCCGAGACCGCCAATCACCACCACCACAAAGGAGATGATGAGAAATCCATCGCCCATGCCGGGATAGACCGACTGCAAAGGTGCCGCCAGCGCGCCAGCAAGCATCGCCAGTGCTGTTCCCGCGGCAAAGACCAGCGTGTGCAGTCGGCGCGCATCGATGCCAAGTAGATCGAGCATCTCGGGGTTTTCCGCCGCGGCTCGGATTGCCGAACCGATGCGGGTGCGCTCGATGCAAGCGAACATCAGGAAGGCGACGACAAGGCAGATGCCCAGGACAGCAATGCGATACGCGGAATAGGCGAAATCCGCAGTCACATGGACCGAGAAATCAAGCACAGGCGGCACCGCAACGCTGTGGAACTGGTTGTCCAGAAGCATGGATCGCGCTTCCTCGAACAGCAGGATGAGCGCAAAGGTCAGCAGGACCTGATCGAGATGGTCGCGCTCACGAAAGCGGCGGAACAGGACTCGCTCAAGCACGCTACCCAGCAACGCACCGCCGGCAAGCGCCGCGGGCATTGCGAACCAAAGCGAGCCTGTGGCGCTTGCAACGACATAGGCCAGGTAGGCCCCGATCATAAAAAGACTGCCATGCGCGAGATTGATCACCCGCATGACACCAAAGATCAGGGTGAGGCCGCTGCTGATCAGGAACAGCAGCAGTCCGTATTGCAGCCCGTTCAGGATTTGGGCGAACAGACCGGCAAAGTGCATCAGCCCATCTTGCAGCCAGTGCCGGGATCGGCGAGTGCCTCGGCGGCAACGCCGATAACGCGGTTCTCGCCGCCTTTCGCCTCCCGCAGATACATCGTCTGCACCGGATTGTGCGACGGGGACAGGGTGAACGTGCCGCGTGGACTGTCGATCTTCGCTGCCTCGATCGCGGCGGCAAGCGGCTTCACGGCAGCAGCGTCGCCCTTCGTCGCCTCCAATCCGACCGCGATCATCTGGCCGGCGTCATAGCCCTGGACGGCATAAACATCGGCATCGCGCCCAGTCTTCTGCTTGAATGCAGCACGGAACGCAGTGTTCTTCGCATTATCCAACCCGTCGCCATAATGCAGTGCGGTCTGAATGCCCTCGGCTGCCGCTCCTTGTGGCTTCAGCACGCCTTCCGTGAGAAATCCTGAACCGCAGAGTGGAAGCTTTTCGCGCAAGCCTGCGGCTGCGTAGTCCTTTACGAACTGGATCGCGCCGCCCCCGGCGAAGAATGAACCCACTGCGTCCACGCCCAGGCCGGGAAGCTGTGCGAGTATCGGTTGGAAGTTGGTCTCGGGGAACGGCAGAGCAAGCACCTGCGTCAATTCCGCCCCGCCAGAGCGCAGGCCGTCGCGAAAGCCCTCGCCGGATTCCTTACCGGCCGCATAGTCCCAGGTGACCCAGCACGCCTTCTTCACACCCTTGGCAGCGAGAGCCTTGCCCATGCCATAGGCCGGCTGCCAGTTGCTGAATGAGGAACGGAAGATCGATGGCGCGCACAGCTCTCGCGTGGCTGCGACGTTGCCAGCATTAGGGATGATCAGAGGCACCCCGCGCTCGCGCGCGGCTTGCACCAACGCCATCACAACGCCGGAGTGAACGGTGCCAATCAGCACATCCACCTGGTCACGCTCCAGCAGACGATTCACGTTCTGCGGTGCCTTCGCGGGATCCGACTCATCGTCAAGCCGGACAAGCGTTACAGACCGCCCACCCATCTTTCCGCCGCGTTCCGCCAGGCAGAGTTCGAAGGCGGCTGCGATGTTTTCGCCCAGCGCTGCGAAAGTGCCAGAGAATGGCAGCATGAGGCCGATCTTGACTGGCGTTCCCTGCGCAACTGCCGGGCGAGCAAGTGTCAGGGCAGCGGCGCCGGCCAGCATGCCTCGGCGAGAGACGTGGTGCATGGAACGTGATCCCCCAGCGGCGGCTTCATGCAGCCGAGTTGTTGTCGTGCCGCATATTGCATGTCAGACAGATGGTGAGCAACAGCGCCATGGATCTGCATTTCGATGGATGATGAGACCAGAGTCCCTCCCGCCGAACGCTATTTCGAGGATTACCACGTCGGGCTGGTGGACGAGTTCGGTGAGGTCCCGGTGACGGAACAAGCGATCATCGAGTTTGCCCGGCGCTATGACCCGCAGCCGATGCATATTGATCCGGTCGCGGCTGCACGAGGCACATTCGGCGAGGTGATCGCCAGCGGCTGGCACACCGCGTCCATGGTGATGCGCCTGTTCGTCGAACACTACCTGTCGAAGGTTGCGACACTCCCATCCCCTGGTATCGATGAGTTGCGCTGGCTGCGCCCAGTGCGGCCAGGTGACACACTTCGTGTGCGGGTGACCGTGGTGGAGGCCAAGCGGTCGCGCTCCAAGCCGGATCGCGGCATGGTGCGCAGCCTTGTCGAGGTGCTGAACCAGAACGACCAAGTGGTGATGAGCCAGCGGCCGATGAATCTGATGCTCTGCCGTAGGCCTGGCTGATCAGCCGCTCAGTGCTTCAGTCGCTTCCCGTAATGCATATGCCAGCCGGTTGCGCGCCCGCGTCGCACTGACTGCAAGGAAACGAGCGCTGTCAGTGCCGGGCGCCACCTTCGCCAGCTTGCGGATCGGATCGAGTACTGGCCAGGCAGGCAGCGGCAGCGCTGGGTCGTGCGCAAAGCGATCGCCGGAGGTGTAGTACACGGGCGCCAGCGCGCGCGATGCCCGCATCAGCGCCGCATCGGAATGGCCGCCGGTCGCTGCCTTGTCACGCAAGGACTCAGTCGCGACGATCAGTCCATCAATCGAGTAGCGTTCGCCCAAGGACGTGCGCAAATTGTCGAGTTCTTCCAGCAGCACGCGCGCGTGGTTAGCGAAGTCGAGCGGCAGCACTGGATCGGTCAGCAACCGCCAGATCGTGTGTACGAACACGCGCGTGTCACGCACGAGATTGTTCTCATCGATCTTGTCCAATAGATCGTGCGGCGTGTGCCACCACCATCCGAGTGCATTCCGCATCTTTACTGGTGCCGGTGGCTGCTCGCTGAGCGCGCCGAACATGGCAGGAATGCCGATACCCCAGAATGACTGGTCCGACGAGCGCGACATGCGCTTCCCGGCATAATCCGAGCCGGTCTGTTCGCCGATTGCCTCGCCGGCCAGCGATACCAGTTCTGGTGCGGCCGCCGCGTTCTTCAGCACCACGGCGCCGATGCCGCCGGTAGAGTCGACGTTCACGTGCACCGCGCAGCGCCGCTCCAGCTCGTCCCAGTTCTGATCGGCATACCAGGTCGAACCTGAATAACGGCCATGCGAGTGACCTGACCAGAAGCACAGACGCAAACCACGCCGCCACTTGGAGCGTTCACTTGCTGTAAGGCGCGCGACCTCAAGCATCGTGGCATTTGCAGCGCCGTTGTCCATGACACCGTAGTACCAGGTGTCGTGATGCCCGGAGTACAGAATGAACGGTCCATCGGCTTCCGGGCCGTCTATCTCCGCCTCCAAAATCGGCGTCTGCCGCCAACCTGTATCCACCTCGGTATGCAGTGTGATCTTCGGCTGCTCGCCGCGTGTGAGGCGTTCCCGCAGTGCCGAACCGTCAGCATTCGACACAGTACAGACCACGGTGGTCGGGAGTTCGGTTTGTGTTTCGCCCGAAGGATTGCCCCATACCGGCGAGACGCACATCTCGTGCAGATGCTCATGCGGGCTGATCTGGATCTGGCCGACCGCTCCGGCCCGCGACGCGCGTGCGGCCTGGCCAGGGCTGGCGATCCCCTCCGTCAGGATGATAGCGCCGCGCAGGTCGCGCCCCTGAAAGTCCATCTCTTCACCCTCACCGACATAGACGAGGCGTCCGGTGACGCCATTCGCCGGTGAACTGCGCGAGAAGGAATGCGTGATACTCGCTAAGGTATGGTTGTCCACATCGACGCGTGCCTTGCCAGGCAGGCTGATATAGGCGTCATGCATGATCAGCCTGGTGCGGTAGCCGTACTCGTCCAGCTTACCCTGGAAGTAGCGCAGGCTTTGCAGTTCGTCCGGCGTCCCGGACAACTTCACCCAGCGCGCGAGTTCCTGCATGTGCCCCATGAGGATGGAGCCATTGACGACCTGGCAAAGCGAACGACGGACTGAATCGCTCATTTTGTTGCTCCTTTGCGGGTCGTCATGCAGCCGCTCGCGCCAGGTCACCAATGTCGGTCGTTTTCTCGGCCGCCCAGCTTCGGTCGATCAGTTCCTTCGTCCGAACTGCTCCAATCACCGGTCCCGCCAGTTCGCTGAATTTCTGGGTCAACTGTGCATCGGTCATTGGATTGCTCGCACTGCCGATGCAGTGATCGATACGGCAAGTGTGGCTCCGCCCATCCTTCATCGTAATCGTCACCTCGGCCGCATCTGCAGCCATGGCGGGATCGCCCACCGCTTCAACCTTGTCCTGGAACGCCATGATTGCGGGATCACGAACGGTGGGGTCTTGCAGCTCTTGAATGCGCGCAATGCCGCGGATCAGCGCCGCAGCGGTCCAATGATACAGGCTGACGTGAGCCTGCAGCTCGTTCTGGGGATTACGCCGGTCGCATAGCGCCATCGCGCCGGCTGACGCCCTGATGCGCACCGTGTCCACGGCACCTGAATCAATAGCATGCTCGCGTCGCAACTGCAGGCAAGCGTCGATGATCGGATGGATCACGATGCCGCATGGGTACGGCTTGTAGGTGTTGCTCAAGAGTTCGAAGCGCTCGCCGAGTTCGTCAGCCAGCGCGGGTACGTGCGGTGTGTCGGCGAATACTTCGAGGAACCCGTAGCGGCCCTCGAGTGCGGCCGGCGACGCGGTGAAGCCACGCTCTGCCAACAGCGCCCCCCGTAATCCGGTCTGTGCCCCCTGTGCCGGCATGAGCGAGGAAACCATCGTGGCGTGCATGACCCGGAACCCGCCAGCCTGGGACAACGCGATGCCGATGGCGTATTGCAACCGCGTCGCATCAAGCTGCAACAGCTTTGCGGCAGCGACTGCCGCGCCAATCCCTGCGGTGATGCCGGTCTGTGACCAGGCAACCGTTCCCTTCGCGGGCGGCACCGAGATCGCCTTCGATAATCGGCACGTCATCTCAATGCCGAGTGCGAGCGCGAGCAGGAAGTCTGGCCCGCTGACTGGGCGCCGTTCGGCGATTGCCATCGCGGCTGTCGCGACAGGGCCAGCGGGATGCACCACGGCTTGCGCGTGCGTGTCATCATAGGAGTAGATGCTGGAAGCGAGGCAGTTGATCAGGCATGCGTGCAGTGCGTCAGCCTTGTGGCCTCTGCCGATAACGGTGGCATGTTGTGCGCCGGCATATTCGCTCAACGTTCTGTCCGCGAGGTCCACCACTTCATGCTGTGCACCTCCGATCGTGCAGCCCAGTATGTTGACGAACGAACGCACCGCCTCGCGTTGCACATTCTCCGGCAGGTCAGACCAGCGTGCCGACTGGATGTAGTCTGTCAGCCGCGCAGTCACGTCGCCCGCTGTATTGACGAATGCATTGGCCATGACGCTGCTCCTCAAAGCGAACGCGTTGCGCCGCCATCAATGTCGATCACGCAGCCCTGGATGAAATCGGCTTTCTCCGAGGCAAGATAGGCAGTCAGCCAGCCGATCTCCTCCGGTCGTCCGACGCGTGTGGTGCCGTGCGACGAGAGCAGGAAGGTGATCGCCTGCTCCCGGTTGTACCCGTGCTCGCGCGAAACGCGTTCGATGTTGCGACCGAAGCGATCGGTCTCGATCAGGCCCGGGTTGATGGCATTCACCCGCACACCGTCCTCGATGCCGATATCCGCCATGGCCTTGGTGAAGTTCAGCAGTGCGACGTTGACCGAACCGCCAATGGTGAATTCGGCGGAGCCGGCGCGCGAGCCGACACCGACAATATTGACAACGCAGCCGCGGGTTTCGCGCAGATGCGGCCAGGCCGCGCGCGTGGCGCGGACATAGCCGTGAAACTTCAAAGCGAACCCGTCCTGCCAGTCTTCCTCCGTCAAGCTGAAGAAGTCGGCGCGCTTCGTCGCGCCGGCATTGTTTACCAGGATATCCAGCCGGCCAAACGCAGCGGCGGCAGCATCGACCGCCGCCTTGGCGGAGGCAGGCTCTCGCAGGTCGCATGCGACGACGGAGGTGCGGTTGCTGCGAGAGATCGCTGTAATACTGGTCGCTACTTCCTCGAGCTTTGCCTTGTCGCGTGCGGCGAGACAGACATGCACGCCTTCTCGCGCGAGTTCCTGGGCGATGGAGGCGCCGATGCCCCGGCTTGCGCCAGTTACCAGCGCTGTCTTGCCACTGAGATTGAGATCCACGGCGTTTCATCCCCTATTTTCCGGGGATGATGCAGGCAATCAACCTGCCGGGCAAACCGAGAGATTGCCCCAGGCCGTCACCCGCTGGATGCGCAGCGCGATCACTGGCAAGTCCGCGAGCTGCATGGCGCGATACTGTGGGTAACGCTCGCGCAAGAGTACCTGTGCATTGTCGTGCTCCGCGCCATTGCCGAGGACCTCCACATGCCCGCGCAGCATGATCCAGCCTAGCAGGCTCCAGTTCTCATCATAGCGGTCCGCGACGAAGGCGACCGCCGGGTTCTCCATCATATTGCGCAGCCGCTTCAGCGGTCGGGGCGAGGCTTGCTTCGGCTTCTCATCGATCGTGATGTACAAGGTGTTCACAGCAATGGCGAAGCACACCGGCACCACATGCGGGTTGCCGCGCGCATCGGCGGTGGCGAGCCGTCCGACACGTTGCGCGGCCAGGAAAGCCGACTGCTCCGCCGATAGCATCATTCGCCGCTTCTGCTTGCGACGACTGGATTCATGAGTCTGACTCCCTATTATAGTTGCTTCGGCGTCGGCCGAACTATCGCGACGTGCAGCGGCGGCGCGTGACATTTACGTTGTCTGGAGGCGAGGGAGAGTGTCATGAGTGATTCCAATCGCATCGCCACCACGGCTGCGCTGCTCGGTGACCCGGCCCGCGCTAACATACTGGCGGTGCTGATGGATGGTCGAGCGCTGACCGCGAAGGAACTGGCCTACGCGGCGCATGTAACGCCACAGACTGCCAGCGGACATCTCGCGAAGTTGTCCGATGGCGGTTTGCTGGCGGCTGAGAAGCAGGGGCGGCATCGCTATTACCGCCTGGCGTCGTCATTGGTTGGGCAGATGCTTGAAGGCGTGCTCGCGGTAGCTGGCCCGGAGCCTGCCCGCGCTACCACCTGGCGCGGTGGCGAAGCGCTACGCACCGCGCGGACCTGCTACGACCATCTTGCCGGGCGTCTTGGCGTGGCGCTGGCTGATTCGCTCACTGTGCGCGGCCATATCACGCTCGGTACCGATGGCGGTGAGGTGACAGAGCAGGGTGAGCGGTTCCTCGACGCATTCGGCGCGTCGCCTGCGCCGGGTCGGCGTGTGTTCTGCCGGCCGTGTCTGGATTGGAGCGAGCGGCGGCCGCACTTGGCGGGACGGGTAGGCGCCGCGCTTGCGTGTCGTTGCTTCGAACTGGGTTGGATTGCACGGCAGCGCGATACGCGGGCTGTGGCGATCACGGATGCCGGCCGGGATGGGTTCCGCGAGACGTTCGGCATTGCCTTGAGCGGATAGACGGAGCCTCCAGCTTGCCTGCCAACATTATGCCTTGCGCGCCTCAAACACGATTGCCTGCATTGGAACGATGGCGGGCTCCTCACCGAGTTCGCGCCGCATAGCTACGGCGACCGCATCCTGAATTTCAGAAGGCGCCGTGCCGCCGCGCTGGCGGATCTGGTCAACTACCGGGCTTCCGAAAACGAATCCGCGCGCGAAAGATGAGAAGTCTGCTACCGGTCGGCGCTTGTGATCAATTGCGACCTGAATGCCACCAAACCCTGCGGCGAGCAGCGCCTCCTTGATCGGATCGATCAGGTGATAGCCAAACGGGGTCTCAAAGAACTTCGGCGGATCCTCGGGAAAGAAGCTGCCGATCGTCTCATGGACGATCCGGCCAAACGCATTGTGGCGGTGCGCATCCCACACGCTGAACAGGTAGCGGCCACCTGACGCCAGCACCCGATGTGCTTCTCTGAAGCTTTGATCCTTGTCTGGATAGAACATGATGCCGAACTGGCAGATCATCGTGTCGAATGATCCGTTGTCGAACGGCAAGGCCAAGGCGTCAGCGGATTGGAACACGACGTTCTCGTCTGCGTGGAATTTCGTCCGCGCTATGTCCAGCATGGGAGCGTTGAGATCGGTCGCCGTGATATGCGTGGTGGGTGGCAGTGCATCCCGCAATGCGCGCGTGACGATGCCACTGCCTGCTGCCGTTTCCAGGACGCGTGATGCTGTACGACCCGAGGCGACCCGTTGCGCCATGTCCATGGCGTAAGGGACAAACAGGATCGGTCCAAGGCCTTGATCATAGTTGCTTGGGATATCGCCGCTGAAGTCGGCATTGTTTCCGCTCACCAGAAGCCCCTCGTTTTCCGATTGTCATGTGTGACGTTTGGCGCGGCAGTATGCGCTGTCCCGCTACGCAGTCCAGTTCCGGAATTTGGCTAGCCCGATGTGCGTGTCATTGCGATCCAGGGGCCGTTTTCCAGCGGCGCGACAAACACCCGGCGCGTCGAGAACGATAGCCACACTCGCCGCCCTTGCAGAAAGTCGCCGCCGACAAGAGCGTCACCCATACCGCTGGACATGGGGACCACGGGCAACGCGGGCGTCTCCATGACAGCCGAACCGACGCGGAACTCGCGGAAGCGATGAATGCGGACCTGCACGTGATCAGGCGCGGCGCCGTGCGCCATCACCAGCCGATCCGAAGCCATATCGCCATCCCGAAGGCCGACGCGTTCGGCCATACGCCGGCTGATCGAACTCAATTGCGCGCCGCTGTCCAGCACTCCCATCCCTTGCACGCCATCGAGCTCGAACGGTACCAACAACCGATCGCGCTGCGTACTGATGCCATCGACTGCTGCGTAGGGGTGATGCCATGGCGGCACCGCATCCGGGCAGTCCGGCCGGGCGCGATAGAAGATGAGCCGATGCTCCGGAAGATCGAAATCAAGATCGAAGGCCAGCAGGATATCGGCTCCCAACAGGCCATCCGCTGAGCCCCCAGCCACTTCATCGATGCCGAAATGGCCCACAGTGACCCGGTCCACCGGAAAATGCGTGCCCGCGAGCACGATTCCTTTCGGCAACTTCGCGTCCCAGCTCGCGGTGTCGCTCCCAATGCCATAGGTCCGCGTCGCCCGCTGATAGTCGCGCGGTAGCTCGAGGCGCTTGACGGCGGCTTCAGTCAGCAGGGTGCGCTCGGCGCCGGTATCGACCAGCAATGTCACTGGTTTCAGGTCGATCCTGGCTCGGATGAACAGCATATTGCCTCGGGATTCGAGCGGCACCTCGGCAAGACGGACCAGCCGGCACGCAGCTTCTGCACCCTGAATCGGCTCGTCGGCGCAGGCGGTAAGGCCGAGCAAGGTCAGCAGGAGCAGGCATATTCGGATCACGGTGTCGCACGCACCTGAACTGTCGCCCGAACCGCGGAACCATCCGCGTCCAGCACTGTCAGGCGATAGAAGCCTGGGCCCGACGGCTGCCATGCAGCATCGCGGCGAATGCGGTCTGCCGGGAGTTGTGCGCCATCGACCAGGAAGGTGAGGGGCCGGCGTCCGCCCATCACGCGTATCGTCACCGGCCCATCTGCGGACAGCACCGCGCCTGGTGGCGGGAACAGCAAATGAAGCGCATCGGCTATCAAGGGAACACGTTTGCGTTCATGTTCATGCGCCAGCATCGCGTTACGCGGCGACTTCGGCAACAGGTCGAACACGCGGGACAACAGCGGCAGCGCAAGCGATGTCCCGGTCGCGCCTGGCGATGGCGTGCCGTCGGGACGCCCGACCCAGACTGCGACGATATGGCGCGTGTCGAAGCCGAATGCCCAGGCATCGCGGCCGCCCCAGCTCGTGCCTGTCTTCCAGGCAATCCCCTGTGGGCCGAAGTCTGGCAGAGGACGGGTGAGCACGTCGGCTACGGTCCGCGCAGCGGTCGCGGAAAGGAAATCCGTATGGGAGGCGGGCGCGTCTGCCAGCAGGCGAAGTGGCACGGCGGTTCCGTCGGTCGCCAGCGCGGCATACAGGCTGGCGGCGTCACGCAAGGTGATCCCAGCTCCGCCAAGCGCAAGCGGAAGGGATGGATCAGCGCCGCGAGGGAGACGCATCGTCGCGCCGGCTACGCGGAGCGTGGCGGCGAAGCGCAACGGGCCGACGCGGTCCAGCAGGGCTACCGCCGGCAGGTTGAGCGAGCGGCGCAAGGCATCGGCCGCGGTAATGCTGCCGGCAAAGCCGCGATCGAAGTTCTCCGGTGCGTACCCGCCGAAGCGGCGTGGCAGGTCGGGGACCACGGTATCCGGCGCGGCGATCCCATCCGCGAAGGCCATGGCATAGATAAATGGCTTGAGCGCCGAACCCGGCGAACGGACCGCGAGCGTCAGGTCGAGTGCACCGGACCGGGCCTGGTCGCGCCACGCGCCCGGATAGAGCGCGCGGATTTCCCGCGACCACGAATCGGCAATCAGCATCGCGAGCGACGTCTGGTTCGGCAGGGCTTGCAGGCGATCCTGAGCCAGGCGCTCCAGCGCGGCCTGCAACGGCAGGTCCAGGGTGGTGTGAACCTGAGGGAGCCGTGGGAGCGAAGCGGCCAGTTGCGGCGCGTGCCGTGGCAGCGCGACGCGCTTCGTCGGCACGGGAGCAGTCGTGGCATCGAACAGGCCGTCCCGCACTCCGATGGCGAGAACGCGATCGCCTACGCTCTGCGCTGCCTCGGCGTGGCGGTCTGGCCGGAGCCGTTCCGGCCGCCGCGGAATGGCCACAAGCAAGGCGGCCTGCGCCGGCTCCAAGGCTTCCGGCGGCACGCCGAACCACGCGAGTGAGCCCGCGCGCGCGCCTTCCAGGTTGCCACCGAACGGGGCCAGAGTGAGCCATATGTCCAGCACGCCTCGGCGGCCGAAGCGGGCTTCGAGCTGCAGCGCGCGCGCCATTTCGATCAATTTGGATCGCATCGTGCGGGGGCGCGGCTCGAGCAGCCGGGCCGCCTGCATGGCAAGCGTCGAGCCACCAGAAACGACATGTCCGGTCCGGAGCAACTGGCCGGTGGCGCGGACCAGGGCGAGAGGATCGATGCCGGGGTGGTACCGGAAGCGCCGATCCTCCACCGCGATCAGGAGGTCTGTCAGCAGCGGCGGTTCAGACGAAGCCCGGAATCGCCACACGCCGCCCTGCGCGGGGAGCAAAGCGAGGGACCGATGGTGGAGGTCGAGAACCTCCGTGCCGGTTGAGGCGAGGCGGGAGAGATCGGGAGGGAATGCGTAATCGAGGCCGGCACCCAGGGCAGCGAGGAACCAAAGGAGGGATAACCACCAGCACCCCCTCCCCAACCCTCCCCCGCTGCGCGGGAGAGGGTTGGGGAGGGGGTGCTGGTGTGGGTGCTGCTTCACTCCACTCCCTGTACCGTAATCCGCCCTACCGACTGCCGCGCGAACACGCCCGGCCGGTACATGTCCGCCACCTCGGCGCCCGGCAGCTCATACGTGCCTGGCGTCACGGCGCGAAGCCGCACCGCCAGACGGAAGTCCGGCTTTTCCGGCGTCAATGCCACCACCGCCGCGTACCTGTCGTCTGCCGCTGGCTGTGCCTCTATCCCCGACAGCTTTCCCAGCCAGGCCATACCGGGGACATCCTCACCAGCCATTCGGCCAGCGATCTCCCATCCTGCTGGCAACCCATGCTGGATCATGGCGCGATGCGGTTGGCCGTCTTCCACCTTGCCCTCCAGCACCAGCACAAACACCGTGTTCTGCTTCAGGTGATCCAAATCGAGATTCTGACCGTCAAGCGTCTTGAACTGCCGTGTTAACCGCATCTGGGACCGCGCGGCCAGCAGCGGCATGGCGGGAACACCCGTCACGGAAACTGTCTGCCACACCGGCTTGTCAGCAAGATTTCGCACCTTCGCCGGGCCGGTCAGGGCAACCGAAACGAGGGGCGCCGGTGACACGTCGCTGCCATTGAACGCGAGGCGGACCGGGCTGCCGTCGCGACCCAGGACGGCTCCGGCCGCCGCGGCCCAGGCTTGCTCCTGAGTAGACAGCGTGTCCGCGGAGAGATCAGCTCCCGGCATCACCCTCGTCAGCTTCTCCAGCCGGTCACCGGGCAGACCGCTCTCCTTTAGCAGCAATGCGATGGCAGTCTGGTCGCGCAGCGCTGTGCCGTAGTCGAATGCCCACCAGCGCCGATTCGGTGCGGACAGCGCGGCGGCGAATGCCGCCTCAGCGCGCGGCTGGTCATGCGCCAGAGCGAGCGCGGCGCCCAGCTGTGCCTTCGCCAGCGGTGTCGGTAAATGGCCGATGTTCTCCGCCATGACGCGCGCCGCACCCGGGCGTCCCCGGCCGGCCTGCGCCAGCACGTAGAGCCGGTAGGCCTGCGCAGCCACATCGGCCGGCTTGTCCCCCGGTTCGTCGGCGGCGTCCTCCATGAATTTCAGTGCGTCCGCGACCGCCTGGTTCGGTATAGCCGCCCCTGCGTCACGGGCACGCAGCAGGAAGTCAGTGGCATAGACTGAGAGCCACGGTTCGGCCAGTTCCGATGCCGACCAGAGGCCGAAGCCACCATCGAAGCGCTGGCGATCGAGCACGAAGCCCACCGCCTGCTGTAGTCGCCCGGCCCGGTCGGGGCCGGCGACGGGTCCGTCTGGGAGCATGGCGAGCGGGAAGCCTCGGCTGACGGCCTGCTCCAGGCACCACAGCGGATAGCGATCCAGCGCCTGCACCAGACCCGCGACGTCGTAGCGCACGGCGCCGCCGAATGTGGCCGCCGCCTTCCAACTACCAGGCACGAACTGGTCGAGCGGCGGGGTGAGTTGGGCTTCGGCACTCGGCGCCAGCTCTCCGGCAGCGACCATCGTCGTGGCTCCGCGCGCCGGACGGACGGTGATCGCCGTTTCGCGCACCACATGGAAGCCTCCGGTTCCCGCCACGTCCAGGCGGACGATTCCTCTTCCTGCGCCGGTCGCGGTTAGCGTGGTGAACGGCAGGGCCTGTGCGCCGGGCGCGAGGCTCGCGGCCAGGCGCGCCTCGCCGGATACCGCCAGCGGTCCCTCCACCGAAACGGTGGCAACCTGCTCGCCTCCTGGCAGGTCCAGATTATGCAGCAGCACGGTCAGGCGGGCCTGGTCGCCAGGCGCCAGGAATCGCGGCA
Organism: uncultured Acetobacteraceae bacterium; assembly: GCA_964427005.1. Taxonomy (GTDB): domain Bacteria; phylum Pseudomonadota; class Alphaproteobacteria; order Acetobacterales; family Acetobacteraceae; genus JAMXLO01. Next base: position 27,484 of record CAYRTL010000028.1, read on the forward strand.
GCAGCGGTTCGGCAACGAGTGGGTCGCGCACGTAAATGTCGGTCGCCGCGGCACCCAGGCTGGTGCCGCTCCAGGCGACAGCCATGAGCCGTACCTGCCCGTTGAAGTCGGGCAGGTCGAGTGGGAATTCCGCCACGCCATCGCCACCCGCCTGCACCGGAGGGACGAACAGCGTCACGGTCTTCTGCGGGACGTCCGGCAAGACGAAGCTGCCCTCGTCGCCACCCTGCCGCAGCGAAGTCGCCGCGCCGTCTGGTGGAGCGATCAGGCGTCCCCAATCGTCACGGATGTCGAGGCCCAGCCGGCGGCGCCCCAGAAAATGCTCGGATGGATCGGGCGAGACAAAATTGGTCAGCCGCAGGATGCCCTCATCGACGGCCGCCAGGCTGACCCAGGCGCCCGGGGCGGTGCGCACGCGGATCGCAGCTCGCGCACGGGGCGGGTACTTGTCCAGTGCATTGAATGCCATCGGCAGCTTGCGTACGCCCGGGTCAATGCCAACCCAGGCTAAGCCGATAGCGCGGCTGGGACGCGACCTGGCATCGGCAGCCGTGCGGAAGACGTGCACCGTCGCATACGCACCTGGGCCCCAGTCGGCTGAAACCGGAATGTCCACATCGGTTCCCCCGGCGGGAACGGAAATGTTGCGCACAAGGTGAACGCGGTCCGACAAGACGAGCAGTGTCGCTTCGCCGCCGAACGGTGGAGCGATGTGGATATGCGCGGTCTCGCCTGGTGCATAAGCCTTCCTGTCAGCCGACACATCGACCTGGTCCGGCACGTCGGGATTATCCGAGGACACCCAGCCGGCGCGGAACCGCACGGAGGTGGCAGCCAAGCCGCCATCCTCCAGCACCTCCAGCCGGTAGCGCCCGAAATCCATGCGGCGAGCGAAGTGGAACGGCGCGTCCACCGGGATGGTGATCGCCTGAGTCTCCAGAGGTTCGTCGCGCCACGTGGTCTCGTACCGCGCCAGGCTGCCGTGCATCACCAGGCGCCAGTCGGGCCGCTCGCGGACCAGGCGGAGTCGCGCCTTGGTCTCCATCCGCGCGCCGTCCGGGCCGACTGCGGCGATGTCGAACGCCGCCTCGGTTCCCGCGTCGATCGCATTGCCGGCAAAGGCCGGCTTGACGCCGATAAGCTTACCGAAGGGACGGACTGGGATTTCGGTGGTTGCAAGAGAGGCGTGGCCGGACGGATCGTTCACTCCCACAGTGATCGACGCCTTCAGCGCATGGGTTGTGTCCGGTGCCCGGGGCAGGGCAATAGCCAGTGTCGAATGTCCCTGCGCATCAGTGTCTGGCAATGGCAGATCCTGCGCGTCCGGCGCGTAGGTTTCGTCGATCAGGCCGATGCGATAGCCGGCCAGCACGGGAAAGGGCGACGGATCGATTACCAGCCGCATCTGGGCCTGACCGGTCAGGCCCGCAGCAGGCGCTCCGTAGAGGAACCGCGCGGTCACCGGCAGCGAGTAAGGCTTGCCCGCCACGATCGGCCCCGCAGCAGTACCGAGTTCCACCGCCATGCGATCGGGCACGAAAGCATCGACCCGGAATTCGGCCCGCCCTATCGGCGGCAAGCCAGGATCGGCCTTCACCTCAATCGTCCAGGTGCCCACGGGAGCGCCGTTGGACAGCTTCACCGGAAGATGCATGGAGGCCTCGGCCGCCCGCGCCGGCGTGGCATCGAGGAAGACCTGCCCGTTCGGCCGTTTTACGATCACATGCACAGGGATGTCCGCCGGCCGCCCGGCATTGTCTCGCAGCAGCGCCATCACCTGCGCCGTCTCGCCTGGCCGATAGATGCCGCGATCCAGCCAGACGTAGGCATCCAGCGGTCCGGGATGCGGCAGGCCCGCAACGCCGCGATCGGACAGATCGAATGCCGCACTGGTCAGATCCAGCAGGGTGTAGTCCTCGCCACCCATCACCTCGACGGCGCGCGGCGCCACCGGGCCTTCACCGTGCAGCAGGGGCGCGGCGAAACGGCCGACTCCATCCACATCGGTTGTCGTCTCGGCCAGGATATCGTTGTTCTCGGCCAGCAGCCGCAGCGTCGCACCGGCGCGGGGCTTCACATCGGAATAGCCGCGTACTTGCACGGTCAGCCCGTCGCTGCCGCGCCAAATCGTCGGCGCGTAGTCGGTGCGCAGGATCATCTGCACGGCTGTCGGCGCGTTCGGCGTCCCATCGCCCGCTCGAACGATCAGCGCGTAGAGGCCGGGTCCGGATGAAGCGAGAGCGTCCGGCATTGGCAGTGCGGTATGGGCGCCGCGGTTCGGCTCCCATTTCGGAATGTCGGCGCTGCCCTGCCAGACGATGCGGCCCGACTGCTCGCTGATGCGTTCGGCGTCCCAGGTGTCGACCGGCTGACCGAGTCGTGCGTTGCGGACGAACGACACCACGTTGCGCTCGGTCAGTCGCGCCAGCGTCAGCTTGACGCTGGACAGGTTAACCGTGCTCAGGCCGATAGCCGGCGTCTGGCCACGGGGCAGGATGAACATGCGCGTGTCGAAGTCGATGCGCGGATGGCGGTTGGCCATGGCGATGTTGAGGCCGGTGTCCTTGACCAGGGTCAGCCCGCCTTCGCCCGGCATGCCGGCGCGCAGCAGCACGCGCGTGGTGGTACCGGATGGCAGGCCGGAGACGCAGATCTGATCGCCCTCGCGGGTCACGGCCGCACCGGGCACCGGCGGATTCAGCCGCACCCAATCTTCCGCGTGGAAGTCGTCTCGCCGGACGGGGGGCACGGTGAAGTCGATGCAGGCGCGCGGCGGTTCGGCCTCGGGCTGGGTGGCGACGCGGCGGATCAGGATGCCGGTGGCGCGGCGCGTCTCATCCAGTTTCTGCACGATTGCCTTGTTGTCGGGCGCCCGCTCTGCCGCTGCCTCAAGTGCGAGGATCGCCTGGGCCGGGCGATCCAGCAGCTTGAGTGCTTCGGCCATCAGCAGCAGAGACGGCGCTTCCGCCGCGCCTGGTTCTGCACCGCTGAAGCTTTGCCAGGCGGCCTGCAAGGCATGGTTTGCGTCGGGTGGCGTGCGGCGCATCTGCGCCTGGGCGAGCGCCAGCCATTGGTCCGGTTTCGCGTCACCCTGACCGACGCGCGTCTCCCATTCGGCGGCAGCGGCGGCCCAGTCCTGCTTGCGGGTGGCAGCGGCTGCGGCCTGCTCGGCCTGCTTGCGCGCCTGCGGCGTTCCTCCGGCGGGGAAGCGTGAGGTCAGGGTTTCGGAATACGCGTTGCTGTCTGATTCCAGGCCCGGCAGGGTGAAGTCCTCTGCCCACGCTGCGGCGCAAACAAGACAAAGCACTGCCGCGAGCAGCAGAACGAACCGGCGCATAACGCTCTCCCCCTGATCCAGTGGTATTTTACGGTGGAGCGACGGCCGATGCTCGCGAAATCGTGGTCAATCTGGCGTCCGCGAGGCGGCCTCTGATTTCAGGATGTCGCGGATTTCCGCCAGGAGCTGTTCGGACCTGGATGGACCGGCTTTGGCATCCTCGCGCAGATGCAGCCGGGTGAGGGCCTTCACCACCCAGAAGATGGCGAAGCCGACGATCACGAAGTTGATGATCGCATTGATGAACAGGCCCAGATTCAATGTGGGCGCCCCCGCGCGCTGGGCGTCGGCCAGCGTCGCGTAGTGCTGGCCGTTCAGCGTGACGAAGACGTTCGAGAAGTCGACGCCGCCGGCGATGAGGCCGAGGATCGGGTTGAACACGTCCTTCACCAGGCTGTTCACCACGCCGGTGAACGCGGCGCCGATGATGATGCCGACGGCGAGATCGACGACGCTGCCGCGCATGATGAAGGCGCGAAATTCGCTGAGCCATGACGGCTGCTTCAGCCGTCCGATGCTGGATGACATGGCGATTTCCCTCCCAATGATTGGGCGGCTACATTCGCGCTACGGGAGGGATTGGCAAGAAGCGGAGGTCGGCATGTCGATCACGGTGACACCAACGGGTGCGGCACTTGGTGCCGAAGTGAGCGGTATCGATCTGTGCCGGATCACCGATGCCAATTTCTCGGCCATCTATCGCGCCTGGCTGGATCATCTGGTGCTGCTGTTCCGCGGGCAGACGCTGACTGACGATGACCTGATCGCTTTCAGCCGGCGGTTCGGCGAGCTGGACTTTGCCCCCATTCAGGAGAACGGGCGACGCTTCGTCGAGGGTCATCCGGAGATTTACGTCGTCTCCAACGTGATCGAGAACGGCGTGGCCATCGGCAGCCTCGGCGCGGGGGAGGCGGTGTGGCACACGGATATGTCCTATCTGGAGGACCCGCCGAAGGCGAGCATGCTCTATGCGATCGAGATTCCACCCGCAGGCGGCAACACTGGCTTCACCAACATGTATCGGGCGTACGAGGAGTTGCCCGATGCGCTGAAGCGGCGCATCGCGGGACGACGGGTGAAGCACGATGGTACGTACAACAGTGGCGGCTATGTGCGGCAGGGCGTAATGCCGACAGACGATCCCCGCGAAGCGCCGGGGACTTATCATCCCATCGTCTGCACGCACCCGGAGACTGGGCGGAAATGCCTGTATCTCGGGCGTCGGCGGAATGCGTATATCGATGGTCTGGAGCTTGCCGAGTCGGAGGCGCTGCTGGACGAAGTGTGGCAGTACGCGACACGCGATGAACTGACGTGGTACAATACATGGCGGGTCGGCGATGTTGTTCTATGGGACAATCGCTGCACCATGCACCGGCGCGATCCGTTCGATGCATCTAGCCGGCGCATCATGCATCGCACGCAGATGAAGGGCGAGGCGCGACCGGTCGCGTAGCGTCCCCCGTCGTCATCGCCGGACTTGAGAGCTGTATTTCGTCATGCCGCGGCTTGGCCCCGGCATGACGAATGAGGAGGAACACCGCCCGCCCTTATGTTAGCGCCTATGGGGCCAAGCGGCCGCCATGACGGTGAGGGGCTAGCTGATCTGCACGGACTGCACAGCGTCCTCCAGTTCCAGGAATGTCGGCATGTGCTCGTTGGGCACCATTTTGCGGCCTGATTCCACGCTGACCTGCGGCGCATTGCCATGCAGGTGCGTGACGAGAACGGCGCGGATGACCTCGTAGTATTTCGCCTCTTCTTCGACCACACCCTTCAGCCGCACAGCACACGGACCCGCCAGACCATAAGCCAGCAGCACGCCCAGAAACGTGCCGCACAGCGCGCTGGCAATCATCGCACCGAGGATCGCCGGCGGGCGGTCGATATGCGACATCGTCTTGATCACACCCAGCACGGCAGCCACGATTCCCAGTGCAGGCAAGCCGTCTGCCATGGTCTGCAGGGCATGTGCGCCATGCAGCTCCTCATTCAGCGTCTTCTTCAGTTCGCGCGCCATCACGTCTTCGATCTGGTTGGGATCGTCCGCGTTCATCCCAACCATCCGCAGGTAGTCGCAGATCATCGAACTGGCGAAGTGGTTGGCGAGAACCTTGGGGAATTTCTGAAATGCTGGGCTTTCATCCGGATGCTCGATATGCGGCTCCAGCGCCATGTTGCCCTTTGTCGTTGCCAGGCGAACGAGAAAATACAGCAGACTCAGTAGATCGACGTAATCGCTTTTCTTGAAAGCCGAACCGCCAAAGATTTTCCTGAAATTGCCCACCGAGTGCTTCAGATCGTGCGGGCTGTTGCCCATGACGAACGCCGCAAGCGCCGCGCCGCCTATTGTCCACAGTTCAAACGGAAGCGCTTCGACGAGTACATCGAAGCTGCCGCCAGATACGATGTAACTGCCGAACACGCAGCCAAGCAGGAGGACAAAGGCGCCAATCGTCAGCATGGCAACAGTTCATGGAGCTTCGGCCAGCGGACGCACGGAGCGGAGGACAACGATAGCGATGCGGCGATTGGCCGCGGCAAGAGGGTCGCTGGGCACGGCGAGATCGCGTTCAGCATTCCCGGTAACGCTGCGGACACGTGATTCCTGCAGACCGGAATCGATCAGCAGCCGACGGGTGGCATTGGCCCTGTCGGCGGAAAGTTCCCAGTTGGTGCGGCCGGAACCGGCAAATGGCGCTGCGTCGGTGTGGCCGGCAATCGAGATGGGTTGCGTCAGACGCGCCAATATCGGCGCCACTTTCTGCAGCAGCAGTTTGGCTTTTTCGTTTGGCTCTGCCGAACCAAAGGCAAACATCGGCTCGTGATCAGCATCGCGGATCTGGATGCGCAAACCTTCCGGGGTCATGTCAATCGCCAGCTGGCGCGCCAGCTCCTCAAGTTGCGGATCGCTCCGGACCGCGTCCTGGATCTGCTGCGCTGCCTGCTGGAACGCCTGCTTCTCGCGCCTTTCCAGCTCCGCCTGCAGTTCTGCCTCGGTCGGCTTGTGCTGTGTCTCCGCTCGTGCCGGCGCAATCGCGGTCATATTCGCTGCCGCGAGCGCGGCGTCCCGCGCCTGCCCAGGCGACTGGCGCGGCGGCTTGCCGCCCCGATCCGGCTCCTTGCTCTTTGGGTCGTTCCGGTACGGCCGCGGCTGTGCCGTAACACTCGAGTCGTCTTCCTCGACCTGATCGACCACAGGCCGCTGGCCTACGGCCACCTGCACCGAGCCAAGGTCAGAGAGCAGGGCGCCTGTATCGAAGGCGGTCCGGCCGCCAAATGGCTGCCCGGCGCCCGAGGAGGAATGGGACAGCACTGCGTTAGGGCTGAAATAGTCGGCGAGGCCCTTGCGCTGCTCCTCAGTCGTCGCATTGAGCAGCCACATGAGCAGGAAGAACGCCATCATTGCGGTGACGAAGTCGGCGTACGCTACCTTCCACGATCCGCCATGAGGTTCGCCATCCACCACCTCTTCCTTGCGGATGAGGATTTCGCCCTTGCCCTTCCTGTCCGTCTTGCCGCGCATTCGCATTTCGTTCCCGGGACAGAGACAGAGTGGACGTTCCAGTTTAATTCCTGGCTAAGAGTGACCTTGCTGTGAGATGTTGACCCGTGACTGCCCAAAACATTTATGACGATCCGGAGTTTTTCGCCGGCTACGCGAGGCTGCCGAGGTCAGAGCACGGGCTTGGAATGGTATATGAGTGGCCGGCGTTTCAGCGGCTGCTGCCTGCGTCTCTTGCCGACATGCGCGTGCTCGATCTCGGTTGTGGGCTCGGCTATTTCGCCCGTGAGGCCCGGGCCCGTGGCGCAAGCCAGGTCATCGGTGTGGATCTATCCGAGCGCATGCTGGAGGATGCGCGGCGGCGCACACACGACGCGGGCATCGATTACGTGCGCGCATCGCTGGAGGCGTTCGAGGCGGAGCCGGAATCCTTCCATCTGGTCGCGTCATCGTTGGCGCTGCACTACATCGAAGACTATCGCGGTCTGGTGCGGCGCGTGGCGACATGGCTTGTGCCAGGCGGCCGCTTTGCGTTTTCTGTCGAGCATCCGATCTTCACGGCGCACGGTTCCAGCGACTGGTACACGGATCAGGACGGGAATGCGCTGCACTGGCCAGTGGATCGTTATCGCGACGAGGGCGAACGACAAACGCACTGGTTCGTCGATGGCGTCGTGAAGTACCACCGTACTGTGGAGAGCTACGTCAATACGCTGCTTGAGGCGGGGCTGCAGTTGGTGCGGCTAGAAGAGCCGGAAGCTGACCCTGCGCTGTTGGCCGAGAAGCCGGAGTGGCAACGGGAACGCCGCCGCCCGCCTTTTCTGCTGCTTGCCGCGGACAAGCCGCGTTAGAATGCGTTACGCCGCGCCGTCTCCCGCGTAGCGGCGAGGAGTTTCGGGTCTCGTCAGTTCCGCGGCAGTGCTATCACGTGAGCCGGCGCCATCGTCATACTATAGAGGTGGAAAGCCTCGATTGGTTCCGGGCCGCGCCCGCGCTCGACTGTGCCGATTTCCGTCATACCTGATGGCGCGTCATCGAATCGTTCACCGCGATGAACGAGGATTCCTGTCTTTCCTGCTAGCACCGCCGGCGGCAGGTTGAACAATTCCCAACGGGGATCGATCCCCACGACGGGAACACCAGCGGGAAGCGTGCGCGCCAACTCGGCGGCGACACCGTACTGGTCCGCGGCGACGTACTCTGCGTGCGCCTCTCGCCTTGCGGCATCGACCTCCGCGGCAAGCGTATCCCAGCCGGCCAGTTGCAACGCCGTCGGATCGAGTTGAACCGGCAGCGGTAACAATGCGAAAGCTGCCTGCGCATACGCCAGTAAGGCGATGGTAAACCCGAGCGCGATCGCTGGCATCCGCAGGCGTTCCCACACTGGTGCGTTCAAACCAGCGGCCGCGATCGCCGCGGCAGGATAGATGATGGCGGGCCAGTTGCCTTGCACGCGATCACCCAGCGCATGCTGTGCGAACAAGGCAACCGCGGGCAGCGTCAGCGCCGCAAGCAAGGTCCATGAGGGGTCGCGTGTGCGCCAAGCCTGTCGTGCCGCCAGCACGATGCCACCACAGCAGAACGCGAAAATCAGTGGAGTGGTCAGACCCGACTGGCCGCCGATCAGTTCCGCCACGAACCGCAGGCCCTCCGTTGGATGCCAGACCCCGAGGCGTCCGCCCTGGCGCGTGAAACTGGCCCAATCATGATTGGCATTCCACACCAGGACCGGCGCGAACACGGCGAAGCCCAGCAGGGCGCTCAGCCACGGCGCAGGGCGGCGCAGCCAGAAACGCTGCGACGGCGTGATCAGCAACCACACACCAATTCCCAGCCAGAGCAAGACGGCGGTGTATTTGCTGGCCAGCGTCAGACCGGCGAGCAGGCCGATGACCGGCCACCAGAGCGGATTACCGGTGTGCAGCAGACGCGCGAGGGCCCAGATGCATGCCGTCCAGAACACCAGCAGGGGCACGTCCGGTGTCATGAGAATGCTGCCGATGCCGAACATCAACGTCGCGTTCAGCATGACTGCCGCGCGCAGGCCGGCATTGCGGTTACGCAGCAGCAGATTGCCTGCGTCGGCCAACAGCAGCGAGGCAATAGCAACAGAAAGCGGCCCGACCAGTCGGATGCCGAGCGGAGTGTCGCCGGCGATAGAAGTGCCAAGACGAATCCATAGGGCGACCATTGGCGGATGATCGGGATAGCCGGTAGCCAGAGCTCGCGACCAGATCCAGTAATAGGCTTCGTCGGGTGCCAACGGGACGGATGCGGCAACTGCCAGGCGCAGTACCGTCAGCGCCGCCAGGGCTGTCAGCGGAAAGGTGAACAGCGCAGGCTCACCGGGCACGCCAGACGAGTGTCGCGGACACGGCGTAATTCCACACCACGCCGATGACAGCGCCGATTGCGCCGGCAATCGTCCAGCTGGTGTGCGTGTCATGGAGTGTCTTGGCAATGCCGATATTGGCAATCGCACCGAAGCCACACACCAGCATGAACACCAACAGGCCTCGCCAAAGCCGAGGACCACGCAGACGCTGGTCGCGATAGGTGACCTCATTGTTGAGTTGGAAGTTAAATGCCATTGCAAACACTGTTGCCAGAGCCTGTGCCGCCTCGAACTGCATCCCAGCCGCCTTCAGCGCCACCGCGAGCACGAGAAGATGCACCAGCACCCCGAGTGCGCCGACAAGCGCAAAGGAAATGAACCGCAATGGCAGGAGCCCGCCGAACACCTTGTCGATCAGCAGGCCGGCGAACTGCATCAGCACCAATGCGTCCAGCTTGCTTTCGCCGGCGATGCGCTCGTTGAACTGGTAAGGGATTTCCATCACGCGCAGCGGTGCAGGGGAGCTCAGTGCCAGGTCGAGCAGGATCTTGAAACCCTGGCCGGTCAGATTGGCCGCCAGCGACTCGAACAGCGGGCGCGGCAGCATGAAGAAGCCGCTCATCGGATCCGAGAGCCTCACTGGCAGGAAGAGCTGTGCAAGCTTGATGCCGCCATCGGACAGAACGTGCCGCCAGCGACTGGCAAGTCCGATATTGCCGCCACCTTCGGCATGGCGGCTACCAACGGCGAGGTCGTATTCGCCGCTTTGCAGGGCTGACAGCATCTCGGGCAGCTTCGTCTCGTCGTGCTGCAGGTCGCCGTCGATCACCGCAACGTATTGCGCCGAGGAAGACAGAACCCCCTCGATCACCGCCGATGCCAGGCCCCGGCGGCCAATGCGGCGGATGCAGCGGACGCGGGGATCGGTTTGCGCGATGCGCCGCACTTCGGCGGTGGTGCCATCCGGGCTGTTGTCGTCGACGTAAACCACCTCCCAGGCGATGCCGAATAGCGCGGCATCGAGCCTGGCAATCAACGGCGCGACATTGGGCCGCTCGTTGTAGCAGGGTACCACGACGGTAAGCATCGGGGCGCCACGGGCGATGGTTGGGACCTTGATGAACGGAGCAGTGGATTCAGACATGGCGGCCAGTATGCCATGAACCGCTGCTCAGAGCGGTACCCCTGCCAAACTCCGGCTGGTGCGTATCGTTTGCAGCGTCTGAACGCGGGTGACGGTAGGTGCGCCGGTAAGTCGCTGGGTGAGCTGGTTTTCGTGCGCGGTATCCCGCGCCACCAGTTTCAGCAGGAAATCACCGCCGCCCCGGATCATGTGGCACTCGCGCACCTCGGGCCAGGTGGACACCAGTTGCTCGAAGGCCGAGAGCACTGCCTCCTTCTGGCTGTCCAGTCCGACGATGGCGAAAAAGGTGATCTCCCAGCCGAGTTTGTGCGGATCGGGATCGGCATGATAGCCGCGGATGACACCCGCCTCCTCGAGGCGCCGCACTCGCCGGAGGCAGGGTGGGGCAGAGATTCCCGCACGCCGCGCAAGCTCCACGTTCGTCATCCTGCCATCGGACTGGAGTTCGGAGAGGATGCGCCGATCGATCGCATCCAGGACTGGCATATCGCCGAGGGGGCTTTTCATGCGCGTATTTTACCGGAGGCGAAGGTCGCCTGGTTTGGTGTTGTGACGTTTCCGTGGCGGGTCGGGCGGGCGCAATAATATTGCAGGCGCGCGCCCCTGCAAGGCCTCTGAACGGTGTGAATGTTAAAGCAAATCGGTAAAAAATTGCAACATTCAGCCGCTGCCGGCAGAGCCGCCGGCTTGCTTGTCTGGCAACGGTCACGACCGATATGGTCTGGGGCAACGTGACTGGACAAGACGATGCCCCAGACCCACCGCACCCGAGTCCTGATCATCGGCTCCGGCCCGGCCGGCTATACCGCGGCCATCTACGCCGCGCGCGCCGGTCTGTCCCCTATATTGGTCGCGGGATTGCAGCCGGGCGGCCAGCTCACGATCACCACTGACGTGGAGAACTACCCGGGTTTCGCCGACGTGATCCAGGGTCCGTGGCTCATGGAGCAAATGGCTGCTCAGGCGGAACATGTTGGCACGCGCATCATCCACGACCTCATCACGCAGGCGTATTTCGAGGAGCATCCGTTCCCCTGCATTGCCGATTCGGGCGACGTGTTCCTCGCCGACTCGGTGATCATTGCCACTGGGGCGCAGGCGCGCTGGCTGGGGCTCGAATCCGAGCAACGCTACCAGGGGCGTGGCGTCTCCGCGTGTGCCACCTGCGACGGGTTCTTCTATCGGGGCCGCCCGGTTGCCGTGATCGGCGGAGGCAATACCGCGGTGGAGGAGGCGCTGTATCTCACCCACCATGCGGACAGCGTCACACTGGTCCACCGCCGCGACACACTGCGCGCCGAGAAGATCCTGCAAACCAGGCTCTTCGCAAACCCGAAGATCAAGGTGATCTGGGACAGCGTGGTGGAGGAGATCGAGGGCGCCGGCACGCCGGAAGTGGTCACCGGGCTAAGGCTGCGCAACGTGAAGACTGGCACAGTCGAGCACCTGCCAGTCGATGGGGTTTTCATTGCCATCGGCCATACGCCGAATACCGGGATCTTTGCCGGCCAGATTGGGATGGACAGCGAGGGCTACATTCAGACCGTGCCGGGAAGTACCCGCACCACGGTGGATGGGGTGTTCGCCGCCGGTGACGTGCAGGACAAGATCTTCCGGCAGGCCGTCACTGCCGCGGGGACCGGATGCATGGCGGCATTGGAAGCCGAAAAATGGCTGGCGGGTGTGGTTCCGGGAGCGCATCTTGGGCCGGCGCTCGCCGCGGACTAGCCGAAGCGCTGTGAATGGGTCCAATGGAGACCTGAAGTAGCCGGCACGACCGACTATTCTAACGCACCGGCGCCGTGTAACGAGTCGGTCATGAAGAAACTCAGGTGGTCCAGCGTACGCTGCCAGGAAATGGTCCTGGCGGTTGGGAGAGGGTGAGTGATTGACTGGGACAAGTTGCGCGTCTTCCATGCGGTAGCCGAGGCCGGCAGCTTCACACACGCGGGTGACACGCTGAATCTCAGCCAGTCGGCTGTCTCGCGGCAAATCTCCGCGCTCGAGGAAGCGTTACAAGTACCGCTGTTCCATCGGCACGCGCGGGGCCTGATCCTGACGGAACAGGGCGAGGCGCTGAATCGCACCGTACGTGAGGTGTTTGCCAAGCTCGCCATCACCGAGGCGCTGCTGACCGAGAGCAAGGAGAAGCCAGCAGGCCGCCTTAAAGTGACTACAACTTATGCGTTCGGCTCGATCTGGCTGGCGCCTCGGCTGCACGAGTTCCTGGAGATGTATTCGGATGTGTCCGTCTCGCTGCTGCTGGACGACTCCGAACTCGACCTGGCAATGCGCGAAGCGGACGTGGCCATCCGGATGCACCCGCCGAAGCAGCCCGACCTGGTGCAGCGGCATCTGATGACACTGCAATGGCATATCTGTGCCTCACCGGAGTACCTGAAAAAGAACGGCGTGCCGCAACGGCCGGAAGATCTGGACGCGCATAAGCTGATCCTGTTCGGTAGCCACCACCCTCCGGTGGAGGATGTGAACTGGCTGGCTGAAGTCGGCCGGCGGCCAGGCAACCCTCGACGTCCGTTGCTGGAGGTAAACAGCACACAGGCGGTGTTGCTGGCGATCCGCTCCGGACTCGGGATCGGTGCACTGCCGGACTATGTGGTGAATGAGAATCCCGATCTGGTGCGGATTCTGCCGGACCTGAAGGGGCCGAAGGTAGACGTATATTTCGTCTATCCGGAGGAGCTGCGGAACTCGAAGCGCGTTGCGGTGTTCCGCGACTTCCTGCTGTCGCGTTTGACAGCGTTTCACTAAGTGATCGAACCGGCCGCTTGCGCCGGCGCGCGGCATCAGACCGGGCGGACCAATGCCCAAATAAGGTGGAATTGGGGCGGGGCATGCGCTGAGCACATGGCGGCATCCGGCTTTTGTCGATGGATTGAACCGAACGGCGCTCTTAAAGTTCTTTCATCGAATACGGCGGCTGTGCCGCCAGTGTTCCGGCCTTCGGGCCGGAAGGGGGTCGATGGCCCCCGCGTCTCCCAGACGTGAAGCCTCCCTGTTTACTTGCCCCCGGTTCCTAACCGGGGGCTTTTTCTTTTGGCGTGCGCTTTAACATTTGCGTCACGCGGGCATGATGATTGGCTGTGTGGTTTCCTTTGCTTGCGGCTATTTGGTTAACCCCAGCGCGCCGAGCACCGCCGGGTCGAGCGGCACGGGCCCGGGTGGGGGATGCACGCCGAATCCCATCGAATCGTCGTACCCCCACAGCGCCCATCCCATGGATTCATGCTCACAGGCGGTTCGCACTGTCGCGAGCCAGGCAAGCCGCGCAGCCGCATTGAGGCGCTGCGAAGCACCGAACTCGCCGGCAATCACCCGCACGTGGTTGCGGCGTGCCCAGGATGCCGCCTCACCCAGCGTGGCCGTGATCCTGGCGCCATCCCAACGCTGAGCGCAGTAGAAGCGGATCAACTCAGCGGTGCGGATTGCGGCCATCGCACCGGTCGCCGCGCACGCGGTCTCGTCCGTCGCCGGAAACGGCAGTCGCGCCATTGCCGCTTGCTCAATTCGCCCATCGTAGGCGCCGAGTGCGGTGAGCTCTGCGGGTTCATAGAAGTGCAAGCTGTACAGCACATTCGCGTCTGGTTCGGGCACCAGCGACAGAAGTCCGCTCACGCTACCCCAATCCGGGCCGGTGAGAATGACTGTGTGCTCCGGAAGAACTGTGCGAATCGTCGTCAGTGCCTGATGCTGCAGGCGTGCCCAGCCAACGGGATCATTGGCGAATACGGGCTCATTCAGCAGTTCGGGAAACGTGACGGCCGGCTCGAAGCGCCGCAGTGTCGGCGCGAGGGAACGCCAAAACGCCAGGAGCTTTCTTCTGTCGTCTGGCTCTGTCTCCAGATGCCAGTCTGATGCAAACAGCGACACGATGACGGCCAGGCCGTGCCGCTGTATGCGCGCGATCGCGTCGCCCAGCGCAGCCCGCGCAGCGAGAAGCTCGGGCTGCACCGGCAGGCGCAGGAAGGTGAAGCCGGCGCGTTTCAGCTCTTCCAGTGCTTCGTCACTGACGTAGGAGCGCAATGCGGCTGGCTCCTTACTCGGCGGGAAGCGGAACCAGTTCGTGATGTTGATCCCACGGCGTAGCGCCGCCGGCGGGTCATCCGCGCCCGAAACCAGCAGCATCGCAATCGAGAGCGCGACGGCGCGGAGCGCGTTTCGGTAACCAATCCTTTGCATCGCATTGCGATAGACCGCATCGGCACTAACGCCCGGTGAACGGAGCCTTGCTGCGATACCCAATTCTGGCTGCACTGCTGTTGCTGACCGCGGTCGCCTCGCTGCGCAGCGCGGAATACGACGAGCAGTACACGCTGTTCCTGACGGCAGGGACTGCGCGCCCGATCTGGCCCGATGGCGTCCTGACTGCCGGCCAGATCCAGGCGCAGCAAACGGCACAGGCGAGCCTTGCGGATATCGCACGCGACTTGCGTCGCACGGACGTTCACCCCCCGCTGTATTTCTGGATCGCGGAGGGCTGGCGCAGAGTGGCGGGCGGCGGCCTGTTCACCCTGCGCATGCTGTCGGTGCTGTTCAGCCTGGTGACGCTGGCATTGGTCGGTGCCGCCGCTCAGCGTTCCGGCATCTCAGCGCTCGCGGCGATATCGCTGACGCTCGGTTGCTACGGCTTCGCGTATACTGGCGCAATCGCACGCGGCTTCGCACTGGCGCAGATGCTCAGCGTGGCCGGGATCGCCTTGCTGCTTGATGCCCGAGGTCGCTGGCAACGAACAGCCACGGCCGGCATCCTGTTTGGCGCCGCAACGTTCACCAACTACCTGGCCGCCTTGGTTGCCTGCGCGGGTTTGCTGCATTCCCTCATGCGGGGCCATCGCAAATCGGCATACGGAATGATCATCGCATTTGCGATCTGGCTGCCAGCCGATTTGTGGTTTTTTCTTGCGCAGCGGCAGAGCCGAAATGGCCAGTTCGCGCCGTTCGAACCGATCGCTGCGCTGACACGCCTTGCTCAGTACTCGGCAGCCACGCTGTTCGGCGGATTGCCGCTTTACGTCTCGGGGGCAGCCCGGGCGATAGTGGTCGCGTCACTTGGCCTTGCCATCGCGGGCATCGTCATCCTTGTCATCCGGCGCTGGCATCAGATCGCCACGCCGCAAATTCGGATGCTGCTGGCCATGGCGGCAGCCGCACCACCAATCGGGTTGCTCATACTCGGCTTCGCCTTCCACAACACGCCGATTGAGCTACGCTATCTTGCGTTCCCCACACCCTTCATCGGTCTGCTGGTGGCTGGCGCGCTGCCGCGTTCGTCCATGCATGTCGTGCTGGCGATCCAGGCTTTGGCGTTGCTCGGCCTGACGACGCGATCGGAGACGATGCAACCGGCCAGAGCGACAGCCATCGCTGCGGCATCGTTGGTGCATGATGGTGTCGTCCTGCTGCCGCTCGGCAACGACGGCGTTGGCATCGTTGGCGCGTTCGCGGTCGAGGCGCCGCCGAACCTTCGCATCATCCTCGTGAAGGCGGGCGAACAACCCGAACAGATCCGCGCACGCGTCAGCCGCTTTCCTCGCGTGGTTCTCGCGCTAATGGGTCAGGACGAGGCAAGCCGGATGGCACTGCCTGCGATGCGCGAAGCCTTCGATGAACCGTGCTGGCGCATGGCCGCCCATGCGCTCGATGTGGTCGCGTTCGATCGGATATGCATGGCAAGATAAGACGTGGCTTGCGAGTGGCTACGGTGACCCATGAAACGGCGAGACCTGGTTGCAGGGGCGATCGGGCTGGCGATGCCGCGATCTGCGGCGGCTTCGACACGCCGTTCCCGTCCCACCGATCCGGAATGGCCCAGTGAAGCGGCGTGGCAACAACTGGATAGGGCGGTCAGCGGCAATCTTATCAGGGTGGATCTGCCACTTCTTTCCGATGAAGCGGTGCGCAATCCGTATTTCATCGGCGATCAGCCTGGCCTGACACAGACCTCGGGCTGGATCGACGCGTGGATGTCGAAACCGAGCGTGTACGCCGTCGCGGCGCAGACCACCGCACATATCGTCTCGGCCGTGAACTTCGCTCGCGAGCATAATCTGCGGCTGGTGATCAAGGGCGGCGGACATAGTTATCTCGGCACGTCCAGCGCGCCCGACTCGCTGCTGATCTGGACACGATCGATGAATCGCATCGAGCTGCATCATGCCTTTGTCGCGCAAGGTTGCGATGGCAGTGCGCCGCAGCCAGCGGTTTCTGTGGGAGCCGGCGCGATCTGGCTACAAGTTTATGAAGCGGTGACGACAAACGCCGGCCGGTATGTGCAGGGCGGCGGCTGCGCAACCGTTGGAGTCGCTGGCCTGGTGCAGAGTGGCGGGTTCGGCAGTTTCTCCAAGAACTACGGCACTGCCGCTGGCAGTCTGCTGGAGGCCGAAATCGTCACCGCCGACGGCGCAGTGCGCATCGCCAATGCGTGCAGCGAGCCCGAGTTGTTCTGGGCGATCAAGGGCGGCGGTGGCGGCAGCCTGGGCGTCATCACGCGCCTGACGCTGAAGACGCATGAGCTGCCGGACTGGTTTGGCGGCGCGTTCATGACCATCGAGGCGGCGTCGGGCGCAGCCTATCGGCGACTCATCGGCGGCTTCATCGACGTGTATCGCAACCGCTTGTTCAATCCGTATTGGGGCGAAAGCGTCGCGTTGCGCCGTGACAACACGCTGGTGATCAGCATGCTGTCCCAGGGATTGGACAAGGATCAGGCAGAGGACATTTGGCGGCCCTTCCTCGACTGGGTCGCGGCGTCGCCCGGCGAACTGGCCTTCATGAAAGAGCCGCTGATTGGCAGCATTCCCGCGCGACAATGGTGGGACGTGCAATTTCGGCTGCAGCGCCTCCCTACAACTGTGAAGACCGATGACAGACCCAACGCGCCGGTGGGCAATGTCTGGTGGACTGCCAACGCCGAGCAGGTCGGCTGGTTCCTGCATGGTTATGAGTCTGCCTGGCTGCCAGCCACGCTGCTGGAGCCGGACCAGCAGGAGCGTCTTGCGGACGCGCTGTTTGCCGCGAGTCGCCACTGGACTGTGGAGTTGCACTTCAACAAGGGACTGGCGGGCGGGTTGGCGCCCGGGATGACGGCAGCACGAGATACTGCGACCAATCCCGCAGTGCTTGACGCGTTTGCTCTGGCGATCATCGCCGGCTCTGGTCCACCTGCATACACCACGCCGCCTGATCTGACCGTGGCACGACGGAACGCGCGCGCCATCAGTGCGGCAATGGCGGAGTTGCGTAAGTGGGTTCCCGATGCAGGCGCGTATGTATCTGAATGCAGCTACTTCCAGACCGACTGGCAGCGCGCGCACTGGGGCACGAACTATCCGCGGCTGCAGGCGGTGAAGGCGCGCTACGATCCGGATGGGCTGTTCTTCG
>CAYRTL010000029.1:0-32023 GCA_964427005.1 uncultured Acetobacteraceae bacterium
CGCATCTTCATCAAGCGGGACGATCTGACCGGCGTCGCCTTCGGCGGCAACAAGCTGCGCAACCTCGAATTCCGCCTCGCGCGGACCATGGCGGAAAAGCCCGACACCGTGGTTGTTGGCTTGGACATCCAGTCCAATTCCGCGCGGCAGACCATCGGCGCCTGCAACAAGCTTGGGCTGAAGACAATTCTGGTGCTGGAAGGCCAGAAGCCGGACGTGGTGCAAGGCAATCTGCTGGTGGACTACCTGCTTGGTGCGGAGGTGGTGTTTGCCCCGACACGCGAAGCGCAGCGGGCGGCGCTGGACGAATATGCGGCGCGGGTGCGGGCAGCCGGCGGGCGGCCGCACATTCTCAACGACAATCCGATGTTCGATGTCGCCTCGGCGTTGGCGTATCTGGAGACCACGCTGGAACTGCTGGAGCAGATGGACGCCGGCGGTGCCCAGCCAAACGCGCTGTATATGTCCTCGAGCGGCAAGGGCCAGGCCGGCCTGGTGCTGGGCAAGCGTCTCACCAACTCCGGTCACGCTGTGCAGGGCGTCACGGCCACGGATGAGTTCCACGTGCCCTCCCGCACCGCGGCGATCGCCAATGAGACGCTCGAGGTGCTTGGATTGGATATGCGGGTGACCGAGGACGAAATCCTCAATGACGCGGCATTCGTCGGCGCCGGCTACGGCATACCGAGCGAAGCATCGATCGAAGCCACCAAGCTGTTCGCACGCACCGAAGGCGTCATCCTCGATCCCGTGTATACGGGCAAGGCGGCGGCCGGAATGATCGCGCATATCCGCGAAGGTCGCTACGGCAAAGACGACGTGCTGGTGTTCGTGCATACCGGCGGTACGCCGGCCGTGTTCACCTGGAATGCGCTCTGGCTTTAAGGGGGATTGGTTATGCATCGGCGTGGCTTTCTGACGGCGCTTGCTGGCGCCCCGCTGGCGGTCGGTCTGCGTGCGCACGCGCAGGGAACGGCAGCCGCCAATCTTACCTATGGCCAGAGTGTGGGCGTGCTGACACTCGATCCGGTTCATGGGTCCTACACGCTGTACCCCGCGGGCAGCGAGGCGGCGCTGTGCATCTATGATGGGCTGCTGACCTTCGCGCCCGACATGAAGATCATTCCGCAGCTTGCCGAGAGCTTTGCGATGGCAGACAATTTGAAGTCATGCACGCTGAAGCTGCGCAGCGGCGCGAAGTTCCATGACGGAACACCGGTCGATGTCGCCGCGGTGAAGTTCAATCTCGAACGCCTGATGGACAAGCAGCGCAATCCAACCAATCGGCCGCTATGGGATCCTGTGGCTGACGTCGAGACGCCGGACGCCAGCACGGTGATCATCCGACTTTCGGGTCCGTTCCCGCAGATGCCCAATTCTCTGGCGCATGTCTCCGGCGCGCTGGTGTCCCCGGCCGCGGTGGAGAAATACGGCGAAGCCGGAATCGCGAAGAACCCGGTAGGGGCCGGTCCGTATCGCGTGGCGAGCTTCGATCCCGGCCAGCAGCTCGTGCTTGAGGCATTCGACGGCTACTGGGGCGGCAAGCCGAAGACCGCGAAACTGACGTTGAAGACGATAGGCGAACCATCCACGCGCGTGGCGGCGCTGCGCACCGGTTCGGCCGACATCATCGACAGCGTTCCCGTCGCGTTGGTTGCTCAGCTCAAGCAGGACCCGAATGTCGTGATCATCAACGTTCCAGGGTTACGGCCGATCGGCTTCGTCATCAATCTGACGCGGCCGAAGCTTGCGGATGTGCGTGTGCGCCACGCGCTGAACCTGGCCGTTCCTGTCGATGCCATCGCATCCAAAGTGTTCTTCGGGTTCGCGCGCGCACCCGACTCGCCGCTCGCGTTCAATACCGAGGGCTACGCGCCGGTCTCGAAGCTGGTGCACGACCCCGCCAAGGCAAAGGCGCTGTTGGCAGAAGCCGGCTTCGGTGCGGACAAGCCACTGGAGCTGGCGATGTTCGTCTCGCAGGGTCTGTTCCCAGGCGATGTGTCAGTCGGCGAAGTCGTGGCAAATGCGCTGACTCAGGCCGGCGTGAAGGTGGATATCACCAAGATCGAGGCCGGCTCCTATTGGGACGCGATGCGGCAGGATCAGGCGAACATCAAATGGGACATCGCGATGTTCGGCTTCAATCCGGCAAACGCGTCCGGGCTGTATCATCTCGCGTCACTGTTCAAGTCGAACAAGGACGATGCGGCGCGGCCTGACGTGTGGAACATGGCGCGCTACCGCAATCCGGAAGTCGATCGGCTATTGGATGCGGCAGGCAGCGAAGCCGACCGCAAGCAGGCGGCGGCCGATTTGGCGAAGGCGCAGGCACTGATCTGGAACGATGCGCCGTATATCTGGCTGCAGATCAACGAGAACGTCTCGGCTGCCCGCAAGCAGGTATCCGGCGTGGAGGTTTGGCCGATACTGTTCACCAACGTCCGGCACGCTGCGGCTTGATCGGCCTGCTGCTCTGGCGCCTGGCGCTCATCCCGCTGACGGTGCTGGGTGTTGTCACGATACTGTTTGTGATCTTCAAGTCGGTTCCTGGCGATGAAGCCACTATGGTCGCGGGCGCGACAGCCACGCAGGCCGAGATTGATGTGGTGCGCCATCAACTTGGCCTCGATCGGCCGCTGCCGGTGCAGTACCTCGACCATGTGCTACGTCTGGCCCACGGTGATCTTGGCTATTCGCCAACATTCCGTGGCAATCCGTTGCCACGCATCATGGAACGCGTGCCCGCGACACTGCTGCTGACCGCGTCCGCCATCGCACTGACCATTGTTGCTGGAATTCCCGCCGGCGTATTTGCGGCCTCGTTCCATCGCCGCTGGCCGGATTTCACGGTGTCCACGGGAGTCGTAGCCCTGCTCGCGGTGCCAAATTTCTGGCTCGGCATGATGCTGATTGCGTTGTTTTCGGTGCAGTTGCACTGGCTGCCGAGTCTGGGACTGATCGGCCCAGCCTCGCTGGTGATGCCGACTGTGGCACTCGCCGCGCGGTTGATCGCGCTGGTCGGACGCCTCGTGCGCGGCATTGTCATCGAGGAACAGCGGAAGGACTACGTGCGCACGGCCTATGCCAAGGGTCTGGCACGGCCGCGCGTGCTGTATCGCCATGTGTTGCGCAATGCGCTGATCCCAATCGTCACTGTGCTGGGGCTGCAAACCGGATATCTGCTGGGCGGCTCTGTGGTCGTGGAGCGCCTGTTCGCCTGGCCAGGCATCGGCGACCTGTTGCTGACCGCGGTCAACCTGCGTGACTACACGTTGGTGCAGGGGATTACCGTGCTATTCGTCATCGGCTTCCTGCTGATCAATATGGCGGTGGAGGTGCTCTATCGGCTGATCAATCCGAGACTCCGATGAGCGTGACCCTTACCCGACACCATGCCACCAATCCTTCGCTCTGGGTGGGAGCCACGCTGCTTGCGGCGTTTCTGATCGTCGCGCTACTCGGTCGTGCCATAGCGCCCTACGACGCCGATACGCAGGACCTGCTTGGCATGTTCGATCCGCCTTCAGCCAGCCATTGGCTCGGCGCGGACGAGCTTGGCCGTGACATTCTGTCGCGCGTTATCATCGGCACTCGGATAACGCTGATGCTCGCAGGCACATCGGTGCTGTTCGCCGGCATCATCGGCATTGCACTCGGCTTGATCGCCGGACACTTTGGCGGCGCGGCGGATCGCGTCATTACCGTCGTCACCGATCTGCTGATGACGGTTCCCAGCCTGGTGCTTGCCATTGCCGTCGTGTCGGCGATCGGGGCGAATGCCGTGGGTCTGGTGACGGCCATTACCATCAGCTTCATTCCGTCTCTTGCACGACTGGTGCGCGCCCGGGTGCTGGAACTGCGTGAGCTCGATTTCATCGAAGCGGCGCGCGCCATAGGCATGCGTCATCCTCGTATTCTGCTGCGCCACATCCTGCCCAACGCCGTGTCGGTCATCGTTATCGAGCTGAGCCTGATGGCGGGCCAGGCCGTGCTGATCGGCACTGCTCTCGGCTTTCTTGGACTTGGTGTGCAGCCGCCGGCGCCGGAGTGGGGCGCCATGCTTGGCGCCAGTCGGCAATATCTGGAAGTGGCGCCGCATGTGGCCATCGTGCCTGGCCTGGCTGTCAGCCTGCTTGTGCTGGCATTCAACCTGTTTGGCGACGGCCTGCGCGACAGGCTCGATCCGACGCAATAAGGAAGTATAGATGGATTTCGATATCATCGACTGCCACGCTCACATCTTCCCGCCGCTGGCCGGCGCCTGCGGATTTTCCGACGCCGCAACCCATCTGCTGCATCAGCAGCGTGCGATGCATGAACACGGCAACCAGCCGTATCGCCGGAAACGTGATGATGCCGTGGTGACTGAACGCCCGCTGTGGGATGCGAATGACTCGTCCATCGCGGGCCGGCGCGAGGCAGGTTTCCGTGTCGGCCGCTGCGGGCGCTTCGAATGGGAAGCGAATGGCGAGGCGCACTACGTGCAGTTCCTGCCACCGTACATGGCGGACATGTCCGCGCCGGCCGAAGTCGTTATCCGTCAGATGGACTACGCGGGGATCGCCACGGCCGTGCTGCAGAACGATCACATTTATGGCGACCTGGCCGAGGACTTCGCCGAAGCGCGCGCGCGTTATCCCGGCCGCTTCATCGGTCTGGCGCAGGTACAAGAGGCGTGGGCGTATCAGGACGATCAGCTCGCGCGCCTGCGGGATCAGGTGGAGTGTCTCGGCATGGCGGGGCTCTACTTCACCTACAGCGGCCTGTTCCGCAATGGCTACGCGCTGCGGCCGAGTGATCCCGCGTACGATCCGCTATGGCGCGAGGTCGCGCGGCTGGATCTGCCGGTGTTCTGGGTGCATCGCGACAAATCGCCAATCGGCAGCTACGAGGAAGAACTTGGCGATTTGGCACGCATTCTGGAGCGGCATCCGACGATACGCAGCGTCCTGGTGCATGGCCTGCCAACATCTCGCTACGCGGACGCCAACGAGCGGCTGACCTTGCCGCCAGTGGTGCAGCGGCTGCTGACCGAAATGCCGGTCTCAGCGGAGCTGCTGTATCCCATCTCCTGGGGCGGACGATTCGAATATCCGTATCCGAAGGCGATGGTGCACTTCCGCCAATTGGTGGAGCGCTTCGGTCCAGGCCGCTTCGTCTGGGGTTCGGACATGCCGAATGTCGAGCGTTATTGCACGTATCGGCAGACCTTCACCTATGTCTGGGAACACGCTGATTTTCTGTCCGCCGCCGATAGGCGCGCGATCTTCCATGACAACACGTTGGCATTATTCCGGCGTGGAACATGACTGCGGCCATGCTGTGGACTCGGGGCGTTCTCCTGTAGCAGCCTACCTCGATGCTGCCGCGATACAGGATGCGGCGCACAACACTCGAGGGATGATTCGTCATGTTCGCCTGGTTCTCCGACCTGACCGCGCGCGAGCGCCGGACCATGGTCGCCTGCTTCGGCGGCTGGTCGCTCGATGCGCTCGATGTGCAGATCTTTTCCTTCGTTATCCCCAGCCTGCTGGCTTTGTGGCATATCTCCACCGCCCAGGCTGGCGTGCTGGGTACCATCACGCTGCTGGTCTCGGCTTTCGGTGGCTGGCTGGCTGGGGCGCTGTCCGATCGCTGGGGCCGCGTGCGGGTACTGCAGATCACCATCGTGTGGTACGCGGTCTTTACCTTCCTGTGCGGCTTCGCGCAGGACTTCACACAACTGTTCATCTTCCGCGCGCTGCAAGGGCTGGGGTTCGGCGGCGAATGGGCCGCGGGCGCCGTGCTGATGGGCGAAGTGATCCAGGATCGCTATCGCGGACGGGCCGTCGGTCTGGTGCAGACTGGCTGGGCGGTTGGCTGGGGTGCGGCGGCGCTGCTCTACACGCTGCTGATCGCAGTGCTGCCGGAGGAATACGCCTGGCGCGCATTGTTCTGGATTGGCCTGGCGCCGGCGGCGCTTGTGTTCTTCATCCGCCGCTACATCGAGGAGCCGGAAATTCGCCGCAACCGCGAGGCTCCCGCCAGCTTTATGCACATCTTCTCCGCTCTCAAGCCGCCCTACCTGTCGATCACCTGGCGCGTCGCGATGATGGTGACGGGCGCGCAGGGTGGTGGCTACGCGCTGGCCGTCTGGCTGCCGACATATCTGAAGACCGTGCGTGGCATCTCTGCTGTCGGCACCGGCGGATATACGCTGGTGCTGATCCTCGGCGCGTTCTTTGGCTTCATCACCGGCGCCTATCTGGCCGACGCGATCGGCCGCAAGCGCACGTTCATGCTCTCTGCCATAGCATCTATCGTGCTGACGCTGGTTTACCTGTTCGCGCCGCTTACCAATGACTGGTTCCTGCCTGTCGGTTTCGTGCTGGGCTACGTGTCGCTGATCATGTTTTCACCGATGGGCTCGTTCATGACGGAGCTTTATCCAACGGCCGTTCGCGGTGTGGGGCAGGGGTTCTGCTACAACGCCGGCCGCGGCATTGGCGCGCTGTTCCCGGCGATGGTGGGCTTCCTGGCCGCGCAACTCGGCCTGACGATTGCTATTGCCGTATTCAGCTTGGCTGCATACGGCATCATGATCGTGGCGCTGGTGCTGCTGCCGGAAACCCGTGGGCGCTCGCTGATGAGTCTGGAGGAGCCGGCGTAGTACCGAAGGCGAAGCAATCCGGCGGGGGCGCACTGGATTGCTTCGTCACTTCGTTCCTCGCAATGACGGTCTCCAGGTACTAGTCAGGCCGCTGCCGCCATCCGTCTCGCTGTGCGTTCCATCAGCATCCGGTCGAAATATGCCATCGTGCGGATCAGTCCGTCGTCCAACAACACTCGCGGTTGCCAGCCGAGGATGTTACGCGCCAGGGTAATGTCCGGACAACGCTGTACCGGATCGTCCTGCGGCAGCGGACGATACACGATCTGCGATTGCGACCCGGTCAGCTTGACGACCCGCTCAGCCAGTTCGCGCACCGGTACCTCGTGCGGGTTGCCGAGATTCATCGGTCCAGTCACTTCATCGCCTGTTGCCATGAAACGCACGAATGCATCGACCAGGTCTTCCACATAACAGAACGCCCGGGTCTGGCTGCCATCGCCGTAGAGCGTAATGTCCTCACCACGCAGCGCCTGGACGATAAAATTGGACACCACGCGCCCGTCGTTCGGGTGCATACGCGGGCCATATGTGTTGAAGATGCGCGCGACCTTGATACGTGTGCGATGCTGGCGGAAATAGTCGAAGAACAGCGTTTCCGCGCAGCGCTTGCCTTCGTCGTAGCAGGCACGCGGTCCCAGCGGATTGACGTTGCCCCGATAGTCCTCGGTCTGCGGATGCACGATCGGATCGCCGTACACCTCGCTGGTGGAGGCCTGCAGCACCTTGGCACCAACGCGTTTCGCCAGCCCGAGCACGTTGATCGCGCCGATGACACTCGTCTTCGTTGTCTGCACCGGGTCATACTGGTAATGCACCGGCGAAGCGGGGCACGCCAGATTATAGATCTCATCCACCTCCACATGGAGCGGCAAGGTGATGTCGTGCCGCATCGCCTCGAAATGCGGATCGCCGATCAGGTGAGCGATGTTATCCTTGCGGCCCGTGAAGTAGTTGTCGACGCACAGCACGTCGTGACCTTCGCGCACCAGGCGCTCGCAAAGATGCGAGCCGAGAAAGCCCGCGCCTCCGGTCACCATCACGCGTTTGCGGGTCAAGGCCATTCATTCACGTCCCCAAGCAGGTGAGACGATCGGCCGGTGGGCCGAACTCGCGTGGGCGCAGTCCGGCGTGCAACCAAGTGATCAGGGAATAGATATCGTACACGGGTAAGCCGAGTGCCTCACGCAGCGCAAACGCGTAGGGAGGCATGTTGGTGCATTCGAGAACGATTGCGCCGATATCACGATGGCGGGATAGCAGTGTGCGGCCGGCATCAAGTATATCGGCGGCGGCAAGAGCAACGTCCATCTCCTGCTTCTCGCCACGAATCAGGACGCGGTAGAACTCGCGGCCGCCCTCGGTCCCGACGAACGGCGTGTCGAGCGGGACAGAAGCTGCGACCAGGTGCCGCGGCGTCAGCGATGCAGCGGATACGGTGATGATCCCGACGCGTTGGCCGGGCGGCAGTGTGGCCTGCACCCAGGGCACCTGGATGAGCGCGCTTGTCGCAACCGGCACGCGCACATGGGCGGCCAGTTCCGCCTGGAATAATGCAAGGAAGCCGCAGTTGGTGGTGATCGCCTCGGCGCCATCTGCGACCAGTTCCGCAGCGGCTTCGAGGAAGTCATCCAACAGACCGGCGGCTGCATTCAGCACGACGCGCTCGGGTGTGGCACCCCGCACCACCCGGTAGAGCACCGGGAAGGGCCAAGTGGTGGCGTTTCCCATGTCGCCGGGGATGCGAGGAAACTTAGCCTCGAGCATGAGGATTCCGAGCGGGGCGCCGTACAGCGCCTTGCCGCCCTTGGCTATGACCTGCATTGTGCCAGCATGCCTCAACGTGACGACAGGAGGAAGTAATGGCCGAGCGGCCGTTCACCCAGGCTGACCTCGACGTGCTCGCCCAGTGGGACACGCCGACAATTTGCAATGGTCTCGAAATCACCAACCCGGAGCGGCGCGCCTACGGCTACACGGTAGAGCCGATGGTCTGTTTGTACCCAAAGCTGAAGCCCATCGTGGGCCTGGCGCGGGTGGGCATGATCCGCTCGACCGAGCCGCCGCGTGGCAAGGTGGTGGATCGCGCGGACTGGTATGACTATGTCGCTGCTACCGATTTCCCGACAATTGCGGTGATCCAGGACATCGACGGGCGTATCGGCTACGGTGCCTATTGGGGTGAGGTACAATCGAACATCCACAAAGCGCTCGGTTCCATCGGCTGTGTCACCAATGGGTCGTTCCGTGACATGGACATGTGGGCCGAAGGCTATCAGATGCTCGGTGGCCGCATCGGTCCGAGCCACGCCTGGGTGCACATGGTGGAGTTCGGTCGGCCGGTGAACATCTTTGGCATGCAGGCGGGCCATGACGACGTGATCCACGCCGATTATCACGGGGCGGTGGTCGTGCCCGCGGATGCGGTGAAGAAACTGCCGGCGGCCATCGATCTGATCTCGCGACGCGAGAAGGTGATCCTGGATGTCTGCCGAGCCCCTGGCTTCACGCCAGCAAAGCTGCGCGACGCGCTCAAGCGCTCTGGCGAAATCCACTGAGGAGATACGCATGAACGTCGCCACGTTACCCGCCACGCTCGCCGGTGTGTCGGAGGAGGAATGGCAGCTTCGCTGCGATCTTGCGGCGCTGTACCGGTTGGTCGCCCATCATCGCTGGACCGACTTCGTCTATACACATATCAGCGCGCGCCTGCCGGGGCCGGAGCATCACTTCCTGATCAATAAGTATGGGGTCCTGTTCCATGAGATGCGCGCCTCCGACCTTGTGAAGATCGACCTGCACGGCAATGTCGTGGAGGAAGGCGACATTTCGTCGCGGCGGGTGAATGCCGCCGGGTTCACCATCCACTCCGCGATCCACATGGCGCGACCGGACCTGACCTGCGTCGTGCACACTCATACCCAGGCCGGCATCGCGGTATCCACGATGAAGGAAGGCCTGCTGCCGCTATCGCAGCACGCGCTGAAGTTCTACGGCCGGATTGCCTATCACGGCTATGAGGGGATCGCGCTCGATCTCGATGAACGCGAACGGCTGGTGCGCGATCTTGGTCCCGAGCACAAGGCGATGATACTGCGCAATCATGGGCTGTTGGTGGGCGGTACGTCGATCCCGGAAGCGTTCCACATGATCTACATGCTGGAGCGCGCCTGTGCGGCGCAGGTAGCCACGCTGTCTTGCGGCCGTGAGGTCGTGGTGCCGCCGGCGGAGGTATGTGCGCATACCTCGGCGCAGTTCAAGAGCATGGAGAACGACGAGCACTACAGTTGGATGTGGCAGTCGGCTCTAAGCCTGATCGAGAACGACCGGCCCGACTATCGTAGCTAGGGCGTCAACTGGCCTTGACATCTTGACTTGAATCAATGCGGTGAGTTCATTTCGGCAGCATTGGTAGCGCACTTCATCAGGAGCGGGCTCCAATGCTGCAACTCCCAGTTCGCGCGCGACTGCTGATCGGAACGGGCCTCGCGGTCCTGCTGAGCCTGGCGAGTGCGTCCGCGCGTGCCATGACGGATCCATTCGAGCCGCTCAACCGCGCGGCGTTCGCCTTCAACAACGCCTTCGTCGATCATGTGGTTGAGCCACTCGGCATGCTCGGCCAGACATACCTGCCTCCTGGCATTCGCCAGGCGGCGAGAAACGTCTATAGCAATCTGAGCGAGCCAGAGTTCATCCTGACCAACCTTTTCCAGGGTCAGTTCGCCGATGCTGGAATTGCCACCGGACGGATCGTCGTAAACACGATCGTCGGTATTGGCGGGCTATACGATCCAGCCACTCGCTGGGGCCTGGTCTCACGCCAGCCAGAGTTCACCGAGGCCGTATGCAGCCTTGGCATACCGGCCGGTGCCTACCTGCAAGTGCCGCTTGTGGGTCCCGCCAACGTCAATTCCGCATTTGTTCTCGGCGGCTTCATGGCGACAGAGATCTACGTGCTGAGCCTAGTCTCGACATGGCTGGCCGCGGCTGACGTGGTGATCGATACCGCAGTGGCGGCTGCCCTACTGCGCTACTCGACTGAGACCGTGGGGCCTGACGGCGACGCCTACGCGACGCAGCGGCAGGCATATTTCGAATATATCGAGACCTCATGCACGCTGCGACCCGCGGCGCGGGTTGCCGACCGGGCTCCTTGAAGGACGTTACCCCAAACTACAGCCCGTAGCGCTTGACGCCACCTGACCCTCCCTGCCAACTGGCCGCGCAATGGGCAGATGGGGTCACCTGCGCTGATTACGGTCATTCGCAATGCCGACATGGTGGTCGCCTGGGATCCGGCGGCGAGGTCGCACGTCTATATGCCCGGTGCGGACGTCGCATTCGAGGGCGGTGTCTTGCGGTTCGTCGGCCGCGGCTACGATGGTCCGGCCGATGAGGTCATGTCCGGCTCCGGCCTGATGGTCATGCCAGGGCTGGTGAACATCCACTCCCACCCGTCCTCCGAACCCATGAACAAGGGGCTGATCGACGAAATCGGCAGCCCCGGCTTTTACAATTCGTCGCTGTACGAATATCTGCCGATCTTCCGCCCCGATGCAGAGGCGGTGCCGCATTGCGTGCGCGTCGCGCTATCGGAGCTGCTGCTCTCGGGCGTGACGACACTGGCCGACCTGTCGATGGCGCATCCGGGCTGGCTCGATCTGCTGGCTGAGGCCGGCATGCGCGTGTGTATCGCGCCGATGTTCCGCTCTGCCCGTTGGTACACGAAAAACGGACATCTGGTCGAATATGCCTGGGACGAGGCGGCGGGCGAGAAGGCGATGGCGGAGGCACTGTCGCTGATCGAACGCGCCGAACAGCATCCATCCGGCCGGTTGTTCGGCATGGTCACGCCGGCGCAGATCGATACCTGCACCGAAGGCCTGTTGCGCGATTCATTCGCCGAGGCGAAGGCGCGTGGCGTGTCCTGGCAGATTCATGCGGCGCAGTCCGTCAGCGAGTTTCACGAGATTACCCGTCGTCATGGCCATACGCCGATTGGCTGGCTCGACCACCTGGGATTGCTGTCGGAGCGGTCGATCATCGGTCATGGCATTTTCCTGGACGATCATCCGTCAACGCGCTGGCACACCGATACCGATGTGAAGCGCCTGGCCGAGACCGGAACGACGGTGGCTCACTGTCCGACGGTGTTCGCCCGGCGGGG
Organism: uncultured Acetobacteraceae bacterium; assembly: GCA_964427005.1. Classification (GTDB taxonomy): domain Bacteria; phylum Pseudomonadota; class Alphaproteobacteria; order Acetobacterales; family Acetobacteraceae; genus JAMXLO01. Next base: position 11,817 of record CAYRTL010000029.1, read on the forward strand.
CATCACGCTGAAGGATTTCGGCCGCTATCGCCGCGCCGGCGTGAACATGGGCGTCGGCACGGACACCTATCCGCACAACATGCTCGATGAGTTGCGCCTCGTCGCCTATCTGGCTCGGACGCAGGCTGGCAATCCGCGTACCCTGAATTCAACGGACCTGTTCGAAGCTGCCACAATCGGCGGAGCACGGGCGCTCGGGCGCGACGATATCGGTCGTCTGGCGCCTGGTTGCCGCGCGGATATCGTGCTGGTGGACATTACGCATCCGATGATGCGTCCAGCGCACGATCCAGTGCGAAGCCTGATCTACGCCGCGGGCGATCGCGCCGTGCGCACAGTTTATGTGGATGGTGAAAAGGTGGTCGAGGATGGGCGGGTGCTGACGATCGACTATCCGGCAGCCGCGGCGGCGCTGCACGAGGCGCAGCAGCGAGTGAAAGCCAATGTGCCGAACCTCGATTGGGACCATCGGACGGCGGAGCAGGTATCGCCGCTTACGTTTCGCACCGCATGACTCCTTTGCTTTCGGTTACCGGCCTTCGAACGGTTTTCCACACTGCTGGTGTCGATGTGGCCGCGGTGGATGGTGTCGATGTCTCCGTGGGTCGCGGCCGTACGCTTGGCATTGTCGGGGAGTCAGGCTGCGGCAAATCGGTACTATCGCTTTCGGTGATGCGGCTGGTGCCGCCGCCGGGTCGGGTCGTGGCCGGTCAGATCATGTTCGACGGCAAGAACCTCCTCGAGCTGTCGCCGGCCGAGATGCGGGACATTCGCGGCAACCGCATCGCCATGATCTTTCAGGAGCCGATGACCAGCCTGAATCCGGTCTTCACTGTCGGTGACCAGATCACCGAAGCCATGCGTGCTCATGACCGCACAGCGTCTGGCGGAGCACTGCGCAGTCGTGCGATCGCGGCATTGCAGCGCGTGCGGATTCCCGCGCCGGAGCGCCGTTTCGACGAATACCCGCACCAGCTGTCCGGCGGCATGCGCCAACGCGTGATGATCGCGATGGCGCTTGCGTGTGAGCCAGATCTGCTGATCGCCGATGAACCCACCACTGCGCTCGATGTCACGGTGCAGGCGCAGATCCTCGATCTGTTGCGCGAGTTGCAGCAGCAGACGGGCATGGCGATCATCCTGATCACCCACGATCTCGGCATTGTGGCCGAGATGGCAAACGAGGTCGCGGTGATGTACGCCGGCCGCGTGGTGGAACGCGCACCAGGGCCCGCAATCTTCGATGATCCGCAGCATCCTTATACGTTGGGTCTTCTCGGCAGCATTCCGAAGATCGAGGAGGATCGCGATCGCCTGTTGGCAATCGAAGGCGCGGTTCCGGCACCGTTCGACCTGCCTGAAGGCTGCAGGTTCCACCCGCGCTGCGTGTTCTCGGCTCCCGCCTGCACGATGCGTGATCCCGAGTTGCGGCTGATTTCCGAAGATCATCGTGCTGCCTGCATCCGTGCGCCAGTCGAGGCAGCGGTGTCGTGACCGCGCTGCTAGAGGTTGAGGGCCTGACGCGGCATTTCGACGTCAAGCGCGGACTGGTATTTGGCAAGACCATCGGCGTGGTCCGCGCGGTGGACGGCATCTCCTTCGCGCTCGAACGCGGTGAGACGCTGGCGCTTGTTGGTGAATCCGGCTGCGGCAAATCGACCACGGCGCGGCTTGTGCTGCGATTGATCGATCCGACCGCGGGCACGATCCGGTTTGAGGGCGTGGATATCACCGACCTCCGTGGCGAGCCGCTGCGCAGGTTGCGCCGGCGCATGCAGATCGTGTTTCAGGACCCATTCGCTTCGCTGAACCCACGGATGACCGTCGGTGAGATTCTCGAAGAGCCGCTGATTGTCCATCACATTGACGATCGTGTGACACGTCGTGCGCGGGTGAATCAGTTACTCGGTCTGGTGGGGCTCGCTTCGTATCATGCGCAACGGTACCCGCATGAATTTTCCGGTGGCCAGCGGCAGCGCATCGGCATTGCGCGCGCGCTCGCGGTCGAGCCCGCGCTGGTTGTGTGCGACGAGCCGGTCTCCGCTCTGGACGTATCGATCCAGGCGCAGGTGGTAAATCTGCTGAAGGACCTGCAGGAGCGGCTCGATCTTTCGTACTTGTTTATCGCGCACGATCTGGCGGTGGTGAAGCACATGGCGGACCGTGTCGCCGTCATGTATCTCGGCCAGATTGTCGAGATAGCATCGAAGGACGTGCTGTTCTCCGAGCCGCGGCATCCGTATACGCGTACGCTGATGACGGCGATCCCCCGTCCTGATCCGCACCGCCAAGGGGCGCGCCAACTTCCGGGTGGCGACGTGCCAAGCCCAATGAACCCGCCGTCGGGCTGTCGTTTTCATACGCGATGTCCGTTTGTGATCGATCGCTGCCGTGAGGAGATGCCGTTGCTGCGGACGTGGAGCGAGGGCCATCTCACCGCCTGCCATCGTGCCGAGGAACTGCCGCCGGCAGGCGAGGTGATCGAGCCCGGCCATGTCGCACCAATGGCGGCGAAGCGGCTGGCGCTGTATGCCAAGCGGCGAGCCGAGGTCAGTGCGGCGGCAGCGGGTTAGCACAAGGCACGAAGCTTTCGGGAGGATCGCGCCATGACAACAGTGAACGCCAACATCGCCGCGCCTCGTATGCTGCAAATCGGCGGAGGATCGGTGCGCCAGATTGCCGAGGTCCTCGCCAAGTTCGGCCTTTCACGGCCGCTCGTGGTGACCGATCCCTTCATGGTCTCCTCACGTCACGTCCAGCACTGCCTGGAACCACTTGCCGCCGCGGGTATGGCAATCACTGTGTTCAGCGACACGGTGCCCGATCCGACCGATACGGTCATTGAAGCCGGCGTGGCGCAACTCAAGGGTGGCGACTTCGACTGCCTGATCGGCTTCGGCGGCGGTTCGCCGATCGATACCGCCAAGGCCATGGCGATTCTCGCGGCGGGCGGCGGCAAGATGCGCGATTACAAGGTGCCGGTGCAGGCGGATCGTGGCGCACTGCCGGTGATCGCCATTCCAACCACCGCCGGCACCGGCAGCGAATGCACACGCTTCACTGTCATCACCGATACCGAGCGCGATGAGAAGATGCTGATCGCCGGCCTGGGCGCGCTGCCGCTCGCTGCTATCGTCGATTACGAGCTCACATACAGCGTGCCCGCGCGCACCACCGCCGATACCGGCGTGGATAGTCTGACGCATGCGCTGGAGGCATTTGTGTCCAAGCGCGCCAATCCGTTCTCTGACGCGCTGGCCGTCTCCGCGATGGCGCTTATCGGCAGGCACATCCGTACAGCTTACGCGGAACCGCGCAATGCTGCCGCCCGCGAGGGGATGATGATCGGCGCGACCCAGGCAGGACTTGCCTTCTCGAATGCCTCAGTGGCCTTGGTGCATGGCATGTCCAGGCCCATCGGCGCGCATTTTCATGTTCCACATGGCCTGTCGAACGCCATGTTGCTGCCGGCGATCACGCGTTTCTCCGTCGGTGCGGCGGAGGCACGCTATGCCGAAGCTGCCCGCCGTATCGGGTTTGCGGCCGACGGCGATGCTGAGAGCGTGGCGGCAGCAAAGCTGGTCACCGGCCTGGAAGCGCTCAACAAGGAATTGTCCGTACCCACACCCGCTGACTATGGCATCGATGAATCTGTCTGGAACAACAAGATGGAGCTGATGGCCGAGCAGGCACTCGCCTCCGGTAGTCCAGCCAATAATCCCCGCGTGCCGGACAAGGCAGAAATCGTAGCACTGTACAAGGAGGTGTGGACGGGGGCGCCGCGCAACGCCTGAAGCCGCGTTTGCCTTCCCACAACGGGGCTTGTTAGGCTGCCCGGAACGAAAAGACTCTGGAGGAACGATGAATCCGGCCATCGAACAGGTGACCATGCGCAAGGTGTATACGCGGCTGCTGCCGCTTGCCATGGTGGTCTATTTCTTCTGCTATCTGGACCGCATCAATGTCAGCTTCGCCGCGTTGCAGATGAACGCGGATATCGGACTGACCGCAGCCGCCTATGGTCTGAGTTCCACGGCCTTCTATATCGGCTATTGCCTATTTGAAGTGCCAAGCAACGTCATCCTGGACAAGGTGGGCGCGCGCCTGTGGATCGCGCGTATCATGATCACCTGGGGCCTGTGCTCTGGCGCGACTGCATTTGCCACCGGCCCGATCAGCTTCCTGACCATCCGCTTTCTTCTGGGGCTGGCGGAAGCCGGTCTGTTCCCTGGTATCGTGCTGCTGTTCACCTACTGGTTCCCCGACCACCACCGTGCACGCATCGTGTCGAGCTTCACGCTCGCGCTGCCGATCTCGGTGGCTCTCGGCGCACCTATCTCAACGGCGATCCTCGGGTTGGACGGCTGGCTGGGTTACGCCGGATGGAAGTGGATCTACCTCATGGAGGCTGTACCAACGGTCCTCGTCGGGATCGGCGTCCTCTTCCTCCTGACCGACAAGCCAGCGCACGCGCGTTGGCTCACAGCGGAGGAGAAGAACTGGCTGACCACTACCCTTGAGCACGAACGGCGTGCAGTTGAATCCTCACGAAAGTTTGGCGTTTGGCAGGCGCTGGTGAACCCGAAGATTCTGCTGCTCTCGATCAACTACTTTGGGATCGTCACTGCGAGTCTCGGCCTGCTGCTGTTCATCCCGCAGATTATCAAGTCGCTTGGCGCGACCAATATGGGCACGGGCTATGCAACGACGCTTGCTTATGTCTGCGGCGCGATCAGCATGCTCGCCTGGGGTTGGATATCCGATCGCATGGGCGAGCGGCGCTGGAACCTGTTCTGGGCCTGCACACTTTCGTCCATCGGGCTGGTGATCGCCGGGATGATGATGGGGACCTGGTGGGCGCTGGCTGGCATGTGCCTCGCGACCGCAGGCTTCTACGGCACGAAGGGGCCGTTCTGGTCGATGCCGTCGATGTTGCTGACTGGCACCGCGGCGGCCGCGGGCATCGCTTGGATAAACTCGATTGGCAATGTCGGCGGTGCAGTCGGACCCGCGATGGTGGGTTGGATCAAGGACTTCACCGGCAGCTACTCCGGCGGCCTGTATGGTTTGGCGGCATTTACCGGCGTTGCGGCAGTCATCGCTGCGGTTGGTCTGCACATCCCGCGTCAGGTGCCGGTACGCGAAACCGTCAGCGTCGCCGCGGAATAGGCTGCGGAGCGGCAGCGGCGTTTCACCGGCTACTTCGGCAGTTGGAACGCCGCCGCCGCCTCCACAACGGCCCGCAGGTTGCGCGGAATAATGGTCGTCACGATAGACTCCGCGAAACCTGAGACCATTGTTCCGACGCTGCCCAGCGAGCCGAGCCATCCAGGCTTGATGTCGAGCTCTCCGGTGAACGTCACCCGCGTGCCTTGTCCTGCCATTGCGGACGCAAAGCCCGTCTGGCCGCAGCAGGTGATGTATTCGCTCAGGAAATTCGGCTCGATGACCCAGGAGCACGTCCAGGTGCTCGGGTCCCAGTGGTTGCGATCAATCCAGCTCAGTTCCTTGATCTTCAGCATCGAGCTAGCCACGGCTGGCAATTGCTGTCGGACACGCCATTCGTTCACGATGTGAACCACGCCATCAGGATGCTCGGTCCGTTCGACCTGGCGTATCGCGTCGATGTCCTCAATGTGCTCCGCAAAGGTCACCAGGTGGTCGCGCATAATCGTCCACAGTTCTTGCTGCGGCCGCTTCAGCACAATAAGACTGCGAAACGACTTCATCGCGATTGGCCTTTTGCAGAGCGGGAGCGATAGATGTCGGCGGCCAGGCGCATGCCGGCTCTGACTTCGCGCGTGATGTGCGGGGAGGAGGCAAGCCACGAAATCGTGTCGATCAGGGCCTCACGCGCTGGAGCGGGTGAGTATCCCAGTGCGGCAGCCTTGTCGTGCGAGTACCAGTAGTAGCGGCCAACCATGGTGGCCTGTTCGCGGGTCGACAACGCATCGCGTCCGGCGACCGCTGCGCGGATTTCTTCAGCCGCCGCGGCGAGAAATGACAGCGTGTGATTGAGCACCAGCCGCGGCGGAGGCACGCCGGCAAGGGCAGCGACCTCGGTGTGGATGTCCCGCCAAGTCATATTCTGCGACCCGAGCAAATAGCTTTCGCCTGCCTTGCCGCGTTCGGCGATCAGAAGGTGACCGAGCGCGACATCGCTAGCGGATACAAGGTTGCAGCCTCCCGGGAAAGTGCAAGCGAACGGATCAGTCAGGTAGGCGACGACCGATCCGTTGCTCGGCCCCAACCGGGCGCTTGTGGGGCCAAGCGTCATCGCTGGGCAGGCGAGCCTGACATCCAGCTTCAGCTCCTGGCCGAGACTCATTGCTTGACGATGCTGTGCGAGCTTGGCAGCAACGTAAACGGGTTCATCAATGTCAGTTGCCAGGCCACGACTTTCGTCAATCACCGTCCTGTCGTGGTTGTACCCAAAGACAACCGACGACGAGGTGACAACTACGCGACGAACATCCGTCCGCGCACAGGCGCGCAGAACAGATGCAGTGCCGGTCACGGCAGTGTCGTGTAATTCCGAGTTGCCAACCCCACCGTACGCGAAATGTGCGGCCGTGTGGAACACGACATCACAGCCGGCACACGCATCCTCAAGCGGACGATCGCCGCCGAGGAGGTCAGCAACACACCAGGCGACTGGCAAATCAGCCAGCGAGTCACGTCGGCTGGTGCTTCTCACCAGAGCTGTGACCTCATATCCCCTGGTTATCAGCACGCGCACGAGATGCGAGCCGATCAGGCCTGCCGCGCCGGTGACCAGTGCTTTCATGCCATTGGCCCGGCATGCGGGATATCGCGCCACACTGCTCGAACAAAACCTTCGAGGAACCGGGTGATCACCGCCACCCAGGCGTCCAGGTTGTCCGGCGATTGATTGTTCGCTGACTGTGCCGGCGAGACATGCACAAAACCATCGGCATCGAGCTGGCGATTATCGCTTGCAGCCTGACTCGCTTTGCCGGTGAGGCGTTGCAGCATGGGCATCGCGATTTCGCCGATCCGCTCCAGCAGCGGCATTAATTGTTCCAGGGGTCGAGGTGCCGGTTCGTCGACAGGTCTGCCGATCCGGATCTCACGACCTTCGACCAAGGCTTCGAAGTTTGCAATGGTGCGGTCGAAGAACGTGCGATAGGCATGGGTGACCAACATGGCCTTGAGATCCGGGATCAGATCCAGGTCGAACACCTGCCAGAACAGAGGCAGCGTGAACTGCTGCCGACCTACAATTGTGATGCAGGTACCATCCGCCACACGCTCGAACGTGGCGATGCCATCATCGTGTGTGGCCGAGCCATTCTCACTGGAGATGGTCTTCCAATACAGCCGACATCGCCCCGTGCCGTACTCGACCACTTCCAGCTTGCTCACGTCGATCGGTTGCCCCTGATACAGGACAAGGTAATTGGGTTGCGGCAGATAGATGTTGCGCTCGGCCTGACGGATCGGACGTCCTTCGGCGTCGTGCGCCAACGGCACCACTACACCACCAAGATAGTCGTTCATGAACTGGATGGTGCGCGCGATATCCACGCGACTTACGAACAAGGCATGGTCGATCGGTAGAACCCGAGTGTAGCTGAACACGATGCTCTTATCCACGTAACGCCAGCGGAGTTCATCACTGACCTGCGGTGCCTCTGCTGCTATCGGCTCGATCTGGCGCAGTTCCTCCACCAGATTCTCAAAGGCTCGTGCTTCGATTTCATTCACGTCGATGCCGAGAGGGACCGCGTGCTGTTGCAAAGCGTCCTTGTCGAGCATGGTCCGATACGACGAGATCGCCTGGCCGATCGACCCTAAAAGTGCATTCACCAGCGTCAGCAGCGCCTGGCCCGTGGTGCTGTTACTGTCGAGGAATGTGGACAGCATGCTGTTGAGCTTGGCGTCCAGCGGGTGGCTGAGCGGGAACAATTCCGGGTCGAGCTGCTGCAGCCATGGCTCAACGAGGCGATCCAGGCTGCCAGCTTCACTGCGCATCTGGCTCGCGCGCATCGACGCCGGCGGGACATTCTGCCAAGCGGAATAAGCGATCAGCGAGCCGGACACGGTGTAGCGCCCAGGCAGCGGGTGAAAGCGAGCCACACGGGCGAACATCCGCGATGTTGCCGGGTCGATGCCCATCTTGAGCGCCCCGATATAGTCGGCAAGCACGGCATCGGACGCTGCGATAATCGTTCGAGTGTCGATCTCCGTTGGAGCCCTCCGCCCACCGGCACCGTGGGCACTGACGATGGCATCGATTATACAGAAATGTGGAGCCGCCACCTGGAGCAGCGCGGCAGCAACATCGCCGCGGTGACGCCGCTGCCGGTAGTGCAGTGTCTTGTCGGTCAGCGGCAGCACGCCGATGAGCGTGTCGAGGCAGAGCGCATATCCATCGACCTCGTCTGTCCGATTCTTCGTGAAGACAATGCGCAGGTCAGCGTTGAGCCATACCTCCGAGAGGCCTGTACCATGCAGGACACTGTCCGCCGGAAAACCCCACGCGGCTTGATGGTCACCAAGGTCAATGATGTCGTACGAACGTCCCTTCGGCGTGGAGAACCGATAGCCGAGCAGATCACTCAAGGCATATAGGTCCCGGTTGCCGGCCCACAGCGAGCTGCTGTCCGCACTGTCGACAACTGCTACGTCGGTGTATCCACGGTCGTGAAGCTGATCGATCAGCTCCTCGACCAGCACAGGGTCCGTGATGGAAGGCGAGCCGAGGCGAAAGCCCGCAAGCTCCGGTTTGATGACGATCCGGGGCTGATCGGTTCCGCATAGCTGGGCCACGCCCCAGAATCCCGCGCGATCCAGCGAGGCTTTGAGTTTCTGGGCGGGGCTGAGAGCGCCGTCGTCAACGATCGCAGCAACGGCAGTACTGCTTTTCCGCTCCACTCCTCCACGCCCCATGGCAAATTGCCGTCTCGCAGCCGGTGCCTTAAGCTGCATCTTCTGCTCGACGACATCCTGCGTCACGTCAAGGGGGCTTCAATGAGGAAGGCCATATCTTATCTGACGACGCTGCTGCTCGGCCTGGCGCTGTTGCCACTGGTGGATGCAGCCACGGCTCGGGCCGATACAGTCAAGATCGCCCACTCGACGTGGGTCGGCTACGGCCCGCTCTACATCGCGCGCGACAAGGGAATCTTCAAGAAGAATGGCGTCGATGTCGATCTCATCGTCATGGAGGACCCGAAGGAGCGCTTCCCGACCCTGATGGCAGATAAGATCCAGATGATCGCCAGCACGGTCGATACGGCCCTGCTTTACCTGAAGAAACCGAACGACTTCCAGTATGTCGTTGCGATTGACGATTCGAACGGTGGCGACGGCGTTGTTGCGCTCAAGGACATCAAGACGATTGGCGACCTGAAGGGTAAGAAGGTCGCCGTCAATGAAGGATCGGTATCGGAGTTTTACTTGAATGTCCTGCTTGCCAAGGCGGGATTGAAGGAATCGGACCTCAACACGGTCAACATGACTGCAGCAGATGCAGGAAGCGCGTTCGTCGCCAAGCGGGTGGATGCTGCCGTGACCTGGGAGCCATGGCTCACCAAGGGCAAGTCCACAGACTTCGGCCACCTGCTGGTTGACAGCTCCACCACGCCGGGCCTGATCACCGACGTCATCATCGTCAAGACAGCCTGGGCGAATTCACACCAGAAGGATGTCGCCGCCATCGTGAAGTCGTGGAACGAGGCAGTGGGCTACTATCGCGCCAATCCCGACGAGTCGATCAACATCATGGCAAAGGGTGTAGGCGGCTGGCTGAAGGACCCGAAGGAGTTCAAGTCGACGCTGACCGGCATCAAGTTTTATGGCGCCGATGACAACAAGGCGTTCTTCGGCACCAAAGCGAAGCCCGGTCCGCTTGCCACCACGGTCAAGGAGGCGATCGATGTGTGGTCCAGCCGTGGCAAGCTGCAGGTCAAGGTGACTCCGGCGGATCTGATCAACTACAGCTACGTCGGCGGTTGATGCTGGCCTTCCTCGACGCGTACATCGCGCCGAAGAAGGATATTCCCCGGCGTGCCTACCTGTCGGTCAGCGTCCTGGTGGCCGCGGCGGTGCTCGCGCTATGGTGCGTGCTGTCCTATGGCGGCCTCGTTCGGAGCGACTTCTTGCCGACACCGGATGAGGTCGTGACCGCGGCGATCAATGGCATCGACGATGGGTCATTGTTGGTGAACACCGGTGTCAGCGTGACGGAGATCCTCTCCGGCTTCATCATCGCCTCGATCTTTGCCATCCCTCTCGGCATCCTGATGGGCAGCTTCAAAATCGTCGAGGCGGCACTGGAGCCGGTGACGAACTTCGTGCGTTATCTGCCGGTCTCCGCGCTGATTCCGCTGCTGATCCTGTGGATCGGTATCGGCATCGAGGAGAAGATCTCCGTCATCTTCATCGGCACGTTCTTTCAGCAGCTCATCCTGATTGCTGATGTCTCGCGCGGCGTATCCCAGGATCTGCTGGACGTGTCGTACACGTTGGGAGCGGGACGCCGGACCGTCGTGGCGCGGGTGTTGATACCGGCCACGCTGCCCGGCGTGATGGACACGCTGCGCGTCACTCTTGGCTGGGCCTGGACGTATCTCGTCGTCGCCGAACTGGTGGCCGCCAACAAGGGGCTCGGGTACTTCATCCTCAACTCAATGCGCGGACTCTTCACCGACCAGATCTTTCTCGGCATCATCGTAATCGGACTGCTCGGTTTGATCACCGATCAGTTGTTCAAACTGCTGCGCAACTGGCTGCTACCCTGGGCTGTCAATCCGTAAGGGGCGACCATCATGCTGCGAACCGGTGCTCAATATCTCGACTCCCTGCGCGACGGACGCCAGGTATGGATCAACGGCGAGCGCGTGAAGGATGTCACCACGCATCCGGCATTCAAGCCGATCGTCTCGCTGCGCGCGCGGCTCTATGACATGGCGCACGAGGCCCAGCATGCAGCGAAGATGTCGTATGTCGATCAGGCAAGCGGCGAGCTCTGCAACCTGGCACTGAAGCTGCCGAAGACGCAGCAGGACTGGCAGGACAAGCGGGCCTATGTCGATGCGCAGCTCAACGAAATCGGCGGCGTGGTCGTGCGCGTCGGCGATGAGACCATCGGCGAGTTATGGTCGCTCTGGGACGGTAAGGCAGTGCTGGATGAGATCGACTCGAGGTTCAGCGAGAATGTCGAGCGGCACATCATGCGTGCGCTGATCGCCGATCCCTTCCATGTATCGGCGAACACGGACCCCAAAGGCGATCGGTCCAAGCGGCCGCAGGAGCAGGACCCGGACATGCTGCTTCACGTCGTGAAGGAGACCGATGCGGGAATCGTCGTGCGGGGCGCGAAATACGAGACCGCGGCTGCTTATGCGAACCAGGCGTTTGTGAAGCCCACGATTGCCAACTGGGGCGACGACAAACTGTCCGACTACGCTGTTGGCTTTATTGCCGACATGGGCTGGCAAGGCATGAAGCATATCTGCCGCACGGGTTTCGCCGGCCGTGCGCCGGAGGCGGACTACCCGCTGTCCAACCGGTTCGACGAGGTGGATACGCTGATCGTATTCGATAATGTGCTGGTGCCGTGGGAGAACGTGCTGTTCTACCGTCATACGCGCGCTGCGACGTTCATCCGCGCCACACTGCACCGCTATTCGGCGTTTCCTTACACGCAGCGCATCCTGTATCTCGCGGACATGCTGATCGGCGCCGCGCTGTTCAATGCGCGTCAGACCGGCTTGGACAAGCAGCAGGCGGTCCGTGAGAAGCTGGCGGAGCTTGCCTGCTATCGCGAGGGTATCAACGCGCACCTGACCGCGGCGATCGCCACGGCGCAGCCGAGCCCGGCGGGGTTGCTGATGCCGAACCAATCGTTGCTGTTTACCGGCCGTGTGCACGCCTGCACCAGGCTGCCAGCCGTGATGCATCTCGCGCGCGAGCTGTGTGGCGGCCAGATCTGCGTCACGCCGGACTACGCCGCCTTTGTCGATCCGGAGACACGGCCGTGGCTGGAGAAGTTCTACACTGTGAATGAGGCCTGGAGTGCCGAAGATCGGCGTCGTCTGCTGGCGTTTGCACGCGATCTGATCAATTCGGATTATGCGGGACACCGCCTGACATTCGAGCTCTTCGCTCAATCGCCGCCCTATGCGCATCTGAATGCAGTTTACATGAACTTCGATTTCGATGCATCACTGCGCTTCGTGAAGCACGCGGCCGGACTGAGCGACCAGGTGATGTAGGTGCCAGCACCCAAGCTGCGCATCGACAACGTCGCGCTGCGGTACACGTCGCGGACCGGCGTGCCGGTCACCGCGCTCGAGAACATATCGCTCGATGTGAAGGACAAGGAATTTTCCGTCATCGTCGGGCCGTCGGGATGCGGCAAGACAAGCCTGCTTCGGCTGGTTGCCGGATTGATTGAACCGACGGAAGGGGCGATTTGGCTCGACAGCACGCGGATCAGCGGTCCAGGCAAGGACCGTGGGATGGTCTTCCAGTCGTATACCCTATTCCCATGGCTCACCGTGCGGGACAATGTCGAATTCGGGTTGCGTATCGGCGGAATGCCGGCGGCGCAGCGGCAGGACGTCGCGCGACGGTTCATCGCCGAAGTGGGGTTGGAGGGGTTCGAGCGCCTCTATCCGAAGCAGTTGTCCGGCGGAATGATGCAACGCGTCGCACTGGCGCGTGCGCTGGCCAATGATCCGGCTGTCCTGTTGATGGACGAGCCGTTCGGAGCGCTGGATAGCCAGACACGTTCGCTGATGCAGGAGCTGCTGCTGAGCATCTGGCAGCAATCGCACAAGACCGTGCTGTTCATCACCCACGACATCGATGAATCGATCCTGCTCGGCGACCGCGTTTATGTGATGACCGCGCGACCCGGTCGCATCAAGGAGATGGTGCCGATCGATCTGCCCCGGCCGCGTACAGTGGATATGCTGACCTCGGAGGGATTCATGGCGATCAAACGGCGCATCATGCATTCCATCCACGAGGAGGCGATGCGGAGTATTACGATGTAAGCCATCCTGTCATTGCGAGGAACGTCAGCGAAGAAGCAATCCCCATCATCATGAGGGAGATTGCTTCGCCGCTGACGTTCCTCGCAATGACAGTTAATGCGGCCTGTCGTCGTTGTTTACACGGCGATCACCAGCAAGCCAGCGGGCGAGTTCGGAATGCGCGTCCTTCCGCCGCATCGCCGCGATCTTTTCGGCGTCGGGCGCGTCAACGGTGAATTCCAGTCGCAGCCCGTCCGGAGTCTTCAGGTACATTGACAAGCAATACCCATGATCGATCTTACGCACCGGCACGTCTGCTGCGGTCACCCGCTGCATCAGCTCGTCGAATGTGGCTTGCGTCACCTTGAAGGCAACGTGCCACGACCCACCGACCTCCTGCAGGATGGCGCGATTCTTTTCCCACGCTTCCTCATCCGCGAACTGGAAGAACGCCAACGACCCGCCGTCCGCCATTTCGAAGAAAGTATGGCAGTAATCGACCTCACGACCGACTTCAGGCCGGAACGTGCGCTCGCACCATGTCGCGACCAGCGGAATGCCGAGGATGTCCTCGATGAAATGCCGATTCACCTCTTGGTCCTTCACGGCATAGGCATGGTGATGCAGCCGCGACGGCAGTTCCTTCAAGAGTGCCATGTCATCCTCCCGCTTGCGTCCAGCCGACGTCCCGGTTCTGATCATGCCATGAGTATCGTACGCTGACGACCCCGATCTGATCATAGAGGAAACACCCCATGAAATTCGGCGTGTTCTACGAGCATCAATTGCCCCGACCATGGACTGCATCGAGCGAATACGACCTGCTGCAACAGTCCCTCGATCAGTTCCAGTTTGCCGACCAGCTTGGCTACGACTACGCCTGGGTGGTCGAGCACCATTTCCTCGAAGAGTACTCGCATTCCTCGGCGCCCGAGGTGTTCCTCGGGGCAGCCAGCCAGCGCACCAAGAACATCCGCCTGGGACATGGCGTCATCCAGCTCACCACCAATCAGCCGCAACGCGTCGCCGAGAAGGTGGCAACGCTCGATCTGCTGTCCGGCGGGCGTGTCGATCTCGGCATGGGCGAGGCGGCTGGTCCGGCCGAACTGCATCCGTTCGGTGCGCGTGTGCGGGACAAGCGCGACCGATGGGAAGAGGCAGTGCGCGCCATCATCCCGATGTTCACTCGCGACAACTGGGAGTTCCACGGCCAATATTACGATTTCCCGGCGCGCAACGTGATTCCCAAGCCATTGCAGAAGCCACATCCGCCGCTATGGGTCGCATGCTCCAACATTCGTACCATCGGCGACGCGGGCCAATGGGGCATGGGAGCGCTGGGCTTCAGCTTCGTCTCGCCCGAGGCCGCACGCGCCTGGGTGCATCGCTATTACAACAACCTGCTGCACCGGCCGAAGCATCTCACCGACTACGCCGTCAACCCGAACATCGCCATCGTCAACGGCTTCATGTGCGCGCCAACCGATGAGGAGGCGATCGAGGCCGCGTCCGGCTGGACATTCTTCATCTTCGCCCTCAGCTATTATGGGCGGAAGGGCATCGACGCGCCAGGCACTGGCAATCTCTGGCGCGAGTACCAGGACTGGCGCCAGACCGACAAGGCGAAGCAGGCGTTGCGCAACGGATTGATCGGTTCGCCTGAAACCATTCGCACTCGGCTGCGTCAGTTTGAGGAAGCGCATGTCGATCAGGTGATCCTGCTCAACCAGGCGGGCCGTACCAGCCATCAGGCGATCTGCGATAGCCTGGAGCTGTTTGCCCGCGAGGTGATGCCGGAGTTCCATGCGCGCCAACCGGAGCAGGACGCGTGGAAGGCGGAGGTGCTGGCCGGCCGGATCGTGCTCGAGGAACTGGAGACGGATGCCTACGACCTCTATGCCCATCAGAACGAGGACATCGTTCGGCTCACTCCCGAGCAACTCAAACAGCGCATGGCCGAAAAGGAGAAGGCGGCGCAAGGAGCGTAATCCTGTCGGGATACGCTGCCGCTTAGCCAGGCACTGATGGCGGACCCGACACGCGAGGCTGCCTTCGATCTGCTGAGTACAGTGCTGGATCGACACCGTCCGCTCGATGAGGCTCTGGATACACTGCCGCCACTCGCAGCGCGCGATCGCGCGGCGGCGCATCGTCTGGCCGCTTCGGTGCTTCGCCGCATGGGGACTCTCGACGCAGTGCTGGAACCGATGCTGCGAAGGGAGCCGCCTGGGCCAGTCCGTCATGTGCTGCGCATTGGGGCTGCGGGATTGCTGCTGCTCGAGACCCCGAGCCATGCGGCAGTGGCGACGGCGGTCGGCTTGGCGCGCGCGAAGGGCCTCGCCGCGTTTTCCGGCCTGGTCAACGCCGTCCTGCGTCGTGTGGCCCAGACGGGTGCCGCGGCTCTGGCTGATCTCGACTCGCCGCGGCTCGATACGCCGGCGTGGCTCTGGTCCTCCTGGGGGGATCGCGCGCGCGATATCGCCATCGCGCATCAGCATGAGGCGCCGCTGGATATCACGTTGCGGCCGGGCGTCTCTCCGCCGCCCGGGGGAACGCTGCTGCCGACAGGGTCGGTGCGCTTTCCGGCAGGCACTCACGTCCCAGAGATCGCTCGCTTCGAGCGAGGAGAGTTCTGGGTACAGGACGCCGCCGCAGCGCTTCCCGCAAAGCTCCTCGCCGCGCGTGCTGGCGAGCTTGTGGCCGATCTTTGCGCGGCACCCGGCGGCAAGACCGCGCAACTCGCCGCCGCTGGAGCCTCCGTTGTGGCAGTGGAGCGCGATGCGCGCCGCCTTGCGCGTTTGAAGGACAATTTGACGCGCTGGCAGTTGTCCGCCGAACTGGTGCAAGCGGACGCGGCGGCATGGACGCCTTCCAGGCAATTCGATGCGGTCCTCTTGGATGCCCCGTGTAGCGCAACCGGAACGATCCGCCGGCATCCCGACGTGCCGCATCTAAAGCGGCCGCGTGACGTACGAGCCCTGGCAGACACCCAGGACCGGTTGCTTACCGCGGCAGCACGCATGCTTCGTCCCGGTGGTCGGCTGATCTATTCGGTGTGCTCGCTACAGCCCGAGGAAGGTGCGCCGCGCGTCAAAGCCGCGGTGGCAAGCGGCGATCTTCGGCACGACCCCTTCGCTCCGGCGGAACTCGCCACTCTACCGGAGTCGCTGACGCCGGAGGGCTTCCTTCGCACGCTGCCCTGCATGTGGGCGGAATTTGGCGGAATGGACGGCTTCTTCGCTGCGCGTCTGATCAAGACCTGATGGCCCCGGCTTGTCTTTGGGCAATGCGCCTGTCTACATCCCTTCATGCCTGCGTCGCGGCCCAGTCGAGTCACCGTCGCACCGAGCGTGCTCGCCGCTGATTTCGCTCGATTACGCGACGAGATTGCAGCCGCTGAAGCCGCAGGCGCCGACTGGGTACATCTCGACATAATGGACGGGCACTTCGTGCCCAACATCAGCTTCGGCCCGCCCATACTGAAGAGCCTGCGGCCACATACCAAACTGCCGTTCGACGTGCACCTGATGATCGCACCAGTCGATCCGTTCGTTGCCGACTTTGCCGAGGCGGGAGCCGACCATATCCTGGTGCATCCTGAAGCGGGACCGCATCTGCATCGAACCCTGCAGCTCATCCGTTCACACAGGAAACGTGCTGGCGTCGTATTGAATCCCGCGACGCCGGTAGAAGCCATTGCGTGGGTGCTCGATCTCGTCGACATCATCCTGGTGATGACGGTCAATCCTGGATTCGGTGGTCAGACGTTCCTGCCCTCGCAATTGCCGAAAATCACGGCGCTGCGCCGGATGATCGACGCCTCCGGCCGTTCGATCGCCTTGTCGGTTGATGGGGGAGTGACCGCGCAAACGGCCCCTCAGGCCATTGCTGCTGGCGCGGACACGCTCGTTGCGGGCACGGCAATATTTGGCAGCGCGGATTACGCGGCGGCGATCGCCTCGCTTCGCGGCGCGAGACCGGCAGGATGAGCGCATCTGATCCCAGGCGTTGGCTCCGGGACGCGCGTCGCGTCTTTGCAAGGTTGCCCAGCCTGCGCATGAGCCGCGTACCGGATGCGCCGGCTTTGCCGGTGCGCGATCCTTGGCCGGGTGATCCAGGGCGGGGCGCAAGACTGCTGCGGGGCGAGCTGGAGGTCGGTGGTGGCGTCCGGGCGCTACGGCCGGGTGCATGGGGCGAATCCTCGGGCTCCGCCGTGCTGGACGGTTTCGCGCACGGTTTCGCCTGGCTTCGCGACTTGCGTGCTCTCGGGACGGATGCCGCTCGGCTGCGCGCCCGCTCACTGGTGGCCGATTGGATCGCGACCGCAGGAAGCGAAGCCCTCGGCCATCGTCCCGATGTAGCTGGCGCGCGGATTGCCGCCTGGCTCGGCCATTACGACTTCTTTGCCGCCACAGCCGATGACGCCTTTCGCCAGCGGATGATGGGACGGCTGGTTTCTGACGCGCGCAGTCTGTCCGCGGCGCTTCCTGCCGAGGAGCTGGATGCCCGTGCACTCACCGCGCTGAAAGGCCTGATCGCGGCGGCGGTTGCCTTGCCGGAACACGCTGGGTTCCTGACGCGCGCTTTGCGCTTCCTGCCGCAGGAGATTGCCCGTCAGGTGCTTCCGGACGGCTGCCACGCCGAACGCAGCCCGGCGGCGCAACTCGCGGCGTTGCAGGACCTGACCGAGATCCGCGCTCTGTTGCAGGCAGCCCAGGCGCAGCCTCCGCCAACATTGACCACCACGATCGAGCGGATGGCGGCGGCATTGCGGGTGATGCGACACGGCGATGGAGGCCTCGCCCTGTTCAATGGCAGCAAAGAAGAAAGCGGCACCCTCGTCGACATCGCGCTTACCCAGGCCGGCCGTGGCGGGCGCGGGCCACTGGCGCTGACCGAGGGCGGCTTTCACAGGCTGCAAGCTGGCCGCAGCGTCCTGATCGTCGATTGCGGTGCCCCACCCCCCGCCGGCCTGGACCGCAACGCCCATGCCGGCACGCTGTCCATGGAACTTTCCGTCGGCCGGGACAGGATGATCGTGAACTGCGGCGCATTTCCGGCCGGGTCCTCGGAATGGCGCGATGCAACCAGAACGACGGCTGCCCATTCGACCCTGGTGATCGCCGACGTCAGCTCCTCCGAACTCAAGCCGGACGGGCTGGGTCGTCGCCCAGCCGTCGTGGAGGCGCAGCGCCAGGAAGCCAACGGCGCACATTGGCTGGAGGCCAGCCACGATGGCTGGAAGAAGCTGTTCGGCGCGGTGCACCGGCGGCGCCTCTACCTGGCCGAGAGCGGCGAGGACGTGCGTGGCGAGGACGTGGTGGAAGCGCCAACGCCTCAGCCCTTCACGCTCCGCTTCCATCTGCATCCGGACGTGAATGCCAGCCTGCAGCAGGACGGCGAAGCGGTGCTGCTGCGCCTGCGATCCGGCGGTGGCTGGCGCCTGCGCGCCGATGGCGCCCGCATGAGCCTGGAGGAAAGCATCTACCTCGGTGGCCATGAGCCCCGCCGCACCGAACAGGTGGTACTCACCGGCTATGCGGACGGCCCACAGCAGGTGAAATGGGCGATCAGCAAGGTCGGATGATAGTGGTCAGAAGCCGACTGACCACTGACCACTGACTTGAAGATCATCGAGGTCACCAACGTTGATTTCTCCTTGCGGCACTTCTTGCTGCCGCTGATGCGGGAAATGCGGGGACGTGGGCATGAAGTCATCGGCGTGTGTGCCGATGGACCATTGCTTGCCGTGCCGCGTGCTGAGGGCTTCCGTATTGTGGCTTTGCCGTTGGAGAGGCGTATTTCGCCTCGCGCGCATTGGCGGGCATTCGGCGCGCTGGTGAAGCTGTTCCGCGAAGAGCGCCCCGATCTTGTGCATGCGCATATGCCGATAAGTGGCTTTCTGGCGCGCATGGCCGCTTGGTGGGTGGGCGTTCCTCGCATCG
Organism: uncultured Acetobacteraceae bacterium; assembly: GCA_964427005.1. Lineage (GTDB taxonomy): Bacteria > Pseudomonadota > Alphaproteobacteria > Acetobacterales > Acetobacteraceae > JAMXLO01. The sequence goes on from CAYRTL010000029.1 coordinate 30,769, forward strand.
CGTACACGGGGCACGGGTTCTGGTTCAACTTTCCCGGCTCCTTTCCGCGCCGCGCTGTCGGCTTCGCAATGGAATGGATTGCGGCGCGCGTGACCGATGTCTTCATGACGGTCAGCGAGGCGGAGGCGCGCGACGCACGACGTCTGCACATCCACCGGCACGCGGTTGCTGCTGGCAACGGAAGAGACCCCGCGCGCTTTCATCCTGATCCGGCAGTTCGGCAGCGGGTACGCACGGCGCTTGGCGTACCACAGGACAGAGTGCTGGTGCTCGCGGTGTCACGGCTGGTCTGGCACAAAGGCTATCCCGAGCTTGCGGCCGCGATGCAAGCGGTGCCCGACGCCGTGCTTTGGGTTGTCGGCGAACGGCTTGCCTCGGACCGCGGTCCTGACATGGTCGCGCTGTTGCAAAGCGCCGGTCTCGGTGAACGGCTGCGGCTGCTGGGCTATCGCGACGATGTACCGGAGCTGATGGCGGCGGCTGACATTTTCGTGCTGCCCAGCCGGTTCGAGGGCCTGCCGATGTCGGTGATCGAGGCGATGCTGACCGGTTTGCCAGTGGTGGCCACCGATGTTCGTGGCCCGGCCGAGCAGGTATTGCCCGAGGTGACCGGCCTTCTGGTGCCGCCAGGCGACGCGAAGGCACTGGCGGCCGCACTGTCGCGCCTTGTCGTCGCACCCGACTTGAGGGCTTGCATGGGCACGGCCGGCCGGCAACGCGCCCTTGAACTCTACGACGAAGCGAACGTCGTCGCGCGGACGCTGGACCTGATGGGGCTGTAGGTCTATCCCGCGCCGCATGACTGGCATTGTTCGTGTTGGACGCGCTCTCCTGTCGGTATCCGACAAGGCAGGACTGCTGCCGTTCGCGCAGGCCCTCGCGGCGCAAGGTGTGGAGATACTGTCCACGGGTGGTTCGGCTCGCATGCTGCGCGATGGCGGCGTGAAGGTGAAGGAAGTCTCAGAGCATTCGGGCTTTCCCGAAATCCTGGACGGCCGGGTGAAGACCTTGGTGCCGCAGATTCATGGCGGCATCCTGGGGCGGCGCGATCTGCCAGAGCATGTCGCACAGATGGCGCAGCATGGCATAGCTCCGATCGATCTGGTTGCGGTGAACCTGTACCCATTTGAGACTGTCGTTGCGCAGGGCGCTTCGGACGAAGTTTGTGTCGAGAACATCGACATTGGCGGCCCGGCACTGATCCGCGCCGCGGCGAAGAACCATGATTTCGTGACCGTGCTGACGGAACCTGGGC
>CAYRTL010000029.1:32123-44871 GCA_964427005.1 uncultured Acetobacteraceae bacterium
ATCCGCGCCGCGGCGAAGAACCATGATTTCGTGACCGTGCTGACGGAACCTGGGCAGTATCAGCTGGTGCTTGATGAGATCGCACAATACGGCGGCACTACGCTGGAATTGCGCCGCCGGCTCGCCGGTGAGGCGTACGCGCGAACCGCGGCGTACGACGCGGCAATTGCGGCCTGGTTTGCCGAGAAGCGTGAGGAGGGCTTTCCGCAGCGCATGACCATCGGTGGCACGCTGCGTCAGACGCTGCGTTACGGCGAGAACCCACATCAGTCGGCCGCCTTTTACGTGACAGGCGAGCCGCGTCTCGGTGTCGCGAGCGCGGTGCAGGTGCAAGGCAAGGAACTTTCCTACAACAACCTCAACGACACGGATGCGGCATTCGAATGCGTTGCCGAGTTCGATCCGCCGACTGTGGCCATCATCAAACATGCCAATCCATGCGGTGTGGCTAGCGCGGCAACACTTGCCGATGCCTGGGACGCTGCGTTGCGCTGCGATCCGGTCTCGGCATTCGGGGGCATTGTTGCGGTCAATCGGACGCTCGATGCAGCAGTGGCAGAGAAGATTGCCGCGATCCTGACCGAGGTGATCATTGCTCCTGATGCAGACGACGCAGCGAAGGCTATCCTTGCGCGCAAGCGGAATCTGCGTCTGCTGCTCACCGGCGGGATGCCTGATCCGATCGCACCGGGCCTCACGTTCCGCAGCCTGTCGGGTGGTTTTCTGGCGCAGACACGGGACAACGGCCGGGTCTCGCCGGCAGACCTGAAGGTGGTGACACGGCGAGCGCCGACTGACGCCGAACTGGCGGACCTGTTGTTTGCGTTCCAGGTCTGCAAGCACGTGAAATCCAATGCCATCGTGTTCGCCAAGGACCGCGCCACGGTTGGCATTGGCGCGGGACAGCCGAGCCGCGTGGACAGTGCGCGGATCGCGGCCTGGAAGAGTGAGGCAGCAGCGAAGGCGGCAGGTCTGGATGCACCGTTAACGCGCGGCAGCGTGGTCGCTTCGGACGCTTTCTTCCCGTTCGCGGACGGGCTGGAGGCAGCGGTTGCTGCCGGCGCGACCGCGGTGATTCAACCCGGTGGTTCGCTGCGCGACAAGGAAGTGATTGCCGCGGCGGACGCAGCCGGTGTGGCCATGGTGTTCACCGGCATGCGGCACTTCAGGCATTAGTCCAGCACCGTCTGTCATTGCGAGCGAAGCGAAGCAATCCCCATCGTCTGTTCGCCACGACGCGGGGGATTGCTTCGCTTCGCTCGCAATGACATTGGGTGCTACTTCTTCGCGTCCGTGTACGGATAGACTAGGTCACCTGTTTTCAGTGACGGCGGCCAGAGGATCACTTCGGTCTTCGGGTCCTTGAACTGCTCCACGTCGTTCGCCTTCACATTCTGGAACTGAACCTCCAGGACGCGCGCTTCCGCCCATTCTCCACCCGGGCCGAACTTCACGTCACCGACCACCGTTTTGAACGTGTGGCTGCGCAGATAATCCGCAAGTTTGTCCTGGTCGAGACTCTTGGTACCCTCCACTGCCTGTTGCAGCACCTGCATGTCGCCATAGGCGAAAGGCGGCAGGTAATAGCCAAGCGGATCGACACCAGCGGATGGCGCCTTCGCCTGATACTTCGCCAGAAATGCTTTTGCCTCGTCATTGGCGAGTCCCGACCACGGCAGCCAGAAATCGTAATCGACGATGCCGTTCAGCAGCGGTCCGAGCTGCACCTTGATGGCGGTGCTCTGCAGCCCGACCATTCCACCGCCGAACAGCTTTGTCTTCAATCCCACTTCGTGCGCCGCACGGATCATGCCAACTGTATCGGGCGGATAGGAGCAGACCAGCACAAGGTCTGGATTGGTGGCCTGGATCGCGCGGATGATCGGTGTGTAGTCGGTTGTGGTTGGCGGATAGGTTTTGTCATACACGACTTTCAAGCCGGCCTGCTTCGCCAGTGCGCGCGCTCCATCCATGGCATTGTGGGGAAACTCCGCATCCGCGCCGACAATCGCCAAGGTCTGCGGCTTCGGATTTTGCGCCATTGCCGTGGCGAAGAAGCCAGCCGCGAAGCTCTGCTTCGGTTCCGGTCCGCCCGTTGGCGTGAAAGAGAAGTATTTCGGATACTGGAACTCGGTGTTCACCGCCAAGCCGAGCAGGCTCAGGAACGTGCGATTGTGCTGCATGATGATCGGCATGGCGGGTGCGATCATGTTCGTCGCATAGCCGCTGATGATCAGGTCAACCTTATCGACGTCGAGCAGTTTGGTATAGATGCCTGGAATCGTCGCCGGGTTGGATTGATCGTCATAGTAGATCAGCTTGACCGGCCGACCGAGCAGCCCGCCCTTTGCATTGATGTCGGATTCCCAGATCTGCATCGCCAACAGCGCGGCTTTGCCATTCGGCGCGAGCCCGCCGGTGAGCGCCATGCCGAAGCCGATGGTGATCGGGTTCTGCGCGTGCGCCGATGCGATACAAGCAGAGGCTACGGCGGCAGCGAGGGCCAAACGCCTGGGCAGCATTGGTCGACTCCTCCGGTTGATTGCTTGCCCGTATCCTATGGCGCGTCGGAGTGGCACGCCAGAGGGGATGCGCTATGCTCCGGCAACTGAGCCATAGGAGCGTCCCATGCAGGACCTTGACGAGAACACCGTCACTGAAGCCGCTCTCGCGCAGATGGCAAACACGCCGGATCCGCGCCTCAAGGAGATCATGGACGCGGCGGTGCGCCACCTGCATGCCTTCGCACGAGAGGTGCGATTGACGCCTGCCGAATGGCTGACTGGCATCCAATTCCTGACCGCCGTCGGCCAGGCCTGTACGCCTTTTCGCCAGGAGTTCATCCTGCTGGCCGACGTGCTGGGCGTGAGTGCATTGGTCAATGCGATGCACGACAAAAAGGCGCGCGAACTCGGTACGCAAAGCAGCCTGCTTGGCCCGTTTTATCGCGAAGGAGCCCCCGAGCTGCCACTCGGCGCCAGCATCGTAGCGACACCATCGGTGCCTGAAATCGTGATCTATGGCCACGTCACCGATAACGACGGCAAGCCGATTGCCAATGCGCTGGTCCAGGTGTGGCAGACCAGTGAGCATGGCCTGTACGATCTCCAGGCGGAGAATGCAGCCGAGGTGATGGACTTGCGGGCAAACTTCCGCACAGACGCAGAGGGCCGTTACCACTTCCGCACCGTGCGGCCGCTTGGCTATTCGATCCCGATGGACGGGCCGGTTGGAGAGATGGTGAAGGCTCAGAAGCGGCATGGCTTCCGGCCTTCTCATATCCACTTCCTTATTGGTGGTGATGGGTATCGCGAACTGGTGACGGCACTCTACTTCGCCGACGATGAGCACATCGATTCGGATACGGTATTCGGCGTATCGGGCTCGCTGGTGGTGAATGCAAAGGATGATCCCGGCTCGCCGATCCCTGGTCTGAAGGCAGTGCACTATGACTTCCGCCTGGCGCGCGCGGAGCCAAGCGACACAGGACGCGTCGGCGCCGATCCGTCCAAGTTGATGAAGGCGGCTGAGTGATGCCGCGCCGATTGATCGACATTTCGGTGCCGCTGAAGGCGGGGATCAAGAGCGATCCGCCGCATTCATTGCCGAAGATCGAGTACATGGACCACCACATGACCGCGCCGGCAATGGCGGAGTACATGGGGGTACGGATCGATCAGTTGCCGGACGGCGAATACGCCGCGGTCGAGCGATGCACGATCAGCACGCATAACGGCACGCATCTCGATGCTCCGTACCACTACTTCTCCTCGATGAACCATCGGCTGAAGCCGGGCGGGGAACCGTCCTGGCGGATCGATGAGGTACCACTGGAATGGTGCTTCCAGCCAGCGGTGAAGCTCGACTTCCGTCATCTGCCCGATGGCTATGTCGCGACGCCGGCTGATGTCGAGGCGGAGCTGAAGCGCATCGGCCACACGCTGAGGCCGTTGGAAATCGTGGTGGTGAACACCTCGGCTGGCGCGAAGTATGGCGAAGACGATTATGTCGATTCCGGCTGCGGCATGGGCAAGGCCGCGACCTTGTGGCTGTTGGAACGCGGCGTGCGCCTGGTCGGTACCGATGGATGGAGCTGGGACGCGCCGTTCTCCCACACGCGACGCAAAGTCGCGGAGACGGGCGATGCCGGGCTGATCTGGGAAGGCCATCGCGCCGGACGCGAGATCGGCTACTCGCATCTCGAGAAGCTGCACAATCTCGAACTGCTGCCGGCGCACGGGTTCGACGTGGTGTGCTTTCCGGTGAAGGTGCATCGCGCCTCGGCCGGCTGGACGCGGGCGGTGGCGATTTTGAACGAATAACAGCGCGTGCCATTGTCCTTGCGAGGCGGCGCAGCCGACGAAGCAATCCCCGCCAAGCGCACGCATTGACGATGCGAACCTTGTGGGAGCTTGCTTCGTCACTTCGCCCCTCGCAATGACAACTTCAAGGGAAGGGAACCCAATGAACTGGTTGCGTTCGGTAACAGCGGCTTCGGTCGCAGTGCTTTTTGCGTCCTCTGCCTGGGCCGCTGCATGCGACCAGCCGCGTCAGATGAACGGTTTCAAGACCTGTGCCGACGTCGAGGCGGCGGAGAAAGAAGGACAGTTCATCCTCTACAGCACCGATCCAGAAACCAACATGGCGCAGTATCTGGGGGAATTTCACAAGATGTTCCCGAAGATCAACACCAATTACGTGCGCCTGCAGGCCGGCGCGCTCTACGCCAAGGTGAATGCCGAACGTCAGGCGAAGCAGTACCTGGCTGACGTGATGCAGATCACCGACATGAGCTTCGTGCTCGATTTCCAGAAGAAGAAGGGCTACGTGCCGTACGCGTCACCGGAACTTGCGGCGTACAAGCCCGAGTACAAGAGCAATCCCGAGGGCCTGTGGACCTGGGGTGTGATCATCGTCGCCGGCATCGCCTACAATCCCAATCTGGTGCCGGCGGATCAGGCGCCGAAGAGCTGGAAGGACCTGCTCGATCCGAAATGGAAGGACGTGATCAACGTCAAGGTTTCCAATTCCGGCCTCCAGCACGTCACCTGGTACATGATCAAGCAGATCTACGGTGACGACTACTGGAAGAAGTTCGCCGAGTTGAATCCGCGGGCGTTCGATTCGTACGTGCAGCAGTTCGACCGAACGGTGAACGGCCAGGACAAGGTGATCTCCACCGCGCAATATTCCGGCTATCTGCAGTTCAAGGCCAAAGGCGCGCCGATCGCCTTCGTCAATGCGCCGGAAGGCCTGACCGCGACGCCTGGCGTTTACGGCATCCTGGAGAACCCGCCACATCCGCAGGCGGCACGTCTGTTCATGGACTGGGTCCTCGGCGTTCCGGGGCAGAAGGCGCTCGCCGACGCGACCTCGCTGTATTCTCCGCGCGCTGACGTGCCGCCGCCGGCTGGCGGGATTCCGATCACCGACATCAAGGTGCTCGCCCCGACGGACTGGGATACGTTCCTGAAAACCCACACGCAGTTCGTTCGGGAGTGGGACAAGATGACCGGACTGCGCTGATCCCGACCTCGCCTCGTTAACGCTTTGATTACCGGTTTCGGCTGACCCTGCCGGGTGAAAACCACCCGGCAGGCGCAAAACGCGCATTGAGATAGATCAAGGCCTGTGCGAGCCTCTTATGGCCTTGTGCGTTCAATGCGCTGACCGCACCGGCGCGGCCGATGAAGGCGAGGCCGATGAAAGAGTATTCGCAGGCTGTCATTACACCGGAGGGACTTGCCGGTCTGATTGCCGGCCTTCGGGCACAGGACTTTCGGGTCGTCGGCCCCACGCTGCGCGATCAGGCGATCGTCTATGACGATATCGAAACCATTGCCGACCTCCCCGCCGGTTGGACCGACGAGCAGGACGGCGGTCATTACCGCCTGCGGCGGCGCGAAGATGGCGCGTTGTTCGGCTACAATGTCGGGCCGCATGCTTGGAAGCGCTTCCTGCATCCGCCATTGCTGCGGCTGTGGCGCGCGGAGCGGACGAACGGCACGCTGAAAGTCACCGATACAGCGGAACCCGCCGAGAGATACGCGTTCCTCGCCGTGCGATCCTGCGAATTGCATGCCATCGCCATTCAGGATCGCGTCTTCCTTCAAGGGCCGTACGTCGACGCGCATTATCAGGCTCGACGCGAAGGTGCGTTCATCATTGCGGTGAACTGCGGACAGGCAGGCGGGACGTGTTTCTGCGCATCGATGAATACCGGACCGAAGGCGCGGGAAGGATTCGATCTGGCGTTGACCGAGCTGCTCGCCGACGAACACGAGTTTCTGGTGGAGGTCGGTAGCGACCGCGGGGCGGCACTCCTTGGAACGGTACCGCATCGTCCCGCCGAAGATCGTGATACGGCGCTGGCGGACGATATCGTTGCACGGACGGCAGGCAACATGGGGCGCCACATGCGCTCGGACGATGTCCGCGAGCTTCTGCAGGCCAATCTCGAACACCCTCGCTGGGACAATGTGGCAGAGCGCTGTCTGACATGCGGCAACTGCACCATGGTGTGCCCGACGTGCTTCTGCACGTCGGTCTGGGACGAGAACGATCTGTCCGGCGCGGTCGCGGAGCGCAAACGGCGCTGGGATTCCTGCTTCACCATGGATTTCTCGTACATTCATGGCGGGTCGGTACGCAGTTCCGGACGTTCCCGGTACCGCCAGTGGATGACGCACAAGCTGGCGAATTGGGTGGATCAGTTCGGCACGTCGGGCTGCGTCGGGTGCGGGCGCTGCATCACCTGGTGTCCTGTGGGCATCGACATCACCGAGGAGGTGCGCGCCATCCGTGGCGAAGGAGGCAGCGATGGAAGGGCTTGAGCGTATCGTCGCTGGGCACAAGCTGTTCGAAGGCTTGGGTCCGGAGTTCGTGAACCTCGCCGCCGGCTGCGCGAAGAACGTGCGGTTCAACACGGACGAGTACCTGTTTCATTCCGAGGATCCCGCGGATTGGATCTATTTGATTCGCCATGGCCGCGTTGCACTGGAAGTGGCTACGCCAGGCCGGGGCGCTGTGCAATTCGAGACCCTGGGCGAAGGTGAAATCGTCGGCCTGACCTGGCTTCTGCCGCCATATCGCTGGGGCTACGATGCGCGGGCCACCGAACTAGTACGTGCCATTGCGCTGGATGCGAAATGCCTGCGCGACAAGTGCGAGGCGGATCACGATCTGGGCTACGCATTGCTGAAGCGGTTCCTGCCGGTGCTGGTGCAGCGGCTGCAAGCGTTGCGTCTGCAGTTGTTGGACGTCTATGGATCGCCTCGCTGATCCGGGGGCAGCCGTCGCGTCCGACGCGATGCTGCCGCGTGTCGCACGCGTGGCGCGGCGGGTGCGGGAGCTGTCGGATACCTGGACGCTGGATCTCGTCTCGCAGGATGGCGGCCCATTGCTGCACTACGCTCCGGGCCAGTTCACCATGATGTACGTGTTCGGCGTTGGCGAGATCCCGGTCAGCATCAGCGGCGATGCAGCGGACAGCTCGCGCCTGGTGCAGACGGTCCGTGCCGTTGGCAAGGTGAGCGAGGCGGTCACCAGGCTTGCGCCTGGCGACGTGCTTGGCGTGCGCGGCCCGTACGGCACTGCCTGGCCGGTTGCCGATGGGTACGGCCGCGATGTCGTGGTGGTTGCTGGCGGGCTTGGGCTCGCGCCGCTACGGCCTGCGCTCTATCAGCTTCAGGCGGAGCGCAAGCGGTTTGGCAAGCTGGTGCTGTTGTACGGCACGCGCAGGCCAGAGGACATCCTGTTTCGTCGCCAGTTGGAGAGCTGGCGCAAGCAGCTCGACATGGAAATCGAGGTCACGGTCGATCATGCCAATACAGCGTGGCGCGGCAACGTTGGCGTCGTGACCAAGTTGATTCCGCGTCTTGGCGTCGACCCCGATAACGCGATGGCGCTGGTGTGCGGGCCCGAAGTGATGATGCGCTTCGCCGCCAGTGCTTTGCACGGGATCGGAATACCTGACGAGGCGATGCATCTCTCGCTGGAGCGCAACATGAAGTGCGCTATCGGCCTGTGCGGACACTGCCAGTTCGCCGGCAGCTTCATATGCAAGGACGGTGCTGTCATGCGTTACGACAAGGTGCGGCGGATGCTGGCACTGAAGGAGATATGAGCATGCGAATGCCCGACGGGCAGCCGCCTTTCGTCATGCCGGGGCTTGGCCCCGGTATCCACGTCTTCGGTCCGCGAAGGAAAGACGTGGATGGCGGGGCCAAGCCCCGCCATGACGGTAGGAATGAGCCGTCCTCATGACGCGCAAACCGAAGCTCGCCGTCTGGAAATTCGCGTCATGCGACGGATGCCAGCTTTCGCTGCTCGATTGCGAGGACGAGTTGCTGGCAGTCGCCGGCGCGATCGAGATCGCATACTTCCCCGAAGCCACACGCGGTGTCGTCCGCGGCCCATATGATCTGTCGTTGGTGGAAGGCTCCGTCACCACACCGCATGACGCGGAGCGTCTGCACACGGTACGGCGGCAATCCCGCACGCTCATCACCATTGGCGCGTGTGCGACGGCCGGCGGAATCCAGGCGCTGCGCAATTTCAAGGATGTGCGCGAGTTCACTCAGGCGGTCTATGCTCGGCCCGACTTCATCGACACGCTGGCGACCTCGACGCCCATAAAAGCGCACGTCAACGTCGATTTCGAGCTGCACGGCTGCCCGATCAACAAGAATCAGTTGGTCGAGGTGCTGGCAGCGTTCCTGAATGGCCGCAAGCCGAACACGCCGTCCCACAGCGTCTGTGTCGAATGCAAGCTTCGCGGCACACCCTGTGTGCTGGTTCGGGGCATTCCCTGCCTCGGTCCGGTAACGCACGCCGGGTGCGGCGCGATCTGTCCGGCGTACAACCGCGGCTGCTACGGTTGCTTTGGCCCAATGGAAACACCCAACACGCCATCGCTCGCGCACAAGCTTGCCGCCTGCGGCATGGGCGAACGCGACCTACAACGGGTGTTCAGCACGTTCAATGTCGGCGAGCTGCCGTTCCGCGAGGAGGCGGCGCGGCATGGCTCGTAAAGTCGTCAATGTCGGCTACCTGGCCCGTGTAGAGGGCGAAGGCGGCGTCCGCATCACCTTCGATGATCGGACGGTGCGCAATGTCGAGCTGCGCATCTTTGAACCCCCGCGCTTCTTCGAGGCATTCCTGCGCGGCCGCGCCTACACCGAGGCGCCTGACATCACGGCCCGCATCTGCGGCATCTGTCCCGTCGCCTACCAGATGAGTGCGGTGCACGCGATGGAGGATGCTCTCGGTGTCACGGTCAGCCAACCAATCCGCGAGCTGCGCCGGCTGCTGTACTGCGGCGAATGGATCGAGAGCCACACGCTGCACATTTACATGCTGCATGCGCCGGATTTTCTTGGCTATGAAGGCGCGATCGAGATGGCCAAGGATCATGGTGACATTGTCCGCCAGGGTCTTGAGCTGAAAAAGATCGGCAATGAGATCCTCACCGTCCTGGGTGGGCGCGCGATCCATCCAGTCAATGTGCGCGTCGGCGGATTCTACCGCGCGCCGTCGCGCCGCGAGTTGCGCGACCTGGTCGAGCCTTTGCAGCGCGCCCGCGATATCGCATTGTCGGCGGTGCGCTGGGTGTCTGGATTCGACTTCCCCGATTGCGAGCGCGATTACGAGTTCGTCGCGCTGGGTGCGGCCGGAGAATATCCGTTCAATGCCGGGCACGTCGTATCCAACAAGGGGCTGGAGATCACCCCGCATGACTACGACGCGCACTTCGAGGAATCACACGTCAAGCGCTCCAATGCGCTGCACTCGCATCTGCACGGGCGGCCTTACCTGACCGGGCCAATTGCGCGCTACAGCCTGAACTCGGAGCGCCTGTCGCCGCTGGCGCGCGATGCCGCGTCAGAGGCGGGCCTTGGCCCAACGTGCAACAATCCATTCCGCAGCATCGTCGTGCGGGCTGTTGAAGTACTGTACGCCTGCGACGAAGCGTTGCGGATCATCGACACTTATCAGGAACCGGAGCAATCGCACCTGGAACTCACGCCTCGGGCTGGTGTCGGCTATGCTTGCACCGAGGCGCCGCGCGGGATGCTATATCACCGGTATCGGCTGGACGCAGACGGCACCATCCTGGATGCCAAGATCGTGCCCCCAACATCGCAGAACCAGCCAAGTATCGAGGATGACCTGAAGACGTTCGCCGCGGACTGGCTGGACATGCCAGACGAGGCGATGCGCGTCCGCTGCGAGCAGGCGGTGCGGAACCACGATCCCTGCATCTCCTGCGCGACGCATTTCCTGAAGCTGGAAGTGGTGCGTGCCTGATCGTCTTGTGATTGGTATTGGCAATCCCGATCGTGGCGACGACGGGGTTGGCCACGTGGTGGCACGCATTATCGGTGGTGTGGAGCACAATGGCGAAGCCACATCTTTGCTCGCCATGCTGGAAGGCGCCGATTCTGTCTGGTTGATCGATGCGGCGCAGTCCGGCGCGCCGCCCGGCACCATTCATCGCATCGACTGCACGACCGGCACAGCATTGCCACGCCGCACCGTCTCCTCGCACGGCTTCGGTGTCGCCGAGGCCATCGCGCTCGCGCGCGCCCTCAACATGTTGCCGCAGCATTGCATCGTCTTCGCCATCGAAGCCGCACAGTTTGAGCACGGCGCGGCGCTCTCGCCCGCCGTCGAGCAAGCGGCTTACGAAGTCGCCGAGTGGGTTCTAGCTGAACTCGCTACTCAGCCGCCGCCTTCAACCCGCCGCCAGCGGCGTCCAGCGCCTGCGACAGATCGCCGATGATATCATCGATGTGTTCGATGCCGATCGACAAACGGATGTAGCCAGGCGTCACGCCGGTGGCGAGCTGCTCCTCCGGCGATAGCTGCGAGTGGGTCGTGCTCGCCGGGTGGATCGCCAGGCTGCGGGAATCGCCGATATTCGCCACGTGGTAGAACATCTGCAGCGCGTTGATGAAGGCGCGTCCTGCCTCCACACCACCGGCGAGCTCGAAGCCAAGCAGCCCGCCATGGCCATGCGGCAGATACTTCGCGGTGCGCTCCGCCGCCACGCCCGTATGAAACGCCGGATGAATCACCCGCGTCACTTCCTTGCGGCCCTTCAGATACTGCGCGACGGCCAGCGTGTTCTTGCAGTGCTCGCGCATGCGCAGCGGCATGCTCTCCAGGCCTTGCAGGAACAGGAATGCGTTGAACGGACTCATCGCCGCACCCAGATCGCGCAGCAGCACCACGCGCATGCGCAGGATATAGGCGATCGGACCGAGTGGCTTGGCCGCCTCTGCCCAGACAGCACCGTGGTAACTCGGGTCGGGGGTGTTCAGCAGCGGCTGGCGTTCCTTATGCTGATCCCACGGAAAATTGCCGCCATCGATCACCACGCCGCCAATCGATGTGCCGTGGCCGCCGATGTACTTGGTGGTCGAGTACATCACCACCGCGGCGCCATGCTCGAACGGCCGCACCAGTGTCGGCGCCGCCGTGTTGTCCATGATCAGCGGAACGCCGAAGCGCCTGCCGATGGCCGCAACCTCGGCGATCGGGAAGGCAATCAGCTTGGGGTTGGGCAATGTCTCGGCATAATAGGCGCGCGTGCGGTCATCAGTGGCGCGCGCGAATGCCTCGGGATCGGTGGGATCGACGAAACGGGCCTCGATGCCCTGGTCCTTCAGCGTATTGGCGAACAGGTTCCAGGTGCCGCCATACAGATCGGTCGAGCTGACGATATTGTCGCCGGCACGCGCCAGGTTCTGTACGGAAAATGCCGAAGCCGCCTGACCGGAAGCAAGCCCGAGCGCCGCCACGCCGCCTTCCACCGCCGCGATGCGCTTCTCGAACGCATCCTGCGTCGGGTTCATGATGCGCGTGTAGATATTGCCGAGTTCTTTCAGCCCGAACAGGTTCGCCGCATGTTCGGCGCTGTCGAACTGGTAGGATGTGGTCTGGTAGATCGGCACGGCGACGGCGTTGGTCGCCGGATCACGCCGCCAGCCGGCGTGCAGCACCAGCGTTTCCGGATGCTTCGTCTGGTTGGACATGGTCCACTCCCCGCTCTGACCCATCGACTATAGCCGACGAAGGCCTCGCGGGAAGCGCGCTGTCAAGCCGCGCGTTGGCGGAGAATCTGATTCCCTTTGCGCAGGGCCTCGGCCATGGTTTCTGCCGGCATCGCGCCTGAGAAGAGACCGTAGCCGTCCAGGAAGAACGAAGGAACGCCGTTCACGCCCGCTTCGCGCGCGGCGCGGTCTGCCGCCAGCATCTCCTGCGCCGCGACGTCGCCCGCCAGGAACTCGGCGACCGCGGTCCGGTCCATGCCGCCTTGCGCCGCGCAATCGGCCAGCACCTCGGCATCGCCGATGTCGCGGCCTTGTGTGAAATAGGCGGCGAACATGGCCTCAACCACCGCGTCCTGCATGCCTTCACGTCCGGCCAGCCAGATCAGCCGATGAGCATCGAGCGTGTTCGGCGTGCGTTCTATCAGGTCCAGCCGGAAGTCCAGGCCGACATTGGCCGCCGCTCCGGCAACTCGTTCATCCAGTTCGCGGGCGCGTTCCGCGCTGCCGAACTTGGTGGCGCGATAGCTGGCGCGGTCACGGCCTTCCTTTGGCATGTCGGGATTGAGCTGGAATGGGTTCCAGTGAACTGAGAACTGCAGGCCTTCCGCGGCCAGCGCGGCTAGCGCCCGTTCGAGCTGGCGCTTGCCGATGTAGCACCACGGGCAGATCGCATCCGAGACGATGTCGATGCG
>CAYRTL010000030.1:0-43946 GCA_964427005.1 uncultured Acetobacteraceae bacterium
ATAAGGTGAAGCAATACGGACACAGTGCTGCCCTCTGGGGGCAGCCAGTGCATACTCATGCTTGGGAAAACGCTCAGTCCAGCGCGTCGCGAAGCTGGCGCTCGTAGTGGCGATAGTATTTATCGGTGACTAGGTCCGTCTTCACCACGACGGCCACGTCGGTGGTGTTGAACTGTGGATCGACTACGGCTCCGTCACCGACAAACCCACCAAGCCGCAGGTAACCCTTGATCAGCGGGGGCAATTGCGCCAGCACCCGCTTTGGGTCGAACTCACCGACCGGCATCCGCCGCATTTCCACATACCGGTGCGGCAAGGCACGCGGGCGCACCGCGGGTGGAGCGAGGTGGTTCTCGTACAGGTAGGTCAAGTCAGCAGCCAACAGGTCCGGATCGGTCCCGTGCAGGCTGGCGCAGCCGAACATCAGGTCGATCTGATAGTGGAACACATAGGCAGCGATGCCGCGCCATAGCAACTGCATGGCGATCCGGCCGCGATAGGCGGCATCGACGCAGGAGCGGCCCAACTCAAGAATTCGGCCCGGAAAATTAACGATCGGAGTGATGTCGTACTCGTCAGCCGAGTAGAACCGGCCGAGTTTGGCGGCCGCCTCGCGCTGAATGAGCCGGTACGTGCCAACCACGCCTTCTGCACCGGCGCCGATTTCATGGTCCACCACCAGAAGATGGTCCGCCACGTCATCAAACGCATCGCGGTCACGCCTGCGGGCCGCGCTCAGCGCATCCGGCTTCGCGCCCATTTCCTGATAGAACACCCGATACCGGAGCGCCTGGACGGCATCGATTTCCGCGGCAGTGGCCGCGATGCGCACGCCAAGATGGCCCGCCCGCAGTTCCGGAAATGGTCGGTCATCCGCGCGGGCTTGGGCGATCATCTGCTCGATTGTCATCGCACCGCCCTTCCCTGGTCCATCGCCGCGTCCGGATCGCCGGGTCCTCCGGCGATCCGCCGCGAGACACGTGGTCGCGCTTGCCGGTCGCGGCCGGCCCTTGCCGGCTCGCGGCGCTTGCCGAATAGTTCCAGCCGAAGCGACACCAGGTCGAAGCCCAGCCTCTCGGCCATGGTCTGCATCAGACGCTCGTATTCCGGATCGTGAAACTCGATTACCTTACCGGTGTCCACGTCGATCAGGTGGTAGTGGTGGCCGTGTTCGGTGGGTTCATAGCGGGCGCGGCCACCGCCGAAATCGCGCCGCTCCAGGATCCCCTTCTCTTCCAGCAGGCGCACGGTGCGGTACACGGTGGCGATCGATATGCGCGAATCGAGGGCACTGGCGCGACGATAAAGTTCCTCCACGTCCGGGTGATCGGAAGCCTCAGACAGAACCCGGGCAACGACGCGACGCTGGCCGGTCATTTTGAGGCCTCGTTCGACGCACAGGCGCTCGATGCGCGATTCCATCCGGTCCCCTGTGATCCAACCTAGCCCGGCCTAGCCCCCTGGGCCAGCCCTTTGAATGGGCGGTGGCATTATTGCGGGGCAGCGCTAGTGCCGCCGGGTCGCACCGGCGTAGCCGATCCGGGTCGCGGCTGTCCAATGTGGCGCGGCTGCGGGCGATCAGCGCCCAGCGCTACTACTTGCGTGCCCTGCCGCGGGACCTGGTGCCAAGGCCGATTTTCTTGGCGAGCGACGACCTGTGCTTGGCGTAATTCGGCGCTACCATCGGGTAGTCCGGACCGAGCGACCAGCGCTCACGATACTGTTCCGGCGTCATGTTGTACGATGTCTTCAGGTGACGCTTTAGCATCTTCAGCTTTTTTCCGTCCTCGAGACAGATGATGTGGTCGGCAAAGACGGATTTCTTGATCGGCACCGCTGGCTGCGGCCGCTCCGGTTGTGTCGGTTCCTTGCTCACACCTGCGAGCGTCTTGTAGACCTCGTTGATCAACGATGGTAGCGCATCGGGCGAGACGGCATTGTTGGAGACGTGAGCCGAGACAATCTGTGCGGTCAATCCCAGGACATTGGTTGGTGACACTGACTCGGCCATTGCAGTTCCTTCCCCGGAAGAACTGTCGATATATAAGTGCTGATGTATCCGTTTCGCAATGGTATTTTGCGGAGCAAAGTAATGACAGATAAGCCGAGCCCGGATCAGCAATTGGACATCACGGGCGAAGTCTGCCCGATGACCTTCGTTCGCACCCGGCTTGCCCTCGATCGCATGTCGCCGGGACAAACGCTGCTGGTCCGCCTGCGCGGTGAGGAACCGCTGCGCAACGTACCCCGCACCGCGCGGGAACAGGGCCACGAGGTGGTATCACTGGAAACCGGTCCGGATGGGGTTACGGAACTGCTGCTGCGCCGTGGCGCCCCATGACAAAAGCTAAGAAATATTCGTGACCTCGACGCGCATGATCAGCGCATCGGACGAGTCGGCGTAATAACGCGGGCGTCGTCCCACTTCGGCAAAGCCGAGCGACTGATAGAGCGCGCGCGCCGCAGCATTGGTGGTTGCAACCTCCAGGAACAAACTGCTCGCTCCGCGTGCGCCGGCCTCAGCGGCGGCGGCGCGCAACAACGCCGTGCCGATGCCCTGGCGGCGCGCTTCCGGGACCACGGCCAGCGTCAGGACCTCCGCCTCGCCGGCTACTGCACGCCCAAGGAGCATCCCTCCCCGTTCCTCGATCAGACCGAAGGCGCCCGGCAGGGCGAGCTGCAACGATATCGCATCCTCGCCCCATGCTTCTTTCGGCGGAAACGCCGCCGCATGAATTGCTGCAAACGCGGCCGCATGGGCCGGTGTGGCGAGGTGAATTACGCCGGTCATCCCGCAGGCGCTGGCCGAAGCCCGCCAGTAGGCAGTTTGGCTTCCGGCGGGTCCACGTAGAGCGGCCGCGCCGCCAATGGCCGCAGCCTGCCTGCCATACGCCGTTCGGCCACCACGGCTACGTGGCGCGCCATCGGAAGCCGCGCATCGGTCAATATGACGTCAACATCCCGCGCTGCCAGCCAGGCGGCAACAACCGGCGCCGCATCGCCGGCCACAGCGACCTTCTCCGGAACCGGTAGTGCTTCCAAAGCCACTGCGGTGACCTGGCCATCCCGTTCCAGAAACACCCGCCCGCGGCGGCTGTCTATCACCGACCAAAGTTGCCGATCACCCAGATGGGGCAGCGAGTCCGCCAACGCCTCGCCGACTGTCACCCCGACCGCCGGAATGCCGGCCGCGAGCGCTATTCCATGTGCCAGGGCCAGCCCCGCACGGATGCCGGTAAAGCTGCCTGGGCCCACGGTCACCGCCACCAGATCAAGCTCTGTCGCCGCCATTCTTGCCTCGGCGAGGACGTCGCGCGCCATGACAGGCAGCAGCGCAGCGTGACCGCGCGCCGCATCCTCCTGGCGCGCTGCCACCGCCTGCTGGTCAACGACTACCGCCGCGGCGCAGCGGGCCAGAGCCGCGTCAAGCGCAAGGATACGCATTGAGAACAGGAGAAAGGATCACCGCGCAGACGCAGAGCACGCCGAGAAGGCAAGGCCGCCTCAGCGCCCTCCGCGTCTCTGCGGTGGGTTTTCTGTTTCACTACAGCAGGACGCACGCTTCATCGAAGTCGAGCCGCGGCGAGCGTGGATACAGGCCGGATGGATCGCCGTGCCCAATATTGCAAAGGAAATTGGACCGCCAGCCGCGATCGGCGAGAAAGATCTCGTCCACCATCGCGTTGTCGAACCCCGACATCGGTCCGGTATCAAGCCCCACCGCACGTGCCGCGAGAATCAGATACGCGCCTTGCAGCGTGCCGTTGCGGAACGCGGTGGTGGCAGCGAGTGCATCGTTACTGGTGAACCAGGATCTCGCGTCCGGATTGTGCGGAAACAGTCTTGGCAGTTTTTCGTAAAATTTCGGATCGTAAGCAACGATCGCCGTCACCGGTGCCGCCATTGTTTTGTCGTGATTGCCGCTCGACAGAGCAGGAGCCAGCTTCTGCTTCGCCTCCCTGGTGCGCAGGAAAAGAAAGCGAGCGGGCGAGCAGTTCGCCGAAGTGGGCCCGAGCCGCAGGACCTCATAGAGCGCCCGCAGCTCATCGTCAGTAACCGGCTGGTCGGTGAACTTGTTGTGGGTTCGTGCTTCGCGGAACAGCAGATCCAGTCCCGCGGCGTCGAGACTCATAAATCGACCTGTTCGACCGCAATGACCTCGGGCACATAATGCCGCAGCATGTTCTCGATGCCGTGCTTCAGCGTCGCACGCGAGGATGGGCATCCCGAGCAGGCACCCTGCATATGCAGCTTAACGATGCCTTCGCGATAGCCGCGGAACACGATATCGCCGCCGTCGCCGGCCACCGCGGGACGCACACGGGTGTCCAGCAGTTCCCTGATCTGCGCGACGATTTCCTCGTCTTCCGGTGCGATCTCCTCGACCAGGTCTTCCTCGGCTGAGCCCTCGATCACCGGCCGCCCAGCGACAAAATGATCCATGATCGCGGCCAGCACCTGCGGCTTCAGCGCCGGCCAGGAAATCTCATCGGTCTTGGTCACGGTGATGAAGTCACCGCCGAGAAACACGCGGGCGACTCCAGGCAGCGCAAATAGCGCGCTCGCCAGCGGGCTGCGTTCAGCGGAATTCGGCGAGGCGAAATCCGCCGTGCCGCTGTCCATGACATAGCGACCCGGCAGGAACTTGAGAGTGGCGGGATTGGGCGTGCCTTCGGTCTCGATGAACATGAAGCTGGCCTGCCTTGCTGGTGATCAGAAAACCGGACCGTAGCGGTCCGGTCGATGCCCGTTACATCGGCCGAATTGGGCGGAATGACAAGGGGAAGCGGCGCAGATTGCCAGGGCCACGTCCTGCTGACACTCTCGCCGGAAACCGAGAGGAGGGCCAGCCATGCAACCGATCATTGCCGTGATCGCGCCGGGCATGATGGGAAGTGGGGTGGGCCAGAGACTTGTGGAAAACGGCATCGAGGTTCGCACCTCGCTCGCCGGCCGCAGCCAAGCGACAGTAACTCGCGCCAAAGCAGCCGGCATGCTGGGCGTCTCAGACGAACAGATCGCCGCGTCGGACATCATTCTGTCGATCCTGCCGCCGGGCGATGCGCTGGGCCTGGCGGAGCGTCTGGCACCGGCGCTGCGCGCCGCGGCCAAGAAGCCCATCTATGTGGATTGCAATGCGCTCGACCCCGCGACCGTCCTGCGCATTGCCCGCGTGGTGGAGGAGACCGGCGCGACGTTCGTTGATGGCGGCATCATCGGCGGACCGCCGAAGCCCGGCTCCAAGGGGACCAAAATCTATCTTTCGGGCCCCGCTGCACCCCAGGTGGCGGAGCTGACGAAATTCGGCCTCGAGATGCCGATACAGCCGGGGCCAATAGGCGCCGCTTCCGCGATGAAGATGTCATACGCCGGTATCACCAAGGGCTTCACCGCACTCGGCGCGGCAATGATGCTGGCGGCCACACGCGCCGGCACCGCGGAGGACCTGCGCGCCGAACTCTCCGCCAGTCAGCCGGCGCTGTTCACCTGGCTCGCCCGCCAGGTGCCCAACATGTATTCGAAGGCCTACCGCTGGGTCGCGGAAATGGAGGAAATCGCACAGTTCGTCGGCGAGGACCCGGCCGCACGGCAATTCTATGAAGGCGCTGCCCGGCTCTATGAACGTCTCGCCGCGGACTTCGACGGCGAGCGCAAGGAGATCGACGCGCTCGACGCATTCTGCAAGCCGAAGGGCTGAGCGCCATGCAGCAGGGCATCCACCGCTATCCGCCAATGGAGCGGGTGGTCTACGGCGTGCCGGTCGCCGAAGCGCTTGCGCAGGAGGTCGAGCGCATCGGAGCCAAGGCCGTCTATGTATTGGCAAGCGGCACACTTGCGCGGCAGACCGACGTGGTCCAGCGCGTCCGCGCTGTGTTGGGCAACAAACTCGCTGGCGTCTGCGCCAAGATCGGCGCGCATACGCCACGCATCGACGTGGTGGCAGCAGCCAATGCCGCACGCGAGGCTCGGGCCGACGCTTTGTTGACCGTCGGCGGTGGTTCGATAACCGATGCGGCGAAGATGGTCGGGTTGTGCCTCGGCAACGATGTGACCGACCCTGCGCAGCTCGACATGTACCGCGCGCGCATTCATCCGGATGGGCGAACCGAACGGCCGCAAGTGAACAGCCCTGCAGTCCGTTCCATCGCGGTGCCGACAACGTTGTCCGCCGGCGAATTCACCTGGTCCGCCGGCTGCACCGATACGGCCCGCCAGGTGAAAGAGAGCTATAGCCACCCCATGATGATGCCGCGCAGCGTCATCCTGGATCCGGCCGCGACAATCCACACGCCGGAATGGCTGTTCCTCTCCACCGGCATCCGGGCAGTCGATCACGCGGTCGAGGATATCTGTTCAGTCAATGCTCAGCCGCTTTCCGACGGTACATCGATCCATGCTCTGCGGTTGCTCGGCAGCGGCTTGCGCGCGGTGAAAGCCGATCCGGCTGACCTCGACGCGAGGCTCAATTGCCAACTCGGCGCCTGGATGTCGATCATGGGATCGCAAAATGGCGTTACGAAGGGCGCAAGCCATGGCATTGGACACGTGCTCGGGGGCACTGCCGGCGTGCCGCACGGCTACACGTCCTGCGTCATGTTGCCGCATGTGCTGCGGTTCAACGAACCGGTCAACGCCGAACGTCAGGCCTGGGTCAGCGAGGCGCTCGGCAGGCCGGGAGAGAAGGCAGGCGACGTAGTGGCGACGCTGATTGCCGATCTAGGCCTGCCTGACACTCTGCGCGCTGTCGGGGTGAAGCAGGAGCAGCTCGACGAGATTGCCAAAGAATCGATGCACGACAGGTGGGTCCACACCAATCCGCGGAAGATTTCGGGCCCGCTGGATGTGCGCGCACTGCTTGATGCAGCTTGGTAGACGGCCTGATCAGTCGGCGGCGAGCTCGGTCAGCAGTTGCACCAGCTCATCACGACGGAACGGTTTGCGTAGGATCGAAACGTTCGGGTTCTCGTGGAATTTCGCAACGCCCTGCGCGAGACGCAGATAGGAATCGCTGAAGCCGGAAGTCAGCACCACCTTGACCGGTATGCCCGTCAGCAGGACTTCATTAAGGACGTCAATCCCGTCCTTCTCGGGCATGATCATGTCCAGTATGAGAATGTCGGGCTTGAATGCGATGAAGGTTTCGGTGGCCGATGATGAACTGTTGAGTGATTTCGCATTGAGACCGAGCTGCCTGGCAATCATTTCCACTACCTTGGTGATCCCTGTCTGGTCGTCGATCACCAGCAGCTTTTTCGGCATTGCACACACCCCCCGTCGTGGACGCGCCCCTAGTTCCTCAGATTCCCCAATACCGTTTGGGCCATACTCGACCATAACTACTGAGAATGCCGCCCCAAAAATCGTAAATGCCGGAACAAAATATTGCACGAGAGCTCTTGACAGCATTACGTCGGTGATAGGCTGAACGAATAGAAATATTAACAATATGCTTGTGCCATTCAACTTCTGAGCGAAACAGAGGACACAGAACAGCTCGTTCTCGCCAGATGAAACCTGATCGCTCCAACGCGGCTCCAATTCTGCACGTCAATTTATGCTGTAACGGAAACTATTCCCGCTTCGGGCGGCCGCGCGTTTGGCATGGAGCGAGGTGGATCAGATTTTCTTTACCGATCGTTACCCATCTCTGGGGTTTTCTCCCGGCGAGAAAACCAGCTCGTTGAGTCCGCCATGTCCTCAGACTACCGAGCCACGGAAAAAGGAGCCGCCCCCGACCTGCTCTGGCCATTGTTCGCGCAGGCGGTCGATGACTGCGCCCTTGTGTTGCTGGATCCGAACGGCTTGGTCGTTGCCTGGAACAAGGGAGCAGAGTTGATCCAGGGTTGTCAGGCCACCGAAATCACAGGACGAGACTTCTCGCGCCTGTATGCTCCGGAGGACGTCGCTGCACGAAGGCCGGAGCGAGACCTTGAGCAAGCGCTGGCCAATGATCGCCATCACGCCGTCGAAGAGCGTGTCCGCAAGGATGGATCGCGCTTTGTGGCCGATACCACTATTACGACAATCCGTGCACCTGACGGGATGCTGCTTGGCTTCGGCCTACTGACCCGCGACATCACCGCGCGCAGCGCGGCGGATGCCGCCACAAAGGTCAATGAGACGCGGCTCAGGAGTCTGATCGCGACTGTTCTCGACACCGTCGTCGACGGCCTGATCACCATTGATCGGCAGGGCGTCATCCAGTCCTACAACAGGGCCTGCAACTCGCTGTTCGGCTATACGCCTGATGAAGTCGTCGGGCAGAACGTGCGCATCCTGATGCCGGAACCGTACCACAGCGAGCACGACGGCTATATCGAAGCGTATCTCAAGACAGGGGTCGCCAAGATCATCGGCATCGGCCGCGAGGTCATGGGGCGCCGCAAGGATGGCTCGACCTTTCCCATGGAACTTGCCGTCGGCCAATCGCCTGAGGGCGGCAATCATGCGTTCGTTGGTATTATCCGCGATGTGACCGAACGGCGCGAAGCCGAGAAGCAGCGGGAACAGTTGCGCCAATCGCAGAAGATGGAGGCCGTCGGCCAGCTCACCGGCGGCCTCGCGCATGACTTCAACAACCTGCTGGCGATCATCATCGGCAATCTCGACATGCTGCGGGAAATTCGCGCCGAAGATCCAGTGACCGATGAGTTGGTGCGGGATGCGCTGGAATCGGCGCTCCGCGGTGCGGACCTGACTCGCCGCCTGTTGGCGTTCGCACGCCGCCAGCCGCTGCAGCCGGAACGTGCCGACATCAATGAGGTGATCGGAGCGATCGTGCGGCTGCTGACCCGAACATTGGGCGAGAACATCACCATCGAGATGGCATTGTCTCCAAATGTTTGGACGGTGCAGATCGACCGCGCACAGTTCGAGGCGGTGATCGCCAATCTTGCCACCAATGCCCGGGACGCCATGCCCCGAGGTGGCACGCTGCTGATTGAAACGCACAACGGCCAGCTGGACGAGTCCTATGCGGCCGCACATGCCGACGTGACGCCTGGCGACTACGTCATCGTGGAGGTCAGTGATTCCGGCACTGGAATGCCGCCGGACATCCTGTCGCGCATCTTCGAGCCGTTCTTCACCACCAAGGAGCAAGGCAAGGGAACTGGGCTCGGCCTCTCAATGGTGTTCGGCTTCATGAAGCAGTCAGGTGGGCACATCACGGTGTACAGCGAAGCAGATAAAGGGACGACCTTCCGGCTTTATCTGCCGCGCGTGCTGGACACGGCCCCCGTGCAGGAGGAGCGATCGGATGAACCAGCTTCGCGGGGTGGCAACGAAACGGTGCTGGTGGTGGAAGACAACGCCGGCCTTCGCCGCATCGTCGTGCGGCAATTGAGCGAGGCTGGCTACCGCGTGCGGGAGGCGCCCGACGCCGAGACAGCAATGACGATTATCGAAGACCATGAACCGATCCATCTGCTTCTGACCGACATCGTAATGCCCGGCGAAATGGACGGCCGCGATCTGGCACGCGCCGCGGTCGCAAGGCGACCCATGCTTCGCATTCTTCTAACGTCCGGTTTTCCCGACGCCCGCTGGGGCGGCTCATCGTCACGCACGGGTGGCCGTCTGCTAAGCAAGCCCTACCGCAAGGAGGAATTACGTCGCGCCGTGCGTGAGGTGCTGGACGAGCCGCGGTAGGCAGCGCGCGGGAGGCGTGATAACGACCGCCCTCCAAAGACCAGGAGGCAATCCGATGAGTGACGGCGGAACAGTACGGATACTTGGCATCGCCGGCAGCCTGCGACGTGGCTCGTTCAATGCAGCGACGCTGCGTGTGGCGCAGGAATTGGCACCCGCCGGCATGACCATAGACAGCTTCGATATCGCGCCAATCCCGCTGTACAACGAAGACGTGCGGCAGCAGGGCTTCCCTGCTCCGGTTGAGGACCTGCGCGGGCGCATCAAGCAGGCTGATGGCCTGTTGATCGTGACACCGGAATACAACTACTCGATACCGGGCGTGCTGAAGAACGCCATTGACTGGGCGTCGCGCCCGCCGGAACAGCCTTTCGACGGCAAACCGATCGGCCTCATGGGCGCCAGCGCCGGCGTAATGGGGAGCGGCCGTGCGCAATATCACTTGCGCCAGTGCTTCGTGTTTCTGAACGGACTGGTGATGAACCGGCCGGAGGTCATGATTCCGCAGGCGCAGAACAAGTTCGATGCGAATGGCAAGCTCACCGATCAGGCGACGCGCGACTTCATCACCGCACATCTGGCCGCATTCAAGGCCTGGGTGCTACGGATGAAGTGACCCGGCCCCCTGTCATTGCAAGGAGCGAAGCGACGAAGCATCCCCATCGTAGGTGCGCAGCCATGTTGGGGGTTGCTTCCGCCCTATGCACCTCGCAACGACACTGGTTCACCGCGCGACGTTGTGGTACTCGCGATTCGGCATCATGTCGGTGGCCGATGCCATGCGATTCGACAAGTTGAAGAACGCAACGGTCTCCGACAGATCGAATATGTCCTGCTCGCTCAGGCCGACATGACCCAGCGCCGCGCGGTCGGCGTCATCAACCAGCCAGGGTGTGGTAGTGAGCTTCCACGTGTAGTCCAGCATCGCACGCTGGCGAGGATCCAGCTTTGCTACGCGATAGTTCAGCGCCATCATCTCGCCAAGCTGAGGATCGCCGGAGAGCGCGCGTACCGCGGCACCATGTGCCACCAGGCAGTAGTAGCAGCGATTGGCTGAGGATACGACGACGGCGACCATTTCGCGCTCTAGCTTCGAAAGCCCCGAGTCGGACAACATGATCTCGTTGTACATTGCCATGAAATTCCGTAGCCGCTGCGGTTTCAGGCTGTAGGCGCTGTACACGTTCGGCACGAAGCCAAGCTTGTCTACGCATTTCTGCCAGATGACTTTGAGGTCGTCATCCAGCGTGACTGGATCGGGCACTCCGAGCTTCGAGATATGGTCCGGTTGCGGCATGCCAATCACCTTTATCGCAGACTAGGTAAAGACGTGGATTGTCGCCTTAGGGGCGGCCACGACGATAAGACGCTCACTCCAGCACTTCCTTGTTGATCACGTTGTCCCGGTTCGGCCTGCCGTCCAGTACACTCAGGATGTTCTCCGCCGTCACCATCGCCATGCCGGCAACCGACTCGGTGGTGACTCCCGCCATGTGCGGCGACGCGATCACCTTGTCGAGCTGCAACAGCGAGTTGTTGACCGGGGTCGGCTCCATTTCGAACACATCCAGCCCCGCACCCGCCAGATGTCCCGATGTCAGCGCATCGTGCAGTGCCGGTTCGTCGATGATCCCTCCACGGGCCGTGTTGACGATGAACGCGCCACGCTTCATCCGCGCCAGGCGCTGAGCGTTGAACATCCCAATCGTCTCGGGGTTCTTCGGACAATGGATCGACACGAAATCCGCGCGCGGCAACGCCGCATCGAGATCGGTGACACGCTCGCAGCCGGCGCCGGTTATCTTTTCCGCCGGGACGTAAGGGTCATAGATCAACACGTTCATGTCGAAGCCCTGGCAGCGTCGCGCTGACCGCGTGCCGATGCGACCGAAGCCGACAATGAGCACTGTCTTGCCGGCCAGCTCCATCGGCAGGCCGCCATGCCGATCGACCCAGTTTCCTTGGCGGACCATCGCATCCAACGCCTGTGTCCGTTTGGCCAGAGCCATCATCAGATGGAACGCATGCTCCGCGACCGACGTTGAATTGGCGGTTCCCGCCACCATCAGCGGTACACGACGAGCAGTCAGCGCCGGCACCTCGACGGCATCGTAGCCGACGCCGATACGCGCAACCACTTCCATCACGGGCGATGCGTTCATCTCGGCCTGCCGGTATGGCGTGCCAGACAAGGCAATGCCGGCAACACCTGACAGCATCGGCAGCAGTTCTGCCTGACCAATGCCGGCGGGATAGATCACCGTCTCGATGTCTTCGCGGCGCTGGATCAGCCCGACGCCTTCCTTGCCCATCGTGTGCGGCAGCATCACCTTCTTACGGTTGGAAGCCATCTCTCGTCTCTCACAGCTTCTGTTGCAAATTGGCGATGTAACTGCGGTTGTGTGTCGGCGCGAGCCACACTTCGCTCATCACCAGATGCTTCGGCAGGCAGGCGATATAGCGGATCAGATCGCCGCAATCCTCCGGCTGCACCATGCGCGCACGCTCCTCAGGACCCACGGGATTCGGCCGCTTGTCGAGGATTGGCGTCGCCACCTCGCCTGGCAGAAACACGGTAGAGCGGATGCCGTTTACGCACTCCTGCTGGTTGATCGTGTGGCTCATCGCCACCACGCCGTGCTTCGCCGCGCCATAGATCGGACCCGAGAAGCCGCCAGGGCTGCGTCCGGCAATCGATGCGGTGTGAATCAGCAGTCCATCCTTCTGCGCACGCATCATCGGCAGCGCCACCGTCACGCAATACAGCGCCTGCGTCAGATTGCCGTTCACCAGTTGGTCGATGCCTTCCGGCGTCAGCTTGTCCCAGTGCCGGTCCAGGATGTTGAGGCCGGCGTTGTTCACCAGGATATCGAGGCGGCCCAACGAGTTCTTGATGAACTCGCCGACTTTTTGCACCTGCTTCGAATCCATCAGGTCCGCTGGCTGCACACAAGCCTCACCGCCCTGCTGCTTGATGCGCGCGGCAACGCGTTCCAGCTTGTCCTGCGTCCGGCCCGTCAACACCGTTGTCGCGCCCTCCTCCGCGAGTGCGAGCGCGGCGGCCTCGCCGATACCGCTGCCCGCGCCAGTAATCCACGCAATCTTACCCGAGAGCCTCGGCATCGATGTCTCCTTTTCATTGCGCCTTGCGCGCGCGGCATTGAACGTGTTTGCCTGCGGCGGGGCAAGAGAGGAGCGTCGCAATGGCAACCGTACTGAGCGATCGGGGCGAAATAGCCGCCGTAGCGAGCAACGGCCTGTGGCTGTCAGCGGAGGATGCCGAACGCGCCACTGGCTGGACGCTGAAGCCGGAAGGCATGTGCCACGAAGATGTTTGCGTGCCAATGCCAATCAGCGATCAGCGGGTCGATGTAGCAGCCTTCTGGCGGAAAATCGGTCGGCCCGTGGTGCACGATGCGGCAGAGGAAACATGGGTACTTGGTACAAGCGCAGAGCAACGCAATGACGCACTGGATGGTCTGCTGGCGCCCGACTTCACGCTGCCCGATCTCGCCGGTGTGCCGCACAGCTTGTCTGCACTACGCGGCAACAAGGTGTTCCTTTGTACTTGGGCCTCCTGGTGAGGCTGTCGCTTTGACTTGCCCGTGTGGCAGCAACTGTTCGATAGCCTGAAGACCCAGAACTTCATGATCGTGGCGGTCGCCGAAGAAAGTCGCGGAGCCGAGCACGCACGAGAATGGATCGAACAGGCGAAAGCCGGCTATTGGTGCCTGATCGACGAGGAACACCGGGTGGCTGACCTCTACGGCATGGTCAATGTGCCGCAGGCCGTGTGGATCGATGAGGCTGGCCGTATCGTGCGGCCGCCGGAGAACGCCGGCTCAACCGATCACTTCCGTTTGATGGACCGCACCACGCGCACGCTGGCGCCGGAGCATCAGGCGGCACGCCAGGCCGCACGCACCACGTATCTGGATGCGGTGCGTGACTGGGTGCTGACCGGGCGGCACGCACTGCCGACCGATATTGCCCGCAAAAAGCTGCCACGGATCACGCCGGAGATCGCGCTTGCGCAGGCGCACTTCCGGCTCGGCGTCTGGTTGCGCCGACATGGGAAAGCGTCGGAAGGCGATGTGCATCTGGCGGAAGCAAGCCGGCTGCATCCGGATTCGTGGAACATGTGGCGCCAGGCCGCCGACTTGGACGAAGTCGGAAAGGCGAGCGGCGAGGCTTTTTGGCAGCGCGTTCAGGCCTTGGGCGAGAAGCCGTACTATCCACCACCGGAGCTGTAAGAGTTTACTGATTGCACAGATTGGGCACGGATCGCACAGACGGTTTTTGTGCAATCCGTACCTCTTGATCCGTGTGATCCGCGTTATTCTACCTTCTGTATCCATCTCACCCACAGCGCAACGAGACATCGCCGAGACGTCCGCAACCGATCGCCTCTGCCGCTGTTCCAGCACAAACAGCGCGGAGCATTCCTATGGAAGCCAAACTGATCCACGAAGCTGAAGGCCAGCGCACCTTCGCCGTCATCTTCCGCACCGGCGACGAGGTGATGTCCGGCATGAAGCAATTCGCCGAACGCGAACGCCTGGGCGCCGCGCAGATCACCGCCATCGGCGCGTTCAGCGACGCCATGTTGGGCTACTTCGACTGGGAGACAAAACAGTATCAACGCATCCCAGTTCGCGAGCAGGTGGAAGTCGCCTCCTTCATCGGCGATCTCGCTTCGGGAGAGAAAGGCGGGCCGTCTCTGCACGTTCACGTCGTGCTCGGACGCCGCGATGCTGGTGCGCTGGCCGGGCACCTCCTGGAAGCGCATGTCCGGCCGACGCTCGAAGTGATTCTGACCGAGAGTCCTGCACATCTGCGCAAGCGCCACGATCCTGAAAGCGGCCTCGCCTTGATCGATCCGAAGATGTGAAGCAGCTCCGCTGCGACGGAACCCTGGTTTTCAGCAGGCAGCAACTGCGATATACCAGTCGCGCTAACCAGGGAGAGATTGTTCCCAATGAAAACAAGCACGGGGAGACGCACGCAAATGCCGGACGCCAATGGCGCCGCATTCAAGCTGGAGGACTTTCTGCCATATCGGCTCTCGGTTGCCGCCAACCGCGTGTCGCGTCTGTTCGCGCGTCGCTATTCGGAGGCTCATGGGCTAAGCATTCCAGAATGGCGTGTGCTGGCGATCGTTGGCCGCTTCGGTACGCTATCGCCCAGCGCCGTCGGCGAATGGAGCGCGATGGACAAGGTGAAGGTCAGTCGAGCGGCGGCAAGCCTGGTCGCACGAGGCATGCTGCGGCAGACGCAGGATCCGGAGGATGGCCGCGGCCGATTGCTGCGTCTCACACGTAAGGGCGCCGCAGTGCATGACGCGATGGTGCCACTGGCGTGCGAATTGGAAGAGCAGCTGGCCGAAGGAATGAGCCGCACCGAGTGGAGCGCGCTGCTGAGAGCGCTCGAGAAGCTCAGCACACTCGTCCGGGAATGCGAGCAGACCCGCGAAGGCGTGCCGCTGCACTGACCGCCTGGACTCGCGCGTCATGAAAACTTCGCTAGGATTGCGCCGAAGAGCTCATGGGAGGGCGCGCGAATGTCAGGAACACAAAACGGCAGAAGTCCCCGCTCGGTGGCGCTGGTCGGACCCTACAGCAGCGGCAAATCCACGCTGTTCGAGGCCCTGATGGAAGCTGCCGGTACGCCGGTCAAGCGGCCGGCTGATCCGCGCAACCGCCCGGCGACCACCGAGATCCGGCTAGGTCACTGCTCCTATCTCGGTGACCCGTGGACCGTGCTGGACTGCCCCGGTTCGGTCGAATTCTCCCACGAGACGCAATGCGCCCTCGCCATGACTGATCTTGCAGTCGTGGTGTGCGAACCGGCCCCGGCGCGCGCGCTGACGGTAGCTCCGCTGCTGAAGCTGCTGGCGGACCAGGGCGTGCCGCATATGCTTTTCATCAATAAGATCGATACGTTGGAAGGCAGCGTCGCGGACACGATGTCCGCGCTCCAGGCATTTTCGCGCTGCCCTTTGGTGCTGCGCCAGGTTCCCATCATCCATGGCGAGACAGTCGCCGGCTATGTCGATGTCGTGAGCGAGCGCGCGTATCGCTACCGAAAGGGTCAGGCTTCAGAGCTGATCCAGATTCCCTCCGAGATGCAGGACGACGAGCAGGACGCCCTGAACAAGCTGGTTGAGGTGCTGGCCGATCGCGACGACGCGCTGCTCGAGAAGGTACTGGAGGACGTAAAGCCGACGACAGCGGAGATCTACAACGATTTGCGCAAGGACCTGGCGGCTGGCGCCGTCGTGGAGGTCCTGCTGGGTTCGGCCGAGAATGCCGGTGGCGTGCGGCGGCTGTGGAAGGCGCTGCGTCACGATACGCCGACGGCGGAGGAAACCGCGGAACGGAAGGGCGTGGAGCCCGAGGGCCCGCCGCTCGCGCAGATCTTCAAGACGGTGCATGCGGGGCACACCGGGAAGCTGTCCTATGCACGGATCTGGCGCGGCTCAATTAAGGATGGCGCAACGCTTGGCGGCACTCGCCTTGGCGGCATCTATCGCATGCCCGGTGGCGAGCTTTCCAAGATCGGTGAGGCCCCGATGGGCGACGTGGTCGCGTTGGGACGGCTTGATGGTGTTCCGACCGGGACCACCGTTTCGCCTGGTGCCACGCCGGAGCAATTGCCGTTCCCCGGGCCGCCGCCTCCCGTCTATTCGCTGGCGATTTCGACGTCGGATCACAAGGATGATGCGAAGCTCAGCGGTGCATTGCAGAAGCAGCGCGAGGCGGATCCGACGCTATCGATGGAACAGCAGCAGGATACCAGCGAGACGGTGCTGCATGGCCAGGGCGAGATGCACCTGAACTCGACGGTCGAGCGTCTTGCGAGGGATTACGGGTTGAAGGTCACGACGCACAAACCGCAGGTCGCGTATAAGGAGACGATACGCCGGGCCGTGCACGAGCACGGCAGGTTGAAGAAGCAGAGCGGCGGACACGGGCAGTTCGCCGATGTGAAGATCGACATCGCGCCGCGCCCACGTGGCGAAGGCTTCCAGTTCATCGACAAGATCGTCGGCGGAGCGGTGCCGCGCAACTTCATCCCCGCGGTTGCCGAAGCGGCGGAAGAGTCAGCGAAGAAGGGGCCATACGGGTTCCCGGTTGTCGATATCTCGGTGACGCTGGTCGATGGCGGCTTCCACTCGGTGGACAGCTCGGACATGGCGTTCAAGACCGCGACGAGCCTGGCAATGAAGGAAGGTTTGGCGAAGGCGGAGCCCATCCTGCTGGAGCCGGTGGATCACGTGACGATTAGCGTACCAAACGAGTTCACGCCTCGCGCACAGCGGCTGCTGACCGGACGCCGTGGACAGATTCTTGGGTTCTCCGAGAAGGAAGGCTGGCCCGGTTGGGACGATGTGGTGGCACTGGTGCCGGAAGCGGAGCTGCACGACCTGATCATCGAACTGCGGTCGCAGACGCTTGGCCTTGGGACATACCGCAGGAAATTCGACCATCTCGCGGAGACACGTGCCGAGATCAAGCGGGGCGCGGCGTAGCCATGCGGATGTTCGACATAACCGGCAAAGTCGCGCTGGTGACCGGCGGCAATGGCGGTATCGGCTTGGCGATGGCGCAGGGGATGGCGTCCTGCGGCGCCGCTATTGTGATCGCCGGACGTAACGAGGAGAAGGCGAAGTCCGCCCTCGCCTCGTTGCGCGAGCTGGGTGCGCGCTGCGCCTTCATGACTGCCGATGTGACGAAAAAGGCAGCGTGCGTGAAGCTGGTTGCCGACACGGTCGCGGAGTTCGGCAGGCTCGACATCCTGGTCAACAACGCCGGCACTGCTATCCGCAAGATGCCGCAGGATTATACCGAGGAAGAGTGGCATGAGGTGCTCGACACCAACCTGACGAGCGCATTCTTCTGCTCGCAGGCGGCGTATGCGCCGATGAAGCAGGCCGGCGGCGGCAAGATGATCAATATCGGCTCGATGATGTCACTGTTCGGCGCGCCCTATGCGACGCCGTACGCATCCAGCAAGGGCGGCATTGTGCAGATGACGCGTGCCATGGCCACCGCCTGGGCGAAGGACAACATCCAGGTCAACGCCGTTTTGCCTGGCTGGATCGACACCGACCTGACCCGGCGCGCGCGGCGTGAAGTGCCCGGACTGCACGAGCGCGTGGAGAACCGCACGCCGGCGGGACGTTGGGGCACGCCACCTGACATGGCTGGCATTGCCGCCTTCCTTGCCAGCCCTGCGTCGGATTTCGTGACTGGCACAGCGATTCCGGTGGATGGCGGCTACTCGATCGGAATGTAGCCGCTGTCACGCCCAGTCGAAGGACCGCGCTACCGCCTTGCGCCATGAAGCAACGAGTGACACGCGGCGTTCCTCGGTCATCGCCGGCGTCCACGTGTGCGTAACGCCCCAGTTCTGCACGAGATCCTTAGCGTTTCGCCAGTAACCGACGGCAAGCCCCGCTGCATACGCCGCGCCGAGTGCGGTAGTTTCGATCGTGCGTGGCCGCAGGACCGGCACGTTCAGGATGTCTGCCTGAAACTGCATCAGCAGCGCGTTCAC
This sequence comes from uncultured Acetobacteraceae bacterium, assembly GCA_964427005.1. Classification (GTDB taxonomy): domain Bacteria; phylum Pseudomonadota; class Alphaproteobacteria; order Acetobacterales; family Acetobacteraceae; genus JAMXLO01. Next base: position 18,211 of record CAYRTL010000030.1, read on the forward strand.
GACCATGCCGCCATCGACCCGCAGTGAGCTGATCGGAATGCCAGAATCGCGCTGCATCGCCTCGATCACGTCGAGCGTCTGGTACGCTGTCGCCTCCAGCGCGGCGCGCGCGATGTGGCCAGCGGACGCGTAGCGGGTCAGCCCGGCGACGACGCCACGCGCATCCGAACGCCACCACGGCGCATACAGACCTGAGAAAGCGGGCACGAAATAGACGTCCCCGTTATCAGCCACCGAGGCAGCCAATGCTTCTACATCCGCGCTTGAGTTGATGAGGCTTAGGTTGTCGCGCAGCCACTGCACCAGAGCGCCAGTAACGGCAATCGAACCCTCCAGCGCGTAGCAAGGCTTCTGATCACCGATCTGATAGGCAAGAGTGGTGACCAGCCCACTTGCGGACGCCACCGGCTTCTCGCCCGTGTTCATCAACAGAAAACAGCCGGTGCCGTAGGTGTTCTTCGCCTCGCCGGGTGCGAAGCATGCCTGCCCCATCAGCGCGGCATGCTGATCCCCCAGCATGCCGCCGATGTCCACGCCATCCAGTACGCCACGCGCATTCGCATATACGGCGGAAGATGGAACTATGCGTGGCAGCACCGCGCGCGGTATGCCGAATGCGGCGAGCAGCGTGTCATCCCAGTCCAGCGTCGCCAGGTTCATCAGTTGCGTGCGGCTTGCGTTGGTGACGTCGGTCAGGTGCAGCCCGGTGAAGTGCCAGAGCAGCCAGCTATCCACCGTGCCAAACGCAAGATCGCCTGCGTCCGCGCGCTGGCGCGCATCAGGCACATTGTCGAGCAACCATCGCAACTTCAGCGCACTGAAGTAGCTGGCGAGCGGCAATCCGGTCAGCGCGCGAAACCGATCCTGGCCACCGTCTCGCGCGTACTCAGCCACGATCGGATCAACGCGCGTGTCCTGCCAGACCAACGCATTGTGCACTGGCTCGCCGGTTCTACGATCCCACAGCAGCGTTGTCTCGCGCTGGTTGGTGATCCCAACTGCGGCCAGATCGCGCGGCCCAAGGTCTGCACTTCGCAGCGCCTCCGTGATCACCGACTGCGTGTTGCGCCAGATCTCAAGCGGATCATGCTCAACCCACCCCGGTTGTGGATAGATCTGCTGATGCTCCATCTGCGCCGAGGCAACTGCCTCGCCCGCACGGTCGAACACGATGAAACGCGTACTGGTGGTGCCCTGGTCAATCGCCCCGACGTAGCGGCTCATGCCAGCCGTGCCTCGATGCCATCCAGCAGATGCCAAATGCGCTGCATGTAGGAATCGCGGTCGTACAGCGAGTACAGCGTGCCCGCGAGCCGAACCGGATCGCCCGAATAGTACCTCTCATAGAGCTGCTGTCTGCCAGAGAATGACGATACCGCGGCATCGAAGGCGAGGCGGAACAGCTTTATCCGCGTGCGGGCATCCGCATTGGCTGCCTGGAAATAGCGCTCGACATCGCTCCAAACAGGGCCGTTCGTCTCAGCATAGGAGGGCACCGACACCAAACCGCCGGCGCCCAATGTCTGGATGATCTCACAGGCGCGAATGAACATCTTCGGGAACATCATCCGCACGGTCCAAAGCGGCATCGCCGCTGGTGTCATCACACCTTCGGCATTAGGGGCGGCATCGGCTTCCGATGCACGCAGGCAGGCGCGGCAGAATTCGCTGAATTGGATCAGCTCAGCCAACATGCCCTGAACATGAAGATGCTGATCGATATTGGTGGATTTGGCGATCGCGAATCCCAACCCCATCATGAACTCGGCTTTCGCCAGGTTCTTGGTGCTGAACTGGTGCATCACCTGCGGCATCGCGCCCGTCCGGTTGTACAGGCCGTTGCACATCTCCGCGTCACGATGGATGAACACCCGCTCCCACGGCACCAGCACGTTGTCGAACACGACCATCGCGTCTGTCTCGTCCAGCCGCGACGACAGCGGATAGTCCATTGCCGACGCTGCCTCCAGATGCACGACAGACGGCCTGCAGATGAAGCGCAGACCCGGCGTTGCCACAGGAATGCTGAAGCCGAACGCATAAGGCGCGGCTTCCGGCGTGCCCGCGATGTAGGTTGATGGCATCACCATCAGGTCGTGCGAATAGGCGCACAAGGTGGAGACCATGCGCGCGCCAGTGATGACGATGCCAGCGTCGGTCTCCTTCACCACCTTGGCCGCGAGGTCCTTCTCCTGCTGCTCCACCGGGCGCGAGCGGTCAACCTGTGGATTCACCAGCGTATGCGTCATCGCGATGTCGTTCTCGCGTGCATAGACGTAATAGTTCCACACATTGTCGGCGAACTTGCCGAACGCCTGGTGCGCGGAGGCAAAGCCCGTGAGCGTGATGTTCATGAAATCCGGGCTGCGGCCAAACATGCCGCAGGTTGCGTCCATCCATGTCTTGACCATCTCCCGCCGCCTCACCAGATCATCGACCGACGCAGGCTGCAGGAAGGAAAGGCCAACACGCTCGCCACTCGTCGGCGAGACGAACGTCATCCGCTGAAGCAGCGACGCATCATGCTGCATCTCGTAAAGTTCGGCGACGCTGTGCGCCGCAGCCGAAAATCGCCGATCAGCGACTACATCAGTGACCAGCTCGCCATCAATCCAGATCTGTCTGCCGTCGCGCAGCGAGTCGAGGAACGCACGACCTGTTCGAATGGCCATAGCTTAGAGCGGCGCCAGTGCCAGCAAGCCGTAGCCCGTGATCATCGGTGCGTGATAGGTCCGCGCGATGCGCTTCACGGCAGGTCCCAGAGACGAACGCATCGGCAGCCAGTTGATCATCTCGATCCCTTCGGTGCCGCCGCGTTCCATGTAGTCTTGATGGGACAAGCCAGCGAGCGGCTCCGGATTGGTCTCGAGCCGATCGAGGAATTCATTGTCCCATTCGGGATTGACGAAACCGAAGCGCGCACCCTGCAACTGATGGGACAGTCCGCCGGTGCCCATCACGACAACCCGCACGTCCTTCGGATAGTTTTCCACCGCGCGCCGCAGCGCCAGCCCGAGCTTGTATAGCCGCCGCGCCGTTGGAACAGGATGCTGTATGACGTTCACGGCCAACGGCACGATCGGCACAGGCCAACTCGTATCGCACAGCATCGGCATGAACGACATGACGCCGTGGTCCACCGACATCTCCTGGCAAATTGTCGGATCGAATTCATCCTCGACCAGGCTGCGGGCGAGATGCCACGAGAACTGCGGATCGCCGCGCATGTCGGGCAGGTTGCGCTTTCCCCAGCCTTCGTCCGCTTGTGGATACACATCGCTGACGCCGAGTGCGAAGGTCGGATAAGCGTCGAAAAAGAACCGGTTCATGTGGTCGTTGTAGACCACGATGAACAAGTTCGGCCGCAGCTCCTCCAGCCACGCCCGCACCGGCACGTATCCATCGAACAGCGGAGCCCACGTCGGGTCCTTCTGCTGACCTTTGTCATACACAGGCCCGAATGACGGCGCATGTGAGGAACCAACGCCACCAACGATGCGTCCCATCTCAGCGTCCTTTCCGCTGTGCCATGAACTGCTCGAACGTCATGCCGGCAGTATGGGCGCCAACTTCGTACAACGCCACGCCGAGCGCACCGGCGATCTTGATCAGCAGATAGATGCTGCATCCGGCTTCGATCATCGCCTTCCAATCGCGCCGGCGTATCATATCTATTTCTCTGTCGGTCAGCTCCATCCGCCGTGCATAACCGGCTTCATCGGCCACGAACGCGGCGCGGTTCGCGGGGTCGGTCAGCGACATGGCCATTCGATTCAGCCGATAACCAGCGCGCGACCGCTCACCGGTGAAGACCAGCGTTCCAGCAACCTCATCAAGCATGTTCGGCCTCGACTATTTCAGGTGACGGTCCCACAGCGCGAAGATCTTTGCCCATGTCGTCTCCGCCGCCTGCGTGTCGTACACGGCGCGTTCCGGAAAGCAGAAGCCGTGATGCGTGCCTGGGAAGACCTCCACTGTCGCCTTCGCATCTGTCTTGTTCAGTGCGGCCTTCAGATCGGGGATCACGTTCGCCGGCACCGACTGATCATGCTCCGCAAAGGCGTAGTACAGCTCGCCGTTGATCTTGCTCAGCGACAGATGCGGCGAGTCTTCCTTGTCTGTAACGATGCCGACCCCATATAGCGATGCGGCCGCTGCCATCCGGTGCGGAAACGCCGCCGCGACAGAGGTGATGTAGCGCCCACTCATGCAATGCCCGACGCAACCGACCGGACCCGGCCTCACACGGTCATTCGCGTCAAACCATGCGAGCATCGCCGCCGTGTCGTCATTCACGAAGGGAATGGTCAGGCTGTTCATCGAGGCACGGATCACGCCCGACATCCCATCGTCGCGGCGCGGAATATCGAAGCGCACAGTGCCAAGCCGATAATACATGTCGGGCAGCAGGCAGACATAGCCGTGCTTGGCAATGCGCCGTGCCATGTTGCGCAGTTCTTCGCGAATGCCCGGCGCATCCATGTAGAAAATGATGCCCGGATATTGCGCAGGCCCATCAGGAGCCGCCATGAACGTCGGCATCCGCCCGTGCTTGGTGGTGACGATGACTTCGTTTTCGATCATCCTGACGCCTCCCTAAATCGCGCCTGTCTGGACGGCCGGCATTGTCGCCCCGCTGGCCAGAGGGCGCAACCGCGCGGCATACTGGACACGAATTTGGAGGAGCCCGCATGACCGACAGCATTGACCAGCTACTGAGCGCGGCAGCGAGTTCCGAGAGCGTACCGGGTGTCGTCGCTCTGGCGGCGGACCGCAACGGCACGTTCTACCAGGGCGCGTTCGGCAGGCGCAGCCTGGCCAGCGGTGCACCAATGACGCTGGACACCGTGTTCAGGATTGCGTCGATGACCAAGGCGGTGACGGGCGTGGCCGCCATGCAGTGCGTCGAGCGCGGTCAGCTTGATCTTGATCAACCAGCCGGCGAGATCATGCCCGAACTGGCCGAACCGCAGGTGCTGCAAGGCTTCGATGCCGAGGGCAAGGCGATGCTGCGCCAGGCACGGCGCAAGATTACGCTGCGGATGCTGCTCACCCACACGGCGGGTTTTGTTTATCACATCTGGAATTCGCAGCTTAACCGCTATGTCGAGACCACAGGCTTTCCCGTCATCATGTCTGGAAAACTGGCAGCATTGAACGCACCGCTTGCTTTCGAGCCAGGTGAACGCTGGGAGTACGGCATCAACATCGACTGGGCCGGACGCATGGTCGAGGCGGTGAGCGGGCAGGACCTCGACACCTACATGAAGGCGAACATCTTCGCCCCGCTGGGAATGCGCGATACCTGCTTCGTGCCGAATGCCGAGCAGCTCGCACGCTGCGCGCAGGCGCATGCCCGAACACCATCAGGATCGCTCACACCGATACCGCCAACGCCGCTGACAAAGGCCGAGTTCTATGGCGGCGGCGGTGCATTGTACTCAACCGGGCCCGACTACATGGCTTTTCTCCGGATGCTGCTAGATGGCGGTGCACTGAATGGCGCGCAGGTACTCCGGCCAGAGACCGTCGCGCTGATGGCGCAGAATCATATCGGCGATCTGCACGTGCGGAAGCTATCGACGCAGCAGCCCACAGTGTCCAATGATGCCGAGTTCTTCCCTGGCATGGCGAAGAAATGGGGCCTTACCTGGCTGATCAACACAGAGGATGTGCCGGGTCGGCGAAGCGCCGGCAGTCTCGCGTGGGCGGGACTGTTCAATACCTACTACTGGATCGATCCCAAGCAGCAGGTCACGGGTGTGATCCTGACGCAAATTCTGCCATTCGCGGATCCCACCGTGCTGCAACTGTTGGATGACTTCGAGACGGCGGTGTACCAGACAAGATCGGAGAACGCACACAATGCCTGAGCGGACCGAGAGCAACACCAATCCCTACCTCGCGCTGGGTGTGCGCCCCTTTATCAACTGCTGCAGCGTACGCACCATGCATGGCGGCAGCCTGATGCTCCCGCGGGTCCGCGCAGCGATGGACGCTGCCTCGCGCCAGTTCGTCAATCTGGACGAATTGATGGAGGCAGCGGGCCAGCGCCTTGCGGAACTGACTGGGGCTGAATGGGGTATCGTGACCTGCGGCAGCGCCGCTGCCGTCGCATTGGCCTCGGCTGCCTGCATCGCCGGCAACGATCCTGTGCGGATGTTGCGTCTGCCGTTCACCGACGGCTGGGTGAACCGGGTCATTCTGCCGAAGAACCAGCGCTTCGCCTACGATCAGGCGATCCGCATGGTGGGCGCCCGCATTGTCGAGATCGACTCTATGGCCGATCTGGAAGCGGCACTGCGTGAACCGGTGGCAATGGTGGCGATCCTCGGCACCAATGAGGAGTTCTCCAAGATACGTCTGGAGGAGATCGCCGCGCGGGTAAAGCCGCTTGGTATCCCGATCCTTGTGGATGCGGCATCGGAGCACTTGCAACGGCCGAGCCCATGGCTGGTGCGTGGCGCCGACATGGTTATCTACAGTGGCGGCAAGTTCCTGCGGGGGCCACAAACCAGCGGACTGCTGCTTGGCAAGAAGAACCTTGTGCAGGCGGCGTGGCGCAACGCATCGCCGCATCAGGCATTCGGACGACCCATGAAGGTGTCGAAGGAGGATGTCATCGGCGTGCTGGCCGCCGTTGAATACTGGCTGAATGAGCGGGACGAGGCTGCGGAACTCCAGCACTGGTACGATGACCTGCAGGAGATCGCAAAGCGGGTTGCAACAGTGCCGGGCGTCAGCAGCGAAGTGATAGAACCTAAGGGCGTGGTGCGCGTGCCGCTGCTGCGCGTCAAATGGGATGGTTTCGCGCTCGATGGGATGGGCCTGCGCCAGCGTTTGCTCGACGGCACGCCGCGCATCATGATCGACGACACTTCGGCAAAGGCGAATTCGGTCAACATCGACCCGTTCCAGTTTCAGCCCGGCGAGGCCGCACAGGTCGGGCAGGCGATTGCCGACGCACTCACCGCGGCACACAACCTGCACCCAGCGCAGGATGCACCTGCACAGATCAACATCGCCGGAGACTGGGACGTCCGCGTGCAGTTCCTGCATGGTGAGCGCAAGCACCGGCTACGCCTCCAGCAGCAGGGCAATCAGCTCAGCGGCAGCCAGAACTCGGAGCAATTCGAGGGCCAGGTCATCGGCAAGCTGTCCGGTCAGGCTGTGCATATGCAGTTCGAGACACGCCATGAAGGGAGCGCCATCGCCTATCGTTTCGAGGGCATCGTCAATGACGGCAAGATGACGGGCGATGTGTTTCTGGGTAGTGCCACCGACCATCACCGAGGACCGGTCAATCTCAGCCAGTTCGGCAAAGGGCAGTGGCAGGCTTCGCGTTCGGCATGACAATCGCGAAAGGCGAGTGACATGAATGATCATGCAGCAACCGGCGACGTATTGCTCGACGCCGACAGACGGCATCTGATCCATCCACTGCACCACCCGAAAGAGCACACGCAGGCGCGCATCTTCGTGGAAGGCCACGGCGCGATGCTGCGAACCGCTGACGGCACCGAGTATATCGATGGACTGTCGGCACTCTGGAACGTCAACGCCGGCCATGGCCGAAAGGAACTGGCCGATGCGGCGGCCGCCCAGATGGCAAGGCTCGCGTACGCCTCTGCCTATGCGGGCTTCTCGAATGAGCCGGCGATCCGGCTCGCCGAACGCATCGTCGATCTCTGTTACGACAACATGGCGGCTGCATACTTCACCACCGGCGGCGCGGAATCCAACGAGAGCGCGTTCAAGATCGCGCGCTACTACTGGAAGCGGATGGGCAAGCCCAACAAAGTAAAGATCATCTCGCGCCAGTATGGCTATCACGGAGTCACGCTCGCGGCGATGAGCGCCACCAGCCTGCCGGGCTACCACAAGATGTTTGGCCCGCTGGTGCCGGAGTTCCTGCAAGTAGCACCGCCATATCCCTATCGCTGGCGGGGCAACGGCGATCCAGGCATCGAGGCTGCCGATGCCGTCGAAGCCGCGATCGAGACACAGGGCGCAGACACCATAGCGGCGGTGATATGCGAGCCGGTTATGGGGGCGGGCGGCGTCATCGTGCCTCCGCCAACGTACTTTCCCCGCCTGCGCCAGATCTGCGATCGGCACAACGTTCTGCTGATCGCCGATGAGGTGATCACGGGCTTCGGCCGTACCGGCCGATGGTTCGCGCTGGGACACTGGGGCATCGAGCCCGACTTGATGTCTTTCGCCAAGGGCGTGACCAGCGGTTACCTGCCGCTCGGTGGCGTAGTTGTGTCGAAGCGCGTGCATCAGGCAATCGAAGACGCGCCGATGGACGAACGCTTCATGCATGCCGCGACCTACTCCGGCCATCCGGTGTGTTGCGCCGTTGGATTGCGCAACATCGAGATCCTGGAACGAGAGGCTTTGCCCGAGCGCGCCGCCGTCATGGGAAGGAAACTGCTCGCCGGGCTCGAAACGCTGCGCAGCCTGCCGGTGGTGGGCGATGTCCGCGGTCTCGGCATGATGTGCGGCGTCGAACTGGTGGAGGATCAGGCAACCCGAAAGCCCGCTATCGGCATCGGTGCACGCGTGGTGACCGAGGCGATGAAGCGCGGGCTGATCATCCGTCAGCGTGGCGGCGGCGGGACGCCAATAAGCGGCGATTCACTTTGCATCGCTCCACCGCTGATGACGCCGGAAGCGACACTCGATCGCATCGTCAGCATCGTGGGTGAGTCGATTCAGGCCGCGATGTAGCCGTCCATCGCGTCCGCGGCGATCCGTTCGGCAGCACGCCGGGAAGGATCGCCGTAGCCACCGCCCCCGCCGACAGCGAGCGTGACGATATCGCCTCGCTGCAGCATCACTTCGTCCTTCGAGCGCAGTCGGATGGTCTGGCCGCCGCGGCGGATTTCGCAGAAGCCTGTCGTGCCCGGCTCGCCGCCAAACACACCATCCGGCGGTCTGCGAAACCTGTCACTGTACAGCGCCAGCTTTACATCATCAGCCAGGATCTCGAATCGTCGCAGGAATCCCAATCCACCACGAAATTCGCCGGCACCTCCGCTGCCTGGGCGCAGGCTGTACTCAAGCACACGGAAGAAGCGGAAATCCTGGTCCAGTGCCTCTATCGGGGTATTGGAACAGTTCGAGAGGGGACCATCTACAGCGTCGCAACCATCCCCCGCCACCGATGCACCATATCCGCCGCCGTAGATTTCCAGATACACCGACCAACCTTGGGATTCGAGATGCGACAACACGCCAACCGTGGTCGTGTCAAAGCCGCATGCAATGACCTTCTCGGGTACCGCCTGCGCGAGTGCTTTCATCGTGGCGTTCCACGCGCGAAAGCAGGCCTCCATGCGGGCTCGCACGGGTGCTGGGCGATGCGGATTCAGCAGCGAACCCTCCGGCGCGGTAATCGTGACCGGACGTGCCGCGCCGGCATTGAACGGGATATCCGGACTGGTCAGCACCGCCTTGATGCAGGAAAGCGCCGCCGACACGGTGGAAGCGAATGGTGCATTCAAATGGCGTCGCACCTGTGGCGCTGTGCCAGCGAAATCGACCGCTATGCTATCGCCGCGCACCGTGACTGCGGCACAAACCGGCAGCGGTGCATCCGACTCGCCATCGTCATCCACCGCATCATCGCCACGGTATACGCCATCCGGCACCGCGCGTATGGCTGCACGCATGCGTGCTTCGGAATAGTCCTGCAATGCCGCCATCGCCGCCACAACCTTGTCGGCGCCATAGCGTTCGGCGAGCTCCTGGACGCGCGCCATGCCAATTGCATTCGCCGCCATCTGCGCGTCGAAATCGCCCATTGTCTGGTGCGGCACGCGCACATTGGCGCGCAGCAGGCGCTCGAAGATGCCGCCGTGCCAATCGCGCGCCATTTTAAGCTTCAGCGGCGGGATGATGAGTCCTTCCGCCCAAACATCTGTGGCTGCCGGATTGAGGCCGGGACTGCCGCCGCCGAGGTCGAGATGATGCGCCACCGAAGCCGAAAACCCGAGCAACCGGCCGCCGAAGAAGATCGGATGGAACAGGAATACGTCCTGCAAATGCTGGCCACCCGAATAGGGATCATTGATCGCGAAGAAGTCGCCTTCCTGCAATTCATCCAGCTTGTATGCCGCGGCGCAGGGCTGAAAGATGTGCCCGATCGTACCCAGTTGCATGGGGATCAGCTCGGCTTGGGCAACCGTGTTGCCTTTGGCATCCAGCAGCGCCGCAGAACCGTCGCGCGCCTCGCGCAGCACGGTGGAGAAAGCCGAGCGTACCAGCTTGGCGCCCATTTCGCGCGCCGCCGCGATCAACGCCTGGCTGATGATCGCGTAATCGACTGGATCGAGTGTCATGCCGGCATCCTCCGAAGGAAGATGTTCGCACTGGCGTCGCGTGTCGCGAACCATGACGGTGGCACCCATAGCGTTGAACTGTAGCTCTCGAGTAATGCGGGACCCTCGACAACGTCATCGGGCAGTAGCGACGCGGCGGTCAGAATGCGCGTGGTTACCATTCGATCACCAATACGCACAGAGGCTTCCGCCGGTCCCTTCATGACCATCGGGCGTTCGACAAAGACCGGCAGTGCATCAGCTTTGCGGCGGACTCCAAAGCGCAGCCCTACCATTTCTACGCGTCGACCCTGCTCGCCACCATGGCGATAGAGCCGGTAATGTGCGGCGGCAAAGCGTTCCGCGAGATCACTCGCTGTCAGCGACGTCAAGCGTATAGGATCAAGCTCAACGGCGACCTCGAATGCCTGGCCGACAAAGCGCATATCGGCAGTCAACGTGAAATCCAATGCACCGTGCAGGCCGAGTTCCTGGAACTGCTTCTCGCCGCGCGCCCGAAACGTCGCGAATGCCTCGCGCAAGGCATCGGGCGCAGCGTCGTCCAGCGGTACTCGTCGAGTCTCACCAGCGGTCCTTATGTAATCGGCTGTGATCAGGCCGAGGGCCGATACCACCCCAGGATTGGGCGGGATCAGGATCTCGCGCACGCCGAGTTCTTCGGCGATTTCCGCGGCGAGCAACGGACCGGCACCACCGAATGGCACCAGTGCGTAATCACGCGGATCGCGGCCACGCTCGGTCGAGACAAGCTGGATCGCACGCACGATGTTCGCCACCGCCAGCCTGATGGCCGCTGTGGCTGCACCCGCCGCATCGGTGCCAAGTTGCCGCGCCACGTTGGCAAACGCCGCCTGCGCACCATCCGCGTCGAGTTGCATTGTGCCGCCGAGAAATGCCTCCGGCCGAATCGTTCCGCGAACCACATGCGCGTCGGTGACAGTCGGCTGCGTCCCGCCTCGTGCGTAACACGCAGGGCCTGGATTGGCGCCGGCGCTGCGCGGACCAACACGCAGCATGCCTCCATCGTCGATCCAGACGATGCTGCCGCCACCCGCTCCGACGGAAACGATGTCGAGCACGGGCGTGCGTATCGGCAGACCGTCAACCTCGGTATCTGGAGCGATCGATGCTTCGCCGTTCTCCACCAGGCTCACGTCGGTCGACGTGCCGCCCATATCGAAGGTGATGAGATTGCCACGCCAAGAATGCGCGGCCTGGCGGATCGCGCCGATAACGCCGGCTGCCGGACCACTGAACAGCGCGGTGATGGCATTGTTGCGCATCGCTGTGGCCGGCAACCGCCCGCCGTTGGACTGCATCACGCTGAAACGCCCGCGAAAGCTGCTCTCGATCAACTGTGCCTCGAAGCGATCGAGGTAGCGATCGATTACCGGCTGAACATAAGCGGACAGCAATGTCGTGCTGGCACGCTCGTATTCCCGAAATTCGCGGGCGATCTCGTACGAACAGGCGATACGCAAGCCAGGCAACGCCTCGGCGATCAGGGTACGCAACCGCCGTTCATGCAGCGGTTCCACGTAGGCAGACAGAAGACAGATGGCGATGGCATCGTAACTCCCCGTCGCCAATGCGGGGATAAGTTCACGCCGCACCGAACTCTCGTCGAGCGGCAGGATGGCATTGCCCGCAGCGTCAATTCTCTCGGTAACCTCGAAGCAGTCCCGCCGCGCCACAGGGGGTTTCGGTTTCGCGTAGCTGAGGTCGTATATGTTGCGCCGATCGTGGCGCTGCAAAAACGGTATGTCGCGAAAGCCGCGGGTGGTGATGAAGGCAATGCGCGCGCCCTTGCGTTCCAAGATTGCATTGGTTGCAATTGTCGAACCGTGCACCAGATCAGCAATGCACGCTGGAGCTATCTCTGCGGCGCCGAGTGCGGCGAAGGCGCCGATGTCCGGACTGGCGGGTGTACTGGAGACTTTGGCGACCTTCACCTGACCATCATCGACCGCAACCAGGTCGGTGAATGTGCCGCCAACCTCGATCCCAACGCGCATCCGTGTCGTTCCCTAACTGCCGCCGCAGGATGGCAGAGGCACATTCACGTGAACAGCCAACCCGCACTGGTGGCGGCTGTTGCGGCTTGGTGGCCACCCACGGAAGGACGAACCCCATGTTCATTCATCGACCCGACCCAATTCACCAGGTACGCGTTGACACGCCGGATCCGGTTTTTGCCGAAAAGCTGCTGGAGCAGTTCGGCGGCGCAACAGGCGAGCTTTCGGCCGCGCTGACCTACTTCACCCAGTCCTTCCACACAGAGGACCAGGGCATCCGGGACATGCTGCAGAACATCGCCACGGAGGAATTTGGCCACCTGGAAATGGTGGCCCTGATGATCGAGCAGCACACCAAGCGAGCCAGACAGGGTGCGCAGGAAAAGGCCTTCAACAGCACTCTGTTCGCCATGCGAGGCTATGGGCCGCATCTGGTGGACTCCAAAGGTACCACCTGGGATGCCCGTTATGTCAACGAAGGCGCCAATGTTGTGCGAGACCTGCGCGCCGACATCGCTGCCGAAGCCGGTGCGCTGGCCACGTACGAGGCGCTGATCAAGATCGCACCGGATGAAGGTTCGCGTGAAGCGCTACGGCATCTGGCCACGCGCGAAGTCGCCCATGCCCGCATGTTCATGAAGGCGCTGGAGGCCATGAACAAGCTGGACGATCCACTCTTCGGCGACCTGAATCCGGACGATACGGTGGATGTCTGGTTCAACCTGACCACAGGTCCGGAAGCCGACCGGCGCGGGCCTTGGAACAGCGAGCCTGAATTCCACATCCGCGACCTAGTGCCACAGGCACAGCAGGGTGGCGGCATGGGCGCAGGCCAGCAGGTCAGGCACTCCCCGCCCAAGCGATAGCAGCGCAGTGCATGTCGGGTTAGGCTCCCACACCAAAGGGAGGACCCGACATGCTGTTCGGCGCGGCCATGTTCTTCACGGACTATTCGATGGCGCCCGGCGACCTTGGCCGCGCATTGGAGGAGCGCGGGTTTGAGTCGCTTTGGGCGCCGGAGCATTCGCACATTCCGGTGTCGCGTGCTTCGCCGTTTCCAAACGGCGGCGAGCTGCCCAAACAGTACTACGATGTGATGGATCCGTTCGTCACGCTGACCGCGGCGGCGGCGTCAACGAAGAAGTTAAAGATCGGGACCGGCGTCTGCCTGGTACAGCAGCGCGACCCGATCCAGACAGCGAAGCTCGTGGCGTCCATCGATCAGGTTTCGTCCGGGCGCTTCCTGTTCGGCGTTGGCTCTGGCTGGAATGCCGAGGAAATGGCGGATCACGGCACGCCGTTCAAGCTGCGGCACAAGATCGCCCGCGAACGCATCGAGGCGATGAAGGTGATCTGGACCGAGAGCAAGGCCGAATACCACGGCGAGTTCGTCAACTTCGATCCAATGATGACCTGGCCGAAGCCGGTTCAGAAGCCGTATCCGCCGGTGATAGTGGGTGGCGCCTTTCCTTATGGTGCGCGTCGCGCGATCCGGTACGGCGATGGCTGGGTCCCTCATGCGAGCCGCCCGGAATACGGCGATGTCAGCGATTTCCTGCCGAAGTTCCATCAGATGGCGAAGGAGGCTGGCCGCGATCCGGCGTCGCTGCCGGTCACCATGTTCCGTGTGGTTGAAGAATTGGACCGGCTGCGGCGGTACCGCGACATCGGCATTGCCCGCGTGGTAATCACCGTGCCCTCAGCAGGGTCCGATGAAGTGATCCCGATTCTCGACCGATGGGCGGAGAAGATCAGGCTGATCGCCTGACCCTGGAGATCATGCGCGGAACTCCAATGTCACTCCAAAGGTTTCCGTAGGCGGGACAAGAATACGATCCGCCTGACGACGAACCCCATTGATGTGTCCGGCTGCCAGTGCGGCGTCGGCACCTTCGAGCGAACGTGTCCGAATAGTCAGCGCAGCCATGTATTCATCGCGTCCATCCGGCGCTGGCGTCGCTTCGCCGAATTCGCGGCCGAGCGCATCCATGCTCATCACCTCGAACCGCGACAGGCCAACGGTAAGCGAACAGCCGGCATCGCTACGCCGGATCGCGTCCTCGCCGAACATGAGAGCAAACAGCGAACCAAGCACTGATGGGTCGCGGGCCGCTATCACGGCGCGGAGCACGCCAACTGCACCATTCGCATGGTGCCGCCACTCATCGCGCCAGACCAGATGGCGCGTGAAGTGGTGGCAGAAGTAGATACGCCCTGAGGCCACCGCCCGGGGCGTGAGGCGCACCGTCCGGAACGTCGCATCGCGCATGCCATCCGCGGTTTCGACAGGCCGCGAGAACTCCAGCGGCGGCTCCACGGGAACGCCTGCCTCGCTCAAAGCCGCGTAGACCGCAGCCGAATCGTCGGTCCCGAAAACCAAGCCGTTCAGCCCGAACGGGGCGGTGAGGATCTCTGCGCGCCGCGTCTCACCGGCAGGAGCGGCGATCAGTTCCAGATACTCGGTCCCGAATATCGCGAGATGGTTCATTGAGCCGAGTGTGTGATAGCCGCGCGGCGTCAGGGTGAAACCGAGCCGGCGGTACATTGCCAAACCTTCATCTAAGCGGTCGCGCACATTAACGACCACATGATCGAGTGTTGGTACCGGCAAGGCCATGACCGCTACTCCCTCCCAAGCAACTGAATGTTATTGCCCGGATGGTATGCCCGCCAATCCTGTAGTGCGGCAACAAGCCAATCCTGTAGTGCGGCAACAAAATGACGGCGCCCCGAAGAGCGCCGCCAAGTTTGGGGGGGAAACGTCACGCGGGGATGGCGGGCGCCATCCGCCGCGCTGAAGACATTGGGCGTGAATTTCCTATGTCAAGCTCACAGTTGCGCGGTTTTTAGCGCCGACCGCCAACCTCATCGAGGTGCAGCAGCAGATCCGCCGGGTCCTGATACACGCGCGCGGCGCCCGCCCGTTCCAGTTCCTCCTGGCCGTAACCGCCGGATAAAACACCAACGCCGAATGCACGGGCCCGGCGCGCTGCCAACATGTCCCAGATCGCGTCGCCGACTACGACCGCATTCTCGATCGGCGTGTTCAAGCAGCCAGCGGCAGTGATGAACAAGTCGGGATCCGGCTTCGCATACTTCACCTGGTCACGGGTAACTATCGGCACCCGCGCTGGATCAACTCCAAGCGCTTCGATGTTGACGCGTGCCGTCTCCATGCGGCCACTCGTCGCAATCGCACTGGGAATGCCGGACTGACGCAGACGCTCCAACAATTCGCATGCACCGGGCAGCGGCTGCACCTGCCCCGCTTGCCGCTTGTACGCCTCTGCGTGTAACCGGCGCAGGCGTTCGATGCGCTTCGGCTCGATCGGCTGTCCCGTCTCACGCAACAGCATGTTGGTGAACAGTCCGCCGCTCATCCCGATCTTGCGATGAATGCGCCAAACGGACAGCGGAATGCCTTCCTCATCCAAGGCTGATTTCCACGCCAGCACGTGTTGATACACGCTGTCGATCAGCGTGCCATCGAGGTCGAAGATGAACGCAGTCTCCATGGCAAGTGGTCCCTAGCTTCGCCGCTTCGGCTTCGGCGCGGTGACGATGACTGATTTGCCTTTAGGTGGTCGGGAGAGAGGCGCTTCACCAGCCCCGCCGCCAAGCTTTGGCACCGGCCGCCGTGCATCATTGAAGCCCTGCCACGGATCTGTGCTTTGCCGAGCAAGCCGTTCGGGAATGCTTCTCAGATTGAACTTGCTGGGATCGAGCTTTCTGGTCACCTCATCCCAGGCTATCGGCGTCGCCACAGTTGCACCGGGCCGTGCGCGCGGGCTGAACGAGGCGACTGCGGTCGCCCCCAAACCGTTGCGCAGCCAGTCAATCAGGATGCGACCCTTCCGGTCCACCTTCTTTATCGTGGAGAGAAACCGCTTCGGCTCTGCCTCACTCAGCGTTTCGGCAAAGGCGCGGCAGAACGGCTTCACCTCGTCCCAGTGCGCTATCGGCTGCAGCGGCACCACAACGTGCAGTCCCTTTCCGCCGGTGGTGCGGCAGAACGGCTGCAGCTCCAGCTTTCGCAGTTGGTCGGCAACGTCGATGGCGGCCTTGATGACGTCGGTGAATGGAACGTCTTCTCCCGGATCAAGATCGAAGACGATCTGGTCCGGATGCAGTGGATCATCCTCAGCGGCGCCCCACGCGTGCAGTTCGATCGCGGAGATCTGCGCCATGGCCACCAGGCCATCTACATCGTCAATCGCCAGGTAAGGGGCACCTCCCGCCTCGCCGCCACGAATTGCCCTCGGCACGGTACCGTGCGTGTGCTTCTGGAAGAAATGCTCGCCGTCGATGCCTTCCGGACAGCGCACGATCGCAAGCGGCCGGCGCGCCAAGCCGGGCAGGGCATAATCGGCAACCGCGACCCAATACTCGGCAAGCTGCTGTTTGGTTATACCCGGCCACAGTTCGCGATCCGGATGGGTCAGCGTGATGCCGGCGATTGTGACCCCCCGCTGCTTTGGTGCGCGAGCGGTCACGATCTTCCTGTCATTCTGTTTGGCTCGAACCGGCGGCACGGCAATCACAGGCGCGCGTTTCTCCTTCACACCAGAGCCTGCACGCGGCCGAACCGACTTGCGTTCCGCCTCGGCATCTGGCGGTTCACGCACCACCTCGGTCGCCCGTTTGTCTTCGCGAAGCCCCAAATAGACAGCCTGGCGTACACGCCCACTCCCAGACCACGACGTGAACTGCACCTCTGCCACCAGTTCCGGCCGAACCCAATTGATATCCTTCGGCAGGGGCTCTCCAGCGACGAGTAGCGATTTGGGCGGATCAGATGCGAGTTTCCCCAGAAGCTCGCTTAGCCGCATCAGCTCCTCGTCTGAGAAGCCAGACCCCACACCGCCGGCATAATGCAATCGGCCCTTCGGATCGTAGTAACCCAGGTGCAAGGAACCGAGACCGGTTCGGCTGCCGCCTGGTGGGGTCCATCCAAGGACGACGAACTCTTCCCGTCCGCGGCACTTCACCTTAAGCCAGCTGCGACTTCTCCCTGGTCGATACGGCGCATCAATCTGCTTGCAGACGATTCCTTCCAATTCCATCCGGCAGGCTTCCCGCCGCATCGCCGCAGCGTCGCCCGTGTGGTGGTCGCTGTAGCGCAACATCCCACGCCAATCGGCAAACCCCGACAGGATGCGCTTGCGCTCGATCAAAGCGCATGGACGCAGGTCCCAGCCGTCAATGTGCAGCAGGTCGAATAGATACAGGTTTAGCGTCTCGTCTCTGCCGGCCGAGAGCGCCGCCTGTAAGGCGGGAAAGCTCGAAACGCCATTCTTGTCCAGCGCAACCAACTCCCCGTCCACCAAAGCCGTCTCTGCCGGCAATCTGGCCACCGCCCGAGCGACAGCAGCCAGTCGATCCGTCCAGTCCAGCCCATTGCGGGTCACGACGCGAACTTTGCCATGATCGAGCCAGCACAGCAGGCGGTAGCCGTCGAACTTGATTTCGCTGACCCAGCCCTCGCCGTCCGGCGGTTCGTCCGCCAGTAACGCAAGCTGTGGTGCCTGACTCGCCGGTAATCTCGCACGCCGCGCCCCCTCGGCGGGTGGCCCCTCTTGCCGCTTGTGAGCCGGTTTCGTAGCTGAAGCCTGCTGTTCAATGACCAGGGCATCGGCGCCGCGTTGTTCCGCTTCGTCATGGCCTTTGATGAGCAGCCAGTTGTCCTGCCGCCCTCGCTGGTTGGGGCGGGGCTTCAGGCGCACGAGCGTGAAGCGCCCATTCAGGCGATCGCCATGCAGGACGAACCTCAGTTCGCCTTTGCGCATTCCTTCTTCTGGATCGTCCAACGGTTCCCAGGTGCCGCGATCCCACAGCTCCACCTTGCCGGCGCCATACTGGCCCTCGGGAATAGCCCCTTCGAAGTTGGCATAGTCCAGCGGATGGTCCTCGACGTGGACCGCTATCCGCTTATCCGCCGGATCGAGCGACGGCCCCTTTCGGACCGCCCAGCTCCACAGCACGCCGCCATGTTCCAGCCGGAAATCCCAGTGGAGGCCGGCGCGATGTGCCTGATGCTTCTGAACCACGAAGATGCCGCCGGACTTGGCGCTTCGGCCAGGCTCCGGCGCGGGTTCCTGCGTGACGCTGAAGTCCCGCTTCGCGCGATAGGTGTCGATCGAGGTGTCTCGGACGGCTGGGCTGCGCGGCACGATAGATCTCCCGCGCCGGTACCCGGGCATTTTGGCGAGTTCAGCAGCGTCCGTCACGAGGGGCCACCCAGCGCATCATTTACCGGTTGGAATTCAACCCTTGAGCCAGTTGCAAATGCTGCTGGAGAATTGGCAGGGTCTTCTGCGCATAGGCCTTGAGAGCCGGGTCATGGCCGCTGGTGGCCTCCTTGCGGAACAGCGCGATATCCTGCTGGTGATCGCGGACCTCTTCCTGCGCATAGGCCTGATCGAACGTCTGCCCGTTAAGCCCTCGTAGCTTCTGCATTGAAGCCATGTCCTTCGTATCAGGCTGTGACGGAAGCTGAATGTTGGCCTGTTCGGCGATTTGCTGCAGCTCGTTGTTCGCCTGTGTGTGATCGCTGATCATCCGCGAAGCGAACTGCTTGACCTGCGGAGAGCTGGCACGCTGCTGTGCAAGCTGGGCCGCCTGTATTTCTGCCATTCCGCCGGATGCTGCTTTTTGTGCAAAGTCGCGATCGGCGCTGCTGAGTTCGGCGGAAGCGGGCAGTGAGGCCAGGCCCATCAGACCAGCAGCAAGGCAGGCAAGCGGTAGCTTGTACATCCTGAACTCCCTAGAAGCCTGTAAAAGCACGGCACGAAGCGAACGCTACTTGGGCACAATGGTTCGCTATATCAGCAGGTCCTCAATTCTGATTGGCACCTTTCGGACACGGATGCCGGTAGCGTGATACACCGCATTCGCGACGGCCGCCGCGACGCCGACCATCGGCAGCTCCCCGATTCCCTTGGCGCCTAGCGGATTTGACGTGAGTTCGTCATTGGCGACCAGGATTGTGTGAATATCAGGCACGTCCGCGTTCACTGGGACGAGGTACTCTGCAATGTTGGCGTTCACGATCCGGCCACTCTCGCCATCCACATGCGTTTCCTCGAGCAGGGCCATGCCAAGGCCATAGACAATGCCGCCAATCAATTGGCTGCGAGCCGTCTTGGCGTTCATCACACGCCCGGCATCGAATGCGCCGACATAGCGGCTGACTCGAATTGCTCCGATATCGGCGTCAACTCGGACCTCGGCGAACTGCGCGCCAAAGGCGTGCATTGCATACTCCTTCTCCTCGGCACCCGGTTTGGCTTCACTCGTTGCCTCGACGAACGCCATGTTGCGGCGAGCGAGCAACTCCGGGACCGGGGCATTCGCGTTGTCCAGCAGCTTGGCGCGAACCGCCTCACACGCGGCCTTCACCGCTGGTCCGACACTCGCCACGGTCATCGAACCGCCGGACACAGGCGCATGCGGGTACAGGCTGTCGCCCAGTTCGAAGTGAATTCGCTCTACCGCGATTCCGAGTTCATCGGAGGCGATCTGTGACATCACTGTGTAGGTGCCGGTGCCCAGATCCTGCGTGCCCACCTGCACCAATGCGGTACCGTCCGCTTTGACGCGCACATGCGCGCTCGCCGGCATGCGGTGCGTCGGGTAGGTGCTGGTTGCCATGCCCCAGCCAATCAGCACGTGGCCGTCACGCATGGAGCGCGGCTCTGGCGAACGGCGCGACCAGCCGAACGCCTCGGCGCCCTGGCGGTAGCATTCGCGCAGTGCCTTGCTGGCAAATGGCTTGCTCTCATGGGGGTCCTGCTCAGCGTAGTTGCGCAGACGGAATTCAAGCGGATCCATCCGCAGCGCAACGGCCAGCTCATCGATCGCCGACTCCAATGCAAAGTTGCCACTGGCCAACCCCGGCGCCCGCATATAAGTCGGCAGGGAGGAGTTCGTGGCAACCAGCCGATGAGTCACGGCAACATTGGGGCAGGCGTATAGCATCTCTGTCGCCAAGCCGACCGATTCCGCGAACTCGCCAAGCGCTGGATTGCACATTGAGCTGAAGCCGTCGTGCCGTATCGACACGAGATGGCCGTCCTGATCCGCAGCAAATCGCAGCTTCTGGATCGTGCGGGGACGGTAGCCGTTGGACGTGAACATCTGCGCGCGCGTCACGACCAGCTTAACCGGCCGGCCGACGACCTTCGCAGCCATCGCGGCGAGAGTCGCTGGCGGCCAGGTGTTACCTTTGCAGCCAAATCCTCCGCCCACGTAGGGGCAGATTACGTGGACTTTGGCCGGCTCAAGACCGAACAACCCCGCCAATGACTGCTGGGCACCGGTAATCCCTTGGGTGGCAGTCCAAACGGTGAGCTGATCGCCATCCCAACGCGCGATGGTCGCGTGGGGCTCCATCGGATTGTGATGCTCGATTGGTGTGATGTAGGTGGCTTCGACCTTCACCGGTGCCGACTCAAACGCGTCGTCCGGATTGCCTCGGCGCGAATCCGGTGAGCGTTCGCCATTGCGGAATCGCTTTGGCGCGTATGCCTGGCTGAGAACGGCATCCATCGAGGTCACGGGTTCGTCACGCCGATATCGAACGCGGACCAGTGCAGCGGCGGCATTCGCCTGATCCAGTGTCTCCGCCACCACGACGGCGACATGCTGACCGTTGTAGTAGATGGTTCGATCCTGCAGCAGCGGCGCGCGCACAGCCTGCCGAGCACCGCCCGTCATCGGCAGCCTTGGCGCGTTTTCTGGCGTTATGATGGCCAGCACGCCCGGCATTTCCTGAGCTGCCTTCAGCTCAAAACCGGTGATCGCACCTGCACCAACGGTGCTTTGCACGAGCACCGCGTGCACAACATCAGGCACACGAAATTCGGCCGCATAGCGCGCTCGTCCGGCGACCTTGAGACGGCCATCGACGCGATCGATTCCCTGTCCGACGCTTGCCATCGTAGCCTCCGTCACGCCGAAGCGGTCTGTAATGCGCGCAGCACAACGCGCTGCAGCAGAACCCGCTTGAAGCCGTTCTGTTTCGCCGGACGCGCACCGGCGCCGGCACGCGCGGATGCGTCGCGCAATATGGCCTCGTCCAGATTCTTGCCTCGCAATGCCTCCTCTACTTCGGGCAGACGCCAGGGCCGAGTTCCCACACCACCGGCAGCAATCCGGACGTCGTTAATGGTGCCGCCGCTCGTGTCCAGTGCGACAGCGGCAGATACCACCGCAAACTCGAAGCTCGCGCGGTCGCGCACCTTGAGGTAGTGCGAGTTGCGAGCAGCGGTGCTGCCAGCAACGGTGACCGCTGTGATCATTTCGCCATTGCCCAGCACGGTCTCGATTTGCGGCGTATCACCCGGCAACCGGTAGAACTCGCGGATGGGCACTTCGCGCCTGGTCCCATCGGCACTGCGCAGTTCAAGAACGGCGTCCAGCGCGGTCAGCGCGACTGCAAGATCCGACGCATGGCTAGCGATGCAGTGACCACTGCCTCCCAGGATTGCCAGCATTCGGTTCTCACCGGCGATGGCAGGGCAGCCGGAGCCTGGTTCGCGTTTGTTGCAGGCGAAACCTGTGTCGCGGAAATAGCCACAGCGTGTGCGTTGCAGCAGATTGCCGCCGATAGTGCCCATATTGCGGACCTGTGGCGAAGCGGACGCTTCCAGTGCCTGCGAAATCACCGGCCAGTGTTCGCGGACCGCGGGATTCGCGGCGACGTCACTCATGCGAGCCAATGCCTCGATGCGCAGGCGCGATTCGGTAACTTCTATACGTGAGAGACCCAAACCGTCGAGATCAATCAGGCGGCTGGGTGACTCGACGTTGTCTTTCATCAACTGCATCAGATCGGTGCCGCCCGCGATGAACTTGGTGCTGTCTCCCTGCGCCGCGGCTAGCGCGACATCGAGCGAGTCCGGACGCAAAAGGTTGAATGCCTGCATGGCTCAGACCTTTCCTGCTGCGTCTTGTATAGCCGCGACTATGTTGGGATAGGCTCCGCATCGGCAGATATTGCCACTTATCCACTCGCGGATTTCCACCGCTGAGCCAGCGTGACCTTCTTTGAGGAGCGCAACAGCGGACATGATCTGTCCGGGTGTGCAATAGCCGCACTGGAACCCGTCGTGATGCAGGAAGGCGGCCTGGACCGGGTGGAGGTCACCCTCCGCGGTGAGGCCCTCGATCGTGGTGATCTCCTTGCCCTGACAACGTGACGCAAGTGTCAAACAGGAGAGCACACGCCTGCCGTCGATATGGACTGTGCAGGCGCCGCATGAACCGCGGTCGCAGCCCTTCTTGGTGCCGGTCAGTCCCAGCTGCTCGCGCAACGCGTCCAGCAGCGAAGTGCGCGAATCAACGGACAGCGGAACGCTGCTGCCATTGATCTGCAATACTACATCGATGCTCTGCAGCTGCCGGGGTGGTAGTGAAGGCGCATGAGTTGGCGTGGTGTCATCCGCACGACCGATGGCCTGCCGCATCGCCAAGCCACTGACTGTGGCGCCCAGTACAACCCGACGCGTGACGCTGGGTCCCATGCTTCCATCTCCCCGCGGGTTTCCGCGAGTACATGTGGAGCCGCTTCGGCGTCGTGCGTCACATTGGCGTGTACTGCCTAGGAACTCTGGAGTGTCCTGCGAAGGAAGCCGGTGCGCTGACCGGCGCTGGCCATCAGAAATGCCGCATCGTTACCGGAAAGGATGAAGCGCGCGCCCAGCTCGATGTAGCGTTGCATGAGCGGCTCGTTGTAGATGCCGGCCATGCCCGGAAATTTTCCGTGCTTCTTGGCGGCCGCAATCATCGTGCGGTAGGCATCCGCCACGCGGTCATTGCCGAAGTCTCCCGGAATGCCCATTTCGGCGCACAGATCGTTGGTGCCAATCAGTAGCACGTCGACTCCGGGCACCGCCGCGATGGCATCTGCGTTCTCGATAGCTGTGGGCGTCTCCAGCATGACTACTGTCAGATTGGCCGCGTTCAGCGCCTTGGCCGCGTCGCCGGTGCTGGCGGAGCGCAGGCTGTAGTGCGGACCAATGCCGCCCATCGAACGATGGCCAATCGGCGGATATTTCAGCTTCTGCACCACCTCGCGTGCTTCGTCCGCGGTATCGACATGGGGAACGACGATGCCGAGGGCGCCATTGTCCAGCAGGCGTGTCGCAATTGAATATTCACCGTTTGGCACGCGCGCGAGCGGCGCGATTCCTGCATCTAGCGCCGCCGTCGCTATCTGCGCAGCCGCGTCGATCGACATCGTGCCATGCTCGAGATCAAGAAACAGCCAGTCGAACCCGGCCGTCTTCATGGCGATGGCAATCTCCACACTACGCGTCAGACGGACGCCACAGCCAAGTGACAGTTCACCGTTTTCCAGTTTCTCCCGCGCGATATTGCGGACAGTCGGCATTGATGGCCCCCTATGAGCTGAGTTGATTATTTCACCGGCTCCGGCTGGCGTGCCCCAGTTGGCACCCCGAAGTAGCGACTCTTCATCCCCTTCTGGTTCTCGTACAGAGAGCCTTGCAGCTTCGCAGGCGGCAGAGGCAAGCGAACCGGAACGCGCTCCAATCGTGGTTCACGGTGTACGCCGCAAACCATCAGCTCCTTGAATTTCTCGATTCCGCCAGGGAAGCCAAGAAGGGGCCAGGCATCAGCCGTGCGGAACTGGAACAGCAGAAGGCGTCGGTCCTTGTCCGACACGTTCGGCGCGGAACCATGGATCGCGCGAACATGGTGCACCGTGATGGAGCCCGCCTTGCCGGTGAGCGGAATTGCCTTGCTGTAATCAACATCGCGGTTCTCAGGATCCATCGCCCCGCAGAACACACCGTCCGCGTGGTGATCATAGATCGGCCCCCGATGACTGCCGGGAATGATCATCAGCGGCCCGTTCTCCATCTGCATGTCATCGAACATCACGCCGATAGCAGCCAGGTCATCGTTCGTGTGCGGATAGAACGCCCAGTCCTGGTGCCACTCCACCGGCGCACCGAAGCCAGCCGACTTCATGTTCAGCTTGGCCGTGTCGAAGCGAATGTCCGGCCCCCACAGGTCCTGCAACACGGCGAGGATCCCCGGATGCCGCGCCAGCCCGGCGTATTCCTGATGATGCAGATGGGCCGCCTTGATCCGCCGAACGCGAGGGTTCTCCGGCGTATGGCTGTCCTCCAGATCGTAGATGTCGTTGTGCGCAGTCACATCACGCGCCCGCTCTACGAATTCGTCGGTCACCCGGCGCAGGCACTGCACTTCGTCCTGGGTCAGAATGTCGGGCACGACGATGGCGCCGACTTCGTTGTACTGATCGATCTGGGCATTGCTGAGCATGGCGTCCTCCACTGGCCTCGATTATACAGAGGCCCATGCATTCCGCCATGATCACCGGTGCTGGTAGCGGGCTCGGCCGCGCTACGGCACTCGCCCTTGCCGCACGTGGTTGCCAACTCGCGTTGGTGGACATCGACGAAACCGCGACTGCAGACGTCGCGCGCGCGTGCGCTGATGCGCACGTGATCGTGCAGGACCTGGCAGCGGCGGGTGGCGCCGAGGCTGCCGTCGCCCGCAGCGTCGCTGCCCTCGGAGAGCTCGACATCGTGGTCAACAACGCCGGCTATGGCGCCGGTGAGGCGTTCCTCGAAATGCTGGAGTCCACCTGGGATCGGACACTCGATTTGAACCTGAAGGCCATCGCGCTGATCTGCGCGGCGGCCGGACGGCATATGCGCGATCACGGCGGCGGACGCATCATCAACGTCACGTCGCCGGCATCGCGCATGGCACTGCCGAACTATCTTGCCTACGCCGCAAGCAAGGCGGGCGTTGATGCGGTGACGCGTGGCGCGGCCGTCGCGCTGGCCCCGTTCGGCATCACGGTGAACAGCGTAGCGCCTGGCATGATGGATACCGCGATGCAGCGCATCACCGAACGGCAGCTCGCCGCGATTGAGGGACGCAGGGATGTCGACGCGTTTCTCGAAGAACGCACGCGGCGCATTCCGCTTGCGCGGCGGACCGATTGCGAGACGGTGGCAAGCACTATTGTCTGGCTGGCGCTCGACGCACCCGATTACATCACGGCGGAGCGGCTGAACGCGTCGGGTGGCTTGGACAAGGATTAGGTTCCGGACCCATAACGGGATTGAACTAACCCGCTGACGCGGGATGTGCGTTTTGCGGTCGCCGAGAGTTTATGCCGTTCGGTCTGCCAGGGTTTGGGTGCTTGACCCAACCCTGGAACGGGAGCCCCCGATGACCGAGATGAGCCCTCTGCGCCGCCGCATGATCGAGGACATGACGGTCCGCAATTTGTCGCCTGCGACGCAACGATCGTATGTGCATGCTGTCGCCGCAACTGCTCGGCATCCTGCGTTCGTATTGGCGACTGGCGCGA
>CAYRTL010000031.1:0-404 GCA_964427005.1 uncultured Acetobacteraceae bacterium
GCTGCGCGTTGCACAGCAAGCCGGCCGCGAACCATTTCTTTACAACTAGGGCGTATGGGTTTTGTTCGCGCAAGAGCGCGGCCGCGCCAGGCAGAAGGACAAAACGGCCGATCCCTGGTGTTACCCCGTCCCCAGGAGATGGGCCGTGTCAACCGTTATCCGTCTTGGCAACGCCGCGAATTCGGCAACGCTCAGCTATGTCGATACGCTCACCTCTGGCGCCGGCGCGGACACCATCGACATCACCGGTGCGCTCGTTAACGCAAGCATCGATCTTGGCGGGGGCGGCGATACCCTCGCCCTAGGTGCCGGCACGAACTCCGCCAGCATTGCCAACGTGCAGACGCTGACCGGCGGCAACGCCGCCGACACCATCACCCTCGGCACTGCCCTGAACACGAATA
>CAYRTL010000031.1:504-43682 GCA_964427005.1 uncultured Acetobacteraceae bacterium
ACGTCGAGACCATCTCCGGCGGAACAGGCAACGATACAATCACGCTGGGCAGCGCGCTCAGCACCGCCATGTCGGTCGATCTCGGCACCGGCGCCAACAAGCTGACCCTGGCCAATGCCGCCAACACCGGCACCATCAGCAACGTCAACACGCTCATCGGCGGCACGGGCGCCGACACCGTCACGCTCGCCACCACGGTGGCCGCTGGCTCTGTCGACCTCGGCGCCGGCAACGACAAGCTGACGCTGGCCGCCGGCGGCAACACGCTGACCGCCTCCAATGTCGAGACCATCGTCGGCGCCGGCGGCGCCGATGCCGTCACTCTCGGCGCCGCCGCCGCCAACGCCTCCATCGACCTCGCAGGCGGCGGCGACACCCTCACCTTCGGCAACTTCGCCAACACCGCAACTGTCGCGAACGTTCAGACCATCACCGGCGGCAACGCCGCCGACACCATCACCCTCGGCACTGCCCTGAACACGAATATGTCGATCGACCTGGGTGCGGGGGCGGACAAGCTGACGCTGGGCAACTTCGCCAACACCGGCACGCTCGCCAATGTCGAGACTGTCGTCGGCGGCACCGGCGCCGATGCCATCACCCTCAGCGGACCCGTCACCAACGCCTCCGTCGATCTCGGCGCTGGCAACGACACGCTCGCCCTCGCCAACGGCACCAACTCAGCCACCCTCTCCAACGTCGAGACCATCACCGGCAACGCCGGCGCCGACACGCTCACCCTCGGGGCCGCCGCGTCCAACGCCTCCATCGATCTCGCCGCCGGCAACGACACCCTCACCTTTGGCAACTTCGCCAACACCGCGACCCTCGCCAATGTCGAGACCATCACGGGCGGCAGCAGCAACGACACGCTCACGCTCACCACCGCGCTGACCACCGGCATGGCCGTCGATCTCGGCGCCGGCAATGACAAGCTCACCCTCGCCAACCTCGCCAACACAGGAACGCTGAAGAACATCGAGACCGTCATCGGCGCCGCCGCCGCCGACACCATCACCCTCGGCGCCGCCGCCGCCAACGCCTCCATCGACCTCGCCGGCGGCGGCGACACACTCACCTTCGGCAACTTCGCCAACACCGCAACCGTGGCGAATGTTCAGACCATCACCGGCGGCAACGCCGCCGACACCGTCACCCTCACCACCGCCCTCAACACCAACATGGCGGTCGATCTCGGCGCAGGCGCCGACAAGCTCACCCTCGCCAACCTCGCCAACACCGGCACCATCAGCAATGTCGAGACAACCGTCGGCGGAACAGGCGCCGATGCCATCACCTTCGGCGGCGCCGTCACCAACGCCTCCGTCGATCTCGGCGCCGGCAACGACACCCTCACCCTCGCCAACGCAACCAACTCCGCCACCATCGCCAACGTCGAGACCATCTCCGGCGGAACAGGCAACGATACAATCACGCTGGGCAGCGCAGCCTCCAATGCTTCCATCGACTTGGGATCCGGTAATGACTCACTCACTCTCGGCAATGCCGGCAACACGTTGAGTGCTTCAAATATCGAGACCATCATCGGCGGCACCGGCGCCGATTCGGTCACGCTTGGCACGGCGCTTACAACAGCGATGAAGATCGATCTTGGAGCCGGTCTGGATAAGCTGACGCTCGGCAACTTCGCCAATACCGGAACCGTCAGCAATGTCGAATCGATTACCGGCGCGGCGGGCGTCGATGCAATAACATTCGGCACGGCCGCTCAAAGCGCCAGCATCGATCTCGCCGGCGGCAACGACACGCTGACCTTCGGCAACTTCGCAAATACCGCCAGCGTCTCGAATGTGGAGACCATCACCGGCGGAACCGGCGCCGACACAATCACTCTTGGCACCGCCCTGAACACCTCGATGTCGATTGACCTGGGTGCGGGGGCGGACAAGCTGACGCTCGGCAACTTCGCCAACACCGGCACGCTCGCCAACATCGAAACAATTATCGGAGGCTCCAGCACGGACGCCATAACCCTGGGCACCGCATTGGTGAACGGCAGCATCGATCTGGGTGCCGGCAGCGATACGCTCCAACTGACGGACGTTTATACGAACCGGGTATCAGTCACCAATACGGAAACGGTGTTCGGCGGCTCGGGCAACGATACCGTGATCTTGACCGGATCGAATGCCAGCATGGTCGTGGGAGGTGCCGGCTTGAACTTCATCACCGGTAACAGTGGTGTCGATCAGTTCGTGCTGGATCAGAATACTGGCACTGACTACAGCACCATTACGAACTTCAGTTCGGCGAATGGCGACAAAATCGCCCTCGACACGAACGGAAGCGGGATCCTCGGCAAGAACACTTATGATCTGGGCGGCGCCGGTCTCACCAGCACGAACCTGGTGGCAATCGCCGATGCCGCAACCCGCCTGTCGACCATCGAGGCAACCGGCGGAAAAGGTGGCTTTGTTTACCAAAACGATACCGGCGAGCTGTACTACAGCGCGAACGGGAATTTTGCTGGTGGCGGCAACCTGATCGGAATAATCGACAGCAGCAGCGGTGTCCCGTGGGTGTTTAGCCGGACCAGCTTCACAGAGGTCTGACAGCGTGATCGGATGACGAAGTCGGCTCGGGCCGCCAGGCAAAACGCCACTCGGACGACCCTTGCCGGCGATACCGGGCTGACGGCTGCCAGGCGAAGCCGTCGCCTATCGCTGGCGGGGCAGCCGGCACCAGTTCCTGTGCGAACTCCCGATCACTCAGACGCGACGCGTGGCCGCGCAGCAGCCGCTGAACACTCCAATTTTGGAGTTTCACTCGAAGGCCTCGGGCAGTTCGACGATGCGGAGGCTGCATATCGGCATGCCGTTGCTCTCGATCCGAACTTCGCTACGGCGCATTACAATCTCGGCACCCTATTGCAAAAGCAGGGGCGCGCTTCAGAAGCCGAAGTGGGCTTTCGGACCGCGCTGAATCTGCAAGGTGATTACGCAAAAGCCTGGAACGGGCTTGGGCTTTCACTGCAATCCCAAGGTCACCTGCGGGATGCAGTGGAAGCGTTTCGGAATGCCGTGCAGCATGACCCTGATAACGCGGTCGCGCATTGCAATTTGGGTACACTGCTATTTGCGCTGGACCTCAATCGCGAAGCGCTTGTCGAATTGCGACGAGCGCTCGAACTCGATCCAAACTATGCGTTGGCTCATGGCAATCTGGCCGCTCTGCTCGCACGCGCAGGTTTCCCAATGGCAGCCGAAGCCGCCGGCCGAAGCGCAATCAGGTTGGAGCCCAAACGACATTGCTGGTTGACCAACCTCGGAGTAGCGCTGCTTTCGCAGGGCCGCCATGCCGAGGCAGATGCCTGTTACCGCAAGGCCCTCGCAATGCGGCCGGATTATGCCGCTGGACACGGGAATCTGCTGTTCTCACTGAACTACAGCCCGGACATCAGCCCAGAGGCAATCTTCTCCGAGTACCAGGATTGGAATCGCCGTCACGCCAAGCCACTCGCTCCGGCAAACCTGCAATTTGCATTGGATCGCACACCCGGCCGGCGGCTGCGTGTCGGCTACGTCTCGGCTGATTTCCGACAGCACGCTGTAGCCATGTTCGCCGAACCACTGCTTGCAGCGCACGACCGTTCGGTTGTCGAAGTATATCTGTATTCGGGAGTCTCGGCTGAGGACACCACGACGGAACGCTTCGAGACCCTCAGCGACCAATGGCGAACCACCCTGGGCCTCTCCGACGCGAAGCTTGCCGAGTTAATTCGCGCAGACCAAATCGACGTACTTGTCGATCTCGCCGGACATAGCGCCGGTAACCGCCTGTTGACGTTTGCTCGAAAGCCCGCCCCTGTACAAGTGGCCTACCTATTGGGCACCGGCTACACTACCGGGTTATCAGCAATGGACGCGTTCCTTGCGGACGCAGTCCTGGGTCCGCCTGAAGCCGATGCCCTGTTCAGTGAGCGCCTGATTCGACTGCCCCGCATTCCGCTCGCATATGCGCCGCCCGAGGACATGCCTCCGGTCGCAAGACTGCCCTCATCGATAAGCGGCTTTATCACCTTTGGTTATTTCGGCCGCACCGAACGCCTTAATCACGCAGTCATCAGTGCCTGGGCACGCATCCTGCACGCGGTGCCCGGATCGCGTCTGATTCTGAACAATCGCCCATTTCAGGAGGCTGAATTCAGGCATCGGTTCCTTGGACGCTTTGCCACCCACGGCATCGATGCGGCAAGGCTCGATCTCATCTATTCAACACCCCAATCAAGCGCATGGGCCGCCTATGGCCAGATCGACATCGCACTCGACCCGTTTCCACACAATGCGGGAACAACGACCATAGAAGCGCTCTGGCAGGGTCTACCAGTCGTGTCGCTGGCGGGACGGCCCACAGTCGGCCGTTTCGGCGCCAGCGTCCTCCACTCGGTCGGTCTGGACGACTGGATCGCCAGCGACGTTGAAGAGTACATAGCACGCGCGATCGCTGCTGCATCCGACATAAGGTCGCTCGCCCGATTACGTCAGACACTCCGGCACCGTGTTGCCCAGTCGCCCCTGCGCGACCCGGAAGGGCTTGCACGCATTGTTGAAACGACATATCGCCAGCTATGGGACGAATGGCGCGAGGGTGACGTCGGAAGGCTGCGTGCGCTCTACGAACAGGGTCATCTGAGTGCCGCAGCCGAGTTGGCGGTCCGCATGCTCCAGCACCAGGACAACGCCGCCGATGCGCATCATGTGCTTGGTCTGCTCGCATATCGAGACAATCGGCTGGGCCAGGCCGACAATCACTTGCACGCGGCCATCGTACTCGCTCCGGCAAAGGCGGAGCTGCACGCGAACCACGCGGCAGTCCTTCGTAAACGCGGGCGGCTTACTGAAGCGGAAGCCGCCGCACGAAACGCGCTGAAGCTGGAGCCGGATCGCGTCGGAGCTCTCAACAATCTGGGCAACATCCTACGCGATACCGGTCGCTACGGCGAAAGCATCGATTGCTATCGGACGGCGGTCCGTCTGGCGCCGGGATTTGCCGACGCCTGGGTCAATCTGGCGTGGGTGCTGGCCCTGACGGGCCAGGCACGTCAGGCGGAGAATGCTGCCGGCAAGGCCATCGCCTGCGACCCCAACAATCCAGACGCGCATAACAATCTGGGGCTCGCGTTGATGCGCCAAGGCCGTCTTGTGGACGCCGAACGGGCGCTCCGCAAGGCATTGGCGCTACGCCCCGACTTCGCCTTGGCTCACAGCAACATCCTGTTCTGCCTGAATTATCGTCCCGACGTTTCCGCCGAGGATATCTTTGCAGAATACCGGCGTTGGGATCGTCAGCACGCCTTGCCGCTGCTACCCCCACGACCCACTTTCAACTGTGAGCAGGATCCCGACCGAAAGCTGCGCGTCGGCTATGTATCGCCCGACTTCCGTCAGCACGCCGCTGCGTTGTTCACGGAACCGCTGCTGGCCGCGCATAACCGTTCCGAAGTCGAGCTTTATTGCTATGCAGAGGTGCAGGCGCCGGACCCCGTTACCGACCGGTTTTGTGCCCTTGCCGATCATTGGTGCAACACGGTCGGATTGAGCGATGCGGAGCTTGCCGAACAAATCCGCCGCGATGAGATCGACATTCTGGTTGATCTTGCAGGCCATACCGCCGGCAATCGGCTACTCACATTCGCCCGCAAACCCGCGCCGATCCAGATAGCCTGGATCGTCGGTCATGGATACAGCACCGGACTTTCCGCGATGGATGCGTTCCTGGCGGATACGGAATTGGCGCCTCCGGGTGCCGATACCGTGTTCAGCGAACAGCTCATCCGCCTTTCGCGCATTCCACTCGCGTATGCGCCCCCCAGTGAGATGTCGGACATAACGCCGTTGCCTGCCCTCACCAACGGCTATGTCACCTTCGGTTATTTTGGCCGGACCGTGCGACTCAACGATATGGTGCTGACGGCGTGGGCCCGCATATTGCACGCCCTACCGGATGCCCGCCTCTTGCTGAACAGCAGCCCATTCGGTGAACCCGCCGGTCGAGAGCAGATGACAGCCCGGTTTGCCGTTCTCGGCATTTCCCCATCGCGGCTCGGGCTTGTTTACACGTCGCCTCAGCCACGTACCTGGGCGGCTTACGGTGAAATCGACATCGCGCTCGATCCATTCCCGCATAATGCCGGAACCACTACGATCGAAGCACTCTGGCAAGGTGTTCCTGTTGTTTCACTGGCTGGTCGGCCCACCGTTGGTCGGTTCGGCGCAGCGATCCTGCACGCCGTCGGCTTGGATGATTGGGTGACGCCCGACATCGATGGGTATGTGGCTCGTGCGATCGCGGCAACGTCGGACACCGCGGCCTTGGCAAAACTGCGAGACAGTTTGCGGTCGCGTGTCGCAGCTTCGCCACTTTGTGACAGTGCGGGATTGGCGCAAGAGATTGAAGCAGCATACCGCAACCTGTGGCGGGCCTGGTGTCACGCTCATGCTCCTGATCCCCGGCAACTCTACGCGGCTGGCGATTTCGATGCTGCACTTGCGATCGCACAACGCCGTCTTGCAGCGGATCCCAAAGATGCTGCCGCCCTGTATGTGCTGGGCCTCATCAGCTTTAGTCGCGGAGACGTGGCGGCGGCGGCGCGATCTTTGCAACACTCAGTGGATGCCGCACCGGACGCGAAGGTTCTGTCCGACCTTGGCGTGGTGCTGCGTACCCAGGGGCGTCTTGCAGACGCCGAAGCATCATACCGGCGGGCACTGCGGCTCGATCCATCTCTGACCTCCGCCTTGGGAAATCTCGGGAACGTCCTGTTAGATCAGAACCGGCCTCGGGAAGCGCAGACAGTGCTTTCGGAGGCAATCGAGCACGCGCCGGACCGCCCAGAGCTATTGCGCAGTCTGGCGCTGAGCCACATGGCTCAGGGTGCGATAGACAGTGCTGAAGTAGCGCTGCGAAAAGCGCTGGCGGTCGCTCCTGATAACGCCGAGGTGCACGAGACGCTCGGCGCGCTGCTTGGCCAGTCAGGGCGGCCAATTGAGGCCGAGATACATCATCGTGCTGCATTACCGAGGTTGATGCAGCCCCATCGTGGCTTGTCCAACCTTGCGGTCGTGTTGCAGGTTCAAAGCCGGCATGGGGAAGCGGTTCAGTGTTGCCGGGAAGCACTGAGTGCAAAACCTGATTACGCTCCCGCGTACGGCAACCTCCTCTTCGCTCTCAACTACAGTGACCTGACGGCCCAGCAGATCTTTGACGAATATCGGAGCTGGGACTGCAACCGGGCTGCGGCACTCGCGCCCACCACACCACGCTTCGAGATCGATCGAACGCCGCGACGACGATTGCGCGTGGGCTACGTCTCGGCGGATTTTCGTCAGCACGCGGTTGCATGGTTCGCGGAGCCGCTCTTGGCGTCGCATGACCGTTCATCCATCGAGCTCTTCTGCTATGCCTCTGTTACTGCGCCCGACTATGTGACAGAGCACTTCCGATCTATCGCGGATACATGGCGTGACATCGCTCGAATGGACGATGCCAATGTCGCCGGCATGGTGCGGGAGGATCGCATCGATGTGTTGATCGATCTCACTGGTCATACGGCAGGAAGCCGGCTGCTGGTCTTCGCCCGAAAACCAGCGCCCGTCCAAATCGCATATCTCGTTGGCCACGGCTACAGCTCAGGTCTATCCACGATGGATGCATTCCTGGCGGATGCCACTCTGGCACCGCCCGGTTCAGAATCCGTATTCAGCGAGCGCATCATACGCCTGCCACGAATCCCACTCGCCTATTCACCACCGCAAGGGATACCTTCCGTTGCCGCACTTCCGGCGCATACCAACGGATTTATCACGTTCGGCTATTTCGGCCGCCCAGAACGGCTGAACAAAACGCTTATCGCTGCATGGGCACGCATCCTGCGCGGCGTGCCAAGGTCGCGGCTGGTGCTGAACAGCCTTCCGTACCGAGAGGCGGCTTTCCGAGATCTGGTTGCCTCTCGATTTGCCGCGCATGGCGTGGAACGCGATCGTCTGGAACTCATGGCCACGGCGCCCCAGGTTCCCACCTGGGCTGCGTATGGTGCGATCGACATCGCCCTTGATCCATTCCCTCACAACGCCGGGACCACGACGATTGAAGCCGTGTGGCAGGGCGTTCCTGTGGTTTCGCTGGCAGGTCGCCCGAGCGTCGGCCGATTTGGCGCGATGATCCTCCACGCAATCGATATGGACGATTGGGTTGCCACAAGCGTTGACAGCTATGTCTCGCGCGCAATTGCGGCGGCAACGGACATCGCTACGCTCGTAGATATGCGTAGCATATTGCGGAACCGGGTTGCTGCATCAGCACTGTGCGACGGCCCGGGACTGGCACAGGCAGTGGAAGCGGTCTATCACGAACTGTGGAATGAGTGGCGCCTGACATGCTGAGCATTGCTCCATCTGCTCGCATTTCGCCCCTGGCGGACATCGAAGACTCGCAGCATGGCAGCCGCATCGTCATCGAAGATGACGTGGTTATCGATGCGTTCGTCAAACTGAAGCCCGCAGGCGGCTCGGGCGACGTGCTGATTGGACGCGGCAGCGTCATTAATTCCGGCTGCGTCCTGTACACCGGCAATGGCATACGACTCGGCTGCAACGTGCTGATCGCGGCCAATTGCACTCTGGCGCCCACCAATCACGCGTTTGCCGATGCGAGCAGGCCGATACGCGAACAAGGTTTCCAGCCGAGCCGCGGCGGCATCTCGATCGAGGATGACGTGTGGATAGGTGCCAACAGTGTCATCCTGGACGGTGCCCGTATCGGGGCCGGCAGTGTCATTGGCGCCGGATCGCTGTTGCGCGGAATCCTGCCGCCGTTCTGTCTGGCCCACGGGACACCCGCAATCGTTCGGGGGTGGCGGCGAACGCAACCGTAAATTTACCAGGTGCGCGTAAGAACGGTGTAAACAACGCGCTCTGGTATGTATCGCCGTGTCGGCAGACCATAGGTACTTCACCGTTCTCGGCGCCTCTGGCTTTGTGGGGACGGCACTGGTCGCGTGGCTGAAAAGTCACGATCAGACCGTCCATGCGATAACGAGAGCGTCCTTGCCAGCCCTGCTTGGCGAGCGACGTCGCGTCGGCCACGTGATTGATTGCGTCGGCCTCACGGCTGACTTTCGTGCGCGACCCTTGGAAACCGCGGAGGCGCATGTCGGCCTCGTCGCGCACTGTTTGGCGGAGTTGCAGTTTGAATCATTCCTGCTGCTGTCCTCCACGCGAGTCTACACCCGTGCGGCGACCACACACGAAGCTGCAGTACTGCCCGCGCTGCCCACGGATCCCTCCGATCTATACAACGTGACAAAGATCGCAGGTGAAGCGCTTTGTCTGGCTGATCAACGTCAGACAATCCGCGTCGCGCGGTTGTCGAATGTGTACGGCTTTCCGATGCCGGAGGAGACCTTTCTGGGTCAGGTGTTGAGCGAAGGTCGGCGCACCGGCCAGGTGATCTTCGAACAGAGCCCTGCCTCCACCAAGGATTATGTTAGCGTCTCCGCGGTCGTGCGGTTGTTGCCACAGATCGCGATAGCGGGAAGGCACCGTCTGTACAATGTCGCGGCGGGCCAAAACACCAGTCACGCCACAATAGCGGAGCGACTCTCCGAGCTTACCGGCTGGTACACCTGCTTTGCGCCACATGCACCAACCATTGCAAACCGGCGGATCGACACCTCGCGTCTCGAAGTCGAATTCGGACCGACGGGGAGCGATGTGACCGCCGATTTGGCAACCCTACTCGCGCTGCAACGGGAGCACCAATGCTTATCATCGACGAGGCTCTTGCCCGCGTAGTCGTCCAGCATGAGGACGGGACGACGGAAGAACACGCGCTCAGCACGCCTGAGGCGTTCGAGGCGGTGTCCGCCGCGTGGCTCCGCTGCGGTTGGGACGTGAAGTACGTTTATGGCTTCACCTGGATGGGACGGCCGGTGATCCAGTTGCCGGAAGATATGATCCGCATTCAGGAGGTCATCTGGCGCCTGCGTCCCGACGTGATCGTAGAGACGGGGGTTGCCCATGGCGGCTCGCTGATCTTCTACGCCAGCCTGTTCGAAGCAATGGCGCATGGCCGTGTCATCGGCGTGGATATCGATATTCGCAAGCACAATCGGATCGCAATCGAGGCACACAAGCTGTCACACCGAATCACATTGATCCAGGGAAATTCCGCCGCCCCCGGTACGCTTGCCGCCGTGCGACACAACATCGCGCCCGACGAAAAGGTGTTGGTCATCCTCGATTCCAACCACAGCCGCGCGCATGTTGAGTCCGAATTGGATCTCTATGCACCGCTAGTGTCGAAGGAATCATACATGGTGGCGTGCGACGGCATCATGGCCCAGATTGCCGGCGCACCGCGCACGGCGCCCGACTGGGCCTGGAACAACCCAATCGCGGCAATCGAGTCATTCCTCGCCCGCAATCCCGATTTCGTGCTGGAGGAGCCTGGCTTCCCGTTCAACGAAGGCGCTGTCCGCCACCGGGTGACTTACTGGCCGAAGAGCTTTCTGAAGCGGCACTGATCGGGAGCGGTGGCATGAAAGCCGTGATTCTCGCGGGTGGCATGGGGACGCGCATATCGGAGGAATCGCACCTGCGGCCAAAGCCGATGATCGAAATCGGTGGGCGGCCGATCCTGTGGCATGTCATGAACATCTACACGACATATGGTGTGACCGACTTTGTCATCTGTCTCGGTTATCGTGGCTACATGATCAAGGAATATTTCGCGAACTATATACTGCATGAATCCGACCTGACCGTTGATGCACGCCACCGGGAGATCACCTATCACACCAACTACGCCGAGCCGTGGCGCGTGACGCTGGTTGATACCGGACTGGCCACAATGACCGGCGGCCGCCTCAAACGGGTCAGCCGCTACCTGAACCCAGATGAGGTCTTCTGCATGACCTATGGCGATGGCCTTGCTGATATCGACATTCGCGCCCTGATCGCCTTTCATCAGCGGCAAGGGAAGCTCGCCACGGTTACGGCGGTGACGCCACCAGGCCGCTACGGCGCCTTGCTGCTGCAAGGCGATCGCGTGACCCGCTTCAGCGAAAAGCCTCCGGGGGACAATGCCTTGATCAACGGCGGGTTCTTCGTGCTGCACCCGGACGTGCTGGACCGCATTCAAGGCGATGAGACGCCATGGGAAACAGAACCACTCGAAAGTCTGGCGCGTGATGGCGAGCTCTGTGCGTACCGCCACGCGGGCTTTTGGCAGCCCATGGACACTTTGCGCGACAAAACAACACTCGAGATGCTGTGGTCGTCCGGTGAAGCGCCATGGAAGGTCTGGAAAGAGTGAATCCGTTGCTCGCGGCTGCGTGAGCGGGAACGCCAGCACCAGCCGAGCGTTCCTCTGCCATGATCAGACAGAACCGTTGGCTGTTGGCTCTTCTGGGGTGCATGGCATTGTCATCCGCCGCGAATGCGCAAAATCCGCAGGTGGCGCCACCACAGGAGACCCATCCGCAGGTTGCGCCGCCAGGATCGTCCCAGCCGCCACCCGAACAGGTCGCACCGCCAGCACGCATCCCAGGTGCGCAGAATGAGCAGAACCTCAGTGACAAACTCTCGCGGCAGCAGGGCACGCTGCATCCGCCTGCGGTCGATCCTGGCATCCACGTGCCGGCGCCATCGCAGGCGCAAGGCACGATGCCGGTGATACCACCACCGGGCTCTCCGGGGGGCAACCCGAACGTCGTGCCGAAATGATCAGAGGCGACGCAGCGCCTCGCACACGTGAGCTACCTGTCCATCTGTCAGCTCGGGATACATCGGCAGGCTAAGCACTTGTTGGGCCGCGATCTCGGTCGCTCGACATCCCGCTGGCCCAAGCACGAGCCGCCCGCGATACGCGGGCTGCAAATGAACGGGACTGGGGTAGTGGATTCCCGTTCCAATCCCCGACGCGCGGAGCTGTGCCTGTAAAGCGCCACGATCCGGCGAACGAAGGACGTAGAGGTGAAATACGTGCTCGGCTCCCTCTCGGCGCGCCGGAGGTGCCAACGTCGTCCCGCGTAGCGCTGCGTCATACATGGCAGCGATCGACTGGCGGCGCGTATTGTGTGCGTCCAGGTGCTGCAGCTTCACGCGCAGGATGGCCGCCTGCATCTCGTCGAGCCGGCTATTCACGCCGA
Source organism: uncultured Acetobacteraceae bacterium (assembly GCA_964427005.1). Classification (GTDB taxonomy): domain Bacteria; phylum Pseudomonadota; class Alphaproteobacteria; order Acetobacterales; family Acetobacteraceae; genus JAMXLO01. The sequence goes on from CAYRTL010000031.1 coordinate 12,674, forward strand.
TGGCGTCGCTGATGTAGTGCGTGCGCCATCCATACTGGCGCAGAGCCGCAATGTCGGCCGCCCGTCCGGCGTCCTGGGTCGCCAGCATACCCCCGTCACCAAGCGCGCCCAGGTTCTTTGTCGGATAGAAGCTGAACGTAGCCACCTGGGTGAACGTGCCGACTTTCCTGCCGCCGAGACTGGCGCCGTGCGCCTGCGCGCAGTCTTCGATAACCGGAACCCCATGCCGGCCGCAGGTCGCCATGATGGCTTCGAGAGCCGCCGGCTGGCCATATAAATGCACCGGAATGACCGCTCGTATCGGGGGCGCACCGCGTGGCGGGTGATCCAAGACGTCCGCGAGTTCGGCGGGATCCATGGTGTAAAGATCTGGCTCGATATCAACGAGAATGGGAACCGCCCCCACCATCTCAATCGCAGCCACCGTGGCAACCGCCGTGTGTGACACGGTCACCACGCTCGTGCCGGGCCCTACGCCGAGCGAGCGCAGGGCAAGGGCCAAAGCATCGGTTCCGTTACCGCATCCCACGGCGGCTTTGGTCCCCAGCCAGGCCGCAAATTCAGCTTCGAACGCGCGCACCTCCTGGCCAAGGATGTACCAGCCAGACTGCAGCACGCGGGCAACCGCAGCATCGATCTCGTCCTGTAGGGCGCGATACCCAGCTCCAGGATTGGCTTGCGGTACCGTGATAGACGAAGCGCTCATTGCTCGAATCTCAATGCTGTGGATCGACTGCGATGTATCGCGCGGGGCGCGGCCCATCGCCACCGCAGCGGAACACGCCGGCGCGGGCCAGCACGGCCCGGTCTTCATCCGATAGACGTGTCACCTCGCGCAGATGGTCGGTCCAGTTCTCCATCGACCACACCTCCAGCCAGCCCTCGGGATGCGCCACGTCCTCATAAAGCTGCCAAAACATGGCACCAGCACGGCCGCGCACCTTCCTGACTTCCGCCATTGCGTTGAGGAACTCGGATCTCTCGTCCTGCCCAACCCGGTAGTGCACCGTTTCCATCACCCGCCCCCGCGCCTTGCGCAGCATCGGCACCAGTTCGGCGGCCGGGGCCTCGGGCGCAGGTAGCTTTTCCGCCGCTGAAGCCCTGAACTGCGCAACCGTCAGGTCAATCGAGAAGCCGCGCACCACAATGGCGAGGGCAACGCCGATACCCGCCGCTACCAGCAGCGTATCCGCCATCCCTATGTGGCCGCCCAGCCATCCCCAGGCGAAGGAGCCCGCCGTTAATGCGCCATTCTGGGCCAATTGATAAATCGCCAGCGCCCGCGCACGGACCCAAGGTGGACAAACCAACTGGGCCGCGGCCTGGATGGTGGCGTAGGCGGACGTCCACCCCACACCGAACAGCAACATACCCAGAGCCGCGGGCAACCAGTGATGCGTCAGGCCGAGAAGGGCGATGCCGGCGCAGGAGAACAGCGTGCAACCAACGACCGTCGTCCCGCGGTCGAAGCGTCCCCTGAATTTCGGCAGCAACATCCCAGAGGTGACGCCGCCAATGCCCATCATGCCAAGGATCACGCCGTACATCCCAGGACCCAGCCCCAGATGCTCGCGCACCAGCAGCGGCAGCAGGGCCCAAGGTGCGGCGGCCGGGATCGAGTAGGCAATCGTCCGCACCATGGCGTACTGCACCGCCGGCGTGTTGCGCACATAGCGCACGCCGGCTCGCATGGCGGACAGCAGGTGTTCGCGCGGCAGGCCCGTGAACCGGCGTCCACGCCGCCACGTGAACAGCGTGGCAATAACGGCGATGATGGATAGGGCGTAAAGCGAGAAGGCCAGGCTGGAGCCGCCGACAAGGATCAGGAAACCGGCCACAGCCGGACCCACCGCGCGAGTGAGATTGAAGCCGATACCGTTCAGCGCGATCGCCTGCACCAGGTCCTCGCGGGGCACCAGCTCGGGCACGATGGCGCTCCAGGCCGGTGCGGTCAGCGCGGAGCCGATGCCGATGGCGAATGTCAGCACCAGCAACACCGCCGCCGTCATCGCGTGGCCGATGGTGAGAGCCGCCAGAGCCGCGGCCGCCAACATCGTCCAGATCTGCGTTCCGATCAGGAACACGCGGCGATCAACGATATCGGCGAGCGCTCCACCGGGCAGGGCGAGCAGGAAAACCGGCATGATCGTCGCGGCCTGGACCATGGCGACGATGAATGGCTGCGGGGCGAGGCTGGTCATCAGCCAGCCGGCACCGGTGTTCTGTAGCCAGGTGCCGAGCCATGCCACCACGTTGGCGATCCAGAGACCGCGGAAGGTGGCGTTTCGGAGGGGAATCAGGGCGGCGGGCAGACGCATCCAGCCATCATAGCCGGACCGTTCGGGATTTTGTCCGCCCTCCGTCGCAGCCTAGCGTCGCGGAGAAAACATGGTCCGCAGGACCTCCTGCTGCACGGCGATCGCCTCGGCGGGGGTGTGCATCTCGCCGGACGAGGCGATTATGCCGCCGGCCAGCGAGGCCGCCGCGGCGCGGTCCAGTGCCGCCATCAGATCATGAAGGATGACTTCCATCGGAAGCGGAACGGCTTGCTGCTGCGTTTGCGACATGATGACCCTCCATCTCGTGGAGGTGACCAAATGACGCAGCACCCGTTTACGCTTGCTTAACGACCCACCACAGGTCGATTGCCGGACCGAAGCATGGACGGCATGCTTGTGCGAAACGTGAGGGAGGCCGCGATGAACGATGCCGCGCCCGGTTCCGGATATGCCGAAGCGTATGGCTCCTGGCGCAGCGATCCGGAGGCCTGGTGGGCCGCCGTCGCTCAGGGCATTACGTGGCAGCGGCGGTGGGATCGCGTTTTCGATGGCTCCCTAGGTCCTTACGGACAGTGGTTCCCCGGAGCGACGCTCAATACCTGCTTTAACTGCATCGACCGTCACGTGTTGGCGGGACGCGGCGAACAAGCCGCGCTCATCTGGGATAGCCCGATGACCGGGAGGGTCGAGAAGTTCAGCTATCGCCAGATGCAGACACGCACGGCCAAAATGGCCGGTGCATTGGCTGCCCTGGGCGTGAGACGCGGCGACCGGGTGGTGATCTATCTGCCAATGGTGCCCGAAGCTGCTATCGCAATGCTGGCTTGCGCACGCCTGGGGGCGATCCACTCCGTGGTGTTCGGCGGATTCGCCGCGGCCGAACTGGCCTCCCGGATTGCCGATGCCAAGCCGAAGGTTATCGTCTCTGCATCATGCGGTCTCGAGCCGGGGCGGGTGGTGAAATACAAGCCCCTGCTCGATGCGGCCATCGCGCTTTCCCCGCACAAGCCCGACGCATGCCTGATCCTGCAGCGGGATGCTGAACGCGCCGAGTTGGTGCCCGGACGCGATCATGATCTCGCCGAAGCCGAGGCGGAGGCAGCGCCTCACGACCCTGTTTGGGTCGCAGCGACCGATCCGCTGTACATCCTGTATACCTCAGGCACCACAGGGCGGCCGAAAGGCGTCGTGCGTGACAATGGCGGCCATGCCGTCGCGCTGTGGAATTCGATGCGCATGCTGTACGGAGTGGACGCCGGCGATGTTTATTGGGCCGCATCGGATGTCGGCTGGGTCGTCGGCCACTCCTACATCGTCTATGCGCCGCTGCTGCGCGGCTGCACCAGTGTGATGTACGAAGGCAAACCGGTGGGAACGCCAGACGCCGGCGCCTTCTGGCGTGTATGCGCCCAGCATGGTGTGAAAGTGCTGTTCACCGCACCGACCGCCATGCGCGCCATCAAGCAGCAGGACCCGGACGGCCAGCTGCTGCAACGACACGATCTGTCGAAGCTGGAAGCACTCTTTCTGGCGGGGGAACGCTGCGATCCGCCGACGGCGGTTTGGGCAGCCGAGCTACTCGGCAAGCCCGTCGTGGATCACTGGTGGCAGACCGAGACCGGCTGGGCAATCACCGGTGGCTTCCGTCAGTACGGACTGTTTCCGTTCAAGCCTGGCTCCGGCGGGCGGCCAAGCCCCGGCTACGACTTGCACGCGCTGGATGACGAAGGCCACCCGATGACGCAAGGACATACTGGCAACCTATGCGTACGGTTGCCGCTGCCGCCCGGCTGCGCACCGACACTTTGGCAGAACGACGAAGGTTACCGCACCGCCTATCTATCCGACTTTCCTGGTTGGTATCGGACGGGTGATGCTGGGACGATCGACGAGCAGGGCGATGTCTGGGTGATGGGCCGTACTGATGACATCATCAACGTCGCTGGCCACCGTCTGTCCACGGGACAGATGGAGGAGGTGCTCGCCTCGCATGCCGCTGTCGCCGAGTGCGCAGTGGTAGGCGCCAAGGACGAGTTGAAGGGGCAGACACCCATCGGGCTTGTCGTGCTGAAGGCTGGCGTGAATCGCCCTGACGCAGAGGTTGCGGCGGAACTCGTCGCGCTGGTGCGCGAGCGGATTGGGCCGGTCGCATCGTTCAGAGATGCACGCGTGGTCCCACGGCTTCCCAAGACACGTTCCGGCAAAATTCTCCGCGCATCGATTCGCAGGATTGCCGATGGAGAAACAGCGCCCGTGCCGCCAACTATCGAAGACCCAGCGGCGCTGGAAGAGGTGGCACGCGCCTTCGGTCGCTGAGTTGCTCAGCGCTCTTCAGCCAACGAACACAGGCGCTGCAAGGCCGAGCCATTTCCGAGTGCCGCGGCCAATTCCGCTGCAGGCAGCGCGGCCAAGGCATCGTCCAAGGTTTCGGCCTCATCCAGCTTCGCCCGGGCCTGCACCAGAATAGGGTCGATCGGATCGAGGCGCGGCCGCCGCTGTGGGGGCAGCATCGCCTTGTGAACCTCAAGCAGTGCCTGGTCGCGCAGCAAGCCTGCAACACCCGGCAGCCCCATTGCGTGCCATTCGCGCTGAAGTACCGCGGCCCGGGCAACCACAGAAGGTGGTGCAGCATCCTCGACAGTGCGCAGCAAAGGTCCCCGCCACCGCCGACTGGTCATCAGGACAAGCGGAATTGCCAACGCCAATCCCAGCACGACCGGCAGCATCCAAAGCGCGAGCGACAGCGACACTGTCCAGGCAATGATGCCCAACCCCAGTCCCAGCAGTGTGTGACGTCGATACAGTCGCAGTATTTCGTGCGACGGGATCATCCCGTCATTGCGCCGCTGCGGATTCCATCCGGAATCGCGGCCGAGCAGAATTGCCGCAACGTCAATTGTTTGGGTGAGCATGACCACCGGCGCCATCAGACCAGCAATCACCGTCTCGAACAGAATGCTGCCAGTCAGTGACAGAAGACCGAGCCCGCGCCGCTCGTCCCTGTTCAGCAGGATCGCTATGCCACCAAGCAGCTTCGGAACCAGCAGCAATCCCATCGTGCCGACAAACATCCACATGGCGCGCACCGGGTCGATCACCGGCCATTGCGGAAACAGCGATTTACCGGCGGGGAAGTAATCCGGCTGCACAAAGCGCGCCTGTACCGCGATCAAAATCCCGGTGAGGATGAACAGCAACCACAGCGGCGCGGTGATGTAGGACCCGATGCCTGTAAGAAGGTGCAATCGGCTGATCGCGTGCAGGCCGCGCGCGGGCAGCACCGCCGCATGCTGCAGATTGCCCTGACACCAGCGGCGGTCGCGCACCGCGAGATCGGCCAACGTCGGCGGCACCTCCTCGTAGCTGCCGCGCAGGCCAGGCACCATGTGAACCGCCCAACCGCCCCGCCGGATCAACGCCGCCTCAACAAAGTCATGGCTCATGATCGGGCCACCGAACGGTTTCCGTCCGGGCAATTCCGGCAGTCCCGCACATTCCGCGAAGGCGCGCGTGCGGATCATCGCGTTATGACCCCAATAATTGCCCTCGGCGCCATGCCACCAGGCGATGCCATGTGCGATCAATGGCCCGTACACGCGGCCTGCGAATTGCTGCACGCGTGCAAACAGCGTTTTGCCGCCAACGATTATCGGCAGCGTTTGGATCAGACCGACTTCCGGGTGCCGTTCCATGGCTGCCACGAGTCGGACCAGCGTTTCACCGCTCATCAGGCTGTCGGCGTCGAGGATCAGGAACTGCTGATAGGCGCCACCGAAGCGCCGAACCCACTCGGCTATATTGCCCGCCTTACGCGCCGTGTTGTTAGGCCGCCGCCGATAAAAGATCCGTTCATGGCCTCTCGTGCGTTCCCGCAAGGCCACAAAGCCTGCCTCCTCGGCAATCCAGATTTCCGGATCGGTGGTATCGCTGAGGATGAACACGTCAAATGCTTCGGCGAGGCCGATATCGCGCAGCGAGTCATCGATTGCCTGCAGGCCCGCCAATATTCTCGCCGGCTGCTCATTATAGGTGGGCATCAGCAGCGCGGTCCGCGTTGCAAGCCGCGGCAGCGGTGTATCGGCGCCGGTGACAAGCCTATGGCCGCCGCCGGTCATCAGCGAAACAAAACCTGCCAGCGCACTGGTGAATGACAGAGCGATCCACGCGAACAATGCCACGAATAGCGCGAGCATGAATATCGCCAGAGCCGTCAAGCCATTCACGGCGAAGACGTGATACATCTCCTCTGTGCCGATCACCGTCAGCGCCACGGCACCCCCGATAACCAGGAACCGGCGCAAGGCAATGGCACGCGGCTCACTTGGGAGCCGTTGCGGGCGCGCCGGTGCATCCCGGAGCGACTGCGTCGGCATGTCGAGCGGCGCCTCATCGGGCAGTGCCCGGAATGCGCTCGCGGTCAGGGCGTCCACCGGTAAATCCAGGTCTCAGTAAGTGGCCGCTCGCCGTCCATCAGCCTGGCGTGCATCTCAATCAGCTTCTCGCCGCCGGGGTCGAGCTGAAAACTGAGTCGCCAACCGTCGGTGGCCGGGTTCGGTTCGACCACAGGATTTTCAATCTTGCCCTTGCTGCAACCGACATCAATCGTCGGCGGTGCATCCGGGCGGCGGCCTTTGAGAACGCCCCCGACAAAGTCGATGATGAACTGCCGGTTCTTCTGATCCCACGCCAACCCGCACCGCGTGCCGACAATCTCGCCCAGTGCAGTGCCAGCCGGCACGGACCAGCACCAATGCTGCCGGTAGCTGACGATGTATTCGCCTTTGGCTTTCAGTGGATCATGCGGGCGCCAGAAGGCGACGATATTGTCATTCACTTCACGGTTGGTGGGAATCTCCACCAGCTCGACTATGCCATTGCCCCAGTCGCCGATCGGCTCGATCCAGAGGGAGGGGCGGTTTTCGTAATGCGCTTCAAGGTCCTGGTAATTGGCGAACTGCCGTTCCCGCTGCATCAGACCAAAGCCACGGGTGCCGCTGTCGGTGAAGGCGCTGATCTGCAGTTCGCGCGGATTGGCAAGTGGCCGCCAGACCTGCTCGCCCTTGCCAGTCCAAAGCAATAATCCGGACGAATCGTGCACGGCCTCGCGATAGTCATCGACGCGTGTGCGGTCATTGGCATCGAACAGGAACATGGACGTCAACGGCGCCAGTCCGGCGGCCGTGATATCCGTTCGCGGATACAGCACCATCTCGGTATCGAATGTCGTCTGACCGCCAGGACGGATGGTGAATCGGAACGCCGCCGCGGCGCTCGCGCTGTCCAGCAATGCGTGCACGACGATTGAGTCGCTGTCCTTGGACGGGCGCTCCAGCCAGAACGCCCGGAACATCGGGAACTCTTCGCCTGATTGTTCCGCCGTCTTGATCGCGAGACCGCGCGCGGAGAGGCCGTATCCTTGCCCTTTCGCGACCGCACGGAAATAGCTGGCGCCGAGAAAGGCACAGACCTCGTCGAAATAGTCGGCGCGATTGATCGGATAGTGCAGCCGGAATCCGGCGAAGCCGATGTCAGCGGTGGGTGGCTTCACCTTGCCGAAGCTGAACAGATCAGGACTGTAGCGGATGGGCGTAGATCGGCCACTGACCACTTCGAAGATCTTGACCGCTTCCTTGTACAGGAAGCCGCGATGGAAGAATTCAGCGGTAAATTTCAAGCCCTGGCCGCGCCATAGGGCATGGCCGGGATCGAACCGGATGGATCGATACGCCTGATAGTCCAGCCCCTTCAGCTCGTCTGGGAGAGTCGCGTCCGGCGCCTGGTATGCTTGCTGTGCCAGGGCACGCGCCATGTTCCGCACAGTGGCACCATCAAACGGCGTGGTTTCGTCTGCCCAAGCGGAACGCCCCAGCGCGCCCACAATTGGCAGAACCGCGCCCTGCAACAGCATGTCGCGCCGACGCATCGGCCTCCCCATGATCCGGAATGCATCGGGTAAAATCGCGGGAATGAGGCGAGATGATGCCGTTCAACCGGAGTTGAAGGGCTACAGTAAGCGGAGGGCCAGGAAACCACCGACGATGCCGGCGGCGAGCAGGCTGGTGACCAAGGTGAGGCGCCGCTCGATGAAGTCGCGGACCGGCGTTCCGAACGCGCGCAGCAGGGCGGCGACGAGGAAGAAGCGTGCTCCCCGCGTCACAATGCTGGCCGCAATGAACACCGGGAAGTCGAACCGCGCCGCGCCTGAGGCAATGGTGACTATTTTATAGGGGATCGGCGTCAATCCTTTGATCAGGATCACCGCCAGACCCCAACGAGCATACCAGGCCTGAAAGGCGCCCAACGGGTCGGGACCAAACAGTGTATGGGCCAGCGGCAGGCGCATGAGCTGCGGGAACACATAGTACCCGATCCCATAGCCAACTATCCCGCCCACCACGCTGGCAACCGTGCAGATGGCTGCGAAGCGCCACGCTCGGTCAGGCCGCGCCAGCGCCATCGGGATAAGCAGGGCATCCGGCGGGATCGGGAAGAAGCTACTCTCGGCGAACGACACGGCGGCGAGCCACCACGGCGCGCGCGGCGAGCCAGCCAGCGCGAGTGTGCGCATGTACAGTCGATGCAGCATGCCGGTCTCCTACCACCGGTCCAAGCACTGGTCACTGATTCGCGCCCGCCCTATCGTGCAGCGAAACCATCGGGGAGCCCTTATGCGCCGCATCGCCTGGATGATTGTGACCCTTGCCCTGGCGGGCCTGCATACCGCGCCGGCGCGCGCGCAAGGCAATCTGCCGCCGCACTCCTGGCTGTTCGGCGCCTGGACCGGAGGGCTGTTCCCACCGCCTAGCACGCTCAGCGCGCAGGAATGCCTTGCCATGCCGGTCGTGATCTTCACCCGCGACCTTGTGATGCGTGCCGTCATCACCGATCAGTTCTACATCCAGCGCCTGGTGGAGACGGCCCGCGCCACCGGAGAGGGCGTGGAATTCCGCTTCGCCAGTGCGACACCGAACGGGACGCCCGGACCGTTCGGGCTGTCATCCGGCAATACCGGAACCGACGGTTTCGGCTGCGCCAGTCCGGACATCCTGCGTGTGCAGCGCCGCAGCGATAACGAAATCAGCTTTCCCGGCTGCAGCGATTTTCCCTATCCGCTCGTGCGCTGCCCGGCGCGCTGACATCAACGAGGAGACGTTATCGAGATGGCCCGTTCTGTTGCTCGCCTGCTTGCCGAAAGCCTGGAAGCGCACGACGTCGATCAGATCTTCTGCGTGCCTGGCGAGAGCTATGTCGGGCTGATCAACGCGCTCACCGACATGAATTCGCTACGGCTGATCGTTTGTCGGCATGAAGGCGGGGCCGGCTTCATGGCGGTAGCCGATGGACGTCTGCGGAACCGCGCCGGGTGCTGCATCGTGTCGCGCGGTCCGGGCCTGTCGAATGCGATGGTGTCACTCCATTCCGCCTATCACGACGCGACGCCTATGGTGATGATGGTCGGCCAGGTGGAGCGCAAGGATTTCGGCCGGCAGGCACTGCAGGAACAGAACTACTCGCGGTTGCTATCGGATGTAACCAAGTCGGTAATCGAGGTGATCGAGCCGGAACAGGCGTCCGAGGCGATCGCGCGCGCCTTCCATCTGGCAGAGAGCGGCACGCCTGGTCCGGTGGCCGTGATCCTGCCCGAGGATATTTTTGACGCGAAGACCGACGTGGAGGTCGATCAGCCCCGCCCGCGCGTTCTGTCCGGCCCACGCAGCGAAGATCTCGATCGCCTGGCGGACATGCTGGCGAAGTCGGAACGGCCGCTGATCCTGGTAGGCGGCGCGCTGCTCGGCGATGCGATGTATGACCAGGCGGTCTTCGGCGATCTGCGCCGCCTGGCCGAGGATTGGGTGCTGCCGATTTCGCCCACCCATCGTCGGCCGCAACTGTTCGACGCGACGCATCCACACTATGGCGGCTACATGGGCATTCGCGTGCCGCCAGCGCTGATTACCGAGATGAAGCGCGCCGACTTGATGGTAGCGATTGGTGAGCGGCTGACCGATTCGGTGAGCCAGTCTTACACCTTCCCCGCCGCGCCGCAGCCGCAACTGCCGTTGGTGCATGTCTGGCCAGATGCCAACGAAGTAGGGCGCGTGTGGCGGCCGGACCTGGGCATTGCGGCCAGCCCGTATGAGGTGGTGAAGGCGCTGTTGAAGCGGGGCGCCCCGACGGACGCCGACAAGCGACGCGGCTGGGTCAATGGCTTGCACGCGATCCATCGCAAGCTGCTGGCGAAGGACTGGGAGCCGACGCCCGACGGGGTGAACTTCGCCGCCATCGTCTGTGAGGTGGACAAGCATCTCGCGCCGGACGCGACGGTGACATCGGACGCTGGGAACTTCGGCAGTTTCATCCACCGCTACATCGGCTTCAAGCAAGGCCAGATCTTCCTGTCATCAGTGGTGGGCGCGATGGGATCCGGCATGCCGATGGCTGTGGCAGCTACTCTGCGTCGCCCCGGCAAGCAGGTGGTCGCCTTCATGGGCGATGGCGGCGCGCTGATGGCAGGCAACGAGATCGCTACGGCAGCGCAGTACGGTGGCGCGCCGATCATCATCATTTCCGACAACCGGATGTACGGCACCATCGGCATGCACCATCACGTGCGTTACCCGGGGCGGCCGTTCCAGGAATCGATGAAGCTGACGAACCCGGATTTCGCTGCCTGGGGCAGATCGTTCGGCGCGGAGGGCATCACCATCCGCGATGATTCGGAAGTTGCTGATGGCATCGCTCACGCATTTGCTGTCAAGACGAAACCGGTGGTGGTGCATTGCTACACCTCCGCGATTCAGATGAGCGCGTGGCGGCGGTACGAACCGTAATGACCCTGCCACTCGATAGCCGTCTGCGCGTCGGCATCCAGACAATCCATCGCCGCACCGAGCCGGCGACCGGACCATGGCTGCCGACAATCGATGAGCTGGTTGAGCTGGTCGATCTGGTGGACCGCAGCGGGTACGAATCCTTGTGGGTCGGCGACCATATCTCCTTCGCCGTGCCCGTGCTCGATCCGCTGCTGCAGCTTGCGCAGGCGGCCATGGTGAGCCGGCGGCTGACGCTGGGTACGTCTGTGTATCTGCTGCCACTACGTCATCCTGCGCCAGTCGCGAAACAGGTCTCGACGCTCGATCATCTTACGGAAGGACGCCTGATCTTCGGCGTGGGCGTCGGTGGCGAGTTCCCACGCGAATATGAAGTCTGTGGCGTGCCGCGCAACGAGCGCGGCGCTCGACTCAGCGAGGGCATCAATCTGCTACGCCAGTTCTGGAGCGGCGAACCGGTCAGCTACACCGGCAAGTTCTATGGGCCCTTCGACGACGTGCCGATGCAGCCACCGGCGCGACAGAGCGGTGGGCCGCCGATATGGTGCGGCGGGCGTTCCGACGGCGCGCTGCGACGCACGGCACGAATGGCGGATGGTTGGCTGTCGTACGTGGTGACGCCGGACATGTATCGCGCATCACTGGAGAAGATCGAGGCTGCGGCGGGCGAGGCCGGCCGCGCGATGGAGCGCTTCGGGACGGGACACCTGTTGTTCACCCGCATCGACGACAGCTATGAGCAGGCGCTCGATGCAGCGACCGAGACACTCAGCGTTCGCTACGCCATGGATTTCCGCCGCGCGGCACAGCGTTATTGCGCGCTAGGACGGCCGGACGAGGTCGCCGAGCGTATCCGCGAATTTCATTCGGCCGGCGTGCGGCACATCATACTCGACCTGCTCGGCCCCTATGAGCAAAGGAGCGAGCAAATCACACGCTTTGCCAGCGAGGCGATGCCACTGCTGCACGACCTGATCGTCGGCTGAGAACAAAGGAAACGTCATGCAAGGAATGAAGCGCGATTTGACGGCGATGTTGCGACCGCAGTCGATCGCGCTGGTGGGTGCCACTGATCGCTCGCGTTGGTCACAGAATACCTTCGACAATCTCATCAACCGCAAATATCCCGGTGAGGTCCATCTTGTCAGCCGGCGCGGCGGTGTCGTGCACGGCCGCAATGCTGCCACTTCGTGTGTGGCTGTCGGCGCGCCAATCGATCTTGCGCTTCTTATGGTACCGATGCAGGCGATTGACGAAGCGCTGGCCGATTTGGCGGCTGCCGACGTGCATAATGCGGTGATCCTGACTTCGGGATTTGCCGAGACCGGACATCAAGGTGCCGAACATCAGACGCGCCTCGCGGCGTTGGCCCGCCAGCACAACGTGTCGTTGCTCGGACCCAACTGCCTCGGCTTCGTCAACTTCATCGACAACGTACCGCTATGGACGGGCGGCTTTCGCGCACCAAGCAAGCCGGGATCAATCGCCGTGGTGACGCAGAGCGGCGCGAACGGCAGCTTTATCTCCAGTCTGGCGGCGCAGCACGAAATCGGCCTGTCGCATATGATTTCGACCGGCAATGAAGCCGACCTCGACTGTGCGGACTTCATCGATCATCTGGTGGATCAGCCCGAGGTTCGAGCGATCGCGGTATTCGCCGAGACGATCCGGCACGCGCCGAGTTTCGCGGCTGCCGCTCGGCGAGCCATCGCCGCGGCGAAACCGCTGATTGTGCTGAAGATCGGGCTTTCGGATGTGACTGCGCGGTCCGCGCAGGCGCACACTGGTGCGCTGGTCGGTGATGACCGCGTATTCAGCGGTGTGTGCCGTCAGCTTGGCATCGTGCGCGTCGACTCTATCGAGGATCTGCTGTTCACGGCCGACGTCATCACTCGCACCGGAGTTCTTTCGTTCGATGGCCTGGCAGTGGTTTCGATCTCGGGCGGCGCTTGCGAAATCGTTGCCGACCGTGCCCAGGTGCTTGGGATGCCGATGCCGCCGCTGTCCGACGCCGCCAGAAGGGAGCTGCATGAGGCGCTGCCAAGTTTTGGTACGCCGCACAATCCCCTCGACATAACTGGCGGTGCGGTACTGCAACCTGATCTGTTCGAGCAAGGGTTGCGCATCCTCGGACAGCAATCCGAATTTTCCGCGCTGACCTGCCTGTTCGACGTACCTGTTGCCGAAGAGCAAGCGACCGAGTTTGTGCTGACGGCGCTGCGCCACATTGCGGCGGGATTGCGCGCTGCGAAAATGCCGGCGCTGATGATCAGCCACACCGTGAAGCCGGTCACAGAGGTCTCCGCCCGCATCATAGACGACATCGGTCTGCCTTATGTCAGCAGCGGCATGCATCACGGGATGAACGCGTTGGGAAGCGCATTCTGGTGGTCCGAACAGCGTCGCCGCCTTACCGGCGTTTCGGCATCGATTGCGACGATTGCCGCGGCGAGCGACCGTCCGAAGTCTGAGCGCGAGACTCTCGGCTTCCTGGCGCAATGCAATGTTCCGGTGGTGCCTGCCACACTGGCGCGCGACGCGGATCAGGCAGTCGCGGCCGCGCGGGAAATCGGCGGCCGTGTCGTTCTGAAGATCGCGTCTGATGACATCGCCCATAAGAGCGATATCGGCGGAGTAGCCCTCAATCTGCAGGGTGATGATGCGATCGCGGAGGCCTTTCAGCGCATTATGGCGGTGGCGCCGCCTGGCGCGCGCGTAGATGGCGTGCTGGTGGCACCCATGCGCTCGGGCGGGCTGGAGTTGTTCGTGGGCTGCACCCGCGATCCGCAATGGGGGCCGGTGATCGCGGTTGGTTTGGGTGGGGTTTGGGTTGAAGTGTTGCAGGATGTGGCGCTGCGCCCGCTGCCGATCGGTGCCGCTGAGGTGAAGCGGATGCTGGCCGAGTTGCGTGGCGCGAAGCTGCTGCAAGGCGCCCGAGGGACTGAGGCTGCTGATCTGGACGCGATTGCTGAAATCGTGGCACGCATTGGTGATGCGGCGGTGGCGCTCGGTCCGGACCTCGAAGCGCTGGAAGTAAACCCGTTGTGGGTGCGGGGCTTGGATATCGAAGCACTGGATGCTCTGGCGGTGTGGCGGAATTCGTAGGAGAGGCGCCATGGACCTGACTCTCTCGGAGAAGCACCGCGCATTGCAGGAGGAAGTACGAGCGTTCGTCCGCACCCACGGACAAAAATCGCCGAAACTCGGCGGCGGACGCAAACGACCCGACCAGAAGGCGCTGGACTGGCAGAAACTGCTGGTCGATCACGGCTATGTGGCGCGCACGATCCCTCGCGAATATGGCGGCTACGGTGCGGAACCTGATGTGCTGGAAGCGGCGGTAATCGCCTCGGAATTCGCCGCAGCGGGCATCTATGCTGGACTAACCAACCAAGGGATCAGCATGCTCGTGCCCACACTGCTCGAGATCGGCAGCGAAGCGCAGAAAAAGCAGTGGATCGAGAAGACCATTCGCGGCGATGTCATTTGGTGCCAAGGCTACTCGGAACCGGGTGCCGGCAGTGACCTCGCCTCATTGCAAACGCGCGGCGTGCTTAAGGACGGGCACTTCATCATCAATGGCCAGAAGATCTGGACCAGTTCGGCACACTACGCTGACATGATGTTCCTGCTATGCCGCACGGAGCCTGACAAGCCGAAGCATCAAGGCATTTCCTATCTGCTGTTGTCGATGCGGACTCCCGGGATCGAAGTGCGGCCGCTGCGCACGATGACCGGGCGGGCCGAATTCAATGAAGTGTTCTTCACTGACGTTCGCGTGCCGGAGGATCAGATCGTACTCGGTCGCGGCAAGGGATGGTACGTCGCCAACGTCACGCTGAAGCATGAGCGCTCAATGATCGGTAATGCCGAGAAGATGACAACTCGGCTGGAACAGCTCATCACGCTGCTGAAGACGAACGGACTGCTCGGCATGGCCGAGTACCGCGATAGACTCCTGAAGCTTCAGGGCGAGGTCATGGCGTGGAAAGCGCATAATCTGCGCCTGCTCACCGAGGCGGCGCAGGGCGTCGATTCCGGTGTCAAGCGCATGATCATCAAGTATGGCGGCACGATGCTTGGATTCCGGCTCTCGTCACTTGCCATCGATGCGCTTGGAACGGCCGGCTTGCCGTTCGAAAGCGCCGGCGAAGACGCCGAGGACGATGATGCGACCACCTGGAACATCGACTACCTGTACGACATCGGCCTGATGATCGGTGGCGGCTCGAACAACATACAGAAGAACATCATTGCGGAACGCGGGTTGGATCTCCCACGCGAGCCGAAGGTCGCGAGGACCTGATGGAGTTCGCGCTTTCCGAAGAGCAGCGTCTGTTCGCGGATTCGCTGCGCGGCCTGCTCACTGACCGGGTTTCGATCGAAGCGTTGCGCAGACATGCTGAAACCGGCAGCGGCTTCGATCCGGATTTGTGGGAAAGCCTCGTAGAGCTCGGGTTGCCTGGCCTGCTGGTGCCGGAGCGCTTTGGTGGCGCTGGCCTGGCCGTGCTCGACGCTGCCGTCGCTGCCGAAGTGTTGGGTGGTGCCGCGGCCTTCGCGCCGTTCGCTGGCAGTGTGGTGATGGCGACACTTGCTTTCGTCCACAGCGCGACCGAGGAACTGCAAGCCGCCTGGCTGCCCCGCATCGCTGCAGGGGAGGTGCGATTTGGCGTTGGCTTCAGCCGGGATGGGCGACACGTCGAAGCTGCGATGGATGCCGGCGCTCCTACGCATGTGCTGGCCTATTTGCCAGACGGCAACGCCGCCGTCATGGCGATGGACGATGTCTCGATGCGCATGCATCGCAGTATAGACCGTACCCGGCCGGTTACGGATCTGTCCTTCGATACGGCACGTGCTGTCATGCTGAACGCAGCGAACGCTCCGCTCGCCGCCATGCAACGCGTGCTTGACGCCGGACGCGTCGTCCTGGCAGCGGACACGCTTGGCGCCGCGCAGCACATGTTCGATCAGGCGCTCGCTTTCGTGAAGCAGCGGGTGCAATTCGAGCGGGTGATCGGCAGTTTCCAGGCGGTGAAGCACCAGTTCGCTGACATGATCACCATGTTGGAGCCGTGCCGCGCAATGGTCTGGTACGCCGCCTATGCACAGGACGCGCTGCCAGATGAGGCACGGCTGACGGCATTGCAGACCAAGGCGCATCTTGGTGATGTCGGCCGCGACATTGCGCGCATGGCAACCGAGGCGCATGGCGGCATGGGGTTCACCGATCTGCTCGGGCTGCACTACTGGCTCAAGCGCATCAGCTTTAATAGGCAGATGCTCGGTAGTCCGGAACACTGCCGCGAGGAAGCTGCACGTTTGCAAGAATGGGTTTAGTGAAGAAAGACTAGGATATGACTGCTCGATTCATCGATTCATCTGATCTCATCGGCGATGGTGCGGCCTTGGCCGCCCGCATGCGGCGTGACGGCTATCTGTTCCTACGCAATCTCCTGCCGCGCGAGGACGTGGCGGCGGTGCAGCGCCAGATCGGGGAGATTGCACGCAACGCTGGATGGCTGCGACGCGATGCTGCGGTCGAGCATGCGATAGCCGATTTGTCCGGCTTCTGCGTTGACCCCGATCCCACTTATCTGAAGACGCTAAGGCAAATCAACCGCCTGGAGGACTACCACGCGCTCAAACACCACTCGGTCTTGATTGATCTATTCGAACGTATGCTCGGCGGGCCGATTCTACCGCATCCGCGCGTGCTGATGCGCAACATCTTCCCGGCACGCGAGGAGTACACCACCAAGGCGCATCAGGATTTTCCGAACGTGCAAGGTACGACGGAGGTTTACACAGCCTGGATGCCGCTGATCGATTGTCCGATGGAGGTCGGGCCGCTGCAGATCGCGGTCGGTTCACACACCGCCGGGGTGTATGATTTCGACATTGCCGGCGGCGCTGGCGGCGTCGAGATCAAGGATCCGTTGGAGGGAACCTGGGCATCTGACGACTTCGCTCTCGGGGACGTGCTGCTGTTTCACAGCATGACCGTGCATAAAGGCGTCCCGAACCGCAGCGATAAGCTCCGCATGTCAATGGATGTGCGCTACCAGCTCGTTTCTGAGCCGTTCAACATCGACAACGCCAACCCGGATGGCCAGCCGTTGTCGTGGGAAGAGGTTTATGCGGACTGGCGTTCCGACCATCTGAAATACTATTGGCGGCGGCTACCGCTGACCCTGAGGCCTTTCGATCCGGTGTGGTTCGACAAGCGCGACGCACTCGGGTTCGAACTTGGCGAAGCGGGAGATCCACGCGCGCGCTCGGTGCTGCAACGCATCGTGGCGCGTGATGCCAATCCGGACAAACGTGCCCGCGCGCAGAAACTGCTTGACGCACTGCCGTGATCGCATTCGACGTTCGTCACTATGACAGCATCGGGTCAACCAGTGACGAGGCGTGGCGTCTTGCCGGCGAAGGTGCCCCACACGGCACAGTGGTACATGCGGATGAGCAGACAGCCGGACGTGGCCGCCTCTCACGCCGCTGGGTAAGTCCGCCCGGCAATCTTTATCTGTCAATTGTCCTGCGACCTGCCGCACCGACAGGGCGTCACGCCGAGATTGGCTTCGTTGCGGCCCTGGCAGTCGCCGATGCGGTCGCTTCGCTGCTACCGCGGCAGGCGAGCGTGACGCTGAAGTGGCCGAATGACGTGCTGGTGAACGAGGGCAAAATTGCCGGAATTCTGCTGGAGCAGGCTGACGATGCGTTGATTCTAGGAATCGGTCTCGACGTACTTCAGGCTCCAGCAGGTGTCTCCTACAAGGTTTCAACCATCGCCGGCTGCGGCGGGCTCGCCACTGTTGACGGGGCACGCGAAAAGCTGCTCGCAGCATTGGGGAACTGGCTGGAGGTATGGCAGCAGCACGGCTTCGAACCCATCCGCAGCGCTTGGCTGGCGCGCGCTCACCCGGTCGGCACAGTATTAGGGGTCCAATTGGCAGACCGCTTCGTCACCGGCCAGTTCGCCGGGCTGGACGCAGATGGAACGCTGCTGGTGGATACACCGGAAGGACGTGCGCGCATCGTCGCTGGTGACGTGCAGGTGGTCTAAACAAGGGGAGGCGATCATGGATTTCGGCATCGGCATTGCGACATCGAGCGATTGTTGGAAGCTCGCGCAACGCGCGGAAGAACTGGGCTTTACCCACGCCTGGTTCTTCGACACGCAGATGATCACAGCCGATTGCTTCGTCGCCATGGGCGCCGCGGCAATGAAGACCTCGCGCATCCGCCTTGGCACCGGCGTGCTCGTGCCCTCGAACCGGATCGCGGCCGTGACGGCAAACGCCTTCGCCACCTTGAACGGCCTGGCGCCCGGACGGATCGACTTCGGCGTCGGCACCGGCTTCTCGGCCCGCCGCGCGATGGGTCTCGGCGCCATGAAGCTCGCCGACATGGAGGAGTATATACGCGTCGTCTACGGTCTGCTGAACGGCGAGACGCTGGAGACAAACGTTGAGGGTAAGCGCAAGAAGATCCGCTTCCTCAATCCCGATTTCGGCCTGATCAACACACGCGATCCGATCCGGCTGCACATCTCCGCTTACGGCCCGAAGTCGCAGGCTTTGACCGCCAAGTTGCACGCCGGCTGGAAGACATTCATCTCCGATGTGCCCGGCGCGATGACAGCGCTGGAAGGCATGCAGCAAAGCTGGAAGGAAGCCGGGCGCGGCGCCGGCGATCTATACGCGACTGCATGGGCTTGTGGCTGTGTGTTGCAGGATGGCGAACCCGCCGACAGTCCGCGCGCCGTGGCACAGGCTGGTCCGCGCGCGGCGGTCCTGCTGCATCGTGCAGCCGATCTGGATATGGAAGGCTGGCAGAATACGTCCCCGGTGCCGCCATCGGTGAAGGAACAGATCGATGGCTACGTTGCGATGGCACGAGGCTTTGAACCTTCGGACGCGCGCTACCTGAACAACCACCGCGGCCATTTCGTCTTCTTGAAGCCTGAGGAACGGAAGTTCGTGACAGCGGAACTGATCCGCCGCACCACCTTCACCGCAACCGAGCAGGAACTGAAGCAACGGGTGGAGGCGCTGCGTAGCGCCGGCTGGAGCCAGCTTGTCATCCCGATCACGCCCGGCGAGGAGCGGGCGATCGAGGACTGGGCGCGCATCAAACGCGCTTTCGAGTGAGTGCATTAAGATTTTCGACGACCAAGGGGGGGCCGCTATCAACGCGACGCAATTGGGGGTATCGTAGCTGCCCTCCCAGCAGACGATAAAGGACAGTTTCGCTTTGCGCTCACCCAGGAACGACCGCCAACGGCCTCCACGCCGTCGCGGTTTTGACGACGACAACTTCTTCGGCAACGCCCCTTCGCCCATGCCGTTCCCATCCTTCTCGACTTCCTCGTCGGGACCGGAAACGGAAGCGACCGTGAAGTGGTTCAATGCCGAAAAAGGCTACGGTTTTGTTGCACTGAACGACGGCTCAGGGGACGTGTTCTTGCACGTCAACGCACTGCAGGCGGCAGGCCACCAGACGGTGAGCCCGGGTGCCACACTGCGCATTCGTGTGGGCCAGGGGCAGAAGGGGCGGCAGGTCGATCAGGTCATCTCGGTCGATGAGAGCACCGCAACCGCGAGTGCGAGTGCCAGTCCGCGCGGCAGGCCGTCTTTCCAGCAGCGCCCGCAGCGCAGCTTCGATGGCCCGCCAAGGCGGCAAGTGGATCTGAGCTCAGCCGTCGAGACGATGGGAACGGTCAAGTGGTACAACCCGGACAAGGGGTTCGGTTTCATCACGCCACAGTCGGGCGGCAAGGACGTGTTCATCCATGCCAGCGTGCTTGAGCGGGCTGGACTCGGGCCCCTGCAGGAAGGCCAGTCCGTACGTATGGGTGTGGTCCAGGGAGCCAAGGGCCCGGAAGCTGGGACGATCAGCCTGGCCTGATCATCAGGTCGCCGCCAGCGTCTCGAACGCGTCGCCCACCGGCGGGAGGCCCAGGATGTGCCGCCGGTGCCAAAGCGCGTAGAACAGCAGCTTCCAGCAGGCGAAACCGTGCCGCCAGCGGCGGATGTGGCTGAACAGCAGCCGCACCTTTGCAGGGTCAGCAATCTCGGCGATCCCCGGCTGGGCCGCAACCAGCGGCCCTAGCCGTGCGCCTTGCGCTTTGATCCACTCGCCAACCGGAACGGTGAAGCCCTGCTTCGGAGCGAATGGCCGCGCGACGGGCAGGTGCTTTTCCAGCCACTTTCGCAGGATCCACTTGCCCATGCCGTCCCGCAGCTTCATTGCGTCGGGGAGCCGGAACGCCGCCGTTGCCACGCCAGGATCGAGGAAGGGGGTCCGTCCTTCCACCGCATGCGCCATCAGGCAGCGATCGAGCTTGAGCAGCAGATCGTGCGGCAGCCAATCGGCCATGTCGGTGGCTTGCGCTGCGGCCAACCGCGATCGACCGCCTTCGGCTGCCTCGGCTTCGGCCGCCGCGATACCGTCACGCCAGGTCGAAGGCGGATGCCGCAGTACATCCACCCGATCGAAGCTGCCGCGCGCCCACATGGTGCGACCGCCCATCCACCACGGCTTCATCGCACTGCGATAGCGGCCGTAGCCGGCAAAAATCTCGTCACCCCCCTCGCCGCACAGCACGACCTTGACATCCTGTCGCGCCCGCCGTGCAAGGAACCAGGTTGGAATGATCGCATAATCGGCGGCCGGGTCGTCCATGCATGCGACGATTTCCGGCAAGTGCTGCCAGACCATGCGCTCAGTGATCTCGATCGCTTCGTGCTGTGCTCCCAGCGCTTTGGCCACCACCGCGGCGTGTTCGCGCTCATCGGCCGCACCCGGTGCATCGAAGCCCGCGGTGTACGCCAGCACTGGCTGCGAGTTCAGACGAGCCATGAGTGTGAGCAGCGTCGAGCTATCGATACCGCCGGACAGGAACATCCCGTAAGGTACGTCGCTGCGTTGATGCAGATCCACACTCTCTTCCAGTGCCTGATCGAGCCGCGTCAATGCGGCGTCCTCATCGATGTTTTCCGGTCCGCCCTCTGGGATGTGGGAGACACGCCGCCGATCGAGGACATGACCGTCCGCACAGGTCAGCGTTTCACCTGGCAACAGACGCTGGATTCCTTCGAAGATCGTATCGGGGCCGGTGGTGAATTGAAGCTGCAGGAGTTCCTCGCGCGCCGCTGGCCGCACCGATCGTGCGACGAGACCTGCTTCGAGCAATGCCTGCGGCTCTGAAGCAAACGCCAATCCGCCACTGATCTGCGCGATGTAGAGCGGCTTGATACCGAACGGGTCACGGGTCAGGGTTACGGTGCGCTGCACACGCTCATGAATCGCGATGGCGTACATGCCACGCAGATGTTGCGCGTAATCAGCGCCTTCGCGCAGCCAGATATGCAGAGGAGGCTCGCAGTCACTGTTGGTCGCGAAGTTCACCTCCGGCATCGCGACGCGAAGTTCGCGATAATTGTAGATCTCGCCGTTGCAGACCAGCGAGGCCGGGCCGGCGAACAGCGGCTGGTCGCCGGTCACCAGGTCGATGATTGACAGCCGATTGTGTACGAGGGCAACGCGGCCAAGCACGGCGTGACCAGTTCCGTCAGGTCCACGATGTGCCAGTGAATTGATCAGCCGCGACAGGGTCGCGGGATCAGCTGGCGACGCACCCGGCGCGAGGATCAGGCCGGCGATGCCGCACATCAGCGTTTCTCCACTGTCGCAAGAAATTCCCGCCAGCGTGCCACGACCGGCGCCTCGGCGTACTCGGTTTCGTAGCGAAGGCGGCCCGCATCGGCCAAGTCCCTCGCACGCGATCGGTCGTCCAGGACGGTCACTATCGCGTTCGCCAGGCGCTGCGGATCCTCCGGTGCGAACAGGATACCATCCTGGCCGGTGGTGACCAGTTCGCGCGGACCATCGGTTGTTGTGGCAACGACCGGACGGTGGGCAGACCAGGCTTCCAATATGACATTGCCGAGTGGTTCGTGGCGCGAGGGACAGACCAATAGGTCTGCCGCGGCGAGCAGGGCGGCGGTATCGCCTCGCCAACCCAGCAGATGCAGCCGATCCGTCACGCGCTCTGCTTGTGCAAGGTCGAGCAGTGCGGCGCGCTCCGGGCCCTCGCCAGCTATCACCACGTGTACATTCGGCAAGGCGGGCATGGCCTTGATGAGAATGTCGAAGCCCTTGTTGGGGTGCAGGCGACCGAGAGCCAGCACAATCCGGCTGCGAGGAGGAATATCGAGCGGTGCAGGTGCCGCATTCGCCAGATCGGGGGCGAAATTAGGCAGATAGTGCACTCGTCCCGCCGGCCAGCCCTGCCGCACAATCCAGTCCACAATTCCGCGCGTATTGCCGATCAGGTGATCGCAGTGCCGATAGTAACGCAGGTCGTAGTAGCCACCGAGCCGGCCGGCCAGCACCCACTCGCCCTGGGGCGTGAAGTGCGCGGCGCGATTCATCCATGCGACCACGACACGTGGGGCGAAGCCGCATAACACCCGGCGCAACCGAGGCTTGGTGAAGAGATCGAATGGACCGCCGAAATCGAGCTGAATCGAGCCCAGCCCCATTTTGGCAAGTCGTTCCTTCCGCTGTGCATTGCGTCGGATCACGGGGAGAACCGTTTCCCCCGCCTGAAACAAGGCGATGCTCAAGCGTTCAAAAAACAGCTCCGCGCCGCCGGTCGGCGCTCCCGCCATGATCTGTGCGATCTTCATCCGATTGCTTCTGTAGCAGTTCTTGCGAGTCAAAGCGCCAAGGCCCACTCTTTCGCCATGACTCGACTGGCAGCGCTGCCCGATCGGGGCGTGATCGAGGTGACCGGAGAGGACCGCGTCACCTTCCTGCAAGGCCTGGTGTCCAATGATGTGGCGCAGGCCGTTCCCGGCCGTGCCGTATGGGCTGCGCTCCTGACGCCGCAAGGCAAATGGCTCGCGGACTTCTTCATTTTCGGCGAAGCCGACTGCCTGCTGCTCGATTGCGAGCGCGACCAGATACCTGCGGTGCTACAGCGCCTGTCGCGCTATCGCTTGCGTTCGAAGGTGGCATTGCGGGAAGTGCCGGAGCTGTGCGTTTACGCTGCCTGGGGTGGAGAGCCGCCAGCGGCGACTGTTGTTGCGGCCGATCCTCGCTTGCCCACTGCGGGATGGCGTCTTCTGTCCGCCTCACCATTGCCGACAACGGCACTGGAGATCGACTGGGACCGTCACCGCCTTGCACTCGGCTTACCCGACGGATCGCGTGACCTGGAAGCCGAAAAGACCGTGCTGCTGGAGGCGGGTTTCGACGAATTGCACGGCGTGTCCTGGAGCAAGGGTTGCTACATGGGCCAGGAACTGACCGCGCGAACCAAGTACCGTGGCTTGGTCAAGCGCCGTCTGATTCCCGTGGACGTGACTGGATCACTGCCTGAGCCGGGCACGCCGGTGCTGCGGGATGGCACGGAGGTGGGAACCATGCGATCTGGCCGCGACCAGTCGGGCCTGGCAGTCCTCCGTATCGACTCACTTCGCGCCCGTTTGACCTGCGGGACAGCGACGCTGGTGCCGCGGATCCCGGCATGGATGTCTCTTCCGGAGACGGTAACATGAGTGAGACGCAAGCCGTCGATTGGGAGACGCGTTACCGAGACGGCGCAACCGGGTGGGAACGACACGGACTGAGCCCAGCGTTTCTTGAATGGCGCGAGTCGGGGATGATGCAGCCCTGTCGCATTCTGATCCCTGGCGGCGGGCGTAGTCTCGAGCCTCTGGCTTTGGCTGAGGCTGGGTTCGAGGTGACATTTGTAGATGCAGCACCAACCGCGATCGCCATGCAGCGGGCCCGCCTTGAACGGCTGAAAGTGCCGGCGAAGATCGAGCAGGCTGATCTGTTTGCCTGGGACCCGGACCAACCCTTCGATGCGGTATACGACCAGACCTGCCTGTGCGCCCTGCCGCCGGCGCTATGGCCAAACTACGTGCGGCGTCTGCATCGCTGGTTGCGTCCGGACGGAAGACTGTTCGTGCTGTTCATGCAAAGCGACAGGCCGTCCGGGCCGCCGTTCCATTGCGACCTCACCGCCATGCGTCACCTGTTCGCGCCTCCTGCATGGCAGTGGCCAGAAGCGCTGCCCGACCAGATCGATCATCCTTCTGGCCTCAAGGAACAACCGGCGATACTGCAACGGATATGACTAGAACGCCGCACACTTCGTCTGGTCGAACAGCGCTGCCAGGCCGCAAGGCGAGAGAAAAAGTGTCGCGGAATCTGGACCGGCACCCCAAACGCTCAGAATGCGGTGTCGCACCAGGTTGGGGTGGCGCAGCTCCAGAGCGAACAGGTAGTTCATCCCGCGTGCATACCGGTTTGGTCCCTGTATCGCCGCCTGACAACCGGCTGGTGGTTCCCGGTCGGTATTGCCCTCCGCAAGCAGGTACACGACGTCGCGTTTGATGTAGCGATCCTCGGAGTCTTCCGCCGTATCGACATAATCTGGAGCCCCAGCGAGACTGTAGGGCCATCGGTTCATGCCGGTGCATGAAAGGCTGCTCCCGCCATTCGACCTATCGTCACCGAACCACAGATAGGCCGAAGGATTCGCCACTACGTAGCGAACCGAGATCCCGCGCTGTTCCAGCACTGCCGCCCCACGCCCGACGACTGCGTAGCGCTGCACCAATTGTGCTCCGGCTGCGTATCCGGCAACCACAGCGCGGCGCAAGGCCGGAAAAGTCGAGGGATCGGCCAATCGCGCCAGAATTGTATCCAGGACCGTGAACGAACTAAGGGGTGAAGGTGCCTGCGCTGCCTCGCCATCGCTCCAGCCGGACGCCCTCCAGCGCAGCACATCCTCTGTGACGCGATGCGCCGCCACATCAGTCTCGGCGAGAAACTGTGGCGCTACGAGCATCGTGGCCACACGATCCTCGTGCGCCGCGTACTGCGCTGCGCGCGCGATGCGCAGCGCCCTGTCCGCGTCGCGCGATGCGTCATGGATAATTATCAGCACGCGGCTGACGTCGCTCTGCCTGCGTGTCCAGTCGGCCGACAGGTACACCGGCACGGTACCCTGCCCGGCCGCACCCGTCACAACAAGCCTACCGCCAGCAATGGAGGCAACCGGCTGCAGTTGCTCTGCGTCGGGGGCAGCGCCGCCCAAGCACAGCGCCAGAAACAGCAACCAGGCCCTTCTCACGAATTGCCCGTCACCACTTCGCCAAAGCGTTTCCAGCGATAGACCATCATCGATATCAGCCAACACAAGACGAAAGTTCCGACCATGATAAACCCGAGCACGGTCAGGTCATCGTTCAGGTCCGCGATAGCCTGCCAGACCCGCCCCTCCAAACCCAGGCGGTCGGCCAGCAGGTTCAATGCCTCGATCCCGCCAATCACCACGGCCATTACGACCGTCGCGGCGGTGATAGTCAGATTGTACCAAAGCTTTCGCAAGGGATTGACCTTGGCCCAATCATATACGCCGACCATCAGGACGCTGTCTGCGGCATCGACCAAGGCCATGCCGGCCGTGAAGAGCGCAGGGAATATCATGGTGTGCCAGAGCTTCAGTCCCTGCGCGGCCTGAGTCGCAGAGACCCCGAGCAACCCGATCTCCGTCGCCGTATCGAAGCCGATGGCGAACAGGAATCCGACTGGATACATGTGCCAACTGCGGGAGACAGCGCGCAGCATCGGACGCAGCGCCATGGCCAACGGGCCAGTCGGGCCCGGCACCAGCGCCTGGGAATCGCGGCCTCTGCGCGCCCGGGCGAAGTCGCGCCAGGCAGCACCCAGAACAAGCAGATTGGCCCCGGCTATGCCGAGAAGAAACACCGCGGAAATACCGGCGCCGATCAGGCCGATAACTTTTTGGACTGGTAGCATCCATCCTTGGACCGCTGCGGCCATCGAGGCGAGGGCAGCGCATGCGAAGATGACCACCGTAGAATGCCCTAGCGAAAAGTACAGTCCTGCCGCTATCGGCCGCCCACCTGCCGCACTGAGCTTCCTGACTGCGTTGTCGATCGCGGCGATATGGTCGGCGTCAACCGCATGACGCAGACCGAACACCCAGGCTAGCATTGCGACGCCCAAGAGGACGGGCCGGTCCGAGAATGCCAGCCAGGCGAGAGCCCAGGCGAACGCGTTCGCAGCGATCAACGCCGCAAGCATTCGCAGTTCTCGCCCAATTTCACATAGCCGCATGCAGGTCCCTCTCCTTCTGAGTTCGTCACTTTGCCCAGGTGGCGCCGCTCAGGCGAGAGCGGAATCTACGGTATTGCGTTACCGCTGGCACGCCAACCGGAATGGACGGAACGTGCCTTGAACTCTTTATTAGGAAAGCGAATGATTGAATTGCGCGCCAACACGACAGCAGACCAATGCCACGACCGGGAGTGATCAAGTGGACCGGCTGACGAGCATGACTGTGTTCGCCAAGGTTGCGAGCACCCGAAGTTTCTCAGGTGCGGCGCGTGAGCTCGGAATATCGCAAGCTACCGCCAGTAAGCACGTGCAGACACTCGAGGATTGGCTCGGCGCGCGGCTGCTGCATCGGACGACGCGGCGCGTCGCACTGACCGATGTCGGTGAGAGCTTCTTTGTGCAGTGCTCGCGCATCCTGGAGGAGATGGAAGCAGCACGTTCGGCGGCAAAGCCCGAGGCCCCGGTCCGCGGCAGCATGCGTATCACGGCTCCGGTTGTATTCGGCACTACCCGCTTGGGACCAATCGTCGTTGATTTCCTGCACCAACATCCGGAGCTGTCCCTGAACGTCGAGCTATCGGATCGGTCGATCGACCTTATTGAGGAAGGTTACGACCTCGCGATCCGCACCGCTCCGACCAACGGACCCGGACTGATCGCATGGCCCCTCATGCCCCTCGATTACGTGCTGTGCGCGGCGCCATCCTACCTTGCGCGTCACGGTACTCCCGCGATGCCGGCCGATCTCAGCTCGCACCACTGCATCACCGGTACAGAGAATTTGGGTTCGAGCTGGCAGTTCACCGGTAGCGAGGGACTGGCGGAAATCCCGATCTACGGCAGATTGCAGGTGAACAACGCAATGCTGCGACGCGACGCGGCACGTGCCGGTGTCGGTATTTTGCTTTGCGCCGACTACTTGGTGGAGGAGGATTTCGCCAACGGCCGCCTGGTTCGGCTGCTGCCGGAACACCGCCCCGCAGGAACCACGTTGCATGCGGTCAGCCCGGCCTACCGCGCCGGTTCACCAAAGGTCCGAAGCTTGGTCAGCCATCTCACGGCGCAACTCGCCGAACCGGATTCATGATTGGCCCGACTCCGGCCGGTAGCTAGTCTCGGCAGGTGCCAAATTTCGTCTTGGAAAAGCGAGCCGGCGGCCGCGTCGCCGGGGTCGATGAGGTGGGACGCGGGCCGCTCGCGGGTCCTGTCGTTGCCGCCGCGGTCGTGTTTCCGACCGGTGTCCCGCGCCGGCTTGCCGCGCTGCTCGATGACTCAAAGAAGCTCTCGGCGGAACAGCGCCTGGCGGCTTTCGTGGCATTGCGCGCCTCCGGTCGGGCAGAGATAGCGGTTGGTGCAGCCTCGGTGCCGGAGATCGAGCGGCTGAACATTCTCCGCGCTGCAATGCTGGCGATGAGGCGTGCTGTCAGCCGCTTGCCGTCACTGCCCGATCTGGCTCTGGTGGACGGCAATCAGCCACCACCGCTTCCCTGCTCGGTCCGCTGCGTTGTCGGCGGCGACGGCCAATCGCTGTCGATCGCCGCCGCATCGATCGTGGCCAAGGTGCTGCGTGATCGGGCGATGACCCGGCTTGCGGCGCGGTTTCCCGGCTATGGCTGGGACACCAATGTCGGCTATGCGACCGAATTCCACGTGGCGGCGCTGCGCCGCCTCGGTCCGACCCCGCATCATCGGCCGAGTTTCGGCACCGTTGGCCAGTTGGTTCTGGAACTGAATGGCGATTGACGTGACTTCCGCGCGCCAGCCACGATAGGCGCGCCCTCGGAATGGCTCCAAGGGCCCTGCCCTTCCCGCCTCGGGAGACACGTGGAAGTCGTCCGCGAACTGCCGCTCGATCAGGTCATGCTGGGGGACTGCGTGCAGCTCATGCGCATGCTGCCGCCAGCCTCAGTGCATTGCGTGTTCGCCGATCCGCCATACAACCTGCAGCTTCGGGGCGAGCTGCGTCGCCCGGACGACAGCCTCGTCGATGGCGTTGATGAGGAGTGGGACCGCTTCACCGACTTCGCCACGTACGACGCGTTTACGCGCGAGTGGCTGACCGAGTGCCGCCGATTGCTCCGCAAGGACGGTACGCTGTGGGTGATCGGCGCGTACCACAACATCTTCCGTATCGGCGCCATACTGCAGGACCTCGGGTTCTGGGTGCTGAATGACGTGATCTGGCGCAAGGCGAACCCGATGCCGAACTTTCGGGGCCGCCGCTTCACCAACGCCCACGAGACGCTGATCTGGGCGGCTCGGGGGCGGGATTCGCGGCATCGGTTCAACTATGCAGCGATGAAAGCCCTGAACGACGACGTGCAGATGCGCAGCGACTGGTGGATTCCGCTATGCACTGGCGCGGAACGGTTACGCAATCAGCACGGCCTGAAGCTGCATCCGACCCAGAAGCCCGAGGCTCTGCTGCATCGGGTTCTGCTGGCAAGCACCACGCCGGGAGACATCGTGCTGGATCCCTTCGCCGGCACCGGTACGACCGCTGTCGTCGCCAAGCGGCTGCGCCGGCACTTCATCGGCATCGAGCGTCACCCCGCGTACGCCGAGGCCGCGATTGGACGTGTGCGCAAGACGCGCCCCCTCTCGGAGGAGTCCTTGTCTGGTGCGGTCTCGAAGCGCGAGCAGCCGCGCGTGCCGTTCGGCAGTCTCGTCGAACGTGGCCTACTCGCTCCGGGAACCAAGCTGTTCGACCGTATGCGTCGGGTGAGTGCGGTGGTGGCCGCGGATGGGACAGTGATGGCCGGTGCCATTCGTGGTTCAATCCACAAGGTTGGCGCGGCCGTGCAGAATGCGCCTGCCTGCAATGGTTGGACGTTCTGGCATTTCGAGCGAAACGGACGGCTGGTGCCACTGGATGTGCTGCGAAGTACGGCGCCTGAAGAAGCGACGTAACCCACCGCGGCGGAGGAACCGAACGTCATGCTGACAATAGATGCCCAGGTTCACGCCTACGAACGCAATCACCCCGGTAGGCCTTGGGCCGATGTCCTCCAAGGGCCGCCGGAGGTCACGGGGGACGACATGGTAGGTGCGATGGACGCGGTCGGTGTGGACGGCGCGTTGCTGGTCTCGCCGTTCACCATGTACCGCTACGATGCAAGCTATGCCATCCGGGTTTACCAGGATCATCCTGGTCGGTTCGGGCTGATCAAGCCCGTGGATGCGACAGATCCCAGCGTGGCTGACACGATCGCCGATTGGGCGGCCACTGATGGCGCGGTCGCGATCCGGCTGATGCTGAACCGCGGCGTCTCGACCGACGCCGCCGATCCTGGGATCAACCAGGTCCTCGCCGCCGCAAGACAGCATTCGTTGCCGGTAAATCTGCTCTGTTGGGGACGACTGGAGCAGGTTGCGCTGCTGGCGGCTCGCAATCCTGACACGGTGCTGGTGATTGACCATCTCGGGCTGCAGCAGCCGTTCGAGCCGCCGGCACCGGCTCAGCCATTCGCGGATCTGCCGAACCTGCTCAAGCTCGCCACGCACAGGAACATCGCGGTGAAGATCACCGGCGCCTGTACTCTGTCGCATGAGGCATTCCCCTATAGGGACATTTGGGACCCGCTCTGTCGCATTTTCGATGCGTTCGGTTTCGACCGCTGTATGTGGGGAACCGACTGGACCCGGGCAGTCGCGCTGCTGAGCTATGAACAAGGTGTCGAGGCGTTCCGCGTCTCCGATCGCCTGTCCGACGGTGATCGGGCTGCGCTGATGGGCGAGAGCCTGCGGCGAATCTACCGGTGGGCGCCGGGGGAACGCTGAATCGTTGCAGCGCCGAGTGACTGGCGCGCCCTAGTGGACTCGAACCACTGACCCACAGCTTAGAAGGCTGTTGCTCTATCCAACTGAGCTAAGGGCGCAGCCTTTATTCTCAAACACTTACGGACCAATTCATCTCCATCACCCGCGCGATCTTCCCCCGGGTGACCATTGCGGGGCATCGGCAGGCTGTGTAGACCGTCTTCCCGGGCCTGCCAATCGATCGAGCGATCGACCCAGGTCCGCCATGCCGCCGGGCGCAGCGTCGCACAACTCATCCACGACGCAATCCGCGAGATCGTCTTGAAGCCACAGGCTGATGGGCCGGTTGCCATCTGAGATGGTGAACCGAAGCGCACGTCGAGTGGGACGAGGCCAAACGGGAGAAAAACCGGACGCGGCGCGGTCTCGACTTCGCCTGCCCGGCGTCAGCGCCTATGAGGCAGCGGGCATGGATTGAGGAAAGGAGGATTTCTGGCCCATCGTAACGACGAAGGAGTGAAGATAAGCCAGAAATCGTCGAAGCCGCCGTCCGCATCGGAACGGCTGGTCAGGGACATCCGTCGCGCGACCCGCAAGCAGTATTCGGCCGCGGAGAAGATCCGCATCGTGCTGGATGGCCTGCGCGGTGAAGCCAGCATCGCCGAGCTGTGCCGGCGTGAAGGCATTGCCGAAAGCATGTACTACAATTGGTCGAAGGAGTTCCTGGAAGCCGGCAAACGCCGGCTGGCGGGCGACACGGCACGGACGGCGACCAGCGGCGAGGTGACGACCCTGCGTCAGGAAGCGCGCGCGCTGAAGGAGGTTGTCGCCGAGCAGGCACTCGAACTGCGGCTGATGAAAAAAAGCATGATCGCGGATGGGGGAGACCGCGAATGAGATACTCGGCATCCGAGAAGCGCGCCCGCCGGCAACCGGGCAAATTCAGGCGCTGGCGTTGCAATCACTACAATC
>CAYRTL010000032.1:0-7459 GCA_964427005.1 uncultured Acetobacteraceae bacterium
CTGTGATACGACGGCTGACGGTGAAACCAACACTGTTCTCATGGTCGGTCGAGAACGGCTGGCCCACAAACACGGCTTCCGCTCTGCTGTTGCGGTGAGCTTCAAAGTAATCCTGCTTGGCCCAACTGGTCGGGAGATCGGTCGGGCCCGAGCTGGCAAGCGCGCGGCCATTCGTATCCAGCACATCGAGAAAGGCGATCGTCCGGTCCCGCGGTGTGCGCTCAAAGAGAACCGCATTGCGTTGCTGCTGGGTCAGGGTCTGGCTGGCCGGAGTCTGTTCTCCTTCCATCACCCTGCGCAGCGTGAGATCAAGCTGCTCCACATGGCGTTCGACATCCTGTGCGACAGCATCCGCAAGCTGGAACGCGATCCGTTCGGCCCGCTGTTCCTCAGACTGGCGCGCGTGCCATACGCCAGTTCCGATGAGCAGCAGCGCGAGCAGGATGGCCACGACTGCCCAGAGCCCCGCCTTGCCGAACCCCAATGCGGCAAGCTGGCGCATCCCGCGCGATAGCGACTGGTCCATAGCCTGCTGTCCCGTTGCTTCGCGATCGTAGGCACCAAATCCCTAGTTATCGGTTGATGCCGCCATGCCCCGATTGCAGGGCTTGCGCGTAAAATGCCAGCGTTGTATCTACCTTTGGATGCTTTAACCATCAGTTTGGATGGGCTGAACGTGATAACTTCAGGCCAGATGCGGGCTGCGCGTGCCATGCTCGGCCTGGACCAGCGTGCTTTGGCCGAGTTGTGTGGCCTGTCGCTGCCCACCATCCAGCGCATGGAGGCAAGCGACGGCGTCGTGCGTGGCAACGTCGACTCGCTGATGAAACTCGTCGGCGCATTGCAGGAGGCCGGCATCGAACTGATCTCCGACGGCGCGAGCAGCAGCCAGGGCGGACGCGGAGTTCGTCTGATCAATTCCGCGCCGACGCATCGCCGCACCCAGACACGCCGCGCATGATCGCTCTGTCGCTGGCCTGCATCGTGCTGCTGCTTGGGCTCGCCGTGCTTGGCGCCTTCACCGCGAGGTCCCCTTCCGGCTGCAACATCGTCTATGGCGGCAGCCTCGGAATCTCCCTCTTCTCGCTGCTGGTCGCGCTGTTCTCGTTCACGGCGCAGCCCGCCAGCCTGACACTGCCGATCGGTCTGCCCTGGACCGGTGCGCATTTCCACCTCGATCCACTGGCCGCGTTCTTCCTGTTTGTCGTCGGTCTGGGCAGCGCCGGCGCCAGTCTCTACGCACTCGGCTATGGCAGGCACGAGCCCGAGCCGCAGCGCGTTCTTCCCTTTTATCCGGCATTCCTCGCTGGCTTGAACCTGGTGGTGATTGCTGCCGATGCGTTCAGCTTCCTGTTTGCCTGGGAACTGATGTCGCTTGCCTCCTGGGCACTCGTCATGTCGCACCATCGCGAAAGCGGCAACGCCCAAGCCGGCTACGTTTACATCATCATGGCCAGCTTTTCGGGGCTGGCGCTCCTGCTCTGCTTCGGCCTGCTCGCGGGCGCGACCGGCAGCTACGCCTTTGACGCAATGCGCGCGACGCATCCGAACGGCATCGCCGCTCTGGCACTGGTGCTCGCTTTAATTGGCACGGGATCCAAGGCCGGCGTGGTCCCGTTGCACGCTTGGTTGCCACTCGCCCATCCCGCCGCGCCCAGCCATGTATCCGCGCTGATGAGCGGCGTGATGACCAAGGTGGCCGTCTACGGTTTTATCCGGATCGCATTCGATCTGCTTGGCACACCGGTGTGGTGGTCAGGCACGCTGGTGCTGGCAGTCGGTGGCATCACGGCGGTGCTGGGCGTCCTGTATGCGCTGATGGAGCACGACCTGAAGCGGCTCCTCGCGTACCACACGGTCGAGAATATCGGCATCATCTTCATCGGGCTTGGCTTGGCGCTGGCTTTTGGTGCCAATCAGCTTCCCGCCGCCGCTGCACTCGGACTTACCGCGGCGCTGTTCCACGTCTTCAACCACTCCGTCTTCAAGAGCCTGCTGTTCTTCGGATCTGGCGCGGTGCTGACAGCAACCGGCGAGCGCGACATGGATCATCTCGGCGGGCTGATCCATCGCATGCCGAAGACGGCATTCGCATTCCTCGT
Organism: uncultured Acetobacteraceae bacterium; assembly: GCA_964427005.1. Lineage (GTDB taxonomy): Bacteria > Pseudomonadota > Alphaproteobacteria > Acetobacterales > Acetobacteraceae > JAMXLO01. The sequence continues at coordinate 2,103 of CAYRTL010000032.1, forward strand.
CGGTTGCGTGGCCATTTCCGCGCTACCGCCGCTGAACGGGTTTGTCTCCGAGTGGCTGACCTTCCAGGCGATCCTGCTGCACCCCGATCTGCCGCAATGGGGATTGAAGCTTGCGATCCCGGCGGATGGCGCGCTGCTGGCGCTGTCCGCCGCACTCGCCGCCGCCTGCTTCGTCAAGGCGTTCGGTGTCACCTTCCTTGGCCGGCCGCGCACGCGGGCCGCGGCCGACGCGCGCGAGGTCGATCGCTTCTCCCTGTATGCGATGTTCGGGTTCGCCGGGCTTTGCCTGTTGGCCGGCATCTTCCCCGGCGTGCTGATCGATCTGCTCGCACCGGTGACGCAGGCGCTTACCGGCGCGCATATGCCGCGCCAACTCGGCGTCGCATGGCTGTCGATTGTGCCGGTAGAGAGCGCACGCAGTTCGTACAATGGCCTGCTGGTGTTCGTGTTCATCACCGTCTCCGCTTCGCTGGCCGTGCTGGTGATCCACCGGTTTGCGTCGCGCGCGCTGCGCCGAGCGCCGGCCTGGGATTGCGGCTTTCCTGATCCGCGACCGGAGACTCAGTACACGGGTGCCAGCTTCGCCCAGCCGATCCGCCGGGTTTACGGCGCGGTGGTGTTCCGCACCCATGAAACGGTGACAATGCCCGCTCCAGGCGACACCGCCGCGGCGCGCATTGAAAAGCACATCAGCGACCCGATCTGGGACACGCTTTATGCCCCGATCGCCAGTCAGGTTTGGAACCTCTCGCAGGTGCTGAATCACCTGCAGTTCCTGACCATTCGCCGCTATCTTGCCCTCGTCTTCACCGCCTTGGTCATTCTCCTGCTGGCGCTCGCACTATGGCAGTGATCCAGGGGCTGTTCGTACAAGGCTTGCAGATGGCGCTTGTGCTCCTGCTTGCGCCGCTGCTGACGGGACTGGTGCGCAAGGTGAAGGCGCGTCTGCAGCGGCGCCAGGGTCCGTCGCTGATCCAACCCTATCGTGATTTGAAGCGACTGCTCGCCAAGAACGTGGTGTTGGCGGAGAATGCGTCCTGGCTGTTTCGCGTGGCGCCGTACGTCATCTTCGCCGTCACCTGGGTCGCCGCCGCCCTGGTGCCAACTTTCGCCACCGGGCTGCTGTTCAGTTGGTCCGGCGACCTGATCGCCATCACGGCACTCCTGGGCAGCGCCCGTTTCGCGCAGGCGCTGGCGGCGATGGACGTCGGCACCAGCTTCGGCGGCATCGGTTCCTCGCGCGAGGTGATGATCGCGTCGCTCGCCGAACCCGCGATGCTGATGATCGTGCTGTCAGTCGCGCTGATCGCGGGATCGACTCAGCTTTCCACCATCGCAAACTACATGGCCTTTTCCGCTGTCGGCTTGCGCGTGTCGCTGGCGCTCGGGCTGGTCGCATTCATCATAGTGGCGCTGGCGGAGAATGCCCGGATTCCGGTGGACAACCCGGCGACGCATCTCGAACTCACCATGGTGCACGAGGCGATGGTGCTGGAATATTCCGGCCGCCATCTGGCGATGATCGATCTCGCCGCATCGCTGAAGCTGCTGCTCTACGTTTCGGCCATCGGCTGCATCTTTTTTCCATTCGGTCTCGCGGGAGGCTACGCGCTCGGCCTGGGCAGCTATCTGCTGAAGCTGGCGGTGGCCGGCGTGCTGCTTGGCGTATTCGAGATGTCGATCGCCAAGATGCGCGTGTTCCGCGTGCCCAACTTCCTGGGCGCCGCACTGATGCTGAGCCTTCTCGGCGTTCTGCTGCTGTTCGTCTCGGGGGGCATGTGACACACGGGTTTGCCTTCGATGTTTCGCACATGCTGGCCGGCGGTCTGGTTCTGGTCAGTTTCGCGATGCTGTACCAGGATCGGCTCTACGCGCTGATCAACGTGCTCGCGCTGCACGCTTTGGTGCTGGCAGCATCGGTGGCATGGCAGGCGTATATTCAGCAGGCGCCGCATCTCTACATCACTGCCGCGATCGCACTCGGCTTCAAGGCCATCGTCATCCCCATGGCGCTGCGGCGCATGGTGTTCCGTCTCGGCATCCACCGCGAGATTGAAACGGTGGTCAGCATCGGCCTCACCATGCTCGCCGGCATCGTTTTGGTGGCGCTGTCGCTGATGGTGATGCTGCCAGTCACGGTGCATGCCGACCCGGTGGCACGCGAGGACATCGCATTGGCCTTGTCCGTGGTGCTCATCGGTTTGCTGATGATGGTGACGCGCCGTAATGCGGTCAGTCAGGTCGCCGGCTTTTTGTCACTGGAGAATGGCGTGAACCTCGCCGCCACCGGGGCGCGCGGCATGCCGCTGGTGGTGGAGATCAGCGTGGCGTTTTCCATCCTGATCGCGTTCATCGTCATCGGCATCTTCCTGTTCCGCATCCGCGAGCGCTTCGACACGGTCGATGTGCAAGCGCTCGACCAGTTCCGGGGAGAGAGAAGGTGAAGGCGGAACTGATCCACGACCAGTACGCCTCTCCCGCTGCGCGGGAGAGGTCGGCATGCGAAGCATGCTGGGAGAGGGTGCATGGCTGAACTTGCGATCCTCCTCGTGCCGCTGGTAGCGGCGGCCGTATTGGCCTTCATCCCGGCCTATCGCCTTTCCGCACGCATCAACGTTGCTGCCAGCGGTCTGTCCTTCCTTGCCGCTCTGCTTTTGCTGGTCGATCGTCCTGCCGCCGGCCAGTTCCTTCAGGTGGACGACATGAATGTCGTCTTCATTCTGCTCAACACGTTCGTCGGCTTCACCACGAGTGCATTCAGCGCAAGCTACATCGGACACGAACTCGAAACCGGTCGGCTTACGCCCAACTATCTGCGATTCTACCACGCGATGTTCCAGCTCATGCTATTCGGCATGAACCTGGCCCTGCTCGCCAACAACATCGGCTTGATGTGGGTGGCTGTGGAACTCGCGACGCTCACCACTGTGGTCATGGTCGGCATCTATCGAACGCATGAGGCGATCGAGGCCGCCTGGAAATACTTCATCCTTGGCAGCGTTGGCATTGCGCTCGCCTTGTTCGGCACCATCCTGGTCTATCTCGCCGCGCGCCCCGTGATTGGCGAGGGACTGGATGCCATGATCTGGACCGTGCTGATCCGGCACGCGCATGACTTCGACCCGGCGCTGATCAACGTCGCCTTCATCTTCCTGCTACTCGGCTACGGCACGAAGGTGGGGCTCGCGCCGATGCACGCATGGTTGCCCGACGCGCATGCAGAAGGCCCCACGCCGATCTCCGCCGTTCTGTCGGGCCTGCTGCTGAATGTCGCGCTCTATGCGCTGTTGCGCTTCAAGATGCTGCTTGCCGCCAATCCCGGCGCCATCGCGCCCGGGCCGCTGATGATCGCTCTCGGCCTGATCTCGCTGATCTTCGCAGCGTTCATGCTGTATCGCCGGCGCGATATCAAACGCATGTTCGCCTACTCGTCGATCGAGCACATGGGCATCACGGTGTTCGCCTTCGGTATGGCCGGCCCGCTGGGCAACTTCGCCGGCCTGTTGCAGATGACGATGCACAGCCTGACCAAGTCAGCGATCTTCTTTTCGGTGGGCCACGTCGCGCAGGTGAAAGGCACGCAACGCATTGCCGACATGGGTGGACTGACCGCGACGCATCCGCTACTCGGCTGGGGCCTGATCGCCGGCGTGGCCGCGATCGCCGGATTGCCGCCGTTCGGCGTGTTCACCAGCGAGTTCCTGGTGATCAGTTCCACCTTCGCTCGTGAACCCCTGCTTGCCATCCTGTTCGTGTTCGGACTGTTGGTCTCGTTTGGCGCGCTATTCCTGCGAATCTCCTCCGTGGCGTTCGGGGAACCGCGAGGACCGACAGGACCGGTGACTGCGTCCTACGTGCCGATGTTCGCGCATCTCGCTCTGGTGCTGATTGCCGGCATCTGGCTGCCCGGACCGTTGGTCGCATGGTTCCAGCACGTGGCCGCCCTATTAGGATGACCACTGTCGATACAGCCTACTGGCAGGAAGCAGCGCGCATCGTTGGTGCGGGCGAGGCCACGCTGCTCAGCCTCTGGGGTGAACCTGGCCGCGTACACATGGCAGTGCTCGACAAGGAGATTGTCGTGCTCAGCCTCGAATGTCCGGACAACCGGTACCCCTCGGTCGGCGCACTGCATCCTCCCGCGATCCGGCTGGAGCGCGCCGCACGAGATCTGTTCGGTCTTGATCCTGTCGGCCTGCCAGACACACGGCCGTGGCTCGATCACGGGGAGCATCCCACTGCTTATCCATTCCTGCCGGTCGAAGGCGAGGGCCTGCATCAGATTCCAGTCGGCCCGGTCCATGCCGGCATCATCGAGCCTGGCCATTTCCGTTTCACCGCGGATGGCGAGACGGTCGTGCGCCTGGAACAACGTCTCGGCTATGTGCACAAGGGCATCGACCATCTGATGCACGGTGCGACTGTCGAACAGGCGGCGCGGCTTGCCGGCCGCACATCCGGCGACAGCACCGTGGCCTACGCCTTCGCTTTCGCGCGTGCGGTGGAAGGCGCACTCGGCATCGAGCCGCCATCGCGTGCTGTGTGGCTGCGCGGCGTGATGGCTGAGATGGAGCGGGTTGCCAACCACCTCGGCGATTTCGGTGCCATCTGCAACGATGCCTCGTTCAGCATCATGCTGGCGCATTGCGGGATGCTGCGCGAGCGCGTGCTGCGCTGCGCCGCCGCCTGCTGCGGCCATCGGCTGATGATGGACTGCATTCTGCCAGGCGGCACCGCGGTTGATCTGTCTTCCGACGGCATCGCCGAGATCCGCCGGTTGATCGACGAGATCCGGGCACGCTTCCCTGGCTTGGTGGAGCTGTACGACAAGACGGCCTCGCTGCAGGATCGCACGGTGGGAACCGGCATTCTCTCGCCGGCACTCGCTGAGCGCTTCGGTGCCGGTGGTTATGTGGGCCGGGCATCGGGGCGCAATTTCGACGCGCGGAAGTCCATCGGCTATGCGCCGTATGATCGACTGCACTTCACTGTGCCGATGCTGACCGAAGGGGATGTGAACGCGCGTGCCTGGATCCGCATCAAGGAAATCGACCAGAGTCTGTCACTCATCGAGCAGATGCTGGATCAATTGCCCCAAGGCGAGACCCGCATCGCCGTCGAGCCCACGGGTCCATGTGAGGGCATCGCATTGAGCGAAGCGTTTCGCGGCGATGTGCTGGCGTGGCTGCGGCTGGATGCGGACGGACGGATCGATCGCTGCCATTTGCGCGACGCATCCTGGTTCCAGTGGCCCCTGCTGGAGGCCGCTATCGAAGGCAACATCGTCGCGGACTTCCCGCTATGCAACAAGTCGTTCAACTGCTCGTACTCGGGGCACGACCTGTGAGCACTGTCAT
>CAYRTL010000032.1:7559-27451 GCA_964427005.1 uncultured Acetobacteraceae bacterium
TGCAACAAGTCGTTCAACTGCTCGTACTCGGGGCACGACCTGTGAGCACTGTCATGGCGAGCGAAGCGAAGCGATCCCCTTCACGTGAGGGATTGCTTCGCTTCGCTCGCAATGACAGAGGGTGTGCAGCGCGATGCTGAGAACGCTCCTTCAGGGCTTGCGATCGCCCGTTACCGAGGCAGCGCCCCTCGCCGAACTCGGCGCGGAGCTTGACCGCGCGGCACAGCGGAAACTCGGCCGAAGCCTGGCGATCCGCGAAGTAGACGCCGGCTCGTGCAATGGTTGCGAACTGGAAATCCACGCACTCAACAACGCGTTCTACGACCTGGAACGCTTCGGCCTGCGCTTCGTCGCATCACCCCGCCATGCCGATGTGCTGATGGTCACGGGGCCGGTGACACGGAACATGCGTGAGGCCCTGGAACGCACGTGGCGCGCGACGCCCGACCCGAAATGGGTGGTCGCGGTGGGCGACTGTGCCGCCGGTTGTGGCGTGTTCGCCGGCAGCCCTGCCTGCATCGGTGCCGTCGAAAACGTGGTGCCGGTGGACCTCGTGATCCGCGGCTGCCCGCCGACACCGACGCAGATGCTGCAAGGGCTGTTGTCGCTGCTCACCGTTCGCTGAACAGCACGCCGCCCTTCGCCTTGTTGTCGCGCGAGCTCTCGATGATCTCCACGAGTACCGCGTCCGCTGTCACGCCGAAATTCTTCACCACCGCGTCCGTGATGTCCTTGATCAGCGTACGCTTCTGTTCCTTCGTGCGGCCTTCGATGGCATGGACATAGACTTCCGGCATTGCTTTCCTCCTCCATCTGACGTGCAATCCAGACCATAAAGCAATTGGGGGAGATCATCTATGAGCGGCCACCAATTCAGCCGGCGGACGATAATCGCGGCCACTCTGGCCGCACCTGCCATCCTCGGCGCGCGCGCCCGCGCGGCAGGCACGATCCAGATGATCAGCCACCGCTATCCCGCGCTGGAGTACTACGCCGACAAGATGCGCAGCGCGGTGCCCGGAACGACCGTCAACACGCAGCTCATGCCCTTCGACAAGGCGCTGGAGCTGATCACCATCGCCATGTCGTCGAAGTCCGACACGCCCGATATCGTGTATGCCAGCGACACCAGCTTCCAGACCTTCGCTCGAAACGGCTGGCTGCGGCCGCTGGATGATTTGTGGGCAAAATATCGCGACGAGTTCAAGCTGGACGATTTCCCGGAAGCCGTGCGCAAGACCTACATGCATGGCGGCAAGCTCTACGTCATGCCTCATACGCTCAACACGATGATGTTCTTCTTCCGGAAGGACCTGTTCGACGCCGCCGGCAAAGCGCCGCCGAAGACGTTTCCCGAGTACCGGGATCTGGCGAAGTCATTCAACACTCCGCTGCGCTCGGGCACAGTGAACTGCCTCAAGCCGGTTGATGCCGCGATAAACGAGGCGCACTGGTATTTCAATGCGCTGGGCGACGGCTGGTTCGATAAGGACTGGCATCCGATCTTCAACGACGCCAAGGGTGTCCAGGCTATCGAGATGATGAAGGAGATCACCCACTACGCGCAGCAAGGGTTCACCGCCGCCGCCAATGACGAATGCATGATCGCCTATCAGCAGGACACCGGGGTCATGGGTCTGCAATGGGCGACGCGTGCCAAGGCGATGGACGATCCAGCGAAGTCGCGCGTGATCAACAAGATCGACTGGGTTGCGCCACCGCAGGGCCATGCACGCATCTCTGGCGACGGCTATGCGATCTCTGCATTCAGCAAGCAGGATCCTGACACGCTGTTTCGCATCATCGCAACGTCGGCCAATCAGACGAGCATGCGTGGCGCCGCCTCACTGCTGGTTCCGCCGCGCCAATCGCTGTTGGACGACAAGGAACTGCGTCAGGCGAACCGGTTCTATCCGGCGGCATTGGCATCTTATGAGAGCGGCACGCCGGCTCCCTCACTGCCGGAGTTCTATGCGGTTGGCGAGTTCATCACACGCCGCATTCTGCAGGCCGTCACGGGGGAGATGCCGGTGAAGCAGGCGCTCGATACCGCGGCGAAGGAGACGGAGGGCTTCCTCGAGGGACACGGCTATTACAAGTAACGTCCGGCGCCGCCGCAGCGGCTTTTCCGGTCCCGAAGGTAGCTGGTGGCTGTTTCTGGTACCGAGCGGGCTCGTTCTCGCAGCCGTGATGCTGTATCCACTGGCGTACGCGATCTGGCTGAGCCTGTTCAACTACGACATCGGCAGCGGCGCCCGCGACTTCATCGGTCTGGGCAACTACGGAGCGCTGCTGACGGACCAGCGTTTTTGGGACACGTTGATCCGGACGGTCCTGATCGTACTCGCTGCCGTGGGCCTGGAATTCTGCCTTGGCCTGCTTGTCGCGTACGGCCTGTATCGCCTGACCTTTGGCGTGCGCACGCTGAACCTGCTGATGTTCCTGCCAAGCATTGTAACGCCAGTCGTGGCGGCGTTGTTCCTGCGCTGGATCTTCATGGGCCGCTGGGGATTGTTGAGTGCGACATTGATTGCCCTTGGCATCTTTCCACCAGACTTTCTCGGCAATCCGGCCTGGGCGCGCCTGACGGTCGTACTGGCGGATTCCTGGCAGTTCACGCCTTTCATGATCCTGGTGCTGTACGCCGGACTGAATACCGTCGATCAGAGCCAGATCGAGGCGGCGCAGATCGACGGTGCCGGCGTGTGGATGCTGCTGTTCCGCATCATGCTGCCGTCGATCCGGCCGCTGATCATATTCGTGCTGGCAATCCGGCTGATGGATGCGTTCCGCTTCTTCGACACGATCTATGTGCTGACCTCCGGCGGGCCTGGCACAGCCACCGAGACTATCACCCTCTACACCTATGCGCTCGCCTTCCGCCTGCTGCAGATCGGCAAGGCTTCGGCGCTTGGAGTCCTGACGCTGCTGTTCACGGCCATGCTGGTCGCGCTGATGATCCGCTTGGTGTACCGCCGCGAGCGAGGTGCCTTCTGATGCGGCCAAGCATGAAGACACAATTGGCGCTGTTCCTGTCGCTCTGTGCATTTATGGCGGTGAACCTGACACCGGTGGTCTGGGGTGTGCTGACATCCATCAAGCAGCCGGTCGATGCATTTTCGGTACCGCCAAAGCTGATCTTCGCGCCGACATTCGAATTCCACGAACAGGTCTGGGTGGAAAAAGCGTTCTGGCGCTTTCTGATCAACAGCGCGGTGATCTCGGTCTGCACGGTGGTCATGTCGGTGTCCATCGGCACGCTGGCAGCCTATGGCGTGTCGCGCATGCGCAGCCGGGCGTCGCGCGGGCTGCTGTTCGGACTGTTGGCAATGCGCATGTTCCCGCACATCCTGCTGGCCATCCCGTTCTTCGTGCTGGCCAAGTCACTCGGCCTGATCAACACCTATCCGGCAATGATCCTGGCGCTGGTGGCGATCAACCAGCCCTTCACGATCTGGCTGATGCGCAGCTTCTTCGTCGATGTGCCGCACGAGTTGTATGAAGCGGCGGCGATCGACGGCTGCAACGCATGGCAGGTATTCGCGCGCGTTGCACTGCCAGTGGTGAGGCCGGGTCTGTGGGTGACGTCGCTGTTCAGCCTGCTGCTCGCCTATAATGAGTTTTTGTTCGCGCTAGTGCTGACCGGCCCGGACACCAAGACGCTGCCGGTGGCCATCGCGGAGTACGGTGGCGAGGACATAAACTATTGGTCGCTGTCCGCCGCTGCAGCGGTTGGCATCATGCTGCCCATTGTCGCCTTCATGATGGCGCTGCAGCGTCACCTGGTACGCGGACTGGCCTTCGGCGCGATCAAAGGGTAGCCGCCGTCATTGCTTCCTCCTCGCTTCATCGTCATAGCCGGCGCAGACCGGTCGGGGCCAAGCCTCGCCATGACATTCCACTCGCGCGAAAGGATTGCACCATCAAGGCCGGGATCAACATTTAGCCTAAATACGCCCGCTTTACCCGCTCATCATCCAGAAGTTCGTTCCCCGGCCCGTCGAGCACGATGCGGCCGCTTTCCAGTACATAGCCGTGGTGGGCAATGCCCAATGCCATTGGCGCGTTCTGCTCCACCAGAAGTATCGTCACGCCATGCGCATTGATGCGTCGGATGGTGTCGAACACCTGTTCCACCAGCATCGGTGCCAGGCCCATGCTCGGTTCGTCCATCAGCAGAACGCGCGGCCGCGCCATGAGAGCGCGTGCCGTGGCAAGCATCTGCTGCTCGCCGCCCGATAAGGTGCCGGCGACCTGCTTCAGCCGCTCACGCAGGCGCGGAAACAGCACCAGCATCTGCTCCTTGTCCTGGGCAATGCCGGACCGGTCGCGGCGGGTGAACGCGCCCATCTCAAGGTTCTCGTTCACCGTCAGGCGGCCGAAGATGCGCCGACCCTCCGGCACGTGGACCACGCCTGTCGCTGCGATCTCATGCGCGCCAAGCCCCGCAAGCAGCCGCCCGTCAAAATGGATGGTTCCCTCCCGCGGGTGGAGCAGGCCGCTGATTGCACGCAGCGTCGTGGACTTCCCCGCACCATTCCCGCCGACGAGTGCGACGATTTGCCGCTCGTCTACGGTGAAGGAGATGCCCTTCAGCGCCTCGATCTTGTCGTAGAACACATGAATGCCTGCAATCTCCAGCAGCGCCATGCATCACTCCGCTGCTGGTCTCGCAGTCTTGCCGAGATACGCCTCGATCACCGCAGGATTCTGCTGCACCCGCACTGGCGCATCATCGGCGATCTTCACACCATGATCCAGCACAGTCACGCGATCCGACATCGACATCACAACCCGCATCTGGTGCTCGATCAGCAAGATGGTAATGCCAAAGCGCTCCCGCACCTGACGGATGAAGTTCATCATGTCCGAGGTTTCACGCGGGTTCATTCCCGCGGTCGGTTCATCGAGAAGCAGCAGCCGTGGCCTGGTGGCAAGCGCGCGGCCGATCTCCAACCGGCGCTGCTCGCCATAAGGGAGATTGCGCGCAAGGATGTCGCCGCGGCCGCGCAGCCCGACGAAATGCAACAGGCGCAACGCCTCCTCATGCGCCGCGCGTTCTTCACGCGTTGTGGACGGTGTATGCAGCACCGCACCCCACCAGGTGGAGCGCAGGTGCAGATGCATCCCGACCAGCAGGTTATCCAGCGCCGTGATGTTTCGGAACAGGCGGATATTCTGGTAGGTGCGGCTGATGCCGGCAGCCGCGACGCGGTCGGGCGTCAGCCCATCGATGCGCGAGCCGGCGAACCACACCTCACCTGATGTCGGCCGCAGGTTCTGCGTAATGCAGTTGAATACTGTGGTCTTGCCCGCGCCGTTCGGACCAATGATGCTGTGAATGCTGTTCTCGGCAACCGCAAGATCCATATCGGCAAGTGCGATCAGTCCGCCAAACCGCATGGTAACACGGTTGCACCGGAGGATCGTCTCTTTCATTTCTGCTGTGCGGGCACGGCGTCGGTCCCAGCGTCCAAAGCCAGCGTCTCGTCGGCAGCGTGCAGTTCACGTTGGCGTACGTCGGAGGGCCACAGGCCTTCTGGCCGCAGCCGCATCATCACGATCAGAACCGCGCCGTAGAACAGATAGCGGTACTCGCCGAATTCGCGCAGCAACTCGGGCACACCGATCAGCACAATCGATCCCAGGACGACGCCTGGCAGGCTGCCCATGCCGCCCACGATGATCAGCGCCAGCACGTTGATCGATATCAGCAACTGGAAGCTGGATGGGTACACCGATGTCAGCATCGTCGCGAAGATCGAACCGGCGAGACCTGCGAACGCGGCACCCAACCCATAGGCAAGCAGCTTCGATCGCACCAGATTGATGCCCAATGCCTGCGCCACGTCCTCATCGTCACGCAAGGCCATCCAGGCGCGGCCAAGCCGTGAATTCTCCAGCCGCCATGCAACAAACGCGGCGACGGCGGAGGCGACCAGTGTCAGATAGAACAGCGAGACGGGACTTCCGAGTACGTAATCGCCAAGCCGGGGCTTGGGGATCTCGAGAATGCCTTGCGCGCCACCTAGCAGTGGCGCGGCAAAGTCGGATTGCACGATCACGCGCACAATTTCGCCAAGCCCCATGGTCGCGACCGCGAGATAGTCGCCGCGCACCCCGAGTACCGGGAGGCCAAACAGCACGCCGACGATGACAGACAGGAGAACCGCAATGGGCATTGCCCCCCAATACGGCAAATGCGCGAGTGCGTGCGCTGAACCGGCGGTAAGCAGGGCGGTGGTATAGGCGCCGACAGCAAAGAATGCGACGAAACCCAGGTCGAGCAGTCCGGCGAGCCCGACTTCCAGGTTGAGCCCCATGCCCATCAGGATGTAGAGGCCGACGAGCATCAGCACCTGGCCCACATAGGAACCGGCGAGTGCGGGCAGGAGTGCAAGCACCAGCAAGGCAACGCCAGCCCAGACCATGCGTTCGCGGCGATGATCGCGGACCGCGATGCGCGCCGTGCGCCTTCGCCATATCGACCCGAAGACTTCGCTGCACAATGCGACGAGAACGAAGATCGCGACAGCGCCTTGCGGACTGAGGCCTTCCCAGGTGTAGAGGAAATCACGGAAGTCGCCGATAGGCCCTTCGTATTGCTGGAGCATGAGCTGGATCAGCTCCTGGAATACGCCGGCAATGACAACAGCAACCGCGCCGGGAAAGATCGCACGACGTACAGCGCTGGGACTGGCACGCATGGCTGCGCCGAGCAGCCCGGCCAATGCCCCAGCGCCGACAAGAATGCCGATTCCAATCAAAGTGCCCTGCTCCAATGTCAACATCTCGAGTAATGCAGGTGACAGGGCGATGAAAATGGATTGCAACGGCACGAGAGTTATCACGACGGTCAGCAGCGCGATGGGAACGGCTGCTGCGGCTCCGGCGATCATTCCAGGCAATGGTCCACCCGCCATCGCGCCCGCGCCGCCGGCCATCATGAGCAAAGCCGCCTGGGCGAGCGTCAGCGTGTCTACAATCACCCAGCGCTGATGCATCGCCAGCAGTACGCCGACAGCGGCAAGATGTACCGCGCCGGTGCCGAACGCCAACCCGATGAGGACGGCGCGGCGAATCATGCGCGCTTCCTTGCCATGCGTTCGCCGAACAGGCCGTAAGGCCGGAAAATCAGCACCATGATCAGCAGCGTGAATGCGATCAGGTCGCGCAATTGGTAAGGTGCGGGAATGCCGATGCCGTCCAGAAACAGCGTCGGTCCAACCGATTCAATCAAGCCGAGGAAGAAACCGCCGAACATGGCGCCGGGAATATTGCCGATGCCGCCCAGCACCGCGGCTCCGAATGCCTTGATGCCGGGCGTGAAGCCCATCAGGAAGTACACCTGCTTGTAAACGAACGCGTAGAATACACCGGCAATGCCGGCCATTACGCCGCCGAGTACGAAGGTGAAGACCACTACCTTATCGACATCGATGCCCATGAGTGCTGCGGCCTCACCGTCTTCGGCTACCGCGCGCATCGCGGTTCCCATGCGCGTGCGCTGCACGATGGCGTAGAGGAGGCCCATGAACAGCAAGGCAAGACCGATCACCAGGATGTCGATGCGCGGGACGTTGAAGCCAAACACGTGGAATGCCGCGCGTTCCCATTGCGGCTCCGGATACGATTTGACCGCAGACCCGAACATGCCGCGGAAGGTCTGCTCCAGGAAGAACGATACGCCGATGGCGCAGATCAGCGGAGCTAGGCCCGCAACACGGCGGAATGGACGATAGGCGATGCGTTCGGTCAGCACTGCGATCCCGGTGGACGTCGCCACAGCCACGACAAGGGTCGCGGCCATTCCGAGCACGGGGTGTTCTTCCAGGAAGCCGGAGCGATCCAGCGGTGTGGCGACGAAGTAGCCGGCGAAGGCGCCGGTCATGACGATATCGCCGTGCGCGAAATTGATCAGGCGCAGCACACCATAGACCATCGTGTAACCAAGCGCGATCTGCGCATAGATGCTGCCGATGGTCAGCCCGAACATCACGAAGTCGAACCACTGTGCGGCGTTATAGCGGCCGCGGATCAGAGTCCCGACGGTGCCAATGACGACGACCAGCACAACCCCGATACGCAGGCCCCACAGAACGATATCGACTGCATTGAAACGGGCCATGGCTGTGCGCCATGGCCGATGTTCAGTGGCGGCTTCGGACACCTATGGCCAGATCTTCTTCGGGTTCTTGCCCACACTGAATGTCTTCGGATCGGACGAGGTGAACTCCAGGACCGACGGTTTGAACTGCGAGCACTCTCCGGAATCGTCACAAGCAATCGGCCCGCTCATGCCGTCGAACTTCGTGGCGAAGACCGCGTCGCGCAGCGCCTTCTTGCCGATATAGAGGTTGCCGTCCTTGTCCGGCTTCGCCACCTTTTCGATCGCCTTGATGGCCAGGATGGCGCCGTCATACGCGTTGGCATGGAAGCCGGAAATCGGCGCCTCGTTGTAGGCCTTCTTGTACTCCTCGACGAACTTCGGATAGTGCTTTCCCATCGCCTCGGGCGACAGGTCAGGATAGCCGATGCGGAACCCCACTACCGAGGGACCGGCGGCCTCGATGAAGTCGGCGGACAGCAGCGAAGCGCCGCCCATCAGGGCGGCCTTCTCCAGCCCCGGCGTGCTCTTCGACTGGCGGACGATCTGCGCTGCCGCGGCGGTAAACACCGGGAGATAGATGAGGTCCGGCTTCTCGCTGGCAATGCGCGTCAACAGCGGGTGCATGTCGACATCGTTCGGCGAGATGGCTTCCTGCGACAGCACCTTGCCTCCCGCCTGTCTGAAGCTGTCGGCGAACACCTGTTGGAGCTGTTGTGCGTATGGACTTCCGTCATGCACGGTGACGACGGACTGCGCCTTGAGCGCATCATGCGCGTATTTCGCATCCGCCTTACCCTGTTCGCTGTCGCTGAACACGGTCCGGGCGAAGCCGGCATATTCCGGCTTGCGGTTCGGTGCGGTGAGTGCTGGGGCGGTACAGGCTGTGCAGATATTTACGATGCCCTGTTGCCACAGAATCGGCGCACCTGGCGTCGCGGCGGAGGAACAGGCCGGACCGAGTACGATCACCGTCTGCGGATTGGCGGCGAGCTTGGTCGCCGCGGTCTGACCGCCTTCCGCGTTACAGCCATCGTCTTCCGCATTCAGCTTCAGCGGGTGCCCAAGTACCTTGCCGTTGAGATCCTTGAAGGCAATCTCCACACCTCGCTTCTCATCGAGGCCGAGTGCCGTGTCGGCGCCCGACAAGACCCAATAGGCGCCGATCTGGATGGGGGCGCCCTTGGCGATGCGGATGACGCCCAAGTCGTCGGTCACCGGGCCGACTGTGGCGGCCGAGGCAGCGTGGGTCGCGGCGAGGAATACGCCGCATGCGCATAGCGCCGTCAGTGCATGCACGGTTTTGTGGATTATGCTCAACTCGCCCCTCCTGCTTGTTTTAAGCGTCATGGCCAGCGGATTGCTGAAACTGTGGGACCGCGGTGCGCGCCAAGTCAACAGTTGTTATTATTGCGCGTTACAGGGAGACGCCGAGACAATGGAAAGTCAGCTCGAACAGGAAATTGCCGAACTCTGCGACGTGGCGAGACGCTATGATGATCGGCATCAGCGCATTCCCGCACTCACATGGCCGGGAGGCGCGCGCATCGCGGTGAACTTCACGGCCGACTTCGATGCCATGCTGTTGCGCCGCCTGTTGAACGAACCGCCGATGCAACTTGCCAAAGGAGAGTTCGGCGGACGTGTCGGCATCTGGCGCTTGATCGAGCTGTTCGACGCGCACGAGATCAAGGCCACCATCTTCACGCCGGGCCGCATTTGCGAGCTGTATCCGCAGGCGCTGCGCGCGGCGGTGCACAGCGGGCATGAGATCGCCGATCACATGTGGGAGCACCATGTGCCGAAAGATCCGACATTGGAGCGGGATCATTTGCTAAAGACGGCGAATGCTCTCGAGGCCATTGCCGGCCGGCGTCCGGTGGGAAGCCGGAGTGAGCACACGCTCGGGCTCCTGAAGCAGGAAGGGTTCCTCTACACCTCGCATGAGGCGGCGGATCACCGGCCCTACTACCTGCGCGATGAGGCCGGCGAGAACGTCATGCTGAACCTGCCGTTCCATTACGTGATCGACGATGCGATGTTCTACAGCTTTGCCTGGCTTGGCAGCGGCAATGCCGCGCAGCGCATCACCGATCCGGACCGGGTGTTCGATCTATGGTGGGCGGCGTTCTGGCAGCAGTACCAGGCGGGTGGCTATCTCAACGTGGTGGTGCATCCGTTCGTCTCTGGACGCGCGCTGCGGATTGAGATGATGCATCGGCTGATCACAAAAATGAAGGCGCTGCCGGGCGTATGGTTCGCGACCTGCGAGCAAGTTGCGCGACACTGCCTGCAGAATTTCCCGGCCCGCTGAGGGAGACGATATCATGCCCTGGAAGCAAGGTTACACGATCTCCGACGAGAAGAGCCTGACTGATCACGAGGTGCGATGGCCCGGTGGACAGCGCTGCTGTTTCACCGTTGTTGTTGACCTGAGTGTGGCGCGCGGTCCCGAAGGGATTCGTGCCACCGATCTCACCAACCCCGATGCCTACTTTGCCGCGCACGATGGGCTGGATCAGCTTCTTTTCGTGCTGCGACGTTTCAACATAACGGCGACATTCGCCGTGCCCGCGGTGGTTGCCCAGCTCCGTGGCGACCGTATCCGCGCGCTGCTCGATGCCGGGCATGAGATCGCCGTCAATGGACTGAAGCATGAGGATGTCAGCGCACTGAGCGCGGCGGAGGAGAAGGCACGGATCGATCTTGCCACGGAAATCGTGACCAAGGTGACGAGGCGAAAGCCGGTTGGATGGTTCTGCCTACCGCGTCAGGAGGATGCATTTGCCGGCGGCACGATCAGCCCGAACACGATGGATCTGCTCATCGAAGCCGGCTACCAGTATATGGGCAACGGACTGGCGGATGACATTCCGCACTACTGGGTCACCGACTTTGCATCACGCCGCGCGATGCTGACGCTGCCGTACTACTACCATTTCGACGATCAGTGGTTCCTGCTGTTCCCGCGCAGGGGCACCGGGCTCGAGCACGCCGACGATTTGTTCCGCAACTGGCGCGCCGAGTTTGCCGCGCAATACAAACGCGGCCGGCAGTTCAGCATGGTGCTGCATCCGGGCGCAGTCGGCTGGTGCAATCGCTTGCACTTGCTGGAGGAGTTCTTAATACCCCTGCGGGGCTTTCCGAGTATTTGGAATCCGACCAGCGCGGAATGCGCAGCCTATTGGAAAGCGACGTACCCGGCCGCCGAGCATCTGAAACTGGAGCCCAGCATCTGGCGCGATTACCCGAGAAGCCTTAGTTGATCACTGTCATTGCGAGCGAAGCGAAGCAATCCTCTGCACGATGGGGATTGCTTCGCTTCGCTCGCAATGACAGTGATCAACGAGACACCTCTATCGTCCGCAACACAGCCCGCGACGCCTCGGGGACGGAAGCGGGCCGCTGTGTCGCTCGATCGACGAACACGTGCACGAAGTACCCCTCCGCTGCAGCCTCGTCATCATCGTTCCGGAACACGCCAATCTCGTAGCGCACCGAGCTTCCCCCGATGCGGGCCACCCTGATGCCCACCGTTATGCGGTCCGGAAATGCCACAGAGCTGTGATAGCGGCACATCACCTCGGCCACGACGCAATGCACCGGCCCTTCGAGCAGATCCACCACGCCCTCGGTCATCTCGAAATAGGTCACCGCCGTATCGAAGAATGAAAAGTAGTTCACGTTATTGACATGCCGGAACACGTCATTGTCCATCCACCGGGTCGTTATCAGGTGGAACCAGCGATAGTCGGAGCGGCGGCCCGGCGGTTGGCGGCTCATGCACTCTTCCAGCGGCAATTGCGTTCCTGGGACTGATAGCCGATAGAGGCCAGCCCGAACAGGAGAGGCCACCTTGTCCGCAAAGACCGCATGCTCAATCGTCCTTACGGCCCTGACGCTGGCGCCCATCCCGGCCATGGCCCACGCTATCCTGATGCAGAGCACTCCCGCCGCCGGCACCAGCGTTCCCGCGGGGAAGGTTGACATGTCCTTCCGGTACAACAGCCGGATCGACCGCGCCCGCTCACGCCTTACGCTGACAACACCCGACCACAGCCAATCGGTGCTGAAGATCAACTCCGATGGACCGCCGGACCTGTTGCAGACCAGCGCCAACCTCGCCACGCCCGGCGACTATGTCGTGCGTTGGCAGGTACTGGCGATCGACGGCCACATTACGCGCGGAGATGTCCCCTTCACCGTCACAGGCCACTGACGCGTGACGCTGCTGATCGACCTCTTCGGCTACCTGTCCATCGTCATCCACGGTCTCACCATCGCTGCACAATCTGTGACGGTGGGTGCCGTCCTGTTCCTTGCACTGCTGCTGCACCCGCTGGTAGCGAACCTCGGTTCCGTTGGGCAGCGCATCGAGCGAATCTGCATCGCGATCGCCGCGTGGAGTGCGCTGGGGCTGGTGCTGTGTGAGGCGATCACGGTGGCGCTGCAATCGGCGGTGCTGATCGGCACGGTCGATCTTTCATTGGTCGATGCCCTGCACGCCAACTTCGCGATCGCCGGCATCATCAAGGCGACAGCCGCGGCAATCATCGCGCTGACGCTGTTCGCGCTTGGGCAGCGCGCGCCGATGGCGCCATTGCTGGCACTAGCAGCGATCGAATTGGCGGCAGCGACGCTCACCACGCATGCTGCCGCGAGGCTCGATCATCGCACGCCGCTTCTTCTGGTGGAGTTCCTGCATCAGTTCGGAGCGGCAATCTGGATCGGCGGCATTCCGTGTTTTCTCGTGGCGTTGAGCCGCGTGCAGAACGCGCAGTCCTGGCGCCTCATCGGCGCGCGGTTTTCCCGCATGTCAATGGCGGGGGTCGCATGCATCGTGGTGAGCGGCCTCACCATGAGCCTGGGATATATCGGCGACTGGCCCGGCCTTTATGGCACGGCGTACGGCGTGATGGTCGGGGCCAAGATCGCGATGTTGCTGATGCTGCTTGCTCTCGGCGGCGGCAACTTCCTGCTGATCGAGCGCCTGCGCACGAGTCCCACGACGCCAGTCACGCGGTTGAAACGATATGCAGAGGTGGAGATCGGCATCGGTATTGCGATCTTCTTTGCCGCCGCATCGCTGACATCGGTCCCACCCGCGATCGATCTCACGCAGGATCGCGTGTCATGGCCGGAAATCGTGGAACGAAACACGCCGATATGGCCAAGGTTCACCTCGCCAGATCACGACAAGCTGGCGTTGCCGGCGTTGCAGGCAAAACTCGACGCCGACGCGGCGCATCACAGCGCGGTGCCACAGGTCGCGTTCGTACCGGGTGCTGGCGATCTGCCGCCACGCAATGCGAATGACATCGCCTGGTCGGAATACAACCACCATTGGTCCGGCCTGTTCGTTCTCGTGATCGGCGTGTTGTCGCTGCTGAACGCCGCGGGCATGAGATGGGCGCGCCACTGGCCACTGACGTTCCTTGGCCTCGCCGTTTTTTTGTTCCTGCGCTCCGATCCAGAAGTCTGGCCACTTGGCGAAATCGGCTTCTTCGAATCTCTTCGCGATGTCGAGGTGCTGCAGCATCGCATGTTCGTGATGCTGATTGCGGCGTTCGGTATCTTCGAATGGCGCGTCCGCGTGGGATATCAGGTGAAGCCATGGGCGCCGCTGGTGTTTCCACTGCTATGCGCCGGCGGGGGTGTGCTGCTGCTGACGCACAGCCATGCGATTGCCAATCTCAAGGACCAGTTGCTGATCGAATTGACACACACGCCGCTGGCGTTGGCCGGCATCGTCGCCGGCTGGGCGCGCTGGCTGGAACTGCGTCTCGATCCGCAGACAAATCCTGTCGCATGGCGCGTCGCGCATTGGCTTTGGCCAGTGTGTTTCATCTTCGTCGGCCTGATCCTGTTGAACTACCGCGAGGCATAGCGCAGCTTAGCTATCAGCGAGGGAGGATGATGCCATGGCGACCTGGGAAAAGCGGGGTGTTGGACGAACCAACCTGCAGGTGACGTCGCTTGGGCTTGGTACCGCCACGATGGGCGGCAGCCGGATTCCCATGACGAATGACGAACGGCTGAAGCTGGTGAATACCGCATGGAACGCGGGCGTTCGCTACGTGGATACCGCGCCGTTCTATGGCGTTGGCGCGGCCGAGCGGTCCACGGGCGATGCACTGCGCGACAGGCCGCGTGACGAATGGGTGTTGTCCACCAAGGTGGGGCGGCTGCTGCGCCCACGCAGTGACGGTGGTGGCGCGACTGATGGCAGGCTGGCGCCGCTGCCGTTCGAAGTGAGGTACGACTACTCCTACGACGGCATCATGCGCTCGATGGAAGATAGCTATCAGCGCCTGGGGCTCGCCAAGATCGACATCCTGTTCGTGCATGATATCGGTGTGTACCAGCACGGCGCGGAGGCTAATGCCGCGCACATGAAAGTATTGCGCGACAGCGGCTATCGCGCGCTGGAGGAATTGAAGCGCACCGGTGTCATCAGTGCGTTCGGACTTGGTGTGAACGAGAAGGAGGTACTGATCGATGTGCTCGGCTGGGGCGATTGGGACGCCTTCCTGCTCGCCGGCCGCTACACGCTACTCGAGCAGGCGCCGCTGGACGACTTGCTGCCAATGTGTATTACGCGAGGCACGTCGATTATTGTCGGCGGGCCGCTTAACTCCGGGATCCTCGCGGGGCGGGATACCTGGAACTACGCGGCGGCACCCCCGGACATTGTGGCGCGGGTGAACTCGATCCGCGCGGTATGCGATGCGCACAAGGTGCCGCTTGCCGCCGCGGCGCTGCAATTCCCGTTAGCGCATCCCGCCGTCGCCGCAATTATCCCAGGTCCACGATCGGCTGCCGAATTCGAGGCGAATCTGGAGCTGATTCGTCAACCAATTCCCTCGGCGCTGTGGGCAGAGCTGCGGGATAAGCAACTGCTGCACCCCGAGGCGCCAACGCCTTCGTAAGGGGAAGACCGTCATTGCTTGCGAGAAGCGCAGCGAGCAAACGATGCAGCACGATCGGGATTGCTTCGTCGCTCACGTACCTCGCAATGACGTTGGTGTGTTGGTGGCAGCCAGAATCGCGATCGGATAGGCGTATTCGATCCGCTCGCCCTCGCGTCGCACCGGTATTCCCAGCCTGTCGTCTTCAGCCGACGCGGCGAACATCTCGATGATCTTCACGTCATCGCCTGGGTTGGGGAACGAGCGCGCGATCAGATTTCTGATCTCATCGCGCAGCTCATAGAAGGTTGTCCGCGGCTGCGGCAGTCCAACACTGCTGAACAGCCCCTTCAACTCGGGCAGCGTCAGACAGCGCACATGCGATGGATCGCGCAGCTTCTCCGCGCGGTTCCATTCCGCCGCCTTCGCGGGATCATCAGATGCGTACATATCCACGACCACGACGCGTCCCCCTGGCGCACATACGCGCAGCATCTCGCGCATCACCCGGAGTGGATCGAGAAAGTGATGCATTGAGAAGCGCGTCACAACGATGTCGAACGTGCCGTCTGCATAGGGCAGCGTGGTGACATCGCCGTGTTGCCAGGCGGCGTTTTTCACGCCCTTTTCGGCAGCCAGGGAACCGGCGCGTGCCAGCATTGCTGGCGTCATGTCGATGCCCGTCACGTGCTTGACGTGCGGTGCGAACGCACACACCACAAGCCCACCGCCGCAGGCCACGTCGAGCACGGTATCGTTCGCCGTCGGCGCCGCAGCTTCGACGATCATCCGCAATGCGTTGGCGTCGGTTATGGTGCTGGCGGTGCTGAACGGTGTTGCCTGCCGGGTAAACTGGTCCAGGATCAGGTCCTGGTGTGCTGACGTGCTCATGTCCTCACCCCAATCGGTAGACGCGCCGAGCGGTATCGTGGAACAGCGCCAACTTCTCGTCTGCTGAGGCGCCCGCGGCAATACGCTTGAACGCGTTCCATAAGCCTACCCAGCCGATGCCCATTTTTTCCACTGGGAAATTGCTCTCGAACATGCACCTGTTTGGCCCGAACAGCTCGATGCAGGTCTCCATGTAGGGGCGCCACAGCGCGGCGAGTTCCTCGGAGCTAATTGGCCGCTCTGCCGCCCGGTAATCGTACAGCGCCGCGCGCATCATCATCCCGCCAAGTTTCATGGTGACGTTCGCGCATTTCGCCAGTTCGGTCACCGATGCTTTCCACGTGGCGAAGATTTCGTCGCGCTTGCCCGTGTACAGCCCGTAGCCCAGTAGGCCACCGACATGGCCCAGGATGATGTTCGTTCCAGGGAAAGCACGCGCGAGGTCGATGACGTCGGCCAATTGCGTAAAGAACACCCAGGCATCCAGCGACAGTCCCAGCGCCGAGAGCCGCCTGAGACCGGCGCGGAAGTCGGCACGCTTGTAAACGTCGGGTCCGGGCGCCCCATTGCCGATGACAGGATCTGCATCCCAGTTGCCGGAATGGCGCACGCCGCGGAAGCGCCCACCGCCGGCCCGGATCTGCGCCTCCAGTACCGCCTCCACCCGATCGCCCAAGGTGAGATCGGCAAATCCCACAATGCCGGCGGCAACCCTGGTGGGGCCATAACCGCCGCTGTCACTCATTGCGGCAATGCCGGCAACGAATTCGGTTTCGCCCACCGGACGCAGTTCCTCCGGCCCGTCAGCCCGGTACATCGCATGGCACTGCAAGAACACCGTGGCCACCACGTTGTGACCCGACTGCACATCGGCGAGGAATTCGTGCAACAGGTAGCGGTGATCTGGGCGCTCCCAGAGATGGTGGTGCGTGTCGATGATCGGCAGATCAGGATCGAGCACCGGCTCCTTCATGGCACCTGCCAGCCAAGTCTCATCGGGCGGATAGATTCGCCCAAAACGAGTGGGTCGTCCGTGCTCAGACATCGGAACGTCTCCGCATTTTGTTGCCGCTACTAGCATGACCACAGCGGCGTCGCGACCCGTTGGGTTTGCATTGACGCGCGGCTTGCATTTTTTCAACCGCATTCAGGCCGAAATAGGATAAGTCTAGACCCGCACTGATTCAGACCCCGGGCACTCCAGGGGAAGGAGGACGATGGAGCAGCACCGTGACGCTCCAAATGGCAGCGGTGCGGGAGTCCACCGGCGCGCCCTGTGGCATTTCAGCAGACCCGCCATCATCATCTCCGCCTGCGTGCTGGCGGCGCTGACGTGGATCGGTACCCTCGATGCCATCCGCTCGCATCGCGGCGAAGTCAGCGCGCGCGTGCATGCGGAAATTTTGGCCGGAACCCGGGCGTTTGAAGAACAGCTTCGTCGCCAGTTGCTGTCAGTTGAGCAGACGCTGCGCATCCTGCAATATGAATGGCAGCGCGATCCCCAGCACTTCGACCTGGCCGCCTGGTATGACAAGACCGTTGTCGTGCGCGATGTGTCGCTGCAGCTTTTTCTGGCGGATACGCGGGGTTCCATCCGCCTGAGCACGCGCCCCGGGCTCATCGGCACCGATATCAGCGGCCGGGACTACTTTCGTCATGAGGCGGAGCTGCCCGCGAACGACGACAAGATGTTCGTGGGCGGCCTGACTGAAGGTCAGGTGACCCGCCTATGGCAGATCAACCTCGTCCGCCGCCTTGACAACCCTGATGGCTCATTCGCCGGCGTCATAGCTGCATCCTACGATACCAACGCGTTCAGCCGTTTCTACGATGAAATCAATCTCGGCCGGCACGTCCTGATCGGCGTGGTCAGCATGCGCGATGGCGACGCGTGGACGCTGTCAGGAGCGTCGCGGTCTCCGGTGGTTTTCAACATTGCCCATACGCCGGTCTTCGCCGCCATGCGCAGAGCGGCTGAAGGTAATTGGATGGGTGCATCAGGTCTGGACGACACGGATCGGCTGTACGCCTTCGCGCCGGTGCCTGATCGCGACCTGAACGTAGTCATCGGCCTGGACCGGCAGGACGCCATGGCGGCGATTCTGCCGTGGGAACGCGGCGCGCTACTCTTTGGTAGCGGTATCACGATACTCGTCTTCCTCATGGCCGTGCTGCTGCTGCGCGAACAAGGTGCGTTAAGGCGCCGCCACGACGCTCTGGCGCACGAACGCGCCATACTCGTCGCGACGCTGACCGGCATGAGTGACGGCATCATGATGGTGGATGCCGATCTGAGGTTGATGGCGTGGAACCAGCATTTTCCCGAATTCACCGGGGTGCCGCCGGAGATACTTCGTGTTGGCCTGCCGATGGACGACATACTGCGCGCGCAGATCGCCAGTGGCGAATTCGGGCCCGTGGATGCAGAGGCCGAGGTCGCACGGCGGCTGGCGCTGCTGCGCTCCGGCGCCACAGTGGGCACCATCGAACGGCCGCGGCCAGGCGGGCGTCAGCTGCAGATCCGGCGCAGAGCGCTACCCGGCGGAGGCTTTGTCACGCTGTATACCGACGTGACCGCGCGCCGGCAGACCGAGGAGCGGCTGCGTCAGGCACAGACACTCGCAGCCATTGGCCGGCTCACCGCTGGAATCGCGCACGACTTCAATAATCTTCTGGCCGCGATCAGTGGGAATACCGAGATCCTGCACGCCCGGTTGCGCGATGATCCGGTTCACGGTCCTCGCCTTGCCGGCATCCTGGAGACGGTGGCCCGGGGTACGGATCTTGTCCGGCGGCTGTTGGCATTCTCCCGTAAGCAACCGCTTGCGCCGGAACGGCTTGATTTGAACGGCATCGTCCGCGGCATGGCCGATCTGTTACGTGCAACACTCGGCCGGACCATACGGGTCGAGACACAGCTTGCGCCGGATCTGTGGCTAGCCTTGATCGACCCGATCCAGATCGAGCACATGATCCTGAACCTGGCGATCAACGCGCGCGATGCCATGCCGAGTGGCGGCACACTGACAATTTCGACCGTGAACATGACGCTCGCGCCGAACGATGCCAGCTCCGACTTGCCAGCCGGTGACTATGCCACGGTGTCGGTGAGCGATACTGGCACCGGCATGAGTGAAGAGGTGCTGCGGAACGCGTTTGAGCCGTTCTTCACCACCAAACCGCCAGGCCAGGGTTCGGGGCTGGGGCTGAGCCAGGTGTATGGCGTTGCCACCCAATCCGGTGGCGGGGTGAAGATCGAGAGCACTCTTGGGAAGGGCACTACCATCAGGATTCTGTTCCCACGGTCAGCGGAGCAGCCGGAAGCCGAAACCGAACCGTTGTCCGAGAGTCCGGGCGCTGGTGACCGGCAACCAGACAAAGCGCAGCATTGGACGATCCTGGTCGTGGATACTGAAACGGAGTCCCGCGATACATTGGCAGCCATGCTGTCGGCGAATGGGTTTTCAGTGGTCACTGCCGAACGCTGTGATCAGGCGCTGCGCTTGATTGAGAACGGACTCGATTTCCACCTGCTGCTGACCGAACTCGCAATGCCCGACATGAACGGAGTTGAGCTGGCGCGGCAGGTGCGCGCCAGGCGAGCTCTGATCCCAGCTGTGTTCATCACCGACACCGAGGCTGAATGGGTTGGCGGCGAACCGTGGGTACTGAGAAAGCCCTTGCTGCCGCACATGGTGGTCGAGACCTTGCAGGCGGCACTCGGGCTGAGGCGTGGGCCAAATGCACGCCGGTCGCAGGTTGCTTAGCAGTCTGCTGCCGAGCAAAGCGCTGGAGGGGGTGGCAGCTCAACGCCCCAGGAGCCGAAAGGCGATTCCGCCTGCTGGCCAGCCGACGGGGCCGGTGCTATGCGGCGGCTGGCTGACTACGATTGAACTGCCACGCGGATAGCATTCTTACGCATGCGTATACGGCCATGAGTACGCCCATCCAGAGGACATCACCCTGCACCGCATACCTCAGGAAGG
>CAYRTL010000032.1:27551-33473 GCA_964427005.1 uncultured Acetobacteraceae bacterium
GCCATGAGTACGCCCATCCAGAGGACATCACCCTGCACCGCATACCTCAGGAAGGGCAAAGCGGCAGCGTAGCATTGCAGCAGGCCTTCCGGACCTGACGGGTACATCCCGCTGAACAGCCATATCGCAAAGTTGCTGCTGGTGAAGAAAAACAGCGAATTGCCGAGAGTAAGGCCGCCGAGAATGGCATAACCCCACCGAGCACGCCCGAACCGTCCGACGCAAGCGGGCAGCATCAAGGACAGATAGACGACTGCCATGATCCTCCAGTCGTAGAGGCCGATGACCAGGTCGCTGATCGCCATGGCAAGAAGCGGAACCAGCACGGCTGCGGTGCGGCTCCGAAACAGAAAACCGGCGAACAGCGCGGTTGCAGCGACTGGTGTGAAATTCGGCGCATGAGGCAGCGACCGGGCCGCGACATCCACCGCGATAAGTGCAATCGCGATGAGAATGAGGTGGGCGGGGTGAGAGACTGGCCGGACCCGCCTCGCGTCCAACAGATTGGTAAACATGCACCCCCACCTACTTCGGCCGATACGGAGCGAAACACGGTATACCGCAGGTGCAGTGCGAAGAGCAAAGCTCCTCGCATGGCCAATGCAGTCGGTCAGCCCTGCGGCATCACCAAGGCCGATTGGATGCAGGTGGTCCAGGACTCTTTCGCGCCTTGTTAAGTCGTGTTTGCGATGCTGCCGCATATGCGGCGGCTCGTGTGTCTCGATGGCCTGCGCGGTCTTCTCGCGTTCTATGTGATGCTCAGCCACACGCTGCCGTTCGTGCCGCTGCCTCGGTGGCTGCACTGGCTGTTCCAGCACGGCGGGGCCGGCGTGGATGTATTCTTCGTCCTGAGCGGGCTGGTGATCGTGCAGTCGCTGGCGAGCTTCGCGTATCGGCCGCTGCCGTTCCTGATCGCGCGTGTGGCACGGCTCTACCCGGTATTCCTGGCAGTGTTTGCACTCGCCATGGCGGTCCAGCCGCTGGCGACCGCCTTCACCGAAATGCCCTGGATCGCGCCGGACAGCCCGGCCCGGTTCATCTGGTCAGGCGGCTGGCCGTCCGGCTGGACTATGGGTATCGCCACGCATCTGACGATGACGCACGGACTGTTTCCCAACGGCGTGCTGCCCGACGTGTGGGTAGGCTTCCTGGGCGCCGCGTGGAGCCTCTCCACCGAATGGCAGTTCTATCTGCTGGCCCTGCTTGTTGGCGCGCGGCTGGGGCTGATCCGCATGGCCTGGCTGTTCCTGGCAATGTCAGCCGCTTCCATTCTCTGGCACGCAGCCGTGCCAGAGGCCTTGCAGTTCAGCCGCGCCTTCCTGCCGAACAAGGCACAGTACTTCGCGCTGGGGATCATCAGCGCCGTCGTCGTGAGTGACGGCCGTGCACGACTGGGTGACTACCTCACTGTGCTCGCAGTTGCGTTGTTCCTATGCGTGTTGCAGGGCGGCATCGACAAGCTGTTGCCGCCGATGATCTGGACGGCGTGCCTCGCCGCGCAACTCTGCTCCAATCGTCACGGCCGGGCGTGGCCCCGGCCTGACGGAATAGAAATGGCGCTCGGACTTATGTCCGCGACACTCCAGTCCAAACCCTTGGTCTGGCTGGGAGCAGTCTCCTATTGCCTCTACCTCGTCAACGAGCCCGTGCAGAAGCTGTTCGGCATCAGCCTGGCCGTGTTCGTAAAAGGCGATGCCACGCTATTCGCGGCGTTCTGGATCCCAGGCGCAGTGGCGCTGCCGCTGCTTGCGTCGTGGTGGCTGCATAAGGGGATTGAAATTCCGGCCCAGCGCTACGGTCGTGGCATCGCCTTGGCGGCAGTGAACGCCCAGTAGCGAGGGGTGCGCCCTTCCCGCAGCGCCTTCGCCTCGTAGCGCGTCGGCGGCCAGTCGGGCGGCCGCTCCGTCACCGCAGCTGCGAGACGGAAGAGCGACTGATCCGCCATCACTTCATCGACCCACGCCTGATACGTCGGATCATCACTGGCGATCCGCCATTCGGCGCCCGGCTTCAGCACGCGCGCCAGCAGCGGCAGCAATGCCGGATGGACAAAGCGCCGCTTGGCGTGCCGCGCCTTCGGCCAGGGATCGGGAAACAGCAGGAAAAGCCGATCGAGGCAGGAATCCGGCAGCAGCCGCAGCAACGTCCGGGCATCCGACGTCCACAGCCGCAGATTGCCGGGCAGCGGCGCCGTCGCCTCACCGCCTTCGGCTACCAGGTGCGAAAGCAGCGAGCAGATGCCGTTATCGAACACCTCGCAGGCGATCAGCCCTGCCTCGGGGTGCGCTGCTATCTGTGCCAGCGCATGCTCGCCACTGCCGAAGCCAACCTCCAGCCATAGTTCGGCAGGTCGTGGGGAGAACGCCGCGATTGGATCGGACGCTTGCTCAGGGTCAAACGACAGGCGCGGCAGTGTCACTTCCAGCAGGCGTTCTTGCCGTGGCCGCAGCCGATGGCCCCGGCCACGACCATAGAGTCGGTCCGGCGGTGACTTCAGCGGCCGAAGGCTGACCTCAGGGCCGGCACCAGATCGGTCTTCTCCCACGTGAAGGTGCCCTTCTCCTCATCCGGCTCGCGACCAAAATGGCCATACGCCGCGGTGGGCACATAGATCGGCCGGTTCAAATGCAGATGCTCGCGGATCCCGCGCGGCGAGAGGTTCATCAACTCGCCCAGCGTGTGTTCCAGGCGCGTCTCATCGACGTCCTTACCCGTGCCTTGAAGATCAACATAAACCGAGAGCGGCCGCGAGATGCCGATGGCGTAGCTGATCTGGATCGTGCAGCGGTCCGCAAGCCCGGCCGCCACGACGTTCTTGGCCAGGTAACGGCAGGCATAGGCAGCCGAGCGGTCAACCTTGGTCGGATCCTTGCCGCTGAATGCGCCACCGCCGTGCGGCGCCGCGCCACCGTAGGTATCGACGATGATCTTGCGCCCGGTCAGGCCGCAGTCACCGTCCGGTCCACCCACGACGAACTTCCCCGTCGGGTTCACATGAAACTCCGCCTCCGGGCACATCCAGCCGTTTGGAAGCGTGCTCTTCACGATCGGCCAGAGCATGCGCTTGATCTCGCCTTGCTCCAGGTCCTCCACGTGCTGGGTGGACACCACGATGCTGGTGGCACCGACCGGCTTGCCGTCGATGTAACGCAGCGTCATCTGGCTCTTGGCATCGGGCAGCAGACCCGCGACCGACTTATCGCTGATGTGCCGCAATTCACGAATTCGGCGCAGAATTGCGTGGGCGTAATAGATCGGCGCCGGCATTAGTGCGTCGGTCTCCCGGCACGCGTAGCCGAACATCATTCCCTGGTCGCCGGCACCCTCATCCTTGTTGCCCGCGGCATCCACACCCTGTGCGATGTCAGACGACTGCGCATGCAGGTGGCAGGAAATCTCCGCCTTTTCCCAACTGAATCCCGGCTGGTCATAGCCGATATCGTGGATCGCCATGCGCGCCAGATGCGTCAGCAGGTCGGGAGTTACGGTGGACGGGCCACGCGTCTCGCCGGCGAAGACCACGCGGTTCGTGGTGACCAGCGTCTCACAGGCGACGCGCGAATACGGGTCGGCCGACAAATAGGCGTCCAGCACAGTATCGCTGAGCCGATCGGCAACCTTGTCGGGATGGCCCTCGGACACTGATTCGGAGGTGAACAAAAACTCACCCGTATCGCGCATGGATCGGTTCTCTCGTGTGGCGGCGGTTGGACCGCTAATGGCAGGCGGCCGGTGTGTGAAGGAATCCCCCAGGGGGGTCAAGTATAAGGGTGAGGTCCACACGCCCGCGAACCGCCAATTCGGCAACCCGTCCCGATCCGAAGCCCGAGACCGGCCGCAAAGTGTTTTCGTCGCGTCGCACGCGCGCGCCGCCTCTCACAGTCGATCCGGTGTTGATCGTGGCGAAGTAGGTGATCGACGCATGGCGCTCCAGCAACGCGTGCGTATCAATGGTCAGCACTGTGGGTTCCCGGCCGCTCGGGCGCAACCGCATGCAGGCGCGCGTAAACGCGTCGCGGCGCCTGGGCTCGGTCCAGAAGAAGACGTGGCGGTTCACGTGCTCACGCCAAAGCTCGGGCCGCTCCGAGAATGCCCCGCCCAGGGTCGGCAGCAGAAGGTGATCGGGCATCTGCTGCGGCCGCAGCACCGCCACGCGGCCGCTGCCCAGATCCACTTTTTGGAAGCCGTCCCGATTCAAGCCGCACTGCCACATCCCCGCTGCAGGCAGTAGGCCGGTTTCGGCGAGCCACGGACCGGCGCCGTCCGCCTCCATGACGTGCCAGACACGTGGATAGCGCGCGGCAAACCGAGCCGCGCCCGGACTCACGTCATCCCCAGCACGTCCATCATGGAGTACAGGCCCGGCTTCCTTCCTGCCGCCCATTGCGCTGCCCGCACCGCGCCGGTCGCAAACACCCGGCGGTCGAAGGCCCGATGCGTCAGGGCGATGTGCTCGGTCGCCGAGGCGAAGATCAATGTGTGCTCGCCGACGACCTGGCCGCCACGCAGGGCAGCAAAGCCGATGGCACCTGTTTTGCGCGCGCCGGTGTGGCCGTGCCGTCCGCTCTCCATGACATCCGACAGCACCATGCCACGGCCCTTGGCGACCGCCCGGCCCATGCCGATTGCCGTGCCTGACGGAGCATCGACCTTCTGCCGGTGGTGCATTTCGACGATTTCCGCGTCGTAGCTTTCGGCTGGCAGCGCCGCACCCATCTTCTCGGCCAGCGCCAGCACCAGGTTCACGCCGGCCGAGAAGTTTGAGGCATACACCACCGGAATGGCCCGCGCCGCCTGTGCCACGGCTGCCTCGTCGGCCTCGGACAATCCGGACGTGCCCAGCACCCAGGCCTTCCCGGAGCCGGCCATCGCCGCGGCGGTGGGTTGAGCCGTGGCGGCATTGCTGAAGTCAACCACCACATCCGACGCTGCCGCGAGATCCGCGATGTCAGTCTTCAGCGCAATGCCATTCGGCGCGGGCTTGCCAGAACCGGGGCGGCCAATGCCGCCCGCCAGTTCCATTCCGGCGGCCGTCGCCTCCTCGACCAGCAGATGGCCCATGCGTCCTGTTACGCCGGCGATACCGACCCGGATTGCCATATCAGCCTCCCCGACCACACCGGCAATCCTGCTTGCGCGGAGCGGCCGACGCAATCGCGAAGGCGGAGTTTCGGCGGCTGGACTATTTGCTGGCTGCGACCGCCTCAGTCTCGTGGGTGGCGGCCGCGACTTCCTCAGGGGAAGCCTCTGCGGCACCCGCACCGAGCTTCACCGCACCGTCCTTCTGCGGCACGGCGACTGGCGCGACCTCCACCGGCGTCACGCCTGCCTTCTTCATGCCGAGTTGGTCCGCTACCTTCGGCGCCACATCAACCACCCGGCCATCCACATACGGCCCGCGGTCTTCCACCTTCACCATCGCCGACTTGCCGTTCTGCAAATTGGTGACCTTCGCAGTCGTGCCGAGAGGCAGCGTCTTGCTGGCGGCAGAATTCGAGTTCGGGTTGAACCGGTTGCCGTTGGCCATCTTCCGATTGCTGAAATGATGCGCGTAGTAAGAGGCGCGTCCCTTCTGCTTTCGCCCCGAATGGTCGAGTCCGTGCTGCGGGACGGCAGGGGGCGATGCGGCGAGGCGTTGCGCCTCCTGTTTTGCCGCGGGAGCATCCGGAGAGGGCGTGGCAGCCAATGCGCCGGATCCGCCGGCCAGAATGGACACAAGAAGCCAGCCAAGGTGGTGACGCGTCACGACCTTCTCCTCCTCCCTCATGCAATGCGTGCATGACGCGGGGAGGGCCGCCTCGGTTTATGCATCTGTCACTGAAATTTCCCGGCCACGCCGCCTTGTGAACGGCGCAGGTCCGGTCAGGGCCCTGCCGGGGCGTCCAGGCAGTTGGACGCGAAGCGTCGGGAGAGGGCGCGATT
>CAYRTL010000032.1:33573-42208 GCA_964427005.1 uncultured Acetobacteraceae bacterium
CCTCTCCCGCGGCTGCGGGCGACGTGTACAGTCTAGCCGACGTGTTTGGCGAAGAACTCCAGCGTGCGCTTCTGCGCCAAGTCGTAATCCGGCTTGCTGAAGCTGCCGCGCTCGTCACAGCCGAAGCCATGGCCGGCGCCGGCATAGACGTAGGTCTCCACCTTCGGTTGGGCCGCCCGGATCGCCTCGACATCCGTCATCGGGATCGAAGCGTCTGTCTCACCGAAGTGCATCTGCACCGGGCAGTTCGGCCTCTCATCCTTGGTTCCCGCGATGCCACCGCCGTACCAGCAGGAGGACGCGGCGAACTTGTTGGTGCGGGTCGCGCCCCACCAGGCGACGGTGCCGCCGAAGCAGTAGCCGACAATGCCGAGTTTCTTGCCGGCCAGATGCGCGGCGGCGGCCTCTACGTCCAGCATCACCTGCGCATCGTTCAGCTTCATCCGGTAGGCGCGGCCCTGGTCGATGTCGGCCTGGGTGTAGCCAAGCTCGATACCTTTCTCGACGCGATCGAACAATGCCGGTGCGCAAACGGCATATCCCTGTGCGGCGAAGCGTTCGCACATGTCGCGGATGTGGTGATTGACGCCGAATATCTCCTGGATGACCACGAGGCCCTTGTTCCCGCCAGTCGGGCCAGCGGTGTAGGCGGAAAGCGTGAAGCCGTCAGATGCCTTCAGATTGATGATCGTGCCCATGAGTCTCCCTCCCGGTTGCAGGCCGCGAAGCATGGCGACAACGGCGCAATCGTCAACCTCCGCTTGCGAAGCGCGCGAAGGCCTGCGCCAGCACCTCATAGATCGCGCGCTTGAAATCGACCGCCAACGCCGGCAACTCGGCCAACTCCACCCAGCGCCAGGCGTCGAATTCCGGATGCGGATCGAGATCGAGCCTGATGTCGCTGTCCTCGCCGGTGAACCGCAACGCGAACCAGCGCTGCGTCTGGCCGCGATAGCGCCCGCCCAGAGCGTTGCCGAGTAGCTCCGGCGGCAGGTCGTAGGCCAGCCATTCCGGGTATTCACCGATAATCTCGGCGCGGTCGGTGCCGATCTCCTCGGCGAGTTCGCGCAGGACCGCGCCGCGCGGGTCCTCATCCGGGTCAATGCCGCCCTGCGGCAATTGCCAGCCACCCACCGCGCCTTCCGCATTCGGCAAGTCGGCGCGACGGGCGACGAAGACCTTGCCGTCTCGGTTGAACAGCACGGCGCCGACGTTCGGCCGATAAGGCAGATCGGTGCGGCTCATCGGCCGGGCGGTGCCTGCACCAGCGCACTGACCGGCGCCAGCGCGAGGCCATCCGCAGCCAGGGTGTTGGCCCAGGCCGCCAGCCGCTGCGTGGTAGTCGGCCGCACGACAGTGGCCAAGCCCAGTGCGCTCCCTTTGTCGCGCGCCAGCCGACTGAGCTTCGCCAGCTTGTCATCGATTTCCACTGCCGTTTCCGGTTCGTCTACGACGAGATCGATGGTCCTGCTCCACACCAGCGGCAATGGGGCAGCGCCAGGCCGGGGATCGACATACAGCAATCCGCGATGGGCGAGTTCCGACAGTACCGGGTTCATTTCGTCCGGCAATGACGCGAAGCGTTCGCCGCGAAGACCACCGAGCGCGCCGGTCGCCCCGACGTAACCCGGCACTCGCGAGAGGGTCCAAACCAGCCGCGGCCGGTTCTGCTCGGGGGACAGACTCGTCATCAGCGCCTGCTTGCCGGGATCGTTCAGCGGAAAGCCCTGCGGTTCCATTGGGATCGAGATCAGATACTCATGCTCCCCGGCGCGCGCGGCGGCGAGCAGTTTTGCAGGGTTCTGCGCATAAGGCGAAATCGCAAGCGTCACGCCACCCGGCAACAATCGGATCGCTGTCTCGCTTTCTGCCTGGTTCAGTCCAACGCCAGCCAGCAGCAACCCGACGCGCGGGCGGCGTGTGCTCGTGTCGAAGCCGGCCGCGTACACCTGCATTGGCACGCGGCCATCCACCGATACGCGTGGCAGAAAGTCGGACGAAGCGCCTGGGACCGGCTCGAGCAGGGCAGGATCGGGATCAGCGGTCGGTCCCGGCGTATCGCGACCGGGCCGAGGGCCTGAAGCCGGCTTTGCTTCCGCCTGTTGCGACCGCCGGACCGGCTCCTCTGCCGGCTGCCGCTCAGTCACCGCAGCGGGCGTCGCTTCCCTGGCGATCGGGCCCACTCCTGGCCGCGGGGGGCCGAGGAGCTGCAACGTTGTGCCGCCTGCCGCCAGGACGACTGCGACCAGCAACCAGAACAGGCCCAGGCCGCGCCACCCAGCGAAAAGCTGCCGTGGCACGACCAAGACCGTGGGTTCAGTTGGCGGTGATGCGACTCTGCGCCGCCATCGCCTTTGCCAGCACGAACGCCTGCTGCAGCTGGAAGTCCGTCTCGTCAGGCTTGGCCGGATCGAATTTCGGGAAACCCTCCGGCGGTTTGGCCGGGATTTCCTTCGCGATCGGCGGTAGATCGGTGCGCGGCGCCGGCGGCGCCTCGGGTGTTCCGCCCTGGTTCTTCAGCACGTGGTTCAGGTCCGCCTCGCGCTCCGGCCCGAACCGTGGCGTCTCCTCACGTGTCTCGGCCACCGGCACATCGGGCGTAATGCCACGACCCTGAATCGAGCGCCCCGACGGGGTGTAGTAGCGGGCCGTCGTCAACCGCATTGCCCCATTGCCCGGTAGCGGAATCACCGTCTGCACCGAGCCCTTGCCGAAGCTGCGGGTGCCTAACAGCACCGCGCGATGGTGATCCTGCAAGGCACCGGCGACGATTTCGCTTGATGAGGCGGAGCCGCCATTGATCAGCACGACCAGGGGCAGGCCACCAAGGATGTCGCTGCCCTTGGCGTCCCAGCGCTGCGCGTCCTCGCTATGACGAGCGCGGGTTGAAACGATTTCGCCTTGGTTGATGAAGTCGCCGGAAATGGAGACCGCCTGATCCAACAGACCGCCAGGATTGTTGCGCAGATCCAGGATCATCGCCTTCAGCTTGCCGCCGGCCTGTTGCCTCAGGTTCTTCACCGCCTGCTTCAATCCCGCGTCTGCCTGTTCCGTGAACTGCGACAGACGCACGTAGCCGATGCCGTCCGGCTCCAGCCGCTGCTTCACGACCTGGATATGGATGACCTCACGCATCATGGAGATCTCGACCGGCTTGTCGACGCCCTCACGCTTGATGGTCAGCGTGATCTTCGAATTCGGCGGACCGCGCATCTTGTCCACGGCATCCTGGAGCGACAGGCCTTGCACCGTTTTGCTGTCCAACGCGGTGATGATGTCGCCCGCCTTCACGCCCGCCTTGGACGCCGGCGTGTCGTCGATCGGGCTGATCACCTTGATGAAGCCGTTGTCCTGCGTGACTTCGATGCCAAGACCGCCGAACTCGCCCTTGGTCTGCACCTGCATGTCACGGAATGCCTTCGAGTTCATGTAGCTCGAATGCGGATCCAGGCCCGTGAGCATGCCGTTGATTGCATTCTCGATCAGGTCCTTGTCGTCAACCTGATCGACGTATTCGGCACGCACCCGCTCGAACACGTCGCCAAACAACGTCAGCAGCCGATAGGTATCGGCACGGTTGGCGTCCTGCGCCGCCCAGGCCGAAATCCCGAAATCATGGCCAAGGTGACGACTGATCAGGCCGGAAGCGGGACCAATCGCGATCCCGGCCAGAAAGGCGGTGCCAATCAGCAGACCAGTGCGAAAACCCCGGGGGCGATACGCCATTCTTTTCCATCCTCTGAGCGGCCGCATACCGGCGGCACGCGTGACATTTGAAAGATCACCTTTTCGCGCAATTGCGGCTTTGCCGTCCAGTATTGAAACCTTACGTGTATGAGAGCTTAACCACTCACTCTGAGCCAGGGCGCGGGGTTCACTGGTTGCCCGTCCCGTCGCAACTCAACGTACAGCGCTGGCCTGTTGCCGCCGGCACCGGGTTCCCAACTGGGCATCACCCCGGTCGGCTCACCTGCCGCAATCGGCTGTCCAACCTTGACGTCCAATCTGTCGAAGCCGGCAAGCACCGCATGGTAACCGCCGCCGCAATCGATGATCAACAACAACCCGTAGCTGCGGAATGGCGCGGCGAAGGCGACGCGCCCGGCGCACGGTGACACGACCCGAGCAGCCGGTGGCGCATGATAGGAGATGCCGAGGGCCGGTCCCGCCTCGGTGGGGTCGCCCCAGGAGCGGAAGACGGTGCCTGCGACCGGTGCTGTCAACTGACCGCGCGGCTGAGCCGCACTGGCCATGGTTCCCGCCCCGATCGGGCGCTCCAATGCGGCTTGCCGCTGGCGCGCGGCCGCGGCCTGTTCGGCATTTCGCTGGCGTTCGGCACGCTCGGCTTCCTCTTTTGCCCGGGCGGCTTCCGCTCGCCTTTGCGTCTCGAGTTCGCTCAGCACGCCGCGCAATGTCTCAGCCCGCCCGGCTTCGCTAGCCGCGCGGCGGGCCGCGGCTGCCGCCTCGCCTTCCGCCTCGCGCTGGCTCGCCTGTGCCGTCGCGATGTGCTTGTCGAGTTCGGCTGCTTCCGCCTGCTGTTTGGCAAGGGCTGCCGCCAGCACCGGTGCCTCTGCATCCAAAGCTGCGCTTGCCGCGGCGAGCCGCGCCTGCTCCCCGCGGAGTGCCACCGCCTCCTGGCCAAGCTGACCTGCGAGGCCGCGAAGCACCAGGACACCCCGCAACGTCTCCTCAGGCTGCGCAGGGATGGCCAACAGGGTCTCGGCCGGGAACAACGCGAGACGCTCGATCAGCGGCAACAACGGCTGCATCGTCTCGGCACGTTTATCGAGGCTTGCCTGTGCGGCACGCTTCTGGGCGGCGATGTCGTCCATGCGCGCGGCAGCCTCGGCGGTCGCGGCTTCGGCCTGCCGCAACCGTGCCGCCGCAGCGACGCGGTCTGCCGCCAGCCGTTGCGCTTCAGCGGCCGCGGCCGCGGCTCGGGCGGCGGCCTGCTGCTGCGCCGCCTGTTCGGCCGCCTTGGCCTTCTCCGCCTGCTCCATCTGCTGGCGGGCAATCTCCTCCTTGCTCGGTCGAGCCGGGCTGGCCGCGACCGTGAGAAGGGCCAGTAAGGGAAGAAGACTACTCGGCCGCGTGCGCCGCATGGGCGCGGATCAGGGAGGTGCCCGTCATTTCCTTCGGCTTCGGCAGGTCCATAAGGTCGAGCAGCGTGGGTGCGACGTCCGCCAGCCGCCCGTCCTTCAGCGAGGTTGCGCCGCCACCCATCAGAAACACTGGTACCGGATTGGTGGTGTGCGCCGTGTGCGGTCCGCCCGTCGCAGGGTCGCGCATCAGCTCGCAATTCCCGTGATCGGCCGTGACCAGCAGCGCGCCGCCCTGCTTCTCCACCGCGGCCGCGATGCGGCCAAGGCCTGCATCCACCGTCTCCACCGCCTTGATTGCGGCCGGCAGGCTGCCGGTGTGGCCGACCATGTCGGGGTTCGCGTAGTTCAGCACGATCAGATCGTATTTGGCCGAATCAATCGCCGCCACGACCTTATCGGTCAGTTCGGGTGCCGACATTTCCGGCTGCAGGTCATAGGTCGCGACCTTCGGCGAAGGCACCAGAATGCGATCCTCGCGCGGGAATTGCGTCTCCTGCCCGCCGTTCAGGAAGTAGGTGACGTGCGGATATTTTTCGGTCTCCGCCGTACGAAGCTGCGTGCGGCCGGCCTCGGCCACCACCTGTCCGAGTATGTGCTCCAGCGTCTCTGGCGGGAACAGCACGCCGAGATACGGCGCAAGTTCATCTGAATAACGCGTCATGCCCACCGCTGCGGCGAACCGGATGAAACGCTTTCGCGGGAATGCATCGAATTTCGGCTCCAATAACGCGGCCAGAATTTCCCGGACGCGATCGGCGCGGAAGTTGAAGCACAGGATGCCGTCGCCATCCTGCATGCCTTTGTAGTCGGCGATGATGGAGGGCACGATGAACTCGTCGCTCACGTCGTTCGCGTACGAGTCCTCCACCGCCTGGACGGGATCGTCGAACCGCATCCCCTCGCCTTCCGCCAATCCGACGTAAGCCTTGGCGACGCGGTCCCAACGCTTGTCGCGATCCATGGCGTAGTAGCGGCCAATTACGGTGCCGATGGTCACACCAGGCGGCAGGGCACCCCGCAACCAGCGCAGGTCATCAGCGGCGGAGCGAGGCGGCGTGTCGCGGCCATCGGTGAAGGCGTGAACCACCGTCTTCACGCCGTTCTCGTGCAGGGTGTTCGCCAGCGCGACTGCATGGTCCTGATGCGAATGCACGCCACCTGGCGACATCAGGCCGAGAAGATGGCAGGTGCCGCCAGACGCCTTTAGTGTCGCGATGAATTCGACAAGCGCCGGCGCACGCGCCAGGCTGCCATCTTTCGCCGCCTGAGTGATACGCGGCAGTTCCTGCATCACGACGCGGCCGGCGCCGATGTTGAGATGGCCGACTTCGGAGTTGCCCATCTGCCCTTCAGGCAGCCCGACATCGAGACCGGACGTGCGAAGGAACCCATGGGGGCAGCTCTGCCACAGCCGATCGAAATTGGGTTTCTTCGCCAGGCGCACCGCATTGTCGGCGGCTTCCTCACGCCAGCCGAAGCCGTCAAGCACCACCAGCATCACTGGCCGAATCGCCTGCGTCATCGATCAGCTCTCCTTTCGGCAGTCTGGCCTGGGTAGCAGCCGGCGCGATGCGTGAACAAGGGCAACGAGCCCGGTCACGATCCTTTCCTTTGCATCACGCCCCGACCCACCCCAGCTTGACTGTGTCACCCAAAAGAAGAGGAGCGGAACAATGGCGGTCAAGGCCAGGCCCGAGGGCTATCACAACGTGACGCCGTACCTTGTCGTCGAGGGAGCGGCGAGGCTGATCGATTTCCTCGAGGAGGTGTTCGATGCCGAGGTCTCGGAGCGTATCGACGCTCCGGAAAACCGCATCGGCCACGCCGAAGTCCGGATCGGCGACTCGCGGATCATGCTGGGCGACGCGCACGGCGAGCATCGGCCGATACCAGCGATGCTCTACGTCTATGTCGATGATGCGGATGCGACCTATCAGCGCGCGCTGGCCGCGGGGGCGACTTCGGTGCAGGCGCCGAAGGATCAGTTTTACGGGGATCGCAGCGGCGGGGTCAGAGATGCCTGCGGCAATCTGTGGTGGATTGCCACGCACATCGAAGACGTCCCGCCGGAGGAGCTGAAGCGGCGCGCTCAGGAGGCGATGAAGGCAGACGGCAACTGAGTTCAGGGGTCATCTGCTCGCAATCAGCGTGCCGCTTGCTGCGACGTGCTACGACGGAGACGCATCAACAATGCCACTGCGGCCTTAGGGTCTCCACCCGGTCATGAAGGCCAGACGCAGCGTGACTGCCAGGCGTCCGTCAGCCTCAGGCAATGCGGCCAGCGCCGCCGGAAACAGTGCCCGTGGCGGCACCGATCGATCACGCTCACGCAGCGCATTCGTCTCTCCCGCGGCGCGTAAATCACGCAGCAGCGCGAGCGGTTCGGCATAGAGCAGCCGCAGCTCCTCCACGTCGGCTACCGGCAAGGCGAACCCGGCACGTTGCAGCAGCGCGGCGCAATCGCGCAGATCGGCAAACGGCGACACGCGTGGTGCAGCTCCGCCCGACAGCGCGGCCTCAGCCTCGGTCAACGCCTGCCGCAACTCGGTCAGCGTCCCGAGGGCGGGCACGCTCGCCAGCAGC
Organism: uncultured Acetobacteraceae bacterium; assembly: GCA_964427005.1. Lineage (GTDB taxonomy): Bacteria > Pseudomonadota > Alphaproteobacteria > Acetobacterales > Acetobacteraceae > JAMXLO01. The sequence continues at coordinate 41,259 of CAYRTL010000032.1, forward strand.
AGACCGCCCGGACGCAGTGACTGACGCAACTGGATCAGGGCACCAGGCACGTCGTTCACCCAATGCAAGGAGAGGCTCGCCACCACCAGATCGAAACTCTCCGGCGCGAACGGCAGGAACTCCTCGTCAGCCGCTACCGCAAGCCCGCCATTGATCGCCGCCATGGCAGGCGACAGATCACAGCTCACCACCTCGATACCGCGGGCGCGCAGCAGTGGTGCCACAACACCGCGGCCCCCGACGTCCAGCGCGCGCGCATAGGTGCGTGTGGTATCATCCAGCCGGTCGAGCAGACGCTCGGCTGCATCGCGCAGCACATCGGCCACCGCGCCCACGGTGCGGGCAGCCCGATCGCGGTGCCGCCGCACCGCACCTCGGTCGAAGACCTCCATGTCGGAATTCATCACAGCCATGTGCGTCCGCGAGCCGCCGTTGCCAAGCGTTCACCGCCGCGCATAGGCTGGCCGAGGAGGCCGTCATGAAACGCATCGACGCACGGACGCTGCATGCTTGGCTGCTTGACGGCGGCGAACTCGCGCTGCTGGACGCGCGCGAGGACGGCGAATTCGGCACCTCGCACCTGTTCTGGGCTGTCCCCTGCCCACTGTCGAAGCGTGAGATACGCGCCCGCATGCTGCTGACCAGGCTGAGTGTGCGCATCTGCTGCGTCGATGATGGGCGCGGCCTTGCCGAACAGCTCGCGTCATGGCTGGAAGGTATCGGCTGTTCTGATGTTTCCGTGCTGGATGGTGGCACGAAGGCCTGGTCCGATGTGGGTTATGAGTTGTTCTCCGGCGTCAACGTCCCATCGAAGGCGTTCGGGGAATGGGTGGAGCATCACTACGGCACGGAGAGCGTCGATCCGCCGGAACTGAAATCGTGGATTGATACCGGACGTGACATCGTCGTGCTGGACAGCCGCACCCACGAGGAATTCGTGCGCATGTCGA
>CAYRTL010000033.1:0-28123 GCA_964427005.1 uncultured Acetobacteraceae bacterium
GGACGCGCAAAGGTCGAGGCCGCATTCACCTTGGCCGTCGTAGCCTATGACCTGATCCGCATCCCAAAACTGCTGTCACCACACGTCGCATGACGTGACCATGGAAACGCACAGCTCCCATAATCCCCTGCAGCGACCTCCACGCGCACCGAAGGCGCGTGTGATTAGAAAATGGTGCTTAGTCTAATCTACTGATCAAACCGCGGGCGACCCCAATGCAAAGCGGGAAGTTTTGGGGAGTGACTAGAAGTATCTACACAAATTTGTGCCAAAGTTATTGGTATTGGACGGCTGGATGTATTGATATATGTCACAGCATGTTGTACTCGGCAGTGTGATAGTTTAGGTATAGCCTGCATTCCGAACAGCATCCCGGCGTCGCCCTATGATTTCGGGATGATGCCTATTCGATCGCTTCCAGCATCTGTCAGCGGACCTGCGGAAGCTAAGAACCTGGCGCAAACTCTGCCCAACTCACCAAGAACATGGTCTCCCGGCCATACGCATGGCCATTAGTGACGTTGTCGATGAGTGCTACCGCGAAGCGCTTCAACGAAACACAAGGAGGGAAACCGATGAGAAAGTCCATCCTGTTCTGCTCCGTTGCCGGTTGCGTCGTTGCAGCTGGACCTGCTGCGTTGGCAGCCCCCCCGAAAGTCCCCAACCCTATCTGTACTGACAATACCGCCTTCTATGACCCGGGAAATGGCGAGAACATCGTGGTACCATCGGGATATACGGTCTCAGTTTTCAAAGCTGGACTGAACTTCCCGACCGGGATTGCCTTTCGCCGTGTCGGAAGTGACCAGGTATCTAAACACCGCGAGGGACGCGACGCGTCCAACGACCACGACGACGAATTAGATGCCGATAATGCCGGCGGTAGAGGTTTCGAAGTCTATGTTCTCGAGTCGGGCCACGGCCTTCCCAGCAGGTGCAACGAACAGGACAGTTTCGGTTCGGGCCAGTTCGACCCGACCAATCCCTTCACGCCGGACATATTGGTGTTCGATGAAGCTGGTCACCTGATCCGTGGTCCATTGGCCAAAACCAATGAGCAAGGTGGTTTGCAGCCGGCCGGGCCCGCGGTGGATCTGGCCTTTGAGAAGGGGCTGAAGGGAGGCCGGCTCTTCGTAAGCGACTCCAACCAGGCAACGCATGCTGCCGGCCAGAACAACAGCTCGCGCATCGTGGTGGTAGATCCACAGAGCGGGTTGGTTACGCCGTTCATTACAAATCTCCCTACGGGAGATCACCCTACTGAGCAGTTCGCATTCAAGGATGGCTGGATCTACTGGTCCCAAGGCTCTACCACCAATAGCGGCGTCGTGGGGCGTGACAATGGCGGCGGCACGAACCAGCCAGACATCCCCTGCCAGGACATTGTTCTCAGTGACAATGTTTTCGACTCAGGTGGCGGGGTGAAGACGAGCGGATATTCGACTTTCGGCACCCAGCGTCCCGGAGCGACCGTGAAAGCATTCGAGGGTGCCATGCATAACGGGGCATGCGATGGCGCGATTCTGCGAGCGCGACTGGACGCGGAGTTTCCCGATACCACGATCGAGCCATACTCCTGGGGCTATCGAAACGGCTACGCCATCCGCTTTGCACCGCGACATCATGCGCTGCAGGGCCAGCTGCTGGTTGGCGAGGATGGGGCCGATGAACGTGGTGCCAGGCCCTCGAATGGGGCGCCGGAAAACCTGCAACTGGCAGTGCCAAACCCGGACGGCACGCCAGACTATCATGGCTGGCCAGACTGGTACGGGTTCCTGCCGACAAGCGCAGCGGTGTACAACCCAGTCGGCGGACCGGGTGACGATCTCTGCGATCCCGATCCCACAAACCTGCCAAGCACGTGCACGCCGGCCAGCCTGATGACCATCCTGAGCGAAGACGTGCCGATCAAGCCGGTGCTGAAATTCCCGCCACAGGAAATTACGTCGCCACTTGCGATCGATGCACCCGACTCTTCGTTCACCGGCATCGATTTCGTTCCGCAGTCCTTTGTGCGCGGGCCCGTTCAGCCGGGAGCAGCACTCTATACGCTAGAGGGAGATTTCGGCTTTTCCGCCAGCAACGGCACACCTGAGACGGGACACGAGGTGAAGCTGATAAATTTCAGCCCTCCCGGAAAGCCGTTCGAGCTGGCAATCTCGCGTTTCGCCCATAACGACAACTTCGATCAGGCATTCGTCAGCCCGAACAATGTCCATGGCGTCAACCGGCCAACCAATGTTCGAATAGGGCCTGACGGTTGCGCCTGGGTAGTTGACTACGGCGCGGTCCGCGACTTCGGCCAATCCGGAGCTGACTCCAAATTTGTTGGTGACGGCAACGGTCCGCTCGTCCAGATCCCGGGTACAGGCGTGATCTGGCGGATCTGCCCGCAGTAGAACAGCCGAGTACTTTGAGCGGGGCCGGTTCGCGCCGGTCCCGCACTTGGCGCCGGGGGCGGTCAGCGCATGACGACGCGCCCGGTCAGCCAGTCGACACCAATGGCAACGTGGCGGGTTCCAGACTGCAAGATGATCCGCCCGCCTGATGATCCTCCGTCAGGCGTGAACCTGATAACGCGATCGCCAGCTAGGGAGATGTCGCCGGGCAATGCGACGGTGCTCCCTTGTTCAGTACGAAAGCCATCCATCGCGAAGACCACAGAGACCGCGCGCTCCTCGGCAATCGAACGCGATCGCGCCAGACGTAGTGCGCCGGCAACCCGCTGTACTGCGGCATCGAGATCCAATTCTCGACTGTGCATTGGTCCACGCGTGATCACCAAACTTAGCACAGCAGCGACGACAGCGATCACGACGATCATCTCTAGGAGCGTGAAACCTTGCTCGTCGTCTGCCCTTCTTGCCATGGTTCAAGCTAGCAGTACCCTAACGAAGATAGCGCACCACAAAACCGTTCTGTAGCGCTCGAACACGGAAGGCGTGCTGCTCGCAGCGTCCGAATGGCGTGCCAAAGGCGATGCGCGCGTCATAAATGATCGTCGATACAGCGACGCCACACAATACAGTGTTTTGTGTCGCGTCTGGAACCTCAGCAATCAGACGCGGTTCAATCTGTGCGTAGTGGTCGCGCTTGTGCAACTCTCGCGCCATGACGTCCAGCACCGACGGAGCGCGACAAATCGGCTCTGGCCAGCCAGCATTGGCACGCGTCAGAGGTGACAACATCAAAGCGATCGCAAACAAGATGCCGGACCGTGTCACAAGATCCCTCCGCTATTGATCAGCCAGCTCCCGTGCAGCCACAGGAGCCAGAATGCGAGAGCCAGTGGTGGGCCAAATGGGAGTGCAGTGTCGGCCTGAATCCGGCGTCCTGCCAACGCGAGCCCCGCCGCGGCTACGATCGCCAACACTGTTGCAAGCAACAGCACGAGCGGTAGCCATGCGAGCCCGAGCCAGGCACCTACGGCTCCCAGCAGCTTGGCGTCGCCCGCACCAATCCCTTCGCGCCCGCGCACAAGACGGTAGCACCAGGCCACGCCGCGTAAGAGTAGATATCCTATTGCCGCAGCGCTCGCGTGATCGCTGATGGCATCGGACTGCGTCGCCAGCGTAAAGAGCAGGCCGGCCACCAGCAATGGCAAGCTCAGCACGTCCGGCAAGCGCATGCAGCGCCAGTCGATCCAGCTCAGCACCAGAAGGGCCCAGCCAAGCACGCAGGCTACCCACACGCGAGCCGTGTCCCACTCCACCAGTACCGCCCAAGCCGCAACAGTAATTGAGGCCAGCTCAATCGCCGGATGAAAGGATCCAATAAGCTGGCCACAGCCTCGGCATTTACCCCGCAGCCATATGTAGCTCGCCAGCGGCACAAGTTCGGAGACTGACAAAGTCGCACCGCAGGCATCGCAACACGATCTGCAGAATGCGACAGGCCGGCCTTCCGGCAGCCGCCTGATCAGCACCCCCAGGAAACTACCGACGAACGGGCTCACGACCAGCGCAGTCAGCCGGTATGTCTCGGTGACAGACCAGCCTTGGCATTCCATCGCTGCGTCTCCTGATCGCCAAGGTGTCATTTGCGTCACAGGACAGGCGAAACACAATATCGCGAGCAACCAGCCGTTCTGCGAGAAGTGCATTGCAACTGTCATCTACCGTTCAGCCGATGGACGCACTCGCTGCCTTGCTCACCGGGCAAGGGCACTGCGACGACAGAACAATCGAGCGCGGCCGGCGTGTTGCAGCCGAAACCGGGCAGCGGCTGGACAACGTACTAATCCAACTCGGCTTGCTCACTGAACGTGGCCTAGCGGCGGCTTATGCAGCTTTGCTCGATCTCCCGATCGCCCCTCCCAGCCGCTACCCGACTGAAGCACCGTTGCTGTCAGATTGTCTCCCGCTACGCTTTCTTCGCCAGGCACGCGCGTTGCCCGTGGCGGTGGAAGACGACTCTTTGGTGCTGGCCACCGTCGATCCGCTTGATGAGTTCACGCCGGCTGCCGTGGCAGCGGCATCCGGCCGGCGCGTCAATCTTGAGGTCGCAGTACCGATCGAGTTGGAAGCGGCGCTAGACCGCCTCTACCCGTCCGAGCGCGCTGTTGACGAGACCCAGTCCGAGGCAAGGACACCGCTGCAAGAGGACACTGATCGGTTAAAAGACCTAGCCAGCGAAGCGCCGGTGATTCGCCTGGTCAACCTGATAATCACCAGGGCTGTGGAGACGAACGCCTCCGATATCCACATCGAGCCTTTCGAGGACAGGTTGCGTGTCCGCTACCGCTATGACGGCATCCTGCATGAGGCCGACCATCCGCCATTTCGGCTGGCTGCCGCGATCACCTCGCGCGTCAAGATAATGTCGCGACTCGACATAGCCGAGCGGCGGCTGCCGCAGGACGGTCGTATACGCTTGGCCGTGCGCGGACAGGAAATTGACTTCCGTGTCTCCACGGTGCCTTCCCTGCACGGCGAAACCGTCGTGCTGCGTATTCTGGACCGCGCAGCGGTAGCGTTTGATTACGCAAAGCTTGGCTTACCGCCTGGAGTAATTGGGCGGTTCAAGGAGGCGCTGGCCCTGCCTAATGGAATCGTTCTGGTCACCGGCCCCACCGGCAGCGGCAAGACCACCACTCTATATACCGGCTTGCTGGCGCTGAATTCGGTCGAGCGAAAGATCGTCACGGTGGAAGATCCGATCGAGTACAGATTGCATGGTATCACCCAGATGCAGGTGCATGAACGCATTGGGCTGACATTCGCGGAATTCCTCAGCGCGATCGTGCGCCAGGATCCCGATGTCATCATGGTGGGCGAGATTCGTAATCAGGAGACGGCGCAGGTTGCCGCACAGGCGGCCTTGTTGGGTCGCCTCGTGCTATCCACACTGCACACCAATTCTGCGGCGGCGGCGGTCACCAGGCTGCGTGACATGGGCTTGGAGGATTATCTGCTTGCAGCAGTATTGCGCGGAGTCCTGGCACAGCGCCTGGTACGCCGGCTTTGTCGGTTCTGTCGTCGGGCCTCGCCGCCACCGGCGGAGCTGGTGAGACGCTTCGATCTCGAAGCTCGCAACTCTGGCCTCCCATTGGCGCTGTTTCATGCTGTCGGCTGTCCGGAATGTCGCCAGACAGGCTATCGAGGTCGTTTCGCCATTGCCGAATACCTCGCGTTGAATGCAGAGATTGAGCACCTGATCTTCGCGCGGGCCGATCATAATAGCATTGAGCGAGCGGCCGTCACTGCAGGCATGACGCCGCTCTTGCAATGCGGCCTCGATGCGGCACTAGCCGGCGAAACGACGATAGAGGAAGTCGTGCGCAGCGTGCGGGCGGAAACCTGACTATGCCCAATTTCCGCTATCGTGCGATCAGCGCAACCGGAGACGTTCACAACGGGATGATGGAAGCTGGCAGCGAAGCCGAGGTGATTACTCGACTACAACGCCAGGGTAGCATCCCTGTGCGCGCTGAACCGGCCACACAACGGTCCTGGCTCTCCAGTCTACGGCAGACAGAGCTTGCGACCGGCCATACTTTGCGCCGGTCGGAAACGGCCCAAATAGTGCGCGAGCTGGCAACCATGCTCTCCGCAGGGCAGGATCTCGACCGCGCCTTTCGTTTCTTGCAGGAGACGGCACCAAATGCGCGCTTTCGCGCCACGGCCGCCGGACTACATGACGCGATCCGCGACGGTGGTCTGCTTGCCGACGCAATGGCGCGTTTCCCACGGGCTTTCGGCCAACTGCATGTCGCATTGGTGCGTGCCGGCGAGGCTAGCGGAGAACTTGCACAGGCTTTGGCTCGACTGGCTGATCTGCTTGAGCGTCAGCAGCGGCTCGCCGCCTCGATCACATCGGCATTGATCTACCCATGCCTGCTGATTGTCGCAGCTATAACTGCCATCGCTTTGCTCTTGACCGAGGTGCTGCCACAGTTCGTGCCGCTGTTTGAACAAAGTGGAGCAACATTGCCAGACTCTACACAATTTCTGATCAGATTGGGTTCCTTCGTCTCGCAATACGGCATTCACATGCTGCTCGGTGTGGCAATTCTGGTGTTGTTGCTTCGTGCGGTATTACGAGTCTCGCGATTTAGGTTGGCGCTGGACCGACTGCTGTTGCGGCTTCCGATCATCTCCGGCCTGCTGCGCGAAATGCTTGCAGCGCGCTTCACCCGTGTGCTTGGGACATTATTAGCGAACGGTGTGCCGTTGATCGGGGCATTGGCCATCGTGCGTGACGCGGTCGGAAATCGTGCCGCCATAGCCGCTGTCGATCAGGCTGCCGCTAGCGCACGTGCAGGGGACGGACTGGCGCTCCCGCTCAGTCGAGCCCGGGTATTTCCGCTCCGAACAATACATCTGCTGCGTCTTGGCGAAGAAAACGCCGAACTTGGTCCGATCGCATTGCGTGCCGCTGAAATTCATGAAGAGCGTACCCGAATCGCTTTGGAGCGTCTGGTCACCCTGTTGGTCCCGGCGATCACCATTACCATGGGAATCGTGGTCGCTGGTATTGTCACATCGTTGCTGACCGCAATGCTGAGCCTGAACGATCTCGCGAGCTAACAAGCGATGTTCACACACTTGTGAATGGCGCTATTGCCAAGGATGTCTCCAGCTTGGCGCAACCGATGCGATTCGCGATGACGTTATGCTTGGTGGCATAGCCATATTGCGTGAGGTGCTGAAATGGTGGGCGAGGCAGATTTGCACCCTGCTTCCGCCTTGGTTGTTGCCGGATGCCAGCAAGGCAGATGCGCTAATTGCCACCACGGAATCGCAATGGATCCGTTTCACGCTGAGGCATAGGCGGCGTGAAACGCCGCTGGGCCGGTTTCGCCTGGACGAGGGTGGGCAGCGCGCGGCGAAAGAAGCGCTCCGTCCACGCATGCGAAGGGTGATCCTGCGACCTGATACGGCGGCAGTGCTAGAGCGCAAGGTCTTACTGCCAATTGCTGCTGAACATGACGTCACGCGCGTGCTTTGTTATGAGATGGATAGATTCACTCCCTTCAATGCTGAGCAGGTGTTATGGTCGGCAACGATCGAACGACGTGACCGCGGTATAGGACAGCTTGAGGTCTCTCTCACAGTGTTGCCCAAGCCGTTGATCCAGCCAGTGCTGAACGCGTTGGAAGGGATTGGGCTGAAGGTCAGTGCAATCGAAACGCCGTATCGTAACGGATCCTTCCGCGTAATTGATCTGGTCCCGCCGTCGTCGCGCCGCCGGCGTTTGTTCAGCCTCGCCTGGGGCGGTGTCGCAGCGTTGGCATTCGTCGCAATCGTCACTCCATTCAGGATACAATCACTGGCGAGCGCCGAGGTTGAAGCCCGCATCACCGACCTGCAGCCACGAATTGCCCAGGTCGAAACCCTGCGTGGTCGCCTTGCGGCCGGTGCGGCCGGCAATGATGTGATTGCCACGGAACAGGCTCGCAGCGGTGATGCGCTCCAGGTCCTGGCAACTATCACAGACCTGCTGCCGGATGACACAGTGCTGTCGGATCTGTCGCTGCGCCAGGGTAAGCTCAGCATTGCGGGTCGATCCCGTGTTGCGCCGGAATTGATCCCCGCTATGGCTGCCGAACCGATGTTGCACAATCCCTCGTTCGCCGCTCCGGTGACCCGCACACAAGACGGCAAGGCGGATACCTTTGTCATTCGTGCAGAATTGAATCCCTGACATGGATGGCGCGTTGCCAGAAGGTCTGCGCGGACGCTTGCTGGCCCTGGCTCTTAGCGCCACGGTACTTGCCATTGTGTGGCTCGCATGCGTGCGGCCGTTGATTGATTGGCATGCCACGCGAGCCGAAGCGCTCGAACAACGTCGTGCGCTCCTACATCGAATGATGACGCTGGTCGCGAGTCTGCCGGAGCTACAACGCCAGTCGTCTGGCGAGCATGCGCCTGCCGCCGCGCTTCTGGAAGGTGCCTCCGATTCGATTGCCGGCGCGACGCTGCAAGGTTCGGTGCAGCGCATGGCCGCTGTAGCTGGCGCACGACTTGACAGCATGGAAATCCTGCCGGCAGAGCAACGCGGTGCTTACCGCCGTATCGGACTGCGTGTAGCGACTGCGGCACAATGGCCAGTTGTCGTGGGTCTGTTGCGCGAGATCGAGCAAGGGTCGCCGCGCATGCTGGTTGACGATTTACAACTGCGGGCGCCACCGGTTGATATGCGTGCGGCGAATTCGCCGATCAGCACGGCATTTACCGTGATCGCGTTTCGTGCCGCGGGTGCGGATCAAAGCCGGTGAACCAACTGGTTGGATTGCTACTGGTCGTGGTGGGGCTTGCCGCAGTGATCGGTGCGGAGGTGGCCAGTGGGCCGAGTGGTGATGGGGCGCCACCCTCGACACGGTTGACCATAGCAGCCTCACCAGCTTCGCCACCAGCAGTCACCCACTACGATGACTGGGTTAGCACGGTGCGGACGCGGCCGCTCTTCAGTCCGGACCGGCGCCCGTTGCCGGAGGTCATCACCTCGAGCGACAGTGGAATATCAGGCTTGCCCCGCCTCACCGGCATTATAATCGGCCCATACGGACGCAGTGCGATCTTTGCAGCAGAGGGAAGCAAGCCGATTGTATTGCAAGAAGGTGGGCGCCTGGGTGCCTACATGGTAAAGTCGATTAACGTGGCCGAAGTGCGACTAATTGGACCAGACGGCGCGCGCATCTTAAGTCCAACCTTCGATCGCAGCGTGAATCAGACGCCGCAAGCCCCGTCGACGCGCCGCGTTAGTCAGGCACCGCCCCCGCGATGAACTTCAGTACCGTTACGCTGGCGGTATTGCTACTCGGCGTCCTTGTGGGCTGCGAACGCGCGGACGAACCGGCGATACCTGCACTATCGGAGCTGCCTGGTACACCGGTCGCCGCGGCACCGCGCATCAACGGCGATGTCGGTGCACCACTGTCAACACCGCCATCCCAGGTTTCCTATGGCGCTCCAGGCGAGCTGCGGTTGCCAGCGCCGGCGAGTGTGGGTGAAGCGGGAGATTTTTCGCTCGACTTTGCTGATACCGATATTCGTGAGGTTGTCACGCAGATCCTCGGCAACATACTTAAGCTCAACTTCGTCATGGACCCGTCGGTGCACGGCTCCGCGACACTGCATACCGCGGCGCCGTTGCCGCGCTCGCAATTACTGCCAACTTTGCAGTCTCTGCTCGCCCAGAATGGCGCGGCCCTGGTGCAATCCGGAAACCTGTATCGCGTCGTCCCAGCCGCACAGGCGGCGGCTGCCTTGGCATCCACTGCCACTGCCGGGACGGTGGTCGTCCCGTTGCGTTACGCCGCAGCGGATGATCTCGCCAAGGTGCTGCAACCTTACGTGGGTGACGGTGGCAAGATTGTCGCTGATCCAGGCCGTAATGCGCTGTTGATAGGTGGCGAGCCGCAGGCGCGGGAAAGCCTCATCAGCTTGGTTCAGGCCTTCGATATAGACATCCTGGCGAAGCAATCCTACGCCGTGCTGCCGGTCACCACGGGTGATGTGAAGGATTCTGCCAGCGCCTTACAAGACGCGTTCCGTGGACAGAGTGGTGGCACCTTGGCGGGAATGGTGCGTGTCGTGCCCCTGTCGCGTATCAACGCGGTGCTCGTTATCTCGCAGCAGGCCCGCTACATCGATGAGGCCCGACGTGTATATGCACTGATCGAACGTGCTCGGCAGCAGACAGTTCGGAGCTGGCACGTCCACTATCTGCAGAACAGCCACGCTGAGGACGTCGCCTATGTGCTTCAGCAGGCGTTCACGCCCAATAACGTCACGGCGCAACCAACAAGCGCCCAGGCGGGTGTGCAGCGCATCAGCAATGCGGTTGGCGGGTTAGGCAGGACATTCGGTCGCGGCACCTTGGGTGGTGCTCAAGGCGGATTGGCAGGGGGCGGTCTTGGTATGACCGGGCTCGCCGGCGGGGGCATCGGCGGCGTCCCGGCGGCGACGGGAGCGATTGCGGGGGGCACCACTCCCGGCGTCGTCGCGCCAACTCAACCAGCCGGTCAACAGCCTCAGGCACAGAGCAGCAATCCATTGCTCGGCCCCCTGGAACCGGGCGCGACGGAAGCCAATCCCGATACGCTGCGCATAATTCCGGATGATCAGAACAATGCTGTTCTTCTGTACGGCACCAGACGTGAGATCGATACCATCGAAGCAATGTTACGCAAGATTGATATTCTTCCTCTGCAGGTTCGCATAGACGCTGTCATTGCGGAGGTACAACTCAATGACAACCTCCAGTATGGAACACAGTTTTTCTTCAAATCGGGCGGGCTTAACGGCATCCTCAGCAATCAGGTACAGAGCACCGCGGTAACTCCGACGCTGAGCCCCTCGCAGGTGCAGCTGAACCTGAATTTTCCCGGATTTTTCATCGGAGGGCATGGCCAGGGTGGAGCGCCGTTTGCTATCAACGCACTGCAGGCGGTAACGAAAGTATATGTACTGTCGTCACCTCAGCTTATGGTGCTGGACAACCAGCCAGCGCGATTGCAGGTGGGTAACGTCGTGCCTTATCTGAGCCAGACAGCGCAGAGCCTCATTACCGCCAATGCGCCGGTGGTGAACTCAATCAACTACCAACAAACGGGCGTGGTCATGGAGGTGACACCCCGCGTGAACAGCGGCGGGCTGGTGACACTCGACGTTCTGCAGGATGTCAGCGATGTATCCAATGTGATCACAACGCCAGGCATTAATTCACCGACCTTCCTGGACCGGAGCGTCACCTCCCGCGTGGTAGTCCAGGATGGTCAGACAATAGGTCTGGCTGGGCTCATCCGAGATAATGCCACCGCAGGGAACCAGGGCATCCCGTGGCTTAAGGATGTGCCTATTCTGGGACTGCTGGCAGGCACTCAAAATAACACGCGCCAACGCACTGAGCTGCTGATTCTGATCACGCCGCATGTCGTCCACGATCAGCGAGACGCGCGGGAATTAACCGAAGACCTGCGCGATCAGCTAATCAATGCCGCTGCTATGCCGGATACGCTGAACGGGTTGCGCCCGTCCGGCTCGTCTGACCCAGGTGCAAGATTGCGACGGCGGCTCAAGCTTCAACCATGATCAAGGATTGCGGATCATGTTCTGCCCAGCTGCACAATCGGGTGACCTGTCAAACCTAAACTACGGCCGTGGCCATTGCGCACCGAGCAAGTGGGCTGCTCGTGGCCCGAGGAATCGAGCAGCAGCTTATCCAAAGTCGGGTATGACCAGTCCCAACTGTGGCTACCGGTGGGGCATCGGCAGTTGAGCAACGCGAGCCTGCAGTCATGAGCATCCCGCTGCTAGCCTGTATGGCAACGGTTGCCGCCTTCTATCATTTGCCGCCTCGTGTATTGCCTTCGATCCATGCCGTTGAGGGGGGCGCTATTGGCGTAGTCCATGTGAATAGTGACGGCTCGGAGGATCTCGGCATCATGCAGATCAACACACGTTGGGTCGAAGGTCTGGCAGCTGTGGCGCATCTGACACCGGATGATGTTCGTGTTCGCCTAATTTACGACGGTTGCTTCAACATTGCGGCGGCCGGCGCAATCATGCGGACCTACCTCAATGAGGCCCATGGCGATCTGATGCGAGCGGTCGGTTACTATCATTCCCACACTTCGGCACTCAATTTGAATTACCAAATGAAGGTCTTGGCTTCGGCATATAGGTTGTTCGGTACAGGCACTCGCCAGCTGAGGCGTACCGGTGCATACACAAGTAGTCGAGTGGAGGAGTAGGCAGTCTACCAGTGCGCGGGCCTGGCATTGAAGGCTTCACGTGAGTTAATGGCCGGTCAAGACAGTGCGGTCTGTAGGCCAAACTGTCTGCATTCGACAGAGGGAGGCGACGGTGACCACGAAATCGCGGTTGCAATGCAAGATTCCCCTTTCTGAGCGAAGCGACGGCGGTTTCTCGTTGCTTGAATGCCTCATTGCCCTCATCATTGCAGCACTGGCGCTTGGTGTGTTGTTCCGTGCTGGGCTGACTGGCTTGCAAGCAGCACAAGCGGCCTCACATTACGAACAGGCCGTTGCTCGCGCGCGATCTCATTTGACGCTCGCAGTGCACGCATCGCCACTTATCGCCGGTGACTGGCAGGGCGACGACGGCGGCGGCTTTACGTGGCACCTGCGAGTGGCGCGGGTCACGGGCACTGTCGTCCGCCCGCTCTACGCCGTGACGCCACGTGCGTCGACCACTTTTCCACTGACATTGTATTCGGTGAGTGTGGTGATCGCTTGGCAAGATGGAGATCGCACGCGCCAGGTACGCCTGGACACTGAACAGGTTGGCCAGGGACAGCGCTAATGCCGATTGCCGACGAGCCACCGAACGGGTTCACCCTGCTGGAGCTCCTCGTTGCTTTGACGGTGCTTGGGTTCCTGTCTGTCGGACTGGCGCACGGCATGCACTTCGGCCTGATTGCCTGGGGCACTGAGACGCGACTCATCAACAGCAACGACGGTTTCACCACTTTGGGCGACACCGTTCGCCATATTGTTGAGGGTGCGGATCCCGGCGACGACACCGATCCAGCGCCGTTTACAGGCAACCAGGACCGGCTTCAGTGCATCACGGCTTTGCCGAGCGCCACCACGGCCACGGCAGCCCGGAGGATGCAAGCGACATTGCTGGTTGATGAGGGCCATCGATTGCTGTTGCGATGGCGCCCCTATGTGCATGCCGTGCGCATTGGGCCACCGAGCCCACTTACCGAAACCGAATTGCTCACCGGCGTGTCGCGGATCCAGCTCGCATATTGGCGGCCAGGTAGCGGCTGGCTCAGTACATGGCGGGCACCCGATCTCCCAACGCTGGTGCGTATCCGAGTACTGTTTCCCATAGGCGATCGGCGCCATGTCCCGGACATTGTGGCCGCGCCGGCACTCGACCGGCGATGATAGCATCTCGCGATACTCGTCAGCGTGGCTTCGCGCTGCTGATCGTTTTGTGGATGCTAGCGCTACTGGCGCTGCTGGGCACCCAGGTGCTTACAGTCGCGCGAGGGGACACTCAGCTTGCCCGTAATCAGCTGGACGCAGCAATACTGGAAGCGGCGGCGAATGGCGCCGTGCAGCGAGCAATCTTTAGCTTACTTGACGGGTCTACCCAACGATGGAAACCGGATGGCAGCGTACACGCGGTTCGCCTCGGCAGTACAATCGTCACGGTAGAGATAGACAATGAAGCAGACAAGGTGAACCCGAGCGTCGCCTCGCCGGAGCTGTTGCGGGCGTTGCTTCAACAGGTCGGAGCGGATCCCATCACAGCTGCCGCTGTCGGTGCGTCCATAGTAGAGTGGCGTCTGGGCAGCGGCATCGCGGGCCGGCCTAATGCCGCGTTCGCGCGTTATCAAAATGCTGGTCGCAACTACGCGCCGACTGGCATGCCGTTCGGCAATATCGACGAGCTTGGCTTGGTCCTCGGCATAACACCTGAACTGCTTGTGCGGTTGCGACCGCACCTGACGGTATATACGGAGACGGACCCAGGCCTGACCACACGAGACCCGGTTGTCTTGCGAGCACTCGCAGCAGCGGGACAGCTCGATGCAGACGTCGATGAAGGCGGCGAAGAATTGGTATCGGTCACAGCGGACGCCCACGGAGCAGGTCACGGCCGCTTCACGATACGCGTCGTCGTGCGGACAAATGCACGCCCGGAGGGACGCCGCTACGACATTTTGGCCCATGAACGGCTCTGGGGCGAGTGACCATAAGCGGATTCGGAAGGGGTATTTGTCTCAATTTGATTGTCGATGGGCCAAAATTAATCGCAACTTTGTCAGGATGAGGTCGGCAGCTTAAATGCCCGTAAGTTGATTTGAAGGGATGTCAAATTCCTTATTGATTGACCTGCGGTCGAACAAATGACTTCGGCCCTATTCGAACACAATGAGTATAATGAAAGGGCAGGAAATGTACCATCATAGACGCGTGATGACTTTGGCCCTGCAATTGGCGATCTTTGCTGGCGCTTGCTCGGCGGCGTACGCCGCCGACCGTGGCAGAGGCGATGATCGGGACACGCGGCGCGGGGACGAGAAGCTCGAGTTCGTAAAGCAACTCGATGTCGGCCAGGGCAGAACTCTCGGATCGTTCGATATCAGCTTCGTTGATCCGAGAATCGAGCTCTACGTGCTGGCCGACCGGACCAACGCGTCGGTCGATCTTTTCGATTCGGAAAATGCCACCTTCATCGGCCGTGTCGGCACGCAATGCACGACGCCGCCCACGACGGACTTCTGCTTCCAGGGTGCTCAGGCGACAACATCCGTATCGGGTCCCGACGGCGTCCTAATCGTGGGGCATAAGGAGATCTGGGCGGGAGATGGCGACAGCAAGGTCAAGGTGATCGATATCGCCACGCGGTCGTTCATCACGACGATCTCTACGGAAGGTAAATTCCGGGTCGACGAAATGGCCTATGACCCGCGTGACCACCTGCTTGCTGCGGCCAACAACGCCGATACGCCGCCCTTTGTCACGGTGTTTGATACGAATGCCAAGACGATCACGGGCAAGCTTGTCTTCGAGAAGGGCTCTCTGAATGCTGACGTCGATGCCCAGATGGGGATTGAGCAGCCACAATGGTCGCCGGAAACCGGCCTATTCTATATATCAGTTCCACAGGTCGGTCCTGATCCTTCCATAGGTGGCGTTTCCGTCATCGACCCGCATACCCTGACGGTTACCGGGACATTCTTGGTAAAGAACTGCTCGCCGGCCGGCCTCGCGCTTGGCAGACACCATGAGGCGCTTGTTGGTTGCGGCGGGGCGTTTGGAACACCCCAAACGACGCAATCAGTCATCATCGACATCACCAGCACGGGTACTGACGTTGATGACGCTGTGGTCGCCAGGATTCCGATCGGTGGTTCCGACGAGGTCTGGTACGACAAAGGGACACAGCACTACTTCCTTGGAGCTCGCAGCAACCTGACGGACGGCAAGGCAAATCCGATACTCGGTTCCATCGATGCGAAGACGCACAAGCTCGACCCCTCCCAGCCAAGCTCGCTCACGGCGCATTCGGTGGCTGCCGACAAGAACTCGCACTATGTCTTCTTGCCGATCGGGATTCCTACTGCCGCCCAGTCCCCTGACCCGACGAACATCTGCCCGACAACAGGATGCGTCGCGGTGTATCGGGCGCATCCCGAACACACCGATGAGGAGATTGCTCAGCGGGAGTCCGACCATCCTGAGCACGACTAAGGCCACCGTGATGCTCATCCGAGTGCAAAGGGCGGGGCCCCGTCTCGCCCTTTGCACTTCCACTCCGTGAAAGTTGGATCGCTGATCTCACGCAGCCTGGCCTGTGACATCAATATCTGACCGAGGCGTCAGCGAGCTGCACTCTACGTCCCATGCGAGCCTGGGCGGACAGGAATGGCACGCGGTATCCAGCCCGCCGGCTTCCCTGATCGATGCGCCCGCATCCCCTCTCTCGCCTTTGCCGCGGGACGCGACGCACCCGTGCACGATCGCCAGAAGATCGTAACCATCAGGCGAGAGGGCCTTGCATTGATGGTGTGATGGTGCCGAGGCTGTGACCTTAAGGCGCGCTGGGATGCGCGTTGGTCGATTGCCATCCCACTCCAGCGCGCCCTCGAAGCTGGCGAGGCCACTCTCGGCATGCTGGCCAAGCACATCGCCACCGCGGCGCAATGCCGGTTACCGATATTGTTCATCGTTCTTTGCAACAAAGAGTACTGCATCCTCAAATCGTTTGCGAACCTCAAAGCACCCCGGGCGTTCCGGGCCTCGATCTCCCCGATATCAACATCGTCTCTCTGGCCAAGGGCTACGGCTGGGCGAAGGCTCCAGCATTCCCCCATTTGAAGAATTTCGCGGAGTGGAACAAGGTGAAGGAGGATGATAAGCAGGCCAGCCGGACATGTTCCACCGCCTCAATGAACCAGCGACGACAGTTGAAGTGTATTTGGATGGCCGACCATTGGCGGCTGCCGCAGGCGACACGGTGGCGGCTGCGCTGCTGGCCGCCGGCGTTATGACATTTGGCTGGACGCCGCCGCAGGGTACTCCACCCAGTCCGTCCTGTATGATTGGGCACTGCTACCGCTGCATGGTGGAGATTGATGGCATGCCTTATCGCCAAGCCTGCCAGACGATTGTGGCTGACGGGATGCGTATCAAGCGCATGGTTGTCGCGTGACCTGTGACGTCGCAATTGTCGGCGCTGGCCCGGCGGGACTGGCGGCGGCGACGCAGGCGGCCGGGTTGGGACTCGACACGCTGTTGCTGGATGAGCAGCCGGAACCCGGTGGTCAGATGTACCGGGCAATTGAGTCAGTGCGCCGAACACGCGCGAGCGATCTGGACATCCTGGGGCAAGACTATGCAGACGGTGCCGCCCTGGTCGCGTCGTTCCGCACCTCGGGCAGCCGCTATCTGCCCGGCAGCGTCGTGTGGCAGGTACGCGAAGATGGATGTGTCGGTCTCTCCTGCAACGGCACCCCACATATCGTCGCCGCACGGCGGGTGGTGATTGCGACGGGTGCGATGGAACGACCGGTGCAGGTCCCAGGTTGGAGCCTGCCTCGTGTGATGAACGCTGGTGCGGTCCCAACATTGCTCAAGGGATCTGGCGTTGTGCCTGATGGGCCGGTCGTGTTGCTTGGCAGTGGGCGGCTCCTGTCGCAGGTTGCAGCCCAGCTTGCCCGTGCAGACGTTCTGATAGCAGCGGTGCTGCATATTGGACCAGAGGTCAGCGCAACTGAATCGGGACTGATAGCGACGGAGATTTACGGTGTGTCGCAGCCTGTGATCCAGGGCACGACCCAGGCGGAAGCGGTCTCATACACCCATGGCGGTAAGCGCCATCGCACCGAGGCGTCTCTGGTTCTCTTGCACAACGGCCTCATACCATGCACCCAGCTCAGTCTGGGCGCCGGATGCAAGCAGATCTGGAATGCAGAGCAGCGTTACTGGCAGCCATGGACAGATGAGTGGGGTGCCACGAACCTCGAGCGCATTGCTGTGGCGGGTGACGGTTCCGGTACTTGCAATGCGCCGGTCGCCGCGTGCCAAGGTACGTTGGCAGCGCTGGATGCTGCAATGCGGCTTGGTAAACTCAGTCAGACCGAACGCGACGAGATGGCGAGGACGGTTTGCACGGAGCTCGCGCATTATCGTGCAGTCAACCCTCCAACAGCACCAGCTGCCGAATTGCTGGCGCCAATTGGCGCGGACGATATCGTCTGCCAATGCGAATCCGTCACGGTAGCCGAGCTCCAGGATGCGATTGCGCAGGGCAGCAGCGAACTTAACGCCATAAAAGCATTTACGCGCTGCGGCATGGGGCTCTGTCAGGGGCGCCTGTGCGGGCCTGTCGCCGCCGAAGTCATTGCTCGCGCACTCGGCCAGAGTGTGGAGCAGGTCGGGCAATTCCGCGTGCGTCTGCCGGTGCGTCCGCTACCGCTCGCTGAGCTGGCCAACCTGAAATGATGGCACGTGCGATTATCATTGGCGGTGGGCTGCACGGTACCTCGACTGCCATGCATCTCGCGCAGAAGGGGCTCGACGTCTTGGTGCTCGAGAAGAACTCAGTCGGCCGCCATGCGTCGGGTGTGAACGCCGGCGGCGTGCGCCAACTACGCCGGCATCTCGCAGAGATCCCGTTGTCGGTCGCCGCGATGGACCGCTGGCAGCATCTGGATGCTTTCCTCGGCCCCGACCTCGCTGCCATGTGCGAATTCACCGGCCATGTCGGGCAGGTCGCGGTGGCGGAAAACTCGACCGAAATGGCAGAACTGGTGGCGCGCGAGGCCGAACTGCGTACCCTCGGCTGGACCCACGAAGAGCTGCTGGATCAGGCGGAATTGCGCCGCGTGGCTCCGGCATTGGCGCGGCATTGCCTTGGCGGGTTGATTTCGCGGCGCGACGGCTACGCCAATCCGTATCGCACCAGCCAGGCATTTCGTCTGAAGGCACAGCGCCATGGCGTGAAATTCCAGGAAGGCACGCGCGTGGTTGGCTTGACCAAGGCCGGTGAAACCTGGCGCGTCGAGACATCGGCCGGCACATTCGATAGCGATGTGGTGGTAAATTGCGGCGGCGCCTGGGGTTGGCAGATTGCCGATATGGTCGGTGAGGCGCTGCCACGCGGACACTTCGCTGCGTCGATGATGGTATCTGCACGCGTGCCGAAATTCCTCGACCCGGTCGTGCTTGGGACGGGCCGCAAGTTGTCGTTCAAACAGGCGGACAACGGCACAGTCGTGATCGGTGGCGGCATTCTCGGCGTTCCGGACCTCGACGCGGAGACCGCGGAACCTGTCGCGGAACGGCTGGTGGAAAGTGCCCGCACGGTCCACGACCTGTTTCCGATCATGCGCACCGCGACGATAATCCGTTGCTGGGCCGGGCTGGAGGCGCTGATGCCGGATCAGATTCCCGTCATCGGGCCGAGTACTGTGGTAAGCAATCTCTGGCACGCATTCGGCTTTTCCGGCCACGGCTTCCAACTGAGCCCAATCGTCGGATCCTTGCTGGCAGAGTTGATCGTTGAAGGGAAAAGCCCGTTGCCACTGAAGCCGTTCCGCGCCGATCGGTTCAACCAATGAGCCGCGTCGCGATACTTGGTGCTGGCGGAATCGCCTGTGGCGCCGCTGCGCTGTTGAGTGAGCGCGGTCATGAGGTGATGCTGTGGTCGCCATCCGGGCGTGGCACGGCGGCATTCATCGGCGGCGTTGCGCTCGAGGCTGAAGGCAAGCTGACCGGGCGTTATGAACCAACCATCGCTGCCGATTGCGCTTCTGCTGTGCGCGATGCGGATGCAGTGATGCTGGCGGTACCAGGCTACGGGAATCGCGCGGTGATTGATGCCGTGGCCGCGCATCTTCGTCCGGGACAGCCAGTGGTCATCAGCTCGCATATGTCGTTCAGTGCGCTGTATCTGGCGCGGCAAGCACCGCGTGTATCGATCGCCGCATGGGGCACCACCGTCACCACTGGTCGGCGCCTGCCGGGACCGGCGGTGCGAGTTTCCAACATCCGCGACAAGGTCGACATCGCGGCGCTGCCCGCCCACGAAACAGGCGCGTTGACGACACTGTGTCGCTCGTTGTTCGGCGATCGCTTTGTGCCACGCGAGGACCTGATCGCGGTGTCGCTCAGCAACGTCAATCCGCAGAATCACCTTGGCATGGCGCTGTGCAACTTCACGCGGATCGAGCGAGGCGAGTCCTGGGCCAATTGGAGCGGACTGACGCCGTCTGTCGGCCGGCTGATCGAGGCACTCGATCTGGAGCGTCTTGCTGTCGCGGCCGCGTTCGGGGCCGAGGTGCGCAGCGTACGCGATCATTTCCATCTGTCGTTTGGCGTGCCGCACGGCCCAGTCGGCGAGGCCGGTGCGATCCTGGCAGCGCGTGACGCGACGCCGGGGCCTGCCAAGCTGGACACGCGCTACATCACTGAGGACGTGCCCTTCGGCCTCGTGCCGAGCACCATGCTGGCGCGCATTGCTGGTGTGCCGATGCCGCTGCACGACGCGGGCGTGGCGATCTTTTCCGCGCTATACGGCAGGGATTTCCGCGCGGAGAACGATCTGTTGCCCGCGCTCGGGCTGGAAGCGCTGTCGATACAGGCGCTGCAGAATCTGGTGCGCGGGTAGCGGCTGCAAACCGGGCTTGTCCCGGGCATCGGTCCCGGCACGGCGCCGCTACGGATGGCCGGCACGGTGGCCGGCCATGAAGAACGGGGTATGAGTCGCCCGAGCTTTGAAACTAGTAGGAGTATCCCGCCTTCATCATCCACGCCCGCGCCTGATCCATGTCGAACGGGATCGGCTTGAGCAGATCGTGGTCGTATTCCGGGGCCGACCAGGCAATGGGCACCGTGCCGGCATGTCCCAATCCGGCAGCGATCTCCTTCACGATCTGCTCGCGTGGCGTGGCGAAGCTGATCGCCTTGCGAATATAGGCCGCCGCCTCGAACGCGCGCGACGGATCCTGCTTGCCGAGTGGCGTATCGACGCCGGTGCCGATCACCGGATGCCGCAGGTTGTAGCAGATGTGCTGCCATTTGTAGGAATCGAACCGCTGCACCTTGCCCCAGCTTGGTTCGATCGTGCTCAGCAGCGACCCAATATCATACATCGGGTCATGCGCATCGATCTCACCTGACTTCAGCGCGCTCAGCGCCGCGTCGGTACCGTTGATATTGACGATGTAGAACGTTTTCACGTTCCCGCTCATCGGCTTCCAGTATTTTTCGTTCCGCGTGTATTTGTAGGCTTTGCGCGATGCGTCGTAGCCGGCAGGAATCCAAGGGCCGGTGCCGATGCCACCATGCGCCGTGAAACTGCCGCCTGCCGAGGTCTTGACTGTGTAAGTACCCAGCCAGGTGCTGGCGACATGGCCGCGCAGTGCTTCCGGCTTGATGTCCTTGTAGGCGTGCTCCGGCATGATCGCGACGGCACTGAGAATTTGCTCGCGGAACAGGATCGAGTAACTCGGCAGATCCACGGTGATTTCCAGGGGTCCGGTTACCTTATAGGCGTCCGTGGAGCCGAACACCGACATCGCATTGCCCTGGAGCGCACTGGCATACGCCTTGTTCATCGCCATGTCCCAGGTGAATTTCACATCCGCCGCGGTGAACGGCTCACCGCTATGCCATGTGACACCCGAGCGCAGCTTGATCACGTGGTGCTTGCCATCGGCGGAGCTGGTCACGCTTTCCGCCAGTCCTGGCACCAGCTTCTTTGTTTCCCATGACTCGTATTCCAGCAAACGGTTGTAGACCGGACCGGAGATGTTCGATTCCTGATAGCCGATCGAATACATCGGAATCAGGGACGTGGGCGGCGGCCAGGAGGCGAATGCAGCCGTTCCATTGTCGCCGGCGCCCTCGATGGTCCAGTTCTCCGGCTGCGGATAGAACACCGGATTGAACGTTGTGGCATTGAAACCGCTGAGTTTCGGATTCACCGCGATGGCGTCTTCCGGATAGAACAGTATTGTCATCGGCTCGGTATCGTACCAGCGCTTTTCGAAAGCCTTGATCGCCGCCATCCGCTTATCGAGGTTTGTCGCACTGGCATATTCCGCCAGCACCTTGTCCATTTCGGGATCCGCCAGGTAGTAGAAATTCGGCCCGTTCGGCGGGATCAGATCGCTGCGGAACAGCGAATTGGGCAACGGCGTGATCGAGCTGTAATAGTAACGTTCGAGATAGGCGTCCCAGCCGCCCTCGGCATGAATTCTCCCCGCACCCTTGGTGCGACGCGAGGCGATGGTGGGAAAATCCACGTAGCTCGAGATCACGTCGATGCCGAGTTTGGACATCTGCTGCGCCGCCAGCGTGCCCCAGATCATGCGGGCAGGCTGGTTGTTGGGAATCATCAGGTAGAGCTTGAAGAAGGGTGGCGCTGCCTGTGCCGTCCGGATCACCGCCGGCGCCGTCACCCCGACCGCAGCACCGCCTATCGTCTTCAGAACCTCGCGTCGTCCGGTGCCGTGCATGACTCGCTCCCCTTTGCCCCACGCGAATTTGCGCAAGCGGCACGAGCGGTTGTCAACACCCGCGAAGCTCGATTAAGGTTTTTCGGGTGGGTATCGTACGCTATTTGATCCGGCGGTTGCTGTTCGCGGTGATGCTGATATTCGGAGTCAGCGCGATCATCTTCTTCCTGCTGAACGCCATCGGCAATCCGATCGACGTGCTGATGGCCGACAATCCCGGCATTACCGATGAAGCGCTGGCCGCAGTGAAGGCGTATTACCATCTCGACGCCGATGTCGGGCATCGCTATCTGATCTGGCTTGCCAACGTCGCCCGGCTGGATTTTGGCACCTCCATCACCACCAACCTGCCGGTCAGCGGCATGCTGCTAACCTGGGGGGCGGAAACTCTGAAGCTGCAGATTCCGGCAATCATCCTGGCACTGCTGCTGTCGGTCGGTTTTGCCGCGGTGGCCGCAATGCGGCAGTACAGCCGGCTCGATTTCGGTGTCATGAGTTCGGCGCTGCTCGGTCACTCGCTGCCTGGCTTTCTCCTGGGCGTCCTGCTGATTTTGATCTTTGCCTACTGGCTCGGGATTTTTCCGAGCTATGGCGCGTATTCGACGCGCAACCCGCTGTTCGGCAGCTACGTCATCGACGGCCTGTGGCACATGGTGCTGCCCCTGACCATGCTGACCGTATTCAACACCGCGACGCTGACGCTGCTGCTACGCGGCAATCTGGTGGACGTGCTGCGGCAGGACTTCATCATGGCAGCGCGCGCCTCTGGCCTGCCGGAACGCCGGGTGGTATTCCATCACGCGCTGCGCAACGCGATCATCCCAGTGCTGACCTATCTTGGCATCCTGTTCGGCCTGATGCTCGCCACCGCGCCGGTCACCGAGTCGGTATTCACCTGGCCGGGCGCGGGCGCGCTGTATCTCACCGCCATTCAATCATTGGACTACCCGGTGATCATGGGCGAAACGCTGGTCGTTACCGTCATGCTCGTCGGCTTCACTCTTTTGACCGATCTTGCCTATGTGCTGATCGATCCGCGCATCCGCCTGGACTGATGCGCCCCCCGGGTCAACTGCGCCAGGGCTGGCAGAGATTGCGGCGCAATCGCTCCGGGATGGTCGGGCTGGTGCTGATTATGCTTGTCGTCCTGGTGGCAGCGATCGGTCCATGGCTCGCGCCCTACGCGCCAAACGATCAGTCGGCGATGATCGGCTTTGCCTCACGCGGCGCGCCAAGCTGGGCGCATCCGTTTGGTACGGACCGCAACGGCTATGATGTGCTCACGCGGGTGATCTACGGCGCACCGACCGCTCTTGCAGTCGGCTTGGGCGCCATGGCGGTGGCGGCGCTTATTGGCATCCTGATCGGCGGCTTGGCCGGATATCTCGGCGGCCTGATCGACGAAGTCCTGATGCGGCTAACCGACTTGTTCCTGGTCGTCCCCGTATTCGTGATGATCCTGGCAGTCGTGCGGTTGTTCGGCATTGTCGTTGTCGGCACCTGGCTGGAGCGTCTGCCGTTCCTCAACCTGACCACAATCATTATGTTGCTGGGGCTGTTCGGTTGGCCGCCGATTGCACGCCTGGCGCGAGCGGAGTTCCTGCGGCTGAAGGGAATGGATTTCGTCGAAGCTGCGCGCTGCATCGGCGCTAAGCCGAGTGACATTCTGTTCCGTCACATCCTGCCCAACGCGCTTCCGTCGCTCGCTGTGGTCATCGCACTTGGCATCGGTGGTGCCGTCCTTTCCGAGTCGATGATCAGCTTCCTGGGCTTTGGCGATCCGAAAGCGGTCAGTTGGGGCCAGTTGCTGTACTTCAACTACCAGGTGCTTCGGGTCTCGCCATGGGCGGTGCTCGCGCCAGGCACTGCAATCTTCCTGACCGTGCTCGGCTTCAACCTGCTCGCGGACGGTCTGTCGGACGCATTCAATCCCCGCCTGAAGCAATGAACGATCTGCTGACGGTCAGCGATCTGCGCGTGCATTTCTTCACTCGCTCCGGCGTGGCGCGTGTCGTCGACGGTATCGATTTCGCGATTCGCCCGCGCGAGACGTTGGGCCTGGTCGGCGAGTCCGGCAGCGGCAAAACGATGGCGAGCCTTGCCGTGCTTCGCCTGGTGCCACCTCCGGCGCGCATTGTTGAGGGCACTCTGCTCTTCCAGGATCAAGATCTGCTGGCTTTGTCGGATCCAGAGATGCGCCGGCTGCGCGGCAAGAGCATCGCCATGATCTTCCAGAATCCCGCTTACTCGCTGAACCCGATCATGACAATCGGCGATCAGCTCAGCGAAATCCTGCGCTGGCACGAGCGTGTTTCGCAGGCGGATGCACGCGACCGAGCTGCCGAACTGCTTCGCCTGGTCGGTATCGCGGACCCAGTGCACCGGCTGCGGCAGTTCCCGCATGAGCTTTCCGGCGGGATGAAGCAACGGATCTGCATTGCGCGTGCGTTGTTGTGCAATCCGGCGCTCATCCTGGCCGACGAACCGACCACGAACCTGGACGTGACGATCCAGGCGCAGATTCTCGATCTACTGGAGGAGCTTCGGGAACGGCTGCACACGGCGATGCTGCTTGTGTCGCATGACATGGGCCTGGTGGCACGCATGGCGGATCGCATCACGGTGGTCTATGCGGGACGCACGTGCGAAACAGCAGATGCCCGCACGATCTTTCGTTCGCCGCTGCATCCCTATACCCGTGCCCTCCTCGACAGTGCGCCGCGTGTCGACCACGATTACGAGCACGAATCGCGTCCTGTGCTGCGAACGATCGGGGGACGCATTCCCGATCTGGCCGCACCACCCAGCGGCTGTCGGTTTCATCCGCGGTGCCCAGAAGCGACTGAGGAATGTACTCGGCTACGTCCCGAACTGCTGCAGGTGGCACCCGGGCATGTGGTGAGCTGTCTCAAGCGAGGCAGTCCGGGCCTGGCGACATGACACCAGCGGCCTTTTGCACTGACCCCTCCACGTCATGCAGGGCGAACGCCCGGCATCTACGTCTTCCTGGCCGCCTCACCGCAAAGACGTGGATGCCGTGGCTAGGCCACGGCATGACGGTGAGTGCGGCTTGATGAGGCAGTCATCAGGGCCGCTGGTATGACTCCGCTGGTTCAGGTGGAACATCTGGTCAAGCACTACGCGGTACGCCGGCGCGGCATTCTCGGCAGACGCACTGTCGGACAGATCAGCGCGGTGGACGACGTGTCGTTCAGCGTCGAATCCGGACAGACCCTGGCGCTGGTGGGCGAAAGCGGCTGCGGCAAGACGACAACCGCGCGAAGCATGCTGCATCTGGTGCCAGCGACGTCAGGCAAGGTCTGGTTCGCCGGGGAGGACGTGCTGGACGTATTCCGCGGTAACGATCGTGCGGCCGTGCTGCGCGCGCGCCGCGGCCTGCAATATATGTTTCAGGACCCATACCTCTCGCTCAATCCGCGCTGGACCATCGGCCAGACCTTGCGTGAGCCATTCCGCGTGCATCGGCATGTGCCGGAGGCGGAGTGGAATCACCGCGTCGCAGCGTTGCTGGAGCGCGTCGGCCTGGAGCCGACGCACGCCTGGCGCTATCCGCATGAATTCTCCGGTGGTCAACGCCAGCGCGTCGGCGTTGCTCGTGCGCTTGCGGTGGAGCCGCGTTTTCTCGTCCTGGATGAGCCTGTGTCATCGCTGGATGTCTCAGTGCGCGCACAGATCCTCAATCTGCTGGTGGAGCTGCGCGGCGTATTGGGACTGACTTATCTCTACATCTCGCACGATCTCGCATCCGTCCGCTTCATCGCGCAGCAGGTGGCAGTGATGTATCTTGGTTCCATCGTGGAGATGGCGCCATCAGAGGTGCTGTTCCGGCATCCTCTGCACCACTACACCCGCGCGTTGCTCTCGGCGGTGCCGGTGCCGGATCCCGATGCACAGCCGACGCGCGTGGTGTTGCGCGGCGAACCGCCGAGTGCGATGCAGATGCCATCCGGTTGCCGCTTTCACACGCGCTGCCCGGCGGCTCTGCCGCAATGCCGCAGCGTTCCGCCGGTGCTTACACCGTCAGGCGACGGCCGTATGGTCGCGTGCCACAACCCATGCTGAAGCTCGGGAGATAGGGATGAAGATCATTGTGATCGGCGCGGGGGTGATGGGCGCATCGGCTGCCTATCGGATGGCGCAGGCGGGTGCCGATGTCACCGTGCTCGAGGCAACGCGCGTCGGCGGCGGCACCTCCGGCATCAGCTTCGCGTGGACTAACGCGCACAAGAAGCCGCCCAAGCCGTATCATGACCTGAACGTTGGCGGCATGAAGGCGCACGCCGCGCTACGCGACGAGTTCGGCGCGACTCCATGGTGGCATGGCGGTGGCAGCCTGGAGTGGGAAGCCGAAGACGAACGCGCCCCACAGCGCGAGAATGTGGAACAACTGCAAGCGTGGGGCTATGCGGCCGAATGGATCGACCACAAGCAGGTACTGGAGCTCGAACCAGACATCGATCCGGCTACCATCGGCGACGCACCGGTGGCGTACTTCCCGGATGAAGGCTGGCTTGATCCTGTCGTGTATGCGCACGCGATGCTGTCGGCCGCGCGGCGCCGACACGACGCCAAGGTGATCTGCGGCGCACGCGTCAAGGATCTGATCATCAAGGCGGATCGCGTGACCGGCGTGAGCCTTGCCGATGGCACGCAGCATGAATCCGATATGGTGGTGAACTGCGCCGGCCGTTGGGCAAATGAAGGCGTGGGTGAAGCCGGCCTGCATCTGCCACTCGCGCCGACGGTTGGCTTTCTGGTGTTCACGCCGCCGGTCGCCGCCGGCCTGAGCCGCGTCGTCCGCACGAGTGTGATCGACGCGCGACCCGACGGAGCCGGACGCCTTATGCTGCACTGGAACCCGACCGACGCTATGCTGAGTTTCGATGCCAAGCTCAGCCCATCCATGCCGGAGGCGCGCGATCTGGTGCAGCGGGCGCGGCGATTGTTGCCGTCTATTGGTGATGTAGAACCGGAAGCGGTACGCATCGCGATAAGACCGATCCCAGGTGATCATCTGTCGGCGATCGGACCGATGCCGCGCGTTTCAGGCTACTATCTTGCGATCACGCATAGCGGCGTGACGATGTCGCCATTCCTGGGAGCCGCCGTCGCGGATGAGGTAGTGCGGGGACAGCGGCGTGCAGAGCTGGCTGACTTCCGTCCGGCACGGTTCTTTAACTGAGCGAAAATCGTTGAACATGTGACGGCAAGTACATGCAGTCAGCCGGCGCAGAGGTGCGTCATGATGTCCCCACTGAGGGCTGCGATTTCGCCTTGCATCCAGTCCAGGAATGGTGAAAGGCCGCGCGCCAGACTGTCGTCCACAGTCTGACTGGCCAGCATCGAGCGCGGATGATCCAGGCGCGCCAAGGCAGGCACGCAGCCGCGCAGATGGTAGCGGCTGCGAAGCTGCGTCAGATGCCAGTCGGCTTGCGACAAGTTCAATCCGGCCGAACGCGGAAAGGCGCCGTTCAACAGCAGGAAGCCTGCCACCTCCTGCGACCGGTAACCGTGCGGGAACTCGCGGCGATAAGCGTGATAGCCTGCGGCCGCACGCAGTAGCTCGTTCCACTGGCCGGCATCGACGGTGGCGTCCCCGCTGGTTGCCGGTAGCAGCGCGTCGAACTTGGTGTCGATCAGGCGAGTAGTCTGATCCGCACGTTCCAGATGCCGTCCCAGCATGTAGAAGTGCCAGCATTGGTCGCGATAGAACGTCCCCTCCGTAATCCCAGTATGCGCCTGCACGCCTTCCTTCAGCATCGCACAGACGGCGGAGAACTGTTCAGGCGCGATGTCGGCACGCGCAAGCGCCTGGATCCGGCCATGGAACACATTGATTTGCAGCCACATTTCGGTGGAGATCAGAGCGCGCAGTGTGCGCGCATTCTCTCGTGCATAGCGGATCGCCGACTGCACGGAGGTAGGATTTTCCGCATCCAGCAGATAGAAATGCGCGACGGCTGGCGGTTGCGGCGACGTGTGCTTCGCAAAGAATTCCGCCTCGTCGCCGTTAATGCGCAGCAGCGACAGCCAGTTGCTGCCAGCTTCGGCATCCCGCGCGAACGTTTTCGTCACGTCGAGCAAGCGGGCTAGGT
This sequence comes from uncultured Acetobacteraceae bacterium, assembly GCA_964427005.1. Classification (GTDB taxonomy): domain Bacteria; phylum Pseudomonadota; class Alphaproteobacteria; order Acetobacterales; family Acetobacteraceae; genus JAMXLO01. The sequence continues at coordinate 28,068 of CAYRTL010000033.1, forward strand.
TTTCCGCAGTGATCACGCGCGGGATCAGATCGAACGGCAGGATCCGATCGAGGCGG
>CAYRTL010000033.1:28223-41341 GCA_964427005.1 uncultured Acetobacteraceae bacterium
TTCCGCAGTGATCACGCGCGGGATCAGATCGAACGGCAGGATCCGATCGAGGCGGTTGCGTCGGAGTAAACCGTGAAGGTAATGCCGCGCGCCAACAGATCGCGTTCAGCATCGGCCGCGTGGCGGCGCAACACCTCGATCGGCATCTGGTGAAGGCGCTCGCACAACAACGTCAGGGCCGGATGCGGCGGTTGACCGACACGCAGCATCTCGCAGAACGGGTCGCCCGGATCGTATCCCACCAGCACACCATCCTGTCGCATTCGCCACCCTCGACTGGATTTCTTTCGCTGCTATCTTGCACGTTTCGTGCCGTGTTCCGACAGGGCAGCGACACCGGTGGCGCGCGCCGTTGCCTATTCAGCGGACGCTGGCTGCCTGTTCGCTGGGCAGCCTAACGGCGGCCGATCAGCGCCAGGCCGCCGCCGATTATCGCGGATGCGGCAGCAAGCGGGCCGAAGCCTGCAAAGCCGTAACTGCCGATCATCCAGCCACCGAGGCCGGCGGCGCTGAGCCAGCCTATACTATTGGACGTAACGTTCAGCCCCATGACCGTGCCCCGCACATGTTCGGGGACCTCGCTCAATGACGCCATCAGCGACGGACGCGCGATCGCATTGAACAGTACGTAGACGAAGCCGAGGGCGACGGAGGTCTGCAGGTCCGCCTGCCAGCCGAACAAGGCGATTGCGGCGACACCCGAGGCGAACATCGCACCGGCAAAGATCGCCAGCCGATGGGGTAGCCTGTCGGCGAGTTGACCGCCGAGCAATGTGCCCAGGATGTTGCCCATCGCGAACACGCCGAGTGGCAAGGCCACCCCATCAAGTGATACCGCGTAGGTCGATTGCAGGAAGGTGGCGTAGTAGACAGCGACGAGACCGTAGCAGATCCTCTCGGCAATCCCCATGCTGAGCAGTCGCAGCACCGGCCGCGACAAGGCTGACCGCATGGATGGCATGCGCGTCGCGACGACTATATCGGGACGCGTGCGCCGCGTTGTGGTCGCCAGCAGGCCGAGTGCGGTGATCAGCGCCAGTGCGGCGATGCAGACATTGACACCGCGCCAGCCGATCCACGCGCCCACCCATGCCGCCAACGGCACGCCGACAAGTAGCGTGAGTGACTGACCGCTCATCACCCAGCCAAGCGCGCGTCCTTGTTGATGAGCGGCGACGCGCGACGAAACTTCAGTGAAGATCGTGCCGCTGAACAGACCGCAGCACGCGCCGGCTATTGTCACCCACGTCGCGACACCGATGAAACTGCCGGCCAGCGCAATGCCGATGGTCGAGAGGCAAAGTCCGAGTGGTCCGCCGATGAGGAAGGGGCGCGTTCCCCATCGATCGGAGCCTGTGCCCGCGATGATCGACGTCACGCCCCAGGAGATGGAGCTGATCGCAACCAGGTTGGCGATCATCGGTACGCTGGACGCCAGGTCGCGCGCCATGTCGATTAGGAACGGCGCGCGCGTGGTGCCGCTGGCGGCCACCGTGAACATGGCGAGAGAGGCGGCAGCGAGCAGTGCCAACGGCATGCGGGCGGGCAAGGTGAATTGAGAGGTGGCCGGACGAAGTGTTGCGGTCATCTGGAGGTTCGAGGAGAGAGATTCACCGCAGAGGCGCAGAGGCCGCTGAGAAGACGATAATAAACATAAGTGTCACTTGCATATACTGCCTCATCAACTCGCCTTTTAGGCGGCCTGTGCGCCTCTGCGGGTGAATGTCTCTCCTGCCCTTCTTTCCTCAAATCCTCAATGGTGCCAAGCTTCCTCCAAACAGAAGGGCCGCCGCGGGCGGCTCAACACAACGGAGGGCGACAAGATGGCGTACGATCTGCTGATCCGTAATGGCCGCATCGTCGATGGCTCAGGGATGCCGGCCTTCCGCGGAGACCTTGCCGTTAAAGACGGCAAAATCGTTGAAATCGGCAAGATTACCGGTGCGGCCTCGCGCACCGTGGACGCCGATGGCCTGGCAGTATCGCCCGGCTTCATCGACAACCATTGCCACTATGACGCACAGGTGACATGGGACCCGCTGTGCACCTTCTCGCCGCAGCACGGCGCCACCACGGTGATCTTCGGCAACTGCTCGCTGTCTCTCGCGCCGGTGCGGCGCGGCAGGGAAGAGCGCATGGCCGAATTCCTCTCCTATGTCGAAGCGATCCCGATGGAGGTGCTGCGCACCGTCGATGTGAACTGGGAGAGCTTCCCGCAGTACATGGATCGCCTCGATAAGAACCTGGGCGTGAATGCCGGTACGCTGATCGGCCACACCGCGGTGCGCTACTACGCGATGGGCGAGGAATGCCAGAAGCGCGCCGCGACGGACGATGAGATCAGGGCGATGCAGGAAGTCGTGCGCGACGGCATGAAGGCCGGCGCCATCGGTTTCTCCGGCTCGCGGCAGAAGGGACATTTCGATCCGCAGGGCGTGCCCATTCCGGCGCTGTGGGCGGATGAGAAGGAGATCTTCGCACTCGGTGACGTGCTGCGCGAACTTGGCACGGGGACCATCCAAATGGGTGGCGGAGTCGATCCGGAACTCAGCGACGGCTTGATGGCGCGTCTGGCGGAAGCAACCGGACGGCCCGTGATCTACAACAGCCTCAGCCAGACCGTGCGTAATCCCGACAAGTGGAGGCAGCACATCGCGCGCGTGGAGGAGACCGCGCGTGCCGGCATCCGCGCCTATCCGATGTGCAGCCCAAACCGCGTGACGCAGGACTTCACCATGAAGAACTGCCAGGTGTTCCGCGGTCTGCCAACATGGCATCCGATCCTCATCGCGTCGGACGAGGAGAAGATGCGCGCGTACGCCGATCCGCAGGTGCGTGAAAAGTTGCATGCCGAGGCAGTGGAACGGTCGGTGCCGATACAGGGCGCGGTTGGGTTCTCAAAGACCTGGTGGGATTACATGTGGGTCAACGAGCCTGCGCTGGAGAAGAACAGACACCTGCAGTTCAAGACGATTGGCGAGATCGCCAAAATGCAGAACAAGCGGGTGATCGACGCATTTCTCGACCTGGTGGTTGAGGAGAAGCTGGAGACGCGCTTCCTGCAGGCCGAGAACAACATCGACGATGACGCGGTGAAGCAGATCCTGACTTATCCCAATGCGTTCATCGGCCTCGGTGACGGCGGCGCGCACGTGCAGTTCCACGGCGGCTACGGCTACACGACGCGGCTGCTTGGCGAGTGGGTGCGCGAGAAGCAGGCGATGACGCTGGAGCAGGCGGTGAAGCGCCTGACATTCGAATCAGCCTCGCTGTTCGGCATCAGCGACCGCGGCCTGCTGCGCGAAGGTCTGGCGGCGGATATCGTGCTGTTCGACCCCGACACCGTGCAGCCTGGCAAGGAGACCGTGGTCCACGACTTCCCCGCCGGTGGCTGGCGGATCAAGGAGCCGGCGGAGGGCATTCACATGACGATTGTGAATGGCCAGGTGCTGCTGGAGGACGGCAAGCACACCGGAGCCTTGCCGGGGCGCGTGCTGCGTAATTCGTACTACCAGGCACATCGGAACTGACGGGCTAGCGCGTCATTCGCCCGACTGTCGCAATCAGTTCCTCGACTTTGTGACGCTGATCGACGACGTCGCCGGATGCGAAAGCACCGGCGACGCAGTGCGAGACGTGATCGCGCAGGATCTGTTCCTCCACGCGGTGGAGCGCCGCGCGAACCGCGTTGATCTGCGTCAGCACGTCAACGCAGTAGCGGTCTTCATCGACCATCCGCAGCAGTCCGCCCACCTGGCCCTCGATGCGCTTCAATCGCGCGACTACCGCCTTTTTGGTTGAGTCGTGCATAGCCGCCACCCTTGATGGGATACCCAGGTGGGGTATATAGGCCGCGCAGATGGAGCACGCAACGATGGCGGGCAGCAAGGCGGTGCAGACGGAAACCGATCCGGTCTGCGGCATGCAGGTGAATCCCGCGACGTCAAAGCATCAGTATGCGTTCGAGGGACGCACCTTTCACTTCTGCTGCGCCAGGTGCCGGGAAAAGTTCATTGCCAGCCCGGCGGATTACCTGACCAAACGGGAACCACCGCCACCGCCGGTGCCCAAGGGCACGATCTTCACCTGCCCGATGCATCCAGAAATCCGCCAGCAGGAACCAGGCTTCTGCCCGATCTGCGGCATGGCGCTGGAACCGGAGACCGTTTCCGTCGAGACGGGTCCCAACCCCGAGCTCATCGATATGACGCGCCGCTTCTGGATCGGCCTGGCGCTGACCGTGCCGGTCGTGGTGCTGGAGATGGGCCCGCATCTTGTGCCAGCGCGACTCTCGACGCTGCTGCAATTCGTGTTCGCGACGCCGGTGGTGCTGTGGGCCGGTTGGCCGTTCTTTGTGCGTGCCTGGGCGTCTGTCGTGCACCGCAGCCTCAACATGTTCAGTCTGATCGCGCTGGGAACCGGCGCGGCTTATCTGTACAGCCTCGTCGCCACATTTCTGCCGGGGATCTTCCCACCGGGTTTCCGCGATGCGGACGGCACAGTGGCGGTGTATTTTGAGGCCGCCGCAGTCATCACCGTCCTTGTCCTGCTTGGCCAGGTTCTGGAATTGCGCGCGCGCGAGCAGACCGGCAGCGCGATCCGCGCTCTGCTGAACCTGACGCCGAAGACTGCGCATCGGCTGACGCGAGAGGGTCAGGACGAGGAGATCACGGTCGCGGAGGTGCATGTCGGCGACCGGCTGCGGGTACGCCCGGGTGATGGCATTCCCGTCGATGGGACAGTGCTCGAGGGCCGGAGCACCGTGGATGAGTCGATGGTCACCGGCGAATCGATGCCAGTGACCAAGCAGTCAGGTGACAAGCTCATTGGCGGCACGATCAATGGTACTGGCGTGCTCATCATGCGCGCCGACAGGGTTGGTTCCGACACTGTGCTCGCGCGCATCATCGCCATGGTCGCGGAGGCGCAGCGCAGTCGCGCGCCGATCCAGCGAACGGCCGATAGGGTGTCGAGCTACTTCGTACCCGCAGTGATTCTCGTTGCCGTGCTGGCGTTCATTGGCTGGGCAACGCTGGGCCCTGCACCTGCGCTCGTCTACGCGCTGATCGCAGCGGTCTCCGTACTGATCATCGCGTGCCCTTGCGCGCTGGGTCTCGCAACGCCCATGTCAATCATGGTGGGCGTCGGCAAGGGCGCGCTCGCTGGCGTTCTCATCAAGTCGGCCGAGGCGCTCGAGCAGATGGAGAAAGTGGATACTCTTGTTGTGGACAAGACTGGCACGCTCACCGAAGGCAAGCCACGCGTGGTTTCTGTCGTGACGACGACTGGTGTGTCGGAAACAGAGGTTCTCGCGCTTGCTGCCAGCCTGGAGCGTTCGAGCGAGCATCCGCTGGCTGCAGCCATCGTGACTGCTGCGCGCGAGCGTTCGGTCAGTATCGAGGAGCCGGTGAACTTCGCATCCCTTACAGGCAAGGGCGTCACGGGCATCGTCGGCGGCCATTCGGTGGCACTCGGCAACATCAGGTTGATGGGTGACCTCGGCATCGATCCTGATGTTCTCGCTGCGGAAGCAGATACACGACGGCGCGACGGTGCGACTGCCATACTGGTTGCGATCGACCAGCGGCCAGCGGGCCTGATCGCCATCGCTGATCCGGTGAAGGCCACAACGCCCGAGGCACTGCGCAGTCTGCGCGATGATGGTGTTCACATCATCATGCTGACGGGCGATAACCGCACGACGGCGGAAGCTGTAGCGCGGACACTCGGCATCGATGAGGTGAAGGCCGAGGTGCTGCCCGAGGACAAGAACGGCGTCGTTCGTTCACTGCGCCAGCAGGGCCGCATCGTCGCTATGGCGGGCGATGGCGTGAACGATGCGCCAGCGCTGGCCGAGGCCGACGTGGGTATCGCGATGGGCACCGGAACCGAGGTCGCGATTCAGAGCGCTGGCATTACGCTGGTGAAGGGCGATCTTGCCGGCGTTTCGCGTGCGCGGTCGTTGAGCCGCGCTACGATGCGCAACATCCGCCAGAACCTGGCGTTCGCGTTTGTCTACAACGTTGCCGGCGTGCCGATCGCGGCTGGGGTTCTGTATCCGTCGCTTGGACTGCTGCTGAGTCCAATGGTGGCGGCGCTGGCCATGGCACTCAGTTCCGTTTCCGTCATCGGCAATTCGTTACGGCTGCGCTCGGTCCGCTTATGACGATCCTCAGCCCGACACGGTGAGCACGATTTTGCCGCGCACATGGCCGTGCTCCAGGCGTTCGTGCGCCTCGCGCGCTTCGGCCAACGGATAGATTGCGAAGACCACCACACGGACCTTGCCGTCCTCGATCAGCCGGTCGATTTCGGTGAGCTGTCCAGCATCGGGATGTGCTCTGAAGCCCACGCCCCTCGCCCCGGGTGGAGCTGCACCGTCTGGCGAAGGCTCGCCCAGCGCGGACACCAGAGTACCGCCCGCCTTCAACACCGACCACGATCGCTTCTGCGTCTCGGCGCCGACAAGATCCAGGACCACATCAACGTCACGCGCGATCTCCTCAAAGCGCTCAGACTGGTAGTTGATCGCGCGATCCGCACCGAGTTCGCGGACGAACTCGACATTGGCCCCGGACACTGTGGTCAGCACGGTGGCGCCATAGGCCTTGGCAAGCTGGACGGCGAAATGGCCGACGCCGCCTGACCCACCATGGATCAGAACGGTCTGCCCTGCCCGCAGCTTTCCGTGTTCGAACAACCCCTGCCAGGCTGTCAGCGCAGCAAGCGGAACTGCCGCGGCTTCGGCATGTGAGAGACGCGCAGGCTTGAGTACGGCCTCTCCAGGTTTGACGATGACGTATTCGGCGTAGGTCCCGCGATCAATGCTGCCAAGCATTCCATGGGTGGTATCACCCTCGCGGAACTCGTTGAATCCTGGCCCGCAGCGCTCGACCACGCCGCACATGTCGCGCCCCAGGGTGAGCGGCAGCATATCCTGCCCGCCCCTTTGGCCGCGCCGGATCTTGTAATCAACCGGGTTCACACTCGCCGCATGGATACGGACCAGACATTCATTTGCGCCTGGTTGCGGGACCGGCACGTCTTCCAGTTGCAGGACGTCCGGATCGCCGAATTTGTGGATTCTTATGGCTTTCATCTCTCGCGCTCCTGCACGTGTGGATCGCCCCTCAGAACCGCACGATGATTTGGTTATCCACGTGCGCGACACCGGGTACGAGCCAGGCGGCTCGCTCTGCCTCTTCGCGTTCGGCCCAGGATCGTACCGTGCCTTTCAGCACCACTGTGTCGCCCTTGGCTTCAACTCTGATGTGGGCGGCATCGATTTCGGCGCTGCGCAAAAGCGCCTCCTCGATGCGCCGCTCAACCTCTATCGCGGGCGACGTGGGTTGAATGGTGATCAGATTGCTGATGCCTTTCACACCGGGAATACGACGGGCGGCGCGTTCGGCATTGTCCCGCTGGTACCGCCACTCGATGCTGCCCTCGAGTGTAACCCAGCCCTGCGCGACGGTGACCTTGATGCCTTCCCAAGATACCGGCAGCTCTCGCCTGATCGCCTCAACCACATCACGCGCTATCTCGGGATCTGGTCTCTCGTCCACATCGCGCAGGCGCACCTGAATGTCGTTTGCCACGCCAGCGACACCGGCGATGCGTTTTGCGGCGGTCTCGGCTTCGACCTTTTCATTGTAGCTGTGAACGAAGCCTGCCAGCGTAACCACGCCACTCTTCACAGACACGGCAATGTCCGTGGCGTCGATCTGCGGATCCGCGCGGAGTTCCTCCTCCACGTAGCGTTGGATTCTTTCGTCCGCGTCCATTGTGCCTCCGTCACTCAGCCGCGCGTGTGCACGGCATATCCGGCAACGCGCACACCGAAGAGTCGCCCGGTTTCCAGATCGCCAGGAGGCGGAGCTTCCTCGGGCGAGGCATCGGCCGGCGATTGCGCGAGCACCCCAGAAAAGCCACCCATCCAGTTTGGCTCATTCCGCGCGGAAGCTTTCTGGCTGGCCGGCAGCATACCCGTGCCGATCCAGATCATCCCGTGCTGCATGGCCAGCGAGATCATGTAGGTGATGGTATTGAACTTATCGCCGTTGATCGCCGCGGAGTTGGTGAACCCCGCAGCGACCTTGTCCTTCCATCGTTCGGACAGCCAGGATTTGGAACTGGCATCAGCGAATTTTTTGAACTGCCAGGCAGGACCACCCATGTAGGTCGGCGAGCCGAAGATCAGCGCGTCCTGGCTATCGAGCGCCTCCCACGTCATATTCGGCAGGTTGCCTTCCTTGTCAATCGCGATAGTCGATACCGATGCGCCCGCGACGGACGCAGCGCCGGACGCAACCGCCTCCGCCAGTCGTCTGGTATGACCATAGCCGCTGAAATACACGATACTCAGCTTTGCCATGTCCGCATCTCCGAAGTCGGCCGGTCTGGCGAGGAAGATCAGAAGTCCATGTCACCCATGCCGCCGCCCGGTGGCATGGCCGGCGCTTTCTTCTCCGGCTTTTCGGCAACCATCGCTTCAGCAGTCACCAGCAGGCCGGCAACCGATGCGGCGTCCTGCAACGCCGTCCGTACGACCTTCGTCGGGTCGATGATGCCGGCCTTGACCAGATCCTTGTATTCGCTGGTCTGCGCATCAAAGCCCCAGTTGTAGTTATCATTGTCGAGCACCTTGCCTGCCACAACTGCGCCATCCTCGCCGGCATTCTCGGCAATCTGACGCAACGGGCTCTGCACTGCCTTACGAACAATCTCCACGCCGAAGCGCTGATCGTCGTTGTCCACGTTCAGCATTGGCAGCACCAGCGATGCGCGCGCCAGCGCCACGCCACCGCCCGGGACGATGCCTTCCTCAACCGCCGCACGAGTGGCATGCAGTGCATCGTCAACCCGATCCTTGCGCTCCTTCACCTCTACTTCGGTCGAACCGCCGACGCGGATCACCGCGACGCCACCCGCCAGCTTCGCCAGACGCTCCTGCAGCTTCTCCCGGTCGTAATCAGACGTCGTCTCTTCGATCATTGCGCGGATCTGGTTGCAGCGGGCGATGATGTCTTCCTTTTTGCCGGCGCCTTCTACGATCGTGGTGGTTTCCTTCTCGATGATGACGCGCTTCGCTCGACCGAGCATTTGCAGCGTCACGCTCTCGAGGCGGATGCCGAGTTCCTCGCTGACCAACTGGCCGCCGGTGAGAATCGCAATATCCTCGAGCATCGCCTTGCGGCGATCACCGAAGCCAGGCGCCTTCACCGCAGCCACCTTCAAGCCGCCACGCAGCTTGTTCACCACCAGGGTCGCAAGTGCCTCGCCTTCGACATCCTCGGCGATAATGAGCAGCGGCCGGCCGGACTGCACGATGCTCTCCAGCAGCGGGAGCATCGGCTGAAGACCGGACAGCTTCTTCTCATGAATCAGGATGTACGGCTGATCGAGTTCCGCGATCATCTTTTCGGCGTTGGTAATAAAGTAGGGCGAGACATAGCCGCGGTCGAACTGCATGCCTTCGACCACCTCGAGTTCGGTCTCGATCCCTTTTGCCTCCTCTACTGTGATCACGCCTTCATTGCCGACTTTCTGCATCGCTTGCGATATCATGCGGCCGATATCCACTTCGCCATTGGCGGCAATCGCGCCAACCTGCGCCGTCTCGGCAGGCGTGGTGATCCGGCGCGTCTTCTTCCGCAACTCGTCAACCACTCCGCCGACAGCGCGATCGATGCCGCGCTTCAGGTCCATCGGATTCATTCCGGCAGCAACCGCCTTGGCACCCTCGCGTACGATCGCTTGCGCAAGCACAGTCGCGGTGGTGGTCCCGTCGCCGGCGACATCGTTGGTTTTCGCCGCGACCTCGCGCACCATCTGCGCGCCCATATTCTCGAACTTGTCGGGAAGTTCGATTTCCTTCGCGACCGTCACGCCATCTTTCGTGATGCGGGGAGCACCAAAGCTCTTGTCGAGCACGACATTCCGGCCCCGCGGGCCGAGCGTGACCTTCACTGCATCGGCGAGGATATCCACACCGCGCAGCATGCGTTGCCGACCTTCTCCGCCAAACCTGACTTCCTTGGCAGCCATCTTGTTCTCCCCTGTTCAGAGGTCCTGCATGGCTCTTGGCAAACGGCTGCCGTACTCGTCATTGACGCGAGTCAAATACGACTCATCACTAGATGGTGTGGGGCAGCCAGCGCCGCTCGTTCACAGCGGGATTTGACCGGGGTCAATGCGGCGCCATGGGTCGGGGCGTCTACTGCGCCTTCTCGTCGGGGCGCCCGTCTGGGCGTCGGGAGGTAAAGATGGATGAACCCGTCCTGGATCGGGTGAAAGTACGCGAGGCAACTGGCGTCTTTGGTTCCAGAGAGCGTGCCACTTCTTGCGTGGACGACTTACTGCTTTCCGGCTTCGATCGCACGGATATCGACACCGTCGCCGAAAGCGCGCAGTCGCGCGAAAGGATCGGGGCGCCCGTTCCCGCAGTGGAACTCGCCGATCTCCCTGAGGCTCCCCGGCAGGAGTTCGTCGCACCGGAGGACACGGCTGGAGTCTTCGCCGTTACCGTGTCGGTGGCGGGCTGCCTTGGCGCGATGATTGGTGCGTGGATCGTAGTCGCCACTGGAGGGACAACGGGCTGGGCGGTATTCGCCGCCATTGTGGGAGGCGTTGTCGGAACCGCGATCGGTTATCTGATTGCAAGAAGTCTGGGATGGCGCTGGCGACAGTCTCCCCAGGAACCCGCCCCTACCGATGGCGTGGTTGTATGGGTGCGTGTCCGCACGCCGGAACGTGAGCGGAAGGCCTTGAATATCTTGCGGGCGCACGAAGCTGAGGGGATTCGCGTGCATGAGGTCGAGATCGAAAAGCGCCTCGAAGACCTGCCCTTGAGCTCGCTGCGGCCTGATCCTTGGCTCGGCGACGAGCCTCTGGCCAAACCCGAATAGCCAACGGCATGAGCGCGGGTATCGCGCATAACTGGTGGACAATCGGACTCCGTGGCGCTGTAACGGTCATATTCGGCCTTGTGCTCATCCTGCTGCTGCCGCGTGCTACGACAGCGTCACTTGCCATGCTGTTCACTGCCTATGTGGCCGCTGACGGCTTTTTCGCGGTGCTGATGGGGTTGCGTAAGGCGAAGCAGCCCAGGCGCTCCTGGTCGCAGATTATGGAAGGCTTCACCAACCTTGCGGTTGCCGGAGGGGTTCTCTTGTGGCCGGCAATCGCCTCAGTCGCGCTCCTTCATGTGCTGAGCATATGGGCCATCGTCAGCGGGGCGCTGATGCTTGCTGCCGCGCACAGGCTCAGCGCGACTAATGGGCGTTGGATCCTTGCGTTCGCGGGAGCCGTTTCGACGGGTTGGGGTATTCTGCTGGCGACGTTCGGACCTGATGCTGCAGCCGAACCAGACACCATGGCGGGATGGCTGATCGCTTACGCGGCGCTGTTCGGCATCACACTTCTGGTTCTCGGTGTGCATCTGAGGCGGCACCATCGGGCCAGCCATGCCAGCGCCCATGATTGGCGGCACGGCCGGATCACCACTGGGGCAAGACCGCCATAGACCCCGCCGACAACAGTAGCAGAGGGTCGCCGGCACCAGCGCGTGATACATTCGGCTCGCGGTGGCGCCGCTGGCATGGTCTGTCGGTCCAGGAGCAGTTCGAACATGTGATCGTACTGTTCCTGAGCGGGCTCATCGCGATTGTCGTCTTGTTGGCGATCTGGAGCCTGGGATTCCGCGTGTTGATCGTTGTGCTGGAGGCCGCGTCCCTCGATTTGCCAGACGCGGCAGTATTTCAGGGCCTGTTCGGCATGATCTTCACCGTAATCATCGCATTGGAGTTTCGCCGGACGCTACTTCTGATAAACGAGCGACAGCAAAGTATCGTGCATGTGCGCGCGGTCATCCTGATCGCCATGCTGGCAATCGTACGCAAGCTGATCATCCTTGATCTTGCCGGCGGTGAGACCGTCGCTTTATTCGCACTGGCCGCCGCGATCCTTGCTTTGGGCGGGGTCTACTGGTTGGTGCGAGACCGAGACACGCGCAACGCGTTGTTGGAGCCAGATCGTCCGACGGAACTATGAATCCAACCGTGTCAGTGCCGCGTTCTTCTCTATGACGCGCAGGATCTCGTCGCGGCTCAGATCCGGTACCTCCAACAACGCGCGCTGAATACCAGCGTCTCGGTATTCGGCGAGCACTGCCGAATCCGCTGGCGCACCAAACACCGTGATCGATAAGGTCGAGGGGTCGCGCCCTGCAGCCGACGCCATTCGATTCAGCCGGTTCACTGCCTCCTTCGGATCGAAACCGCGTGCCGCGCGAGGCAGCCAGCCATCGCAGAATTCGACAACACGCTTCAACGTGTGGTCGGTCTCGCCGCCCAGCAGCAAAGGTGGATGGGGTTTCTGCACCGGCTTGGGATAGCTCCAGATGCGATCAAAGTTCACGAACTTGCCGCGGAATGTAGCCTCTTCCTGCGTCCATATCGCCTTCATGGCCAGTACGCGCTCACGCATCACCTGATAGCGCGTTTCATACCGTGTGCCGTGATTTTCCATCTCTTCGGCATTCCACCCGGCGCCAATGCCGAAAGCGAACCGCCCGTCTGACAATTGGTCGAGGCTGGCGACGCTCTTGGCCGTCACGATGGGATCGTGCTCGGTGACGAGGCACACGCCGGTGCCGAGGATCAGCTCGCGTGTTGCCGCCCCGGCGAAAGACAGCGCGACGAATGGATCATGCGTGTGCTGATAGCGCTTGGGTAGATCGCCCCCGCCGGGAAACGGCGTGCGCCGGTTGACCGGAATATGCGTGTGCTCGCACACGAACAGCGACTCGAAGCCGTGGACTTCCAGCTCGCGCCCGAGTTCGCCGGGATGGATGCCATAGTCGGTTGGGAAATAGAAGACGCCGACGCGCATGTGACCTCCAGTCCCTGAGTTGCAGCGATAATGACCGAACGGCTCCGTACCGCCCTGATGCTCGTCAATTTTGCCACTCGCCTCGGAATCATGACGCCGCACACGATCCGGTGAAGCCATTGCCGGTCATGCCGCAACTTGGGAAGCGCCGCGGCCGCAACACCTAAAGCAGAAGCGTGAAAGGTGTCCGCGATGATGCGACGTTGGATCGCGATGGCCGCGCTGCT
>CAYRTL010000034.1:0-40258 GCA_964427005.1 uncultured Acetobacteraceae bacterium
ACCGACAGTGAATGGCATCAGCATGTGATAGGCGAAGCGGCTACGGACGTATCTCTCCGTCACCTCGTCGACAACACCGATTATCCCCATGCGGAGCAGCATTTCCGTGAAATGCACCAGCTCGAACATGGGATCTCGTCCGTGCATCATCGGGCGACCAATCTTACGCCATCTGTCCTCGAGCTGGTCGTAAGAAAACACCGTGGGGAGGCCGGTGAAGATCGCCTTTCCTAGGTCCTCGGAATAGGGGTAGACGTACTTAAAGCCCTGGATGATCTCGCCGGCAATGATTGGCTCCATATTCTCGATTGCCTCGGTGACCGACTGTTCGTCCAGGTGTCGGAAGCCGCCTGTCCGACTGTGACTGCTAAGGATGACACGATGCAGAATGCGGAACAGTTGCCTCGGCAACAGTTGCGTGTGCCGCAGTATGTAAGTCATTGCATCCTCGGCGTGCCCATAACGGTTTGTCTGAGGCTTGGGCAGGAAATGATCCCAGAACTTGCGCACGCCCTCGCGATTGTTGAGGTTGATCGACGAAACATTTGCAAAGCAAGGCGGATCGTAAATGCTCAGGAACAGTCGATATCGGTAGGCGGCGATCTGCGCGAGCTCAGTGGCCGACCAACGTACCTGATCAAATCCGATGAAGTCCTTCAGCGGGTTAGCGGATGAGCGCTGGATTTCCGGAAAAATCTCCGCCGGCAAACCCAGCTTGATCTTGATGTAATCGGAATCTGCATTGAAGCGCGCCACAAAGCGCATCAATGCGCCCACCATGCGATCGACCTGCGGATTGCCGACTTCGTACTCGTCGAGCGAGTCGAAGATGACAACCGCACTGCTCCCGCGTGTTTGCAGAAACGTGGATGCAGCGTCGATCGCCTCGTCCCGCGTCGGCAGCGACTCGATGGCTTGACCACGACGACGCCCAAACAAGCCGCGTATGTAGTCGGAAATTGTCGGACCCCAGATGGAAAGATAGGCTTCACTCTTCCTCCGCACTTCGGGAGCCGAGATGTACTGCTCAATGGTATCGAGATGGATGTTGGAGCGAACCGCGCGATGACCTTCATCGAGTATCTTCGCCAGGGCGTAGTCGATAATCAGGGCCGCCCAATCCTCTGTTATGCTCTCGATTGGTCGAAGCAGCCCTGTCGCGCCGACCGCCTTTGGTTGCATGTCCTCGAACAGGCGATTGGCCATGATGGGTATGACCACGCTGTAGTCGTAGAGATCAAAATTCAGATTTCGCTCAGTGTCTGCAGGAGACGTCTGCAGAAGATACGGTCTATATAGATAGCTGTTGAGGAGTGCCGTCTTACCCGAGCCACGACGTCCAATTACAACAGAAATGTCTTTTCGAAGGAGCTCATTGAAAGACAAATTATGCGGGTCAAATAACCAAGCAGCCGCCTCGGGGTCCTTGATCGTTGATGCATCGGATGGCCCAAGGGGATTTCGTTCGTTCAAGTATCGCTTGAGCTTATCCTTCGGCAGAGCCGCCATGGCCGCCTCCGCGTCAGACTGCCTGAGTTTGTCACGGACCTTAATCTATCACTGCTATCCCACGCAAACAGCAGTTGGACTGAACGGCTTCGCCGGGAGCGCTGTAGGGCAGACTGAAGTAAATTGATGGGGTGTACCCTTTGAACCGGCGGGCGCGAGGTAGCTCGCCGAGACGTCAACGAAGGGAGACCGCTATGACGCCACTGCGTGCACGGATGATCGATGATATGACCCTGGCCGGGCTGGCCTTGGGGACCTAGAAGATCTACACCCAGGCGGTGCGCCGGTCGAGGCAGCGCCCGATCCGTGCCTCTCCCCTCGCCTCTGGCCCGAGGAGCGGCACCCGACGTGGTCGGACGCGCTCTTTCAGCGCGGGGCCAGTTTCCAGCCAGGCGGCCAACACGCGCCCGCCGCAGCCGTGGGCGCAGCGCATCCGGCGAAGGACAGTGGCAACCGTTGTGTCAGCGCCGAACGCAGCCGCGAGATCGGTGACGGCGTACGTGCGCTCGCCACGACATCCCGCCGATCGGCAATCAACGGCAAGGCGGAAGCCCGTCAGCTCGCGCAGCGTGCTGGCCATGATCGCGGCACGCTGTCCGCGGACGGATGCGTTTGCGGCTGCCACCGCGCCGGCCCGTCACCCGGTGCGCCGCATGACAACGAAACCCGCCAACGCAAGGTGATCGGTCAGGTGCTTTGCACACACGCCCGCCAGGAACACCTCGGCGTTGCGCGTGATCTGTCCATCGGCCGAGGATCGTATTGCGTCGGCCAGCACGGTCTCGACTGCGTCTCAATCGACAGGCTCAAACGGTGCTGCATCGCGAACATGCCGGGACGTTAGGAGACGAAGAGAACGAATCAAGAACTTTGAGGACGCTTCGGTCGAAGTGCATGTCGCCTTACAACCAGTTACGTCATATTACTGGCGGAGAGGGAGGGATTCGAACCCTCGGTACCCGCGAGGGGTACAACGGTTTTCGAGACCGCCCCGATCGACCGCTCCGGCACCTCTCCGCGGCTCATCTGCTTATAGGAGGCGCCCCTGGTGCCCGCAACACGGCGGTGGAAAACCTCCACGGTGTTGCTGGTGAAGACAAAGTAATCGTCGTCGCGGCCAAAATCAGAGAGAGATTTCCTAAGTTGCCGACGACATCTTGCACAAGGCGGGAAAATCCATCTCCATCGTCAGGACGAACGGGAGAACCGCCGTGAGCCGCATCCACGTCCTACACGAGAATTCCGCCTGGCTGCCGCCGCTGGCCCAGGCGTTCGATCAGCGCCGGCTGCCGTGGACCGAATGGTTCCTCGATGCAGGCACCTTCGATCTCTCGGCTCCACCACCCGAGGGGGTGTTCTACAACCGGATGAGCGCTTCGTCGCATACGCGCGATCACCGGTTTTCCGCTGAGCTCACCGCCGGGGTCCTGGCTTGGCTGACCCGCTGGGGGAGGCGCGTCGTCAATGGTCCTGGCGCTCTCGATCTGGAAATCAGCAAAGCCAGGCAATATGCGGCACTGGAAGGTCAGGGCATTGCAACACCGCGCACCATCCTGGTGGCAGGACGCGAGCACGTACTAAATGCCGCACGCCGCTACTTCCCTGAGCAGCCGCTGATCCTGAAGCCGAACCGCGGTGGCAAGGGTCTTGGCGTCCAGCTTTTCCAGTCCAGTGAGGCTCTTGCCGCATACCTCTCCGGCGACTCCTATGAAGCGCCTGTGGACGGACTGCATCTTCTCCAAGAGTACGTCCGTGCGCCGAGTCCCTTCATCACCCGTGCCGAGTTCGTCGGTGGGCGGTTCCTCTACGCTGTCGAGGTTGATACCAGCGGTGGCTTCGAGCTTTGCCCAGCCGATGCATGTGCCGTCGGTGACGCCAACTGTCCCGTCGGCGATGCGCCACGCGAGAAGTTCACTATCGTTGATGGCATCCCGCACGGATTGCGCGTGCAGTTGGAGCGCTTTCTGGCTGCAAGCGGTATTGAAGTGGCAGGCGTGGAGTTCATTACTGGTTTGGCTGGCCGCACGCTGGTCTATGATGTGAACACCAATACCAACTACAACCCGGAGGCGGAGGCGCGTTCAGGGCGGGCGGGCACGTCGCGTTCTGG
Organism: uncultured Acetobacteraceae bacterium; assembly: GCA_964427005.1. Classification (GTDB taxonomy): domain Bacteria; phylum Pseudomonadota; class Alphaproteobacteria; order Acetobacterales; family Acetobacteraceae; genus JAMXLO01. Next base: position 3,620 of record CAYRTL010000034.1, read on the forward strand.
TCCAGGAGCGATCGCCGATTTCCTTGGCCGTGAGCTGAACCGGCTGCGTGTCGCTGCCTAGCACTGCACGGTTAGCGTCGGGCCAACATCTCCGCCACTGCATCGGCCAGTTGCGCGGTCGCGGTACTCATAGCGCTGACGAGGCCCGGTGTGCCGGCCGATGGCGGCGTCACGGTCAGGCGGAGGGTACGGGCCGTGGGATTGCGGCCCGAGACGGCGATCTGCGCGATAAGGACCAAGACGCCACTGCGGTCCATGTCGAGCCGCTGCACGTTGATCCCAACGGTAGCGTCCGGCGTTACCGAAATCGCGCTGTTCTCAGGAAACACCGTGCTGCCCGGCAAGCGGTCAGTCAGCTCCTGCACGAGCACGCGTCCTAGCATTGCATCCAGCGGCTCGCCCCACCAATCGTTGCCGAGTACGTCCAGCCGGAAATCCTCGGAAGAGCGGACTATTTGCGAACGCTCCAGGTAACGTGCCAGCGCGATGCCCCGCAGTTCGATCGTTCTAGGCGCTCCCGCATGGATCGGCCCCGGCACAACCGCCAGCGTGTAAAGCGTCGGATTAGGTGAACTGCATGCCGCAGGCAGCCCGGCGAGCACGACGAGAGTGCGACGGCGTGACAGCATGCTATTGCCCCTGATCGGTCCGCCCGCGAATCAGCGCTTCCGGATGGCGCGCGAGCAGATCCGCCAGCACGCGGATGGATCGGGCCGTGTCGGTGAGCTGCACCATCATCCTGTCCACATCGCGGCTGAACGGCGAGCTGCCACCGTAACCGGTGTCCAGTGATCCGATCAGACGATTAACCCGGCGGACGCTATCCTCGAATTCCGACGCAATCGCCGGCAGCCGTTGGAGCACAGGTTCGGCTCCGCTGTTCATGCGTTTAACCAGATCCTGCGTACTGGCCAGCGTCGCCTGGAGGGAAGCCAGTGATTGCCGAAGCTGCTCGCCGTTGGCGATGCCATTCAGGCCTTGCAACGTGCCATTGAGGTTCTGTCCGATCTCTTCAAATGGCACAGCATTCAATTTCGCGAGGATTCCTCCTGCTGCGCTCATGACATCATCTGAGCCTGATGGCAGCGTGGGGATAACAAATCGACCGCCTTCAATCTCTAATTCGGCAGGAGGGCTGTTGGGAAAGATGTCGATGGTGAGCTGCTTGGATCCGAAAATGAGGCTTGCGGTGTCCAGTCGCACGCGCAGACCGCGATGCACCAGCTCGCGCATCGCATCAGGCTGGTCCTGGCTCGGCTGCACCTGCCACTCCATGATGCGCTGCGGCTCAACATTGAATTGCACCGGCACGACAACAGTATCGGTGCGCGCGTCATAGTGCAGGTTCACGTTCTGCACCACACCGATGCGGATGCCGCGCAGCATCACGGGCGCGCCCACCGAAAGCCCGGCAACTGATCCACCGAAATACGCCATCATCGGGACACGTTGCTCATATGAAGCGGAGTCTGCAGCATCCTGATTGGCGTACAGTGGAAATTGGTGATTTTCGATACTGATGGGCGAATTTCGTGCCTCGTCCGGTGTATCGAATGCGATACCGCCGAGCACCAGCGCGCGCAGCGATTCCATCTGAAATTCGATTCCGTTGGTACCTAACTTCACCGAGGCGCCAGACGCGTTCCAAAATCTTGAGCCATCGTGCACGTAGCGGTCGAATGGCGAACGGACGAAAACATGCAGCGTGATGCTGTCGGCCATGTCGGCAATATCCCACCCGAGCACTTGGCCAACTGTCAGGTCGCGATAAAATACCGGCGAACCGAGGCTGAGATTACCGATTCTGGAAGTCCGGAGCAGGAACGTTTGCCCCGGGACGTCCGATTGCAGGACCGGCGGATCTTCCAAACCAGTGAAGTCGCGCTTCGGCTTGCCTCCAGGTCCAGAAGGCATCAGAGCAATATAGCTACCAGAAAACAGCGTCTCCAACCCGGACAAAGCACCGGCGAAGAAGCGCGGCTTCACCACCCAGAATTGCGCCCGGTCGGTCAGCATGGATTCCGCTTCACGGGTCATCCGTACTGACACAGTCACGTGCTGCCGATCGGGCGCGATGACGATGCGATCAACCACGCCCATGTCCACTGCCTTGTAGCGGACATGCGATTGACCGGCCTGCAGACCTTCGGCGGTTTGAAAGCTAATGGTGATGAGCGGACCTCGCTGCGACAGTGTATCCCACGCGAGCCATCCTCCGATCGCCGCGGTAACGATAGGAATGACCCAGATCAGCGAGAATCGCCGACGGGGCGTAAGCGCTGTGCGGACGGCCGCCGTGGGATGGGGTGTCTCTGACCCCGACGGATCACTCATGCGGCGGGGCTCTCCGCGGCGTCCCAGGTCAGTCGTGGATCGAACGTGCGCGCCGCAAACATGGTCAGGATCACCACGGCGGCGAAGGCAATGGCTCCGACGCCGGCATTAATCTTTACCAGGGATCCGAACTGCACCAACGCCACGAGAATCGACGCCATGAAGATGTCGATCATGGACCAGCGGCCGATGAAATCCACTAGCCGATACAGCACCGTCCGGTCGCGCCGCCTGCCACGGCGTCTCATCTGAATGCTGACGAGCAGGACGGTCAGGCCGACCAGCTTCAGCATCGGCACCATGATGGATGCGAAGAAGACCAGCAGGGCGAGCGGCCACTGTCCGCCGGACAGGAGCTCTTGGACGCCGCCGAGTATGGTGCTCGGTTGGCCGGAACCGAGTTGGATCACCGTCAGGACAGGGTAGATATTGGCCGGCAGGTACAGGATCGCGGCGGCAACGCCGAGGGCCCAGGTGCGTGCGATGCTGTTCGGTTTTCGTGCATGCAACCGAAACCCGCAACGTATACACCGTTCTCCCACCTCGCTAAGAGGGTGGACCAGTCCACACGTGCCACAACCGATCAGGTGCTGACCTGGCGTGGCAGCGACCCCGGCGTGGTTAATCCGATCTGGCACGAGCCCGCGGCGCTCCATCTCCTCCCAGACAAACTGCGCGTCCAGCAAGACATCAGCGGCAATCATGACCAGCAGCAGCGCGCCGAGTGCGTAGAGGGCAGTCCCGATCTCGATGAACGCGATCGCCTGAAGTTTGACGTATGCAACGAATACGCCCAGGAGATAGACCTCGATCATCGACCACGGGCGGAGATGTTCCACCCAGGCGAAAACGGTCCGTATGTGGCGGGGTGGACGGGGCAGGTGCAGACCAATCAGCACATAGAGCGTGCAGCCCAGCTTGGCGGCCGGGGCGCCGATTGTGGTGAACAGCACAACCGCGGCGAGCTCCCATAAACCGTCCTGGTCAAGGCCGATCGGCCCCGTGAACATGTCCGCGACGCGAACCTGACCTGCCGCGCTGACCAGCATCAGCGTGGACCCGGCGGCGATCAGGAACAGCAGCAGCGCCGTCAGGTTGAGCGCGAGCGGCAAGCCCACCGGGTCATGCCGGGTGTGCCGAAGCGTGGCGTCGCAACGCAGGCACTGGGCGCGCGCGCCTGGCGGCAGGGCCGGGACTACCTGGAACTGACCGCAGTCGTAACATTCGCGCAGGCGAGTCGTTGCAGGCGCGGCGGCGGACCGGGAAGGGGGCATAGCGCAGGTGCTAGCATTACGCGCGCGGACGGAGAAGGGTCGGGCTTCCTGGACTGGCGCGCCCGGCAACGCTATAGATCGCGGGCCCTAGCGCGCTGGCGCGCGTGGGACGGGCATACCTGGAACGCCGACGTAGCTCAGCGGTAGAGCAACTGATTCGTAATCAGTAGGCCCACGGTTCAAATCCGTGCGTCGGCACCAGCCAAGGCAAGCGTCTCAATAACACGGTTTCGGTTCGTCCGGCGTTCCGCAGTTCGCGGGTGAGGCGCCACTGTAGCTCGATTGTGGAGCACCGTAGTCTTGCGGCTGTCCCTGATACGGAGCCGGTGACGGCAAATACGAGGACTGGTTGTTCGGCTGATACGCAGACTGTCCCTGATCCTGCGGTGGTGGCGAGAGATACGTTGGCTGCCCGTAACCCTGGTAGGTCTGCTGAGGCGGTGCGGCATATCCAGGCTGCCCGTAGCTCTGGTAGCCGGGTTGGTCGCTTGATCGGTAGGTCTCTTGCGGATAGCCGGGCGTGTAGGGCGGCTGGTACTGCGGCGGGTACGGTGGTGGATAGGGGCGCCGGTAGGCGTAATAGCCGTCGTAGTCATAGGGCCCGTAAGGGTAGTAGCAGCCCGCTAATAGCCCGAGTGGAAGAAGAAGCAGAATTCGGCGCATAGGCTCCTCGCCGAGTGTCCCTGCACGCCGAAGTTGTCGAACTTGTGGCAGAACAGGCTTATACCCAATCTCGCCGACAATGACCCATGCGCCGCCTTCATCGTCATGGCCGGCGCAGGCCGGCCATCCACGTCTTGTGTTGCCACAGTCGGCAAAGACGTGGATGGCGGGGCCAAGCCCCGCCATGACGTGAAACAACCGCCATGCTCTTAGCTTGGATGAGCCGTAATGAGCAGATGCCACCCGAACCGCCTTTAAGCGCTTCGAACATCGCCGGCGGCATCACGGCGAACCAAGGCTGCAGTTCATAGTCATACCGCACATATTTCTCGATGACGAAAGGAAATATGTGGTTTTGTCCGGAATTCCGGGAACAGGTGCTTGCCGCCCACGGGTACACGCCGACGAAGCCGGCTGTCGAGCACGTGGCTCTTCGAAGCGGCGCGTCCGGCTGGGGCGGCGTTCTGGTAAAAGAGGCTCATTGGGGCGGGCTTCGCACACTCATGTTCAGCTACGAAGCGCGCACTCTCTTGGGTTAAGCAAAGGCGTACGTTCGGTATCAATCGTCCTGGTCGTTCCTCGCAGCCCCAGCGTGTGTCCGGCAAGCTTTTGGGCGCGGGGCGAAAAATCGCCCTTCGGGCACGAAAATGGCTGCTGAGCTGGTTATGAACCTCATAGACCTTACACACACCTTCGGCCAGAACATGCCAGTGTTTCCGGGCGACCCAATGCCGAAACTCGAGCAGATCGCCAGCATCGGGGCCGATGATTACAACATGTACCGCCTATGCTCCGGAATGCATGTGGGGACGCATATGGATGCCCCGTACCACATGATCGCCGGAGGCAGGCTCATGTGCGACGTGCCCACGGACCGGTTCTTCGGCCGCGGCCGCCTGATAGATGCACGCGGGCGCAGCTTGGTGACGTCGGATCTGCTGCCGCCAACCGGTATCGAAAAGGGCGATATCGTGTTGGTGCTGACGGGCTGGTACCATCGGTTCCATGACGATGCGTACTACCGGGACTTTCCAGAGATCGCGCCAGAATTTGCCCGGGAGCTGCTGAACGCCGATGCGTCCATCCTGGCCCTCGATACGCCAAGCCCTGATCGTCCGCCTTTCGAGATCCATAAGATGCTGCTTTCGAATGACGTGGTGATCATCGAAAATCTGACCAATCTGGAAGTGCTTGTCGGGATCGGGGAGTTCGATGTCATCGCGCTTCCGGCGAAACTGCAATGCGAGGCAGCACCGGTCAGAGTGATCGCGAAGCCGAAGCGGGCGTAAGCGCCGGATCTGACTCGTATGAACCGCAAAGCACGCAAAGGACGCAAAGCGGAATCAGGGGCATTCTGGCAGACGGGCAATCCGGGGTCCTTGGGGCCGTAGAACAAAACAAGCACATACAGCAGTGATTTTGTCAAAGATGCGGCAACGTCCAGAGACGACGTCATGGCAAGACGGCCAGTGATCCGGCGCTTACTGACTGTTCACCCGGCTGTGGTGGGATTGCGTCCGGACGCCCTGCCGGCCGGTCATGATGATGAAGTCGAATCCCGTTTCTCTGGATCATTGCATCCTCACACACCGCGTTTTCACGTCCTTCGATAATCCCCTGTTCCGGCTGGCCGAAACCGACCGAATCCCGGCCATGGTTGTGAAACTCGGGGAAAAGGAAGCGGTCATTCCGCTAAGGTCCCTGCAGCGGGAATTCGGTATTCCCGATGATTCCGATGATGGCCGTATGCTGGGTCTCATCACTCAGTCTCTGGATTTCGTCACCTGCATCCGTATCGGCGATGCGCTGCCTGCCGAAGTACTCAGCGGAGATGCGAGCTGGGAGCCGGATGCCGTCCATCTGAAAATCGCCAACGCGCGACTGCAGTGGCAACTGGTGTCATGGTTGAACTCGGGGACCGGTGGCGACACACCCAACGTCGACGCGGAGTCGTTGCTGCAAGTGGCGGACGATCCGGCACGCAAGCACCTGGTGCAGCAGGCGTTTGCCAAAGCGGCAGAAACGTTGGGCTTGTCATCGAGCGAGGCCGTGATCCAACTCGTCGAGGAGCTGGCGCAGGAGCTGGCGTATATCGAAGCGCTGCGCGATCGGCTGCTGCGCCGCGTTACTATGATGGCAGAAAAACTCAATCGCATGGCACAGGCTTACCGCGGCGACGGTTCCCACCTGGAGACGCTCACGCAGGTAAGGCGCCTCACCCATGTGGCACTGAAACAGATCAGCCACCGGTTCGAGGAACTGGATGCTCATACCGGAGAAGTCATGTCAGCGCTTCGAAACAGCGACAGCCAGCGTACTTTCATTCGTTCAGCTCGGGACTGGCTGTATCGGACGCAGCGTGCCTGGCACTCTCTGCTGCTGGAATGGGAAACGGCCGAGATTGGTCTGGATCAGGGCATGATGCACCTGCTCAACCGCAGCTATCAGTTCCTTGCGCCGCGCTTCATGCCGGTGACGGAGTGGACGTCCCTGGGCGGCTCACAGATACGCAGGCCCAAGGTGCGGCAGATGGTGTGGTGAGCTATAGCACCTGGATCAATTGTGCCTTTAGATAACCGGTCTCGGGCAAGTGCGGATGCACCGGATGGTCCGGGCCGGCGCCGCCAGTGAATACAATGCGGCCTTCACGGCGAGCGCGGTGCAGGCCCCAGGCAATCTGCGCCGCCCAGGCCTCCAGAGGTGCATGGTAGCTGCACGAAGCGACGAACAGAAAACCGCCAGGTGCCACCAGAGGCGCGGCGAGGCGCGCCATTCTGCCGTATGCGCGCAACCCAGCCTCGGCATCCTTTCGGGTGCGCGCAAACGCCGGCGGATCACATACGACAATGTCGAACCTCTCGGAGCTCAAGCCACTCATCGTCTCAAATGCATCCTCACGCCTGACATGCACCCGCTCGCTTACGCCATTCAGGTCCGCGGCCTGCTTGGCCTGTGCCAATGCCGGCGCGCTGCTGTCCACCAGCGTCACCTCACGCGCACCGTTCACGGCGCAGCGCAAGCCGAACCCGCCGACATGGCAGAACACGTCCAGCACTCGCGCATTATTGGCCAGTGCCGCCACGCGGTCGCGATTCGCTCGCTGATCAAAGAACCAGCCGGTCTTCTGTCCTTCGAGCGGATCAACGGGAAAACGGACGCCGCCTTCTTCAACGACGGTGGCCGGATCGGTACCGAAGAGCAGCGTCACGTTCTCCGCCAGCCCTTCCTGCCGCCGCGCCGCGGAATCATTTCGAGCCACAACGGCGCGTACCGGCAGTAATGAGACAAGCGCCTCGATGATCAGCGAGGTCAACCGGTCCATGCCCGCGGTGTTCGCCTGCAGAACGACAACATCGCCGTAGCGATCGATGACGAGGCCCGGCAGCCTGTCGGCTTCGGCATGCACCAGGCGATGAAATGGCGTCTCGCACACACGCCGCCGCAGCGCGATTGCCTGCTCCAATCGTGCCCGCAGCCACTCCAGACCAATATCAGCGGCGGGGTCCCGATCCAGCAGGCGTGCTGCGATAAGGCTGTGCGGATTGAACATGAAAGTCCCGAACCGCGTGCCATCATCACCTTCGAGGCGCACCAGCCCGCCCGGCGGCATCTGCCGGTACTCTGGCTGCATGATGATTTCATTTGAAAAGACCCACGGCGCGCCAGCACGCAGCCGCCGCCCCTGACCAGGCTTGAGCCGCAGGATCGGCCGATCGCTCAAGCGACGGCGCGTTGCGCCGGCTGTAGGATCGTGCTCAACGCCGCGATCAGATCGTCCATCATCGCATTGGTATGCAGCGGGGTTGGCGTCAGGCGCAGACGTTCCTCGCCTATGGGCACAGTAGGATAGTTGATGGGCGTGGCGTACATGTCGAATTCATGCAGGAGGCGCCGGCTCACTGCACTGCACAGAGCAGCGTTGCCGATGTGAAGTGGGACGATGTGACTCGATGATGGCAGGACCGGCAGGCCTGCCGCGGATAACCGGCGCTTCAAGGTTTCCGCACGTTCGAACAGGGCAGCACGGCGCGCATGGTCACGCCGAACGTGCCGAACACTGGCAAGACCCGCAGCCGCAGTCATTGGCGGAAGTGAAGTCGTGAAGATGAAGCCAGGCGCACAGGACCGGATGTAGTCCACCACGACCGCACTGCCCGCGATGTAGCCCCCATGGCAGCCGAACGCCTTGGCGAGGGTTCCTTCGATCACGTCGATGCGGTCGGCCACTCGATCGCGCTCCGCTACGCCGGCGCCGGTCGGTCCGTACATGCCGACGGCATGTACTTCATCCAGATAGGTCATCGCGCCGTATCGTGCGGCGAGATCGCAGATCGCACCAAGCGGCGCGATATCGGCATCCATGGAATAGACCGACTCGAAGGCGATCAATTTAGGCGCGTCTGCGGGTGCCGATTGCAGCAGCGCATCGAGATGCGCCAGATCGTTGTGACGGAAGATATGGCACCGTGCTTTAGATCCCTTGATGCCGGCGATCATGGAGGCATGGTTTCGCGCATCGGAAAACACATGCCAATTTGGCAATGAATTCAGGATCGTCGAGAGTGCGGCCTGGTTGGACACGAACCCCGAGGTGAACAGAAGCGCCGCTTCCTTGCCGTGCAAGTCCGCCAACTCCGCCTCCAGCGCATCGTGTACGGCGCTGGTGCCGCTGATATTCCGCGTGCCGCCCGCGCCGGCACCCATCTGCCGTGCCGTGGTGCAGGCAGCCTCCACCACTGCTGAATGGCCGCCCATCCCGAGGTAATCGTTAGACGACCAGACCAGCACCTCGCTGCCGTCCGCCCGGCGGTACAGCGGGAATCGGTCCGCCTGCTTCCGCAGCGGCGTGAAGCGGCGATATCGTCCCTGCGCTTCGATCGCGGCTAATGCTTCGCGGCAATACGCATGGAACGGATGCATCCTGTTGGCCTCTCTGGTGCGGCGCACGCCTTATGTATCCAGGAACTGCCGAGCTCAATGCGTACAATTCCTGACAAAGCGTTAAGACTTCCTCACGCCGGCCAGTTACCGGAGATAAACCCGAATCTGCTGGGGTTGGCTCGCCTGCGCCGTGCGGAGACCAAGATGGATCCGGCTCGCCGTGACGCCGTTTGCCATGATGTCGCGCATCACCTCAGCGGCCCGCCGTTGCGCCACGGCGGAGTCACCTCCGGCGGGCAGGATCGCAATCACGTCGTATTGCACGCCGGGCGCCCGCGTCTCCGCCTCCCGCACCGCGTAACGCAGCACATCCTGGTAGCCCGGATTAGGCGCGTCATAGCCGATGGTGACCAGCGCGGTGCGCGTATCCACCTTCGCGGCCTCCTTGGCCGCCACCGCTTCGTCCTCGGGCGACGGTGCGAATGTCGTCTGGTCCACCAGCTTGCAGCCCGCGAGCAACAGCCCCAGGGCCAACATCCCTATCACCTTCATCCTGACCACTGACCCCCTGTCCCCGGGCTTGATCCGGGGAACTGACCACTGTCTTGCAGCAAGCGGCTCGGCGGGCAAGATGCGGTCTCTGCAAGGGATACTCGCATGACGGCCCAGACCAACCAACGCATCGACGGCAAGCGCCTGTGGGACAGCCTGATGTCAATGGCGCAAATCGGCGCCACTCCGAAGGGCGGCGTTCGGCGGCTCACCCTGACGGACGTGGACAAGCGCGGGCGCGACCGCTTCCGCGCGGAGTGTGAGGCAGCCGGCCTGACGGTGCGGGTAGATGCGATCGGGAACATGTTTGCCCGCCGCCCCGGCCGTGACCCGAACCGGCTGCCCGTGCTGTTCGGCAGCCATCTCGACAGCCAGCCTTCCGGCGGCAAGTTCGACGGAGCCTTGGGGGTGCTGGCGGGGCTCGAGGTCATGCACACGCTCAATGACCTGGGGATCGTCACCGAAGCACCGCTCGAACTGGTGAACTGGACCGACGAAGAGGGCAGCCGGTTCGGCCATTCGCTCATGGGCTCCGGCGTGTGGAGCGGCGTCTTTTCACTTGAGAAGGCTTATGCGCTGACCGACGTTGAGGGCGTGACGGTACGAACGGCACTGGATGGCATTGGCTATTGCGGTGCAGAGCCAGCAGCGGCGTTCCCCGCGGATGCGTATTTCGAGCTGCACATCGAGCAGGGCCCGATCCTTGAACGAGAGACAAAGCAGATCGGCATCGTCACCGGCGCCCAGGCCATGGTGTGGTACGACGCGGTCGCCGTGGGTCAGGACTCCCATGCTGGGACCACTCCACCGTCCGCCCGCAAGGATGCGCTGGTTTGCGCCGCGCGCATCATCGACCTGGTCGACCGCATGATGCGTGCACGCGGCGAGGACGGGCGCGGTACGATCGGCCAGTTGCTTGTCTCGCCGAACAGCCGGAACGTGGTGCCGGGCGAGGTGCGTTTTTCGGTGGAATTCCGTCATCCCTCGGACGCCGAAGTTGATCGGCTCGATGCACAGTTTCCGCGTGAGGCCGGCTTCATTGCGCGCGACTGTGGGGTAAAGCTTGAGCTGACGAAGTTGTTCCAGATACCGGCACAGCCTTTCGATCCGGCCTGCGTCGAACTGGTGAGACAAGGCGCTGCAAAATTGGGGTATAGTGCGCGGGAAATCGTGTCAGGCGCTGGGCACGACGCGGTGTATGTGGCTCGTCACGTGCCGACAGCGATGATCTTCACGCCATGCAAGGATGGCCTGTCACACAACGAGGCGGAAAGCATTCAACCGGAGGAGGCCGAAGCGGGCGCACAAGTGTTGTTCGAGGCCGTGCTGGCGAGGGCGAATCGATCCGTGTAGGACCTGATCATACCTCCGCCAGTGACGGGCAGGGTTGCTCCGCTTTCGGCCTGACCCTATAGCCGCCGCAGCCCAGGAGACACCATGGCTGGACCCGATGTGCCAATTACCGACAACCCGGTGCTAGCCCACCAGGCGGAAATCCTGGCGCGCCCACCTACTCAGGCATGGCAGATGGCCAACGCCATCCGCGCACTGGCCATCGACGCGGTGGAGGCTGCGAAGTCCGGCCATCCGGGAATGCCGATGGGAATGGCGGATGTCGCCACGGCGCTGTGGAGCCGGTTCCTCAAATTCGATGCCGCGGATCCGCACTGGCCGGATCGGGACCGCTTCGTCCTGTCGGCCGGTCATGGCTCGATGCTGCTTTATTCGCTGCTCTACCTCACCGGCTTCGAGGGTATGGGCATCAACGAGATCAAACGGTTTCGTCAGCTTCACTCTCCCGCCGCGGGCCACCCCGAGTACGGCGCGCACCCGGCGATTGAAACCACCACGGGTCCACTCGGCCAGGGCTTCGGCACCGCCGTTGGCATGGCGCTGGCAGAAAGGCTGCTGACTGCGCGGTTCGGCCGCTCACTGGTCGATCATCGCACCTGGGTGATCGCCTCTGACGGCGACATGATGGAGGGTATCAGTCACGAGGCCGCGGCGATCGCCGGCCATCTGTGCCTGTCCAAACTCACCGTCCTTTACGATGACAATCACATCTCGATCGATGGTGATACGTCGCTTGCTTATTCGGACGATGTGCTGAAGCGCTTCTCCGCCTACGGCTGGGCGGCCAAACGGATCGACGGCCATGACCCGCAGCAGATCAACGCCGCTTTGTCCTTTGCGATGCGTTCGAAGAAGCCGACGCTGATTGCGTGCCGTACCATCATCGGCCTTGGTGCTCCGACCAAGGCAGGCACCTCTGCGACGCATGGCTCGCCGCTCGGTGCACAGGAGGCGGCCGGAGCCAAGGCAGCGCTGGGATGGCACGAACCGCCGTTTACCGTGCCCGATGAGTTGCTGCAGCGCTGGCGCGCCATCGGCAGCCGCGGTGCCAGTGCTCGCCGAGCCTGGCTGAAACGGCTCGCTCACAACAACATGCGACCGGAGTTCGAGCGCGTGATGGCCGGACGGCTTCCGGATAACTGGCACGAGGCGGTGGCCGCGCTGAAGCAGGAGATTCTCGAGACCAAGCCGAAGATGGCAACGCGGCAGTCCAGCCAGAAGGCGCTTGAAGCGTTGGTACCGGCAACTCCGGAACTTATCGGAGGCTCAGCCGATCTCACCGGCTCGAACCTCACCTTCGTCAAGTCGATGGGCAATGTGACGGCCGGCAATTTTTCCGGCCGCTATATCCACTTTGGCGTACGCGAGCACGGAATGGCAGCGGCCGCCAACGGCATGGCGCTGCATGGTGGGCTCATCCCCTACACCGGTACGTTCTTCGTGTTCACGGATTACATGCGGCCGGCGATCCGCATCGGGGCACTCGCGCGCGCCCATGTCATTCATGTCCTGACGCACGACTCCATTGGCCTGGGCGAGGACGGGCCGACGCATCAGCCGATAGAGCATCTCGCCAGCCTGCGGGCCATGCCACACCTGCACGTATACCGGCCGGCTGACGCGCTGGAGGTGGCGGAGTGTTGGGAGCTGGCAATTCGCCGGACCGATGGCCCCAGCCTTTTGGTACTCACCCGACAAGCCGTGCCGACAATGCGCACGCAGGCCTCCGAGAACTGCTGTGCCCGCGGCGGATATGTGCTGGCCGAGGCCGAAGGGACCCGCGCCGCCACATTGATTGCGACCGGCTCGGAGGTTTCGATCGCCATGGACGCGCGGAAAGCCCTGGCGGACGCCGGCGTCATGGTCGCCGTCGTGTCACTTCCCTGCTGGGAGCTGTTCTCTCAGCAGGACGAGTCCTATCGCGCGGAGGTACTGGGCGGCGTGCCGCGCATCGGCATCGAGGCTGCGGGCGGGTTTGGCTGGGAGCGCTGGCTCGGCAATGACGGAATTTTCATTGGCATGAGCGATTTTGGCGCCTCCGCGCCTTATGAAGATCTTTACAAACACTTCGGTATCACCTCGGACGCCATCGTGGCGGCGGTCCGCAAGCGGCTGAGTTGATTCAGATCAATGCTCGCGGCTTGGCTTGGCCTAAGCAAGCCGCGAAGACCAGAAAGGAGACTGAGGATGCCCGTGAAGGTCGCCATTAACGGTTTCGGCCGTATCGGTCGCCTGGTGCTACGCGCGATGATCGAGAGCGGTCGCGACGATCTGGTGCCGATCGCGATCAACGATCTCGGCAGCACCGAGGCAAATGCACATCTGTTCCGGTACGATAGTGTACATGGTCGCTTCCATGGCGACGTGGAGGTGTCCGGCGACACGATCACCATCCGTTATGGTGGCCGCACCTGGGGGCCGATCAAGGTTTCGGCCGAACGCGATCCGACGAAGGTGCCGTACCAAGGCGTCGATGTCGCGTTGGAATGCACCGGCATCTTTACGTCAAAGGAAAAGGCATCGGCGCTGTTGCAAGCGGGAGCGCGCAAGGTGCTCATCTCGGCGCCCGCGGACAACGTTGATGCGACCATCGTCTATGGTGTGAACCATAAGACGCTCACCAAGGACATGACGATAATCTCCAACGCCTCGTGCACGACGAACTGTCTCGCGCCGATGGCGAAGGTGTTGCATGAGAACTTCGGCATCGAGCGTGGCTACATGGTCACCGTTCATGCGTATACAGGCGACCAGGTAACTGTCGATACGCTGCACAAGGATCTGCATCGGGCCCGCGCCGCAGCAGTATCCGCGATTCCGACTTCCACCGGTGCGGCTCGTGCTGTCGGCCTGGTGCTGCCGGAGCTGAAAGGCAAGCTGGATGGCACGGCGATCCGCATTCCCACGCCGAACGTGTCTCTGGTGTCGCTTGATGTGAACCTGAAGAAGCAGGCCACCAAGGATCAGATCAACGCGGTAATGCTGGACGCGTCGAAGGGCGCATTGCGTGGGATCCTCGATTACAACACCGCGCCACTGGTCAGCGTCGATTTCAACCATTGCCCGGCGTCGTGCACCTTCGATGCGACGCAAACCGCGGTGGTGGATGGGGCACTGGCGCGGGTCATGGGGTGGTACGACAACGAGTGGGGCTTCTCGAACCGCATGTCGGATACCGCGGCGCTGTTCGGGAGCCTGTAGGCACAATCGGAGCCCGTCATGGCCGGTCTGTCTTGTGCCGGCCATCCACTCTCCGGCAGCGGTGCGCGGATGGCCGGCACAAAGGCCGGCCATGACGGGCCAGTATTCGGGGTCTCGCCATGTCCCTCCGTACGCTCGATAACGTGGATGTTGCCGGCAAGCGCGTCCTGTTGCGCGCCGACTTGAACGTGCCGGTTCGCGACGGCAAGATCACTGATCTGACCCGCATCGAACGTCTGACTCCCACGATCCGCGAACTCGTCGGGAAGGGCGCCAAGGTCATCGTCTGCAGTCACTTCGATCGCCCGAAGGGCAAGCGCGTGCCGGAGATGTCGCTCGCGCCGGTCGCTGCTGCACTCGGCGATGTTCTTGGGCAGCGGGTGCGCTTCGCCGAGGATTGCGTCGGGATTGTCGCTCAGCAGGCTGTCGAGCGCATGTCGCGTGGTGATGTGTTGGTGCTGGAGAACACCCGCTTCCACCCAGGTGAAGAAAAGAACGATCCGGAGTTCGCGGCTGAACTGGCCAAGCTCGCCGACATCTACGTGAATGACGCTTTCTCGGCGGCGCATCGCGCCCACGCAAGCACCGAAGGCGTAGCGCACCTGCTGCCAGCCTACGCTGGCCGGTTGATGCAGGCCGAACTCGAAGCGCTGGATGCGGCGCTTGGCAACCCGGTGCGTCCTGTTGCTGCTGTCGTGGGTGGCGCGAAAGTCTCCACCAAGCTCGACCTACTCGGAAATCTCGTGGGCAAGGTCGACGCCCTGGTCATCGGCGGTGCGATGGCGAATACCTTCCTGGCGGCGCAGGGCCATCCTGTCGGGCGCTCGTTGCAGGAGGCCGAGATGCACCCGACGGCGCTCGACATTCTTGCCACGGCCCAGAAGGCCGGTTGTGAAGTGCTGTTGCCAAGTGATGCGGTGGTGGCCGCCGAGCTGAAGCCGGGTGTCGCGACACGGACTGTTCCGGTCGATGCGGTGCCAGCCGACCAGATGATCCTCGATGTGGGTCCGGCTACGGTGGCGATGCTGACGAGTCATCTGTCAAGCTGGCGGACGTTGGTGTGGAATGGACCCCTGGGTGCCTTCGAAACGCCCCCGTTCGACGCCGGGACTACAGCGTTCGCGAAGGCAGTCGCCGATGCCACAGCCAAAGGCTCGCTCCGCAGTGTGGCCGGGGGCGGCGATACCGTCTCGGCGCTTCGCCGCGCCGGGGTCATCGATAAGCTGAGCTACGTCTCAACCGCAGGCGGCGCGTTCCTCGAATGGCTGGAGGGCAAGACCCTACCGGGCGTCGTACCTCTCTACTCGTCCTGAGGTTTGGGGGCCGCCGGACCGAGCGCTGCCGCGATGCCGAATTCGCCCGGCAACGAACCGCGCGGGAACAGTCGCGTCACATGCCCCATCTTGCGGCCGGGGCGCGCTTCGACCTTTCCGTAGTGGTGCGGGATTAGCCCGGGCGTCGCGAGCAGTGATGGCCACAAGGCGATCTCCTCGGGGCCGACAAGGTTCTTCATCACCGCATCTGAGTGCCGCATAGCCTGCGGCAGCGGCAGGCCGGCGATGGCACGGATGTGCAGCTCGAATTGACTGGCGGGGCACGCGTCGATTGTCCAATGACCCGAGTTGTGCGGGCGAGGAGCAATTTCATTCGCCAGTACGCGGCCGTTCTTGTCCACAAACATCTCGACCGCAAGCAGCCCGACGAGGTCCAATTCATCTGCGATGCGGCGGGCAATCGCCTGGGCCTGCTGGTCCACGGAAGCCGGGACCTGGGCCGGGGCCAGGGTGAGGTCGAGGATATGGTTGCGATGACGGTTCTCGACCGTGTCGAACGCCGTGTATACGCCGTCTGCTCCGCGCGCGGAGACCACGCTGATCTCCTGTGCAAAATCCACGAATCCTTCCAGGATCAATGGCTTAGGAGATAACATTGAGAACGCTTCGGCGAGGTCCGACGTCCGTCGCAAAAGCGCCTGTCCCTTTCCGTCATAGCCAAGACGCGTGGTCTTCAGCACGGCCGGCAGTCCGATCTCATCCGCCGCCGCATGGAGTTCCTCAAGGTTGCCAACAGCCGCCCATGATGCCGTCGGCACGCCAGCGCCATTGAGGAACGTCTTTTCCTGCACCCGGTCCTGGCTGGTCCGAAGGATCGCGGGCGAGGGCCGAACCGGCTTCAACGAAGCAAGAAGATCAAGCCCTTCCGCACTGACGTTCTCAAATTCGAAGCTGATCACGTCCACCGAGCCGGCAAATTCACGCAGCCCCTTCGGCTCGTGGTAATCGCTGATCGTCGCTGCGGCAGATACCTGACTCGCGGGGCTGTCCTTTTCGCGCGTGAGGATATGGCAGCGATACCCCAGTCGGGCGGCGGCCAGCGCCGACATGCGGCCAAGCTGGCCGCCACCGACCAGGCCAATCGTCGAATTCGGCGGCAGCGGGAAACTCATTCCGATGTGTCAGCCGGTCTGTCCGCCACTGCCCGCGTCTGCTCTTGCCGAAGCGCGTCGAGCCGCCCGGCCAAGCCATGGTCGGTCGTGGCCAGAATCGCGGCGGCCAGCAACGCGGCGTTCACCGCACCAGCCCGGCCGATCGCCAGTGTCCCAACCGGAACGCCAGCGGGCATCTGCACGATCGACAGAAGGCTGTCCATCCCTTTAAGACTATGGCTTTCCACAGGCACACCGAGCACCGGCAGTGGCGTCCATGCGGCGCACATACCCGGTAGATGCGCAGCACCGCCGGCACCGGCAATGATCACCTTCAGCCCACGCTGGCGGGCGCTGGCCGCATAATCCCGCAGCCGATCAGGTGTGCGGTGCGCCGAGACGATGCGCGTCTCATGCGGCACATCCAGGCGGTCGAGCATCTCGGCGGTATGCCGGAGTGTCGCCCAGTCCGACTGGCTGCCCATGATGATGCCGACGACAGGAGCCATCAGGCGATGCTGTCCGGGATCAGCCGGCTTTCCAACCAGGCGATTTCGTCCTTCAGCATCAGCTTGCGCTTCTTCAGGCGCTGTAGGTGCAACTGATCCGACGCGCCGCCCTGCTCGGCGAGCCGGGCGATCACAGTGTCCAGGTCACGATGCTCGCTGCGGAGTTCGTGCAGCTTGCGCAGCAGCGAGTCCCGATCGGTCAGCATGGTGCATCAATAACACAGGCATAGGCCAGCCACCGAGTCCCGGACGGGAGATTTGCCGTGGCTCTCCCTATATCAATCGAGTTAGAATGTTTGTTCTGGTTTGTCCTCGATCGGAGAAGGTCCATGACGCTGCAGGCCCGTCTCGATGCTCTAAAGGAACGCCATGCTGCGCTCGAAACGCGCATCGCCGACGAGGACCAGCGACCAAGGCCAGACAGCGAAACGCTGACCCGGCTGAAGATCGAAAAACTGCGGGTCAAGGAGGAGATGGAGCGCCTCCGCGCCGAACAGGCCTCGGCTTAGGCCACCTCGTCCGGCTCTGGCACCGGCGGCGGCGGGACGGCGCGGCCTTCCCGCTCCAGCCGCTCGTTTGCCTGCGCGACAGCCGCATTCAGGTCAGTCTGGGTGCACAAGCCCAGAATCACAGGATCGCGGGGCTTGATGTTGGCGCTGTTCCAGTGAGTGCGGTCGCGCACCTTCTGGATCGTGTCCTTGGTGGTGCCCAGCAGCTTGGAAACCTGTGCCTCGGTGAGCTGCGGGTAATTGCGCAGCAGGAAGGCGATCGCGTCTGGCCTGTCGTTCCGCTTGGCCACCGGCGTGTAGCGCGACCCGCGCAGCCGCTTGGGCACCGGCAGGGCCGTGGCGGCGAGGCGTAGCCGAGCTTCGGGGTCGGCCTCCGCGCGGCGGATCTCTTCTGCAGTGAGCTGGCCGTTGGCGATCGGGTCGTAACCCACGATGCCCTGCGCCACCTCTCCATCGGCGATCGCCTGCACTTCGAGCGGATGCATGCCGCAGAATTCGGCGATCTGAGTAAACGTGAGGGCGGTCTTCTCAATCAGCCACACGGCAGTGGCCTTGGGCATCAGCGGCAGTGTCATGGCATCATCCTCGGGCCACTGCTCACGCGATGCGGGACGCGCACCGCAGGCGCGGCCAAGGATCGGATATGACAAGCGCCCCAAGATGGGTCAAGGGGCGGAAAGGAAGGCGAACGATGATAGATGAAGACGAAGGGCCCGTGCGCAAGAAGGCTAGGCTGGAGAAGCTGGTGCTGGACACTCTCGGGGTCGCGGAACTGCGAGAATACATCGAGGAGCTGAAGGCCGAGATTGCCCGGGTGGAAGCCGATATCGAGCGCAAGCAAGGCCATCGCAGCGCGGCGGACGCGTTCTTCAAACGTCCCTAGGCTTGTAAATGGAAGGGGCCGGCAAGCCGGCCCCTTGGTGTTCTGCAGCCAGACTCGTCAGGCCGCCTTCGCGGCGTCCTGGCTGTCGTTGGCAACCGCCTTCGGTGAGCCACCGCCGATCTCGATCCGGCGCGGCCTCAAGGCCTCAGGCACCACCCGCTTCAGGCCGACATGCAGCAGGCCGTTCTGCAAGTCCGCGCCATCAACCACGATATGGTCGGCGAGCACGAAACGGCGCTCAAAAGCACGGCCAGCGATGCCGCGATAAAGCATCTCACCCTTCTGCCCCTCACTGGACACCTTGCCCGACACCACCAGCGTGTTGTCCTTCACCATGATGTCCAGATCCTCCGGCCGGAACCCGGCCACCGCCATTGTCAGGCGATAGGTGTCCTCACCGGTCTTCTCGATGTTGTAGGGCGGGTAGGTCGACGCATCTGCGGTGGAAGTCGCTGTGTCCATTAGACGGGCCAGCCGGTCAAAACCGATGGCGGTACGGAACAGCGGAGCGAAGTCGAACGTCGTCATGGGATAACCTCCTGCTAGAGCAAGGTCACGCTTTCTGAGCCGCCCCGGAGGGCCGGCCCAATCCACTCCTTCGGAACCCCATCAGGGCATTCCGAACCCCTCAGAAATAGCGAACGCCGCCCCTCGTTCAAGAGGCGGCGGCGCTTGGAAAGCCAGTGTTAAGTTGGCTCTTTCTTCAGGCCGAGCCCGGCGAATTTCTTGTTGAATTTCGCTACCTGGCCGCCGCTGTCGATAATCCTGTGCTGCCCCGTCCAGGCTGGATGCGATTTCGGATCAATATCCAAGCGTAGCGTCTCGCCCGGCTTCCCGTAGCAGGAACGGGTCTTGAACTGGGTCCCGTCGGTCATGACGACGGTGATCTCGTGGTAGTCGGGATGAATGCCGGGCTTCATGAGGCTGCTCCTGCTGGCGCAGCCGATACCGACCGGCGGCGCGAGCGCCGGCATATAGCGCCGGCGCCAAGCAAAGACCAGAGCCTCTGCTACGGCGCCGCGGCCTGCCGCCGGTGCGCTTGCGCGCGTGCGGAATAGTTGCGGAACAACTCGTCGGCTGTCTTTTTCTGCTGGTCGGATAGCGAAGCGTACAGCGCCTGGAATGCGGGAACCAGTTTCTGCGCGTCCTGCGCCCGCTGCTGTTCGATCTGCGCATAAGACTGCATGTTATCCACCGCGGACATCGAGGCGAAGCGGTCGGCCCGCTGTTTGTACAGCTGATCCATCTCCCGCGCGTTGTCACGCATCACCTGGGCGAACTGCTCCCATTGCTGGTTCTGCTCGGGCGTGATGTGCAGCTTGCTGTGCAAGTCGGCGAGCCGGCGGTCCACCACAGTCTGCAGCGACTCGCCTGGCTGGCGTGCCATCGCGTGGCTGCTGGTGTGGGGGGCCGCTTTCTGGCTGGTGCCGGACGGCGTGCTGGTCGCACTCGGCGCGGTGGTCGAGCTGGATGCACTGGGCGCGGTAGCGCCGGGAGCGGACTGCTGTGCCCAGACTGGGCCAGCCACCAGCATCGTGGTGAGCAGCAAAGGAGCGGCACGCAGGGCAAGCGTCACTTTCATGGCTAAGCATCTCCGTCGCGGGTTCTGCGGACGCGGACATAAGCGACCGCTCGCCCGGAGGCTCGCCACGAATTGTGGCGGCACTGGCCGTTTCGCAGGGAATTGTTGTGGCGGGTCAGGCCAGTGTCGCGCGCCAATAGGGCGGTGGCAGCTCGGGTTTCACGCCCAGCGCCTTCGCTGCCCGGACCGGCCAGGCGGGATCGGCCAACAGCGCACGGGCGACAAACACCAGATCAGCACGCTCGTTCGCCACAATTTCAGCCGCATGCGTCGGCTCGGTAATCAGTCCCACTGCGCCGGTTGCGATGCCCACATCGCGCCGGATCCGATCAGCGAACGGCACCTGATACCCGGGATGGGTCGGTATGCGCACGTCCAGCGAGACGCCACCAGACGAGCAATCGATCAGATCGACATCGCCGCGCGCCGCCAGTTTGCGACACAGCGCCACCGTATCATCAATCGTAAGGCCGCCCGGCAGATAATCGATGCACGACAGGCGCACGAACAGCGGCAAATCCGACGGCCACTCGGTCCGCACGGCATCCAGCGTCTCCATGAGGAAGCGACTGCGCCCTTCGAGATCACCGCCATAGCCATCGTTGCGATGGTTGGAGATCGGCGATAGGAACGAGTGCAGCAGGTAACCGTGCGCTGCATGGATCTCCACCACCTTCATACCGGCTTCACGTGCCATGCGTGCTGAGGTGGCGAACTGCGCTGCGATCTCCGCGATCTCGGTCGCAGTGAGCGCATGCGGATCAACAGCGCCGGGATGAAACGAGATCGGGCTCGGCGCGACCGGAACCCAGCCGCCATCCTGTGGCGAGATCGGCCTGCTGCCTTCCCAGGTGCGTGTCGTGCTCGCCTTTCGTCCGGCATGTGCGAGCTGGATGCCTGGCACTGCTCCGCCGCGTTCGATGATGGCAGCCAGGCGTGTAAGCAAGGCCTGGTGCTGGCCGTTCCACAGTCCCAGGCAGTAAGGCGTGATACGGCCGATGTCTGAGACATGAGTTGCTTCGGTGAAGACGATGCCGGCGCCGCCCATGGCGCGGGCGCCAAGATGCTGTACGTGCCAGTCGTCGCCCAGCCCGTTGGTGGCGGAGTACTGGCACATCGGCGCCACCACGATGCGGTTGCGCGCGGTGACGGAGCGGAAGGAAATCGGTTCGAACAGCAGCGGTGTCGGCATGCGGAGTGGTTCCTTTGGCGTCAATCTACGTCGGGCGCCATGCCCTTCTCGGCCAGTTCTCGGCGCGCCTTCTCTGTCTTGTCCAGCATCAGGCCCATGCCGCGCAACACGTGGTCGGCCTTGGTGAACTGGATGTCGCTGTACTGAATCACCTCGACACGGTTGCCCCATGGATCCAGGAAATCGAGAAACGGACCCGGCAGCAGTTCGCCGCCAGCTTCCTGGACCAGTTCGCGAACCCAGCTGCGATCGTCCACCACGAGACCGAAATGCCGCGGGCTGTCGCGATGTGGCGTGCTGACCTGTGTCAGGTTGATGAACTGGTCACCCATGTCGATGAAGGCATTCGTCTCGCCCTTTCCACGCAAGGTGAAATCGAAGATGCGGCCGTAAAATGCCAGCGCGTCCTCGATGTCGCCGACTTCGATGGCGACGTGGTTCATGCCGACCATTCTGGGTTTGCTCATGGCCATCTTGCTCCTCCTATGGGCATTGGTGGTGAGGTGGTTGCTTGGGTGGCAAAAAGGAAGGTTCCTCGCGGAGATCACCGAGAGGAACCTTTCCTTGCTTGCTTTCTTGCCACCCCAAGCACGGCATGCCAGCTTTTGGCGTAGAACGCCGACCGGAGGAAACGATCATGAGCGCCGCTTTCGATCTGACATCGCGCTTTGCCAAGGACTTGCCAGACCCGACGCCGCGCTTTCCCGGTTTCCCCAAGTATAATTTCGTCGGCGGCCACAATGATCCGGAGCGCATTCCGATCGAAGGCCTGATCGAGGCCACCGCATCCGTGCTGCGCCGTGAGGGCTCGAAGCTGGCCATGTACAATCTCGCGCAGGGGCCTCAGGGCTTTGTCGGCCTGCGTGAGATGGTCGCTGATAAGCTGAACCGGCATCGCGGCATGAAGATCACGCGCGACGAGGTGCTGATCACCACCGGTTCCGGTCAGGGCATCGACATCGTCAGCCGGATGTTCATCGATCCGGGCGACACCGTGATCCTTGAGGAGTTCTGCTACGCGGGCGCGATCAACCGTTTCCGGCGCGTTGGTGCGAACATCATCGGTATCCCATTGGATGAGGACGGGATGCGCATGGACGTGCTGGCGTCCACGCTGGAGGACCTGAAGAAGAAAAGCGTGACGCCGAAATACATCTACACGATCCCGACCATACAGAACCCCTCCGGCAGCATCATGCCGCTGGAGCGCCGTCAGCAAATGCTGAATTTGGCGCGGCAGTACGGGGTGCCCATCTTCGAAGATGAGTGCTACGCGGACCTGGTTTGGGCCGGCGGCGCGCCTCCATCGCTGTATTCGATGGACCCGAAGCAGGTGGTCCATATCGGGTCGTTCTCCAAGACGCTCGCGCCGGCGTTGCGTGTCGGCTACGCGGTGTCCGAGTGGCCGGTGCTGTCACGCATGATCGCCTGCAAGACCGACAGCGGCACCGGCGCGCTCGATCAGATGATCGTCGCCGAGTACTTCTCGAAGCACTTCGACAAGCACGTTGGGGCGCTGACCGCCGTATTGAAGGACAAGCTCGACACGATGGTCGAGGCGGTCGAGCGGGAGTTCGGCACCACAGTGGACATGTGGAAACCGAAAGGCGGCATCTTCTTGTGGTTCAAGCTGCCGGACAGTGTGGATGTGCGGAAGCTGGTAAAGCCCGCGGCGGATGCCGGCATCCAGTTCAACCCGGGTCCCGAGTGGGTCTGCAATCCGGAACCGGCGAAGTCGTATATGCGTCTGTGTTTCGCGCTGCCATCCAAGGAGGTTATCAAGGAAGGCGTCGCCGCGCTGGCGCAGGTCTGTTACGAACAGACCGGCATTCCTGTGCGCAGCGCCAACGTCGAACGCGAACGCCGATCGGCCTGAGCCATGCCGCAGGACATTGAGCTGAGGATCAACGGCGCATTGGTCAGCGTCGCAGTCGAGGCCACGACGCCGCTGCTCGATGTGCTGCGCAATCAGCTCGATCTGAAGGGCGCGCGCTACGGCTGCGGCCTGGAGCAGTGCGGCAGTTGCATGGTGCTGCTGGACGGAGAGCCGATTTATGCCTGCTCGCGCGAGATCAGCACTGTCGCCGGGCGCAGTGTAACGACGGTAGAGGGGCTGGGCGATACGGAGCGGCCGCACCCGCTGCAACAGGCCTTCCTGGATGAGCAGGCGGGGCAGTGCGGCTACTGCCTCTGCGGGATCATCATCAGCGCCAAGGCTCTGCTGGATCGCAATCCGTCGCCGACGCGTTCTGAGATCGCGGCGGCATTGGACAAGAACCTCTGCCGTTGCGGCGCACATCCGCGGATTCTGCGTGCGGTGGAGAAGGCTGCGGCCATGCTGCGGGAAGGGAAGGGGGCATGAGCGACACGCTGCCGCTTTCAATCCAGAACAACCGGCGGATGGACAAGTGGGTCCGTTTCGAGCCGGACCGCACTGTTCGACTTGCAGTGGGAAAAGTGGAACTCGGACAGGGGAACGTCACTGCTTTGGCGCAGATTGCCGCGGACGAATTGGACGTGGATCTGGCGCGCATTTCGGTCCTTTCGGGCGACACGCAGGATGCGCCGGATGAGGGGCAAACCACTTCCAGCCAATCGATTGAGGTGTCGGGTCGCTCAGTGCGGCTGGTTACAGCGGAGCTGCGTGCGCGCGTGCTAAATCGGCTCGCGCAGCGCCTAAATTGCAACCCGTCAGAATTGTCGGTCGACGATGGCGTGTTCCAGCGCAGTGGCACTTCGACAGAGTACGACTACTGGAATTTTGTGACCGCCGCGGACTTCACGGCCGAGATCGAAGGCAATGCGACGCCAAAGCCGCACACCTCGTATCGCTACGTCGGCAAGCCGATCCCGCGTCGCGACCTGCCCGCGAAAGTGACGGGTGCGGCATTTATTCATGACATGGTGCGGCCAGGCATGCTGCATGCGCGCATCCTGCGGCAGCCATGCCGTGGCGCGCAGCTCGCGTCATTGGATGAAGCGGCCCTGCGGCGAGCAGAACGCGGTGACTTCCGCATCGTGCGCGTCGGCAACTTCGTTGCCGTCGTCGGCAATGACGAGACGGTGGTGCAGCGTGCTGCCGTCGCTGCTCCGCTGCACGCGAAGTGGGACAACGTGCCGCAGATCACGCCGGAGCAGCAGGAGGCGGCCTGGCTGGTTGGACAGGATTCGAATGATCGCGTGCTAGGCGATCCGCTTCCGGCCACCGAGACGGCGAATGTGGTGACGGCGAGCTATTCGCGGCCCTATGTCGCGCACGCATCGATAGCGCCATCCTGCGCGCTCGCGGAGTACCGCAACGGACATTTGTCTGTGTGGTCACATACGCAGGGTGTCTATCCGTTACGGGCTGCATTGGCGAACGTGCTGGGCCTGTCGCAGGATGCGATCACCGTCCGGCATGCGCATGGCGCCGGATGCTACGGCCATAACGGAGCCGATGACGTTGCGGTCGATGCAGCGGTGATCGCGATGCAAATTCCCGATCACTGTATCCGTGTGCAATGGCGGCGTGAGGAGGAGTTTGGCTTCGAACCTCTCGGCACCGCCATGCATGTGACCCTGCGAGCTGCGCTGGACGAAGCGGGAAAACCCCAGGACTGGACTGCGGAGATTTGGGCGGCGACGCATGTGCAGCGGCCGAGCAGTGGCGGCAATATGCTGACGCACGAGGCGCTGCCGACGCCTCCGCCTGACCCGCGGCCAACCGATCCACCCGAGGCGAATGGCGGCGGCGGAACCCGCAATGCATTTGCGCTTTACGACTTTCCAGCGAAGCGCGTGATACATCATCTGGTGATACGTGCGCCCGTGCGCACTTCGGCGCTGCGTGGCCTTGGCGCACTGCCGAACGTGTTCGCGATCGAGTGCTTCATGGACGAATTGGCTGAACGCGCCGATGTCGATCCGGTGGAATACCGGCTTTCGATGTTGTCCGATTCGCGTGCACGCCGGCTGATCCAGAACCTTGCGCAGTGCTGCAACTGGTCGGCGCGTGGTCCGGCTGGCACTGGGCGTGGCCTGGGGATGGGTTGGGCGCGCTATAAAAACCGCGCTGCCTATGCGGCAGTTGCTGTTGAGGTCGAGATTGATCAGGAGGTGCAACTGCGCCGCGTCTGGTGCACTGCCGATGCGGGTCTGGTGATCAATCCTGATGGCGCGCGTAACCAGCTTGAGGGCGGCATCGTGCAGGCGGCGAGCATGGTGTTGAAGGAGCAGGTGCGCATGGAGGGCGATGGGATCACATCGCCCGACTGGGACAGCTATCCGATCCTGCGCTTTTCCGAGCTACCGGAGATCGACACGGAGATCATCCACGCGCCGGATCTGCCGACGCTTGGAATGGGCGAGTGTACGTTCGGTCCTACGGCGGCGGCGATTGGCAACGCGGTGGCGCATGCACTAGGCTCGCGCATCCGCGACATGCCGTTCACGCGGGACAGGATCGCGGCGGCGCTGCTGGCGTGATACATTGCGACTATGGCGGCAGACATTCCTGCTCGACGCGAGAGGGGCTTCCGTCGCATGCGTATTTCAGGAACTGCGACAGGCTTGGATAGTCGCGTAGGAATCCTGCTGCGAAGTCAGAGGCAGGACCTCTGTTCTTCGCGTGCTGTCGCAGCTTCATGAAGAACGCGTGCACATCGTCCTTGTAAGAGCTGGTGCCGCACAACTCGGCGCCGATCTCACACAAGACGAAGCTGCGCGCGTCTTTCAGGCTCTCATCCTCCTGGAGTTGTTGCCAGCCCGCGAGTGAGGCTTCGGAACCATCCAGGGAATATCGAATAACTCTCCTGATCCGGTTGCCTACAACTTCGGTATTGGTTTGAGTCGTGCTCTCATTCAGCGCAGGCTCGGTGCCGGCGCAGTCTCTGAAGTGCTTAGAAACGATCTCGAAGTGACTGTCGAGGCCTGGCTCATTCCTGTCCGGCGGTGTTCCGATGACGCTGGGCGTCATCAGGTACTGACCGGATTGCAATTTTCCAAGCCATCCAGGCGTCCAGTCCAGCCGGTCCGCGAGGTAGTATATGCAACTGTAGCTTCTCTCGGATACATGGGGATCCTTGGTCTCAGCCTCCAATGCCTGAAGCTTCTGAAACTGCTGGGCCTGTGCGAATTGAATGGTTCTTGCTGCCCGGTCCAGCGCTGTGTCTGCGCGCAACGTCTGCTGCAAGAAGTACACATTGAGTGACATGAACAGAGACGAAAAGCCGAGGACACTCGCCGCCAGCACGGCCGCTGCCTGAGACCAATTGCCATAGATCTGGTTTGTCTGAACTCCAGGTGTCCGGAGGTGCGAGTAAAGCCAAACGAGGTGCGCAAGCCCGGCTACGACCAGAGCCGCCAAGACCCAAGGGCCTACGACCGAAATCGCATGCCCTAGTCCCTGCACTGGTTCTCCAAGTTGCCTGGAGCGATCACGCCTTGACCAGTGGGCAGCCGCCTTCGGCCAGTGGACGCCATGCCTCGGCCGGCGGGATTGAGACGAGTTCCTTGCAGTAGTCGTATGGGTACTTCGACTCAGACACCTTCTTGACCTGCCACAGATGCATCTGGTGCATGACGCGGCCGTCTTCGCGAATCTTCACGTCGGTATTGTACATGTCATTCACTGGCGTAGCCTTCATCTTCGCCACGACAGCATCCGAGTCCGTCGTCCCCGCTGCCTTCACCGATTTCAGCCAGTGAGTCGTCGCGCAGTAGTTCGCGGCATGGAGCAGGCCGGGAACCATGCCCCCCATCTTCTCACTCCACCGCTTTGACCAGGCGCGTGTCTTGTCGGTCATGTCCCAGTAGAACGAGTCGGTGTAGACCAGTCCTTCACAGGTTTTCTGTCCAAGCGAGTGCACGTCGTTGATCGCCATCAGCAACGTCGCCATGCGGGTGCCGCCCTGCGACAGACCAAATTCGGCGGCCTGCTTGATGCAGTTTTGCAGATCTGTGCCGGCGTTGGCGAAACCGAACACCTTTGCCCCTGAGGCCTTGGCCTGGACCAGGTAGCTGGAAAAATCCGCAGTTCCCAACGGCGCCTTCACCGCACCAAGGACTTTGCCGCCGGCAGATTGCACCGCCGCGATGGTATCGCGCTCCAGCGCGTAGCCGAATGCGTAGTCAGCCGTGATGAAGAACCAGGTGTCGCCACCCGCCTTGGTCAGCGCAGTGCCTGTGCCGTGCGACAATGCATAGGTGTCGTAGGCGAAGTGAATGCCGTATGGCGAACACTGCTTGCCCGTCATGTCTGACGTGGCAGGGCCGGTGATCAAATAGATGCGCTTCTTCTCCCGGCAGACCTGCTGGATGGCAAGACCGGCGGATGAAGCGGCGCCATCGGCGAGCGCATCTACGCCTCGGCTGTCGATCCATTCGCGGGCAAGCGAACTGGATACATCGGGCTTATTCTGATCATCGCCTTGCAGCACCTCGATTGGCCTATCGAGGACCGAACCACCGAAATCGGCAATCGCCAGCTCGACCGCGACGAGATTGCCGGGCCCACCAACGTCACGATACGGGCCGCCCATATCGCTGAGCAGGCCAATGCGTACCGGCTTTGATGTGCTCTGCGCGCGGATGATTCCGGGTTTGGCCAAAGGAGCCGTAGCCAAGGCCCCGATGACGGCACGACGAGTGATGTTCAGCATGAGTTTCCATTCCCCTTGTCATGGCGAGGAGCGCAGCGACGAAGCAATCCCCATACGCGTCGCTGCGCTCCTCGCAATGACAGTCTGTTGCTAACGCAGGCTGGCGTTCAACTTGTCCAGCGTCGCAGATCCTGGACAAAGTGCAGCCTCATCCAGCTCATTGAATGGTGTTACGACCGTGTTCATGTGTTTGTGCAGATCCTCGGGGTCCGGATCGACGTAAAGCAGGCCGGTGACGATTTCACCGGCGGCGTGGCGCTCCTGCAAATATGTCATCGCGGCGATGCGGTCATGCACGTCGTAGTCATTGGCGAGCTTGCGCAGGCGTAGCACGGAGCCGTCGTGCTGCTTCACCGTTTCCACCGTGCCGGCGGCATATTCCACCTCGATCGGTTCGCGGCCCGTGATCACGTCCAGGTAATTCACCGCCAGATTGTGCTCGCGCACGTAGTCGAAGCTGGTGTGCGAACCTTCGTGGTTGTTGAAAGCGACGCAGGGTGAGATGCAGTCGATGAAGGCGGCCCCTTGGTGTTTCAGCGCGGCCTCGATCAGCGGGATGAGCTGGTCCTTGTCCCCGGAGAAGCTGCGCGCGACGAAGGTGGCGCCGAGTTGCAGCGCCATTCCGACGAGGTCGATTGCCGCGTCGTTGTTCACGACGCCTCGGCGGCTCTTGGCACCCTTGTCGGATGTGGCGGAGAACTGCCCCTTCGTCAGACCGTACACGCCATTGTTCTCGACGATATAGGTCATGTTCACGCCGCGCCGCATGATGTGCGCGAACTGACCAATGCCGATCGAGGCGCTGTCGCCGTCGCCCGATACGCCGAGATAGATCAGGTCGCCGTTGGCCAGGTTCGCGCCGGTCAGCACCGACGGCATGCGGCCATGCACGGAGTTGAACCCGTGCGACGCGCCAAGGAAATAGGTCGGCGTCTTGGACGAGCAGCCGATGCCGGAGAGCTTGGCGATGCGATGCGGCGGCAACTCCAGGTTGAAGCAGGCGCGCACGATGGCGGCGCTGATCGAGTCATGGCCGCAGCCGGCGCATAGTGTCGATACCGCACCTTCATAATCGCGCCGGGTGAAGCCGAGGGAATTAGTCGGCAGTTCCGGATGATGCAGCTTTGGCTTGGGCAGGAAGGTCATGGGATCGCCTTGCGGAACGGGACAATTTTGTGGTCGCTGATTTTGTCGCCGATGGCATCGGAGATGAATCGCGCGGTTATCGGCGTGCCATCGAAGTGCAGCACTTTTGTCAGCTTCGCCGGATCGATCTCCAACTCGTTGACCAGCAGCGTGCGCAACTGAGCGTCCCGGTTCTGCTCCACCACGAACACCTGATCATGCTCGGCGATGAAGCTGCGCACTTCGTTATTGAACGGGAAACCCCGCACCCGCATCAGATCGAGATGGATGCCGCGCTCGGCGAGCATCTCCTCAGCTTCGTCCATCGCCGGGCTGGTCGAGCCAAAATAGATCGCGCCAAGCCGCGTCGGCTCCTTGGCGGAACGCACAATCGGCTGCGGCACCAGGTTCTTCGCGGTGTCGAACTTCTTCAACAGCCGCAGCATGTTCTCTTCGTAGTCGGGACCTTCTTCGCTGTACCGCGCGCGGCTGTCCTTCGAGGTGCCGCGGGTGAAGAACGCACCGCGCTTCGGATGTGTGCCCGGATAGGTGCGATATGGAATGCCGTCACCGTCCACGTCCAGATAGCGCCCGAAGTCCTTGCCCGCTTCCAACTCTTCCGCGGTCATGACCTTGCCGCGGTCCATCTTGCGGCTGTCATCCCAGGCGAACGGCTTGCACAGCCGCTCATTCATGCCGATTTCCAGATCGAGCATCATGAAAATCGGCGTTTGCAGCCGATCCGCAAGATCGAACGATAGCGCGGCGAATTCAAAGCACTCGTACGGGTCCTCGGGGAACAGCAGCACGTGCTTGGTGTCGCCATGCGAGGCATAGGCGCAACTCAGGATATCGGTCTGCTGCGTCCGCGTCGGCATGCCAGTGGATGGGCCGGAGCGCTGCACATCGAAGATCACCGCGGGAATTTCCGCGAAATACGCCAGCCCAACGAATTCCTGCATCAGCGAGATGCCGGGACCAGATGTCGCAGTGAAAGCGCGCGCACCATTCCATGCCGCGCCGATCACCATGCCGATCGAGGCCAACTCGTCTTCCGCTTGCACGATGGCAAACTTGTTCTTTTTCGTCACCGGATCGACGCGGTAGCGATTGCACCAGCGAGTGAAGGCTTCGGCCAGCGACGAGGAGGGCGTGATCGGATACCACGCGCACACCGTCGCGCCGCCATACACCGCGCCGAGCGCTGCTGCGGCGTTGCCTTCAACAAAGATGCGGTCGGCGACCGCGTTCGCGCGCCGCAATGTCAGCCCGATCGGGCACTCCAGATTCTGCAGAGCCCAATCGCGACCCATGTGCAGCGCCTGCACGTTCGCTGCCACCAGCTTGTCGCGCCCACGGAACTGCTCGGCGAGGAGCTTCTCGATTTCCGCCACGTCCATCTGCAGCAGCGCCGATAGTGCGCCAAGATAGACAATGTTCTTGAACAATTGGCGCTGACGAGAATCCGTATAGGCCTTGTTGGTGATCTCGGTCAGCGGCACGCCAATGATCACGATGTCGTCGCGGAACTTCGACGGCGGCATCGGCTTGGTATTGTCATAGAACAGATAGCCGCCCGGCACGATCGACTTGACGTCCTGCGCCCAGGTCTGCGGGTTCATCGCGACCATCAGGTCCACGCCGCCGCCGCGCGCGCCCAGATGGCCCGCCTCCGATATCCGGACCTCGTACCAGGTCGGCAGGCCCTGGATGTTCGACGGGAATATGTTGCGCGGCGTCATGGGGATGCCCATGCGCAGGATCGCCTTGCCGAACAGCGAATTGGCGCTGGCCGAACCCGATCCGTTGACGTTGGCGAACTTGACGACGAAGTCGTTGACGCGCTGGAGACCAGTTACGCGTTCTGCAGACTGCAACATGCGTTCTCCGCCTGTGCCACATCGATCAGGAAGCGCTGCATATCCCACGCGCCAGTGGGGCACCGTTCGGCACACATGCCGCAGTGCAGACACACATCCTCATCCTTTACCATCACCCGTCCCGTCTTCAGAGGACCGGAGACATAGAGGTCCTGGCTGGTGTTGTGCGCCGGTGCGTTCAGCCGCAGCCGCAGCTCCGCTTCTTCGCCGTTCTGGGTGAAGCTGATGCAATCGACCGGGCAGATGTCCACGCACGCATCGCATTCGATGCACAAATTGTCCGTGAACACCGTTTGCACATCGCAGTTCAGACAGCGCTGCGCTTCGGCGTAGGCGAGCTCTGGATTGAAGCCCAGCTCCACCTCAGCCTTGATGTCCTTGAGCGCGATTACCTTGTCGCGATGCGGCACCTTGTACCGAAGATCCAGCGAGATGTCGTTGTCGTAGCTCCACTCGTGGATGCCCATCTTCTGCGACATCAGGTTCACCAGCGGGGGCGGCCTGTCGCGCACATCCTCGCCCTGGCAGAGTTGATGGATCGAGATTGCCGCCTGGTGTCCGTGCGCCACCGCCCAGATGATGTTCTTCGGGCCAAACGCCGCATCGCCGCCAAAGAAGACCTGCGGATGCGTCGAACCCATGGTCAGTTCATCGACAACAGGCATATCCCACTTGTCGAACTCGATACCGATGTCGCGCTCGATCCACGGGAACGCATTCTCCTGGCCCACCGCTACCAGCACATCGTCACACTCGAAGTGCTGGTCCGGCTCGCCCGTCGGTACCAGCTTGCGGCGACCCTTTGCGTCGTATTGGGCCTTCACCTTCTCGAACAGCACGCCAGTCAGCTTGCCGTCCTTGTGGGTGAATTCCCTTGGCACCAGCATATTGAGGATCGGGATGTCCTCATGCATGGCGTCTTCCTTTTCCCAAGGCGACGCCTTCATCTCTTCGAAGCCGGAGCGGACGATGACCTTCACGTCCTCGCCACCCAGGCGGCGGGAAGAACGGCAGCAGTCCATCGCCGTATTGCCGCCGCCGAGCACGATCACGCGCTTGCCGATTTTGTTGATGTGGCCAAAGGACACTGACGAGAGCCAGTCGATGCCGATGTGGATGTTCGCTGCGGCCTCGTGCCTGCCCGGTATCGGCAGATCGCGTCCGCGCGGCGCGCCACAGCCGACGAAGATCGCGTCGTAGTCATCGTTCAGCAGCGCCTTCAGAGTGTCCACCCGCTGGCCGAGGCGAAGCTCCATGCCTAGGTCCGTGATGTAGCCGACTTCCTCGTCGATAATCTCTTCCGGAAGGCGGAATTTGGGGATCTGGCTCCGAATCATCCCGCCGGCGCGCGGGTCGGAGTCGAACAGCACCAATTCGTAGCCAAGCGGTGCCAGATCACGGGCCACAGTGAGCGACGCCGGGCCGGCACCTACGAGGGCGATCCGCTTGCCGTTGGAGCGTTCAGCCGGGCGGGGCAGGCGGTGGCGAATGTCGCCCTTGTAGTCCGCGGCAACACGCTTCAGGCGACAGATCGCGACTGGTTCCTCTTCGACCCGGCCGCGGCGGCAGGCTGGCTCACAGGGCCGGTCGCAGGTACGGCCAAGAACGCCTGGGAACACATTGGAATGCCAGTTGATCATGAACGCATCGGCATAGCGGCCGGCGGCGATCAGCCGGATATACTCAGGTACGGGCGTATGGGCGGGGCATGCCCACTGGCAATCGACCACCTTGTGGAAGTAATCGGGATTACCGATGTCGGTAGGCTGCAATTCGGACTCCTCTCCCTCGGCGCGAGGCCATGGGTCGTGGGCGCGGAGGCTTCTGAGGCCACTCGCGTCCTAGGTCAACCATTCTAGCCGCATGACGGCCGGTGAACAAACGGGCGGCGGCCATTCAGTCGATATTCAGCACTGCCTCGGTGGCCGCCTCGACTTTCCCGGACAGCGGCGGGCGAAGGCCTGATATGCTGACGGAAACCGCCGTGCCGGCATGGCTCAGGCCGCAATGGCAGGGTGATCCTCGATCAGCGGGTAGGTGGTTGTGCATCCGATGTGTAATTCGAGATCACACGGCGCGGGAGCCAGCCCGACGAGTGCCGGCGGCAAGGTTGCTTGGCCGTCCGTCCAGCGGAACCCGTTGTTTTCCTTGAAGTCGTGAAATCCCACCTGCAACGCCGGGTCCGACGACTCGATGACGAGAGGCTGGGCTCCGGCTTGTTTGAAGACAAGGCGCGAGGTCACGGGCAAGGCCCAGTTCCTCTGGGACACCTGAGCGAGAGATGATCCCGACAGAGGTGGGATGTTGGGACAGAGGAAAGTGTAGATGCCATCGGCTTGCTGGTGCCCATCCAGCCGCTCACCGTCCACCAGAAGATGCAAATCCGGGTCGTTTGTGGTGGGCAGGCCTGGCCGCGGTCCCGATCGATCGAGCAACCGCCGCCAGACTGCGTCCACCACCGGTCCACCCATGAGCACCGGTGCGCAAGGAATCGTGGGTGAGCGATCCCACCGTTCGCCGGCATTCCGGAAGATCCAGCAATTGCCATCATCGCGATAGCTCTCCGCTGAGGCGCCATTGGCAATCAGCACGGCATGGTGCGCTAGCTCGATGTGGTAGATGTCGATCTCCCGTGCTCTGTCGTCCCATGTGATGGAGCGGTGGTTCACCAGGCACTCGACCGGGATCAGCACGCCGTCGAGATGCAGCGAATGGCCCTTGGTCAGCCGCAAATCGGCATGCGGCACGTTGGCCGCCAGCGCGCCCTTGTGGACGATGACGGGCGTGGTGGCATTGCGCCGTCCGGGTGTGACTTGCACGCGGCTGGCGCCCATCCACACGATAGGTTCGTCCTTGCCGTCCTGCGTGCGCACCATATCGCCGACGGCGAGCTTCTCCACGTTCACTTCGCCACCCGGCGTCG
This sequence comes from uncultured Acetobacteraceae bacterium, assembly GCA_964427005.1. GTDB lineage: Bacteria > Pseudomonadota > Alphaproteobacteria > Acetobacterales > Acetobacteraceae > JAMXLO01. Next base: position 37,547 of record CAYRTL010000034.1, read on the forward strand.
CAATCTTAGTACCACGCGCGAAGCATAGCTGGGTGATGTAGCTGTTGCCGTTGGCGGTGGTTACGCCGAAGCTGCTGCTGCTGAAATCGCCGACGATGTTGAGCGTCGTGTAACTGCTGCCGGCGGCGAGCGTCAGGTAGTTATTGCTGAACGAGTAGCTGCTCGCCGCGAAGCTTGTCAGTTCGATTGTGTCGCTGTTGATGAAGCCATTGATGAGGGAGCCATTCAGGTTCGCCGTGCCGGCGATGAGATCCCAAGAATAGCCCGCCGAGAAGGTTATATTGCTGAAATAAGAGAAGCGGGTGGCATCCAGCGTGCCGATCCCGACGGCTGAAGCCAGGTCCAAGGTTGCTGGACCGGGAGTGGTACAACCCTCATAGCCGCCCAGGACATCGCCCTGGAAAACCGCTCCCTGATTGACGACCAACTCACCGCCATCCGCCAGAGCGACCGCATGGCTGCCGCCCCTTATCGTCCCGGTGTTGGTGACTGTTCCGGCCTGGTCGAGTCTGATGCCAACGGATTCCCACGTGGGGAGGCCTTAAGGGGTGATGGTCAATCAGGCTGTAACGGCAACTGGCGCCTCGTCAAACAGCGGGTAATGCGCGGTGCACGCGACATGCAGTTCGAACTCGCACGGTCCATATACGTCGGCGAACAGCGTTTCCGGGAGTGTCGCATCGCCATCTGTCCAGCGAAGATCGAGCGCCTCCTCATAGCCGTGGAACCCCTGACTAAGGGATGCATCGGACGCCTCGATCACGCGCTCCAGGTCGGCCGTCCGCACGATGATCCGACGCAAGGCCACGCCGAGTGGCTGCCCGTCGCGGATAGTACCCAACTCGGCAGGCACGCCGGAGCGCGACACAACACGCAGGTGGGCTGAAGCGTGCGGCAGACGGAACCGATAGGTGCCGTCGGCTACGTTCGAACGATCGAAGCGCCGTCCATCCATCAGCAGGTGCAGGTCCGGCTGGTCCGTTATCGGTACGCCTGGACGTGATCCAGAACGATCGAGGAGTCGCCGCCAGACTGCATCGATCAGAGGGCCGCCGATCATCAAGGGGGCGCAAGGAACAGTGGGCGAGCGATCCCACCGTTCGTCCGCGTTCTGGAAGATCCAGCGATTGCCATCGTCGCGATAGCTTTCCGCCGGCGCGCCATTCGCGATCAGCACCGCGTGGCGCGCCAGCTCGATATGGTAGATGTCGATCTCGCGCGTCCTGTCGTCCCAGACGATGGAACGATGATTCACCAGGCATTCAACCGGGATCAGCACGTCCTCGAGATACAGCGAATGGCCTTTGGTCAGGCGCAGATCGCGGGGCGGGACGTTGTCGGCGAGTGCACCTTTGTGCACGATCACCGGCGTGGCGGCATTGCGTCGTCCTGGTGTGACACGCACATGACTGTTGCCGATCCATTTGATTGGCTCTGGGGCGCCATTCAGTGTGAGCACCATGTCGCCGATGGCTGACGTGGCGGCGTGGCGTGGTCATGCTGCCTCCCGGAGCAATTTCGGCAGGCGGATGAGGTTGTAGGCGGCCATCTCGAAGGTGAACTGCCAGTCGATCTTGGGCAGTCCGCGATGGCGCGCCTTGCGTAGTCCGGCGACGGTCTTGGCCCAGCCGAAGGCTTCCTCGATGCGCTTGCGGATACACATGCTGACGGCATAGCCAGGATGCCGCGTGGTGCGGCGATCGATTGCCGAGCGGCGACCGTTGTCGTTCCGGGCGACGTGGGGGGTGACATTGATGTCGCGCATCTCGATGACGAAGTCCTCAGTATCGTAACCCTTGTCGCCACCCACGGTGATGCGACCCGGCTGGTCGGCGTGCGGCTCGATCAGGTGTGCCGCCGCCAGTCGCTCGGCGTGTCCGGATGCGCGCGTGGCAACTGCGCCGACAATCAGCCCATTGCGGTTTTCCATCAGCGCATGGCCCATGAAGCACAGCTTCGCCTCCTTGCCGCGTCCCTTGCGGGCGAGCCGGGCATCTGGATCGGTGGTCGAAGCATGCGTCTCATTGCTGCGCTTCTGACCATGGAAGTCCTGCTCACCGTTGCGCCCCGCCCCAGGCGGAGGTCCAGAGCCGTCCTTCGGCCGGAAGCTCTTGGTGCTGGCCCACCCCTCCAACAGCGTGCCGTCAACCGAGAAATGCTCGGTCGACAGCAGCGCCTTCACCGGCTTCTGCGCCAGAACGGCGGCGAGGAACTTACCGGCGATCTCACCCGCCAGCAGCCGGTCCCGATTCTTGGTGAAGGTGGTCGCGTCCCACACCGGGTCATCGATGCCGAGACCAACAAACCAGCGAAACAGCAGGTCGAAGTCGATGCGCTCGACCAACTGCCGCTCCGAGCGGATGCTATAGAACGCCTGCAGCAGCAGCGCCCGCAGGAGCCGCTCGGGCGGGATCGAGTAGCGCCCGGTCGCCGGATACAGCGCATCGAACTCCGCCGACATATCCGCCAGCGTCGCATTGACGATGCTACGGATCACCCGCAACGGGTGGTAGACCGGCACGCGCTTCTCCAGGCTCACGTAGCTGAACAGCGAGCCGGCTACGTCATCGCTTCCGCGCATCGGCATCCATCCCCACTCGACCGGGCGGTAGGGAATCGAAAATCAGCCCGCGCCGCTAGCCGAATTTCAGCAGCCTGCTAGGGCCGCATCGTGAACGCCGATGGACCCGGGGTCCGCAGCGGTGCAGCCAT
>CAYRTL010000035.1:0-40225 GCA_964427005.1 uncultured Acetobacteraceae bacterium
GATGCGGGCGGCGCACGGACCTTACATCACGCTAAATGAGGATTTTCAATCGGTTATGGCACCTCTGGCGGAGGGGATGAGATTCGAACTCACGATAGAGGTTGACCCCCTATAACGGTTTAGCAAACCGCCGCCTTCAGCCACTCGGCCACCCCTCCGCCGGGGTATCGATCCTCGGGACAAGCCCAAGGACATGCACGGCGTTTGCAGTGCCGTATCTAGGGCCTGCCTGCCGGAGCGTCAAACCTCAGCTCAGCGCAACCTCGAACCCACGCTTGGTGCCAGGCCGCGCCATCATCGTCTCATACCAGCGCTTGACGTTGGGGAAGTCGGCCAGATCCACCTTGTGCCGCTCATGGCGCCACGCCCAGCCAAGAATGGCGAAATCGGCAATCGACACCGAGCCACCGACGAACTCCACCTCCGACAGCCGCTTGTCCAGCACGCCATACAGGCGGCGGGTTTCCTTCATGTAGCGCTCCAGGCCATAGCGCCGATCCTGCTCGTTCTCCACCTGAAGGAAGTGGTGCACCTGCCCTGGCATCGGGCCAAAGCCACCCATCTGCCACATCAGCCACTCCAGCACCGGCACCTGGGCGCGCAGATCGCTGGGATAGAACTTGCCGGTCTTCACCCCGAGATAGATCAGGATCGCACCTGACTCGAAGACGCTTATCGGCTGACCGCCCGGCCCATCCGGGTCGATGATCGCCGGAATACGGTTATTCGGGCTGATCTTCAGGAAGTGTGGATTGAACTGCTCGCCCTTGCTGATGTTCACCGGATGGACGTTATAGGGCAGCCCCATCTCCTCCAGCGCCACGCTGATCTTGCGGCCGTTCGGCGTGTTCCAGGTGTAGAGTTCAATGGGCATGACGTCCTCTCGGAGGGTTCTCCTGCCAATTGTTGCCGAGGGCTGACCCTGCGGCAACCGGCGCCACCGCCTGGCCCGCGGCTTGCTTTCGCACAAGCCGCAAAACAAAGGGGAGCCGAGCCGATGAGCGAGTCCACAGCAGCCCTGGACATGCCAGCCGCCAGTCCGGCCACACGCTGGATCCAGCTAGGCCTCGGGCTGATCTGCATGATGGCGATCTCCAGCCCGCAATATGTCTGGACGCTGTTTACCAAACCACTCGGCGGTGCGTTGGGCGCCGCACCTGCGGCAATCCAGGTGACATTCTCGCTGCTGATCGTGCTGCAGACCTTCTTCTCGCCCTTCCAAGGCTACTTGGTGGACCGTTTCGGCCCTCGCCGGCTGATCACACTTGGCGCCGTGCTCACCGGGCTGTCCTGGGTTTTGGCCGCGCAGGCCGACACACTGACCATGCTCTATCTGACCTACGGCATCATCGGCGGGCTCGGCACTGGCATCGTCTATATCGGTGTGGTCGGCCAGATGGTCGGCTGGTTCCCTGATCGGCGCGGTTTTGCTGCAGGCGTGGTCGCTGCTGGCTACGGAATGGGCGCCATCGTCACCACCTTCCCCATCGCCAATGCACTGGCGAGTTCCGGGTACCGGACAACGCTGGTCCAATTCGGTCTGATCTTCGGAGCAGTCGGTCTCGTCGCCGCACTCGGCCTGAAAGCTCCGCCGTCCACGGCCGATGAAGCCCCTGAAGGCGCTTACACATCCACCAGCGCGATGCTGAAGACGCCAATATTCTGGCTGATGTTCGTGATGATGAGCCTGATGTCCACCTCGGGTCTCATGGTGACGTCGCAGATGGCAGCGTTTGGCACGGATTTCGGCATCACGCAGGCGACTGTATTTGGCATGGCGGCGCTGCCATTGGCACTGACGGTGGACCGATTCACCAACGGCCTGACGCGGCCGTTCTTCGGCTGGGTGTCGGACCACATTGGGCGCGAGAATACAATGTGCCTGGCCTTCGCACTGGAGGGCGTCGCCATGACGCTATGGCTGATCACCCGCGGCGATCCGCTCCTGTTCGTGCTGCTGTCCGGACTGGTGTTCTTCGGCTGGGGCGAAATCTTTTCGCTGTTCCCCTCGACGCTTACCGATACCTTCGGCCCACGCAATGCAACTCGCAACTACGGTTGTCTATACATCGCGCAGGGCATTGGCGCAATCTTCGGCGGTCCGCTGGCCTCGTTACTGCACGAGGCGACCGGAAACTGGATCAGTGTGTTCGGCGTCGCGATCGTGGCTGACCTGACAACCGCGGTGCTGGCAATCGCAGTGCTGAAGCCGTTGCGCCGGAGCTATCTCGCGGCACGCCAGCCGGTGTACTCATAAATTTGCCTTGTCTGCTTTGCCCATGAGGGCAGACAACCGAGCAGGTTCGCCGTCTTGACCCTTTGCCACTCCGGCGGCGAATTCGAATGACTTATGTCCGCTATATCTGCATGGTTGGGTAGCAGGCAGGCGGAAGGCAGCCAGGGGACCAGTCATGATCCGATGTGTGCGGATATGGACCGGCGCCGACGGTGAGTCCTACTTCGAGGAAGGCCTGATCGACATGGCTGGCGGAGCCCGCGGTGACTTGCTGAGCGGGAAGACAGGCGTGACCAGCATTTCCTTTCAGGAAACCAAGTCGGGCGGCACTTTTGCCTGGCATGACGCGCCAACCCGGCAGTTCGTCATCACTCTGAGCGGGAAGCTCGACTTTCAGACCCGCAAGGGCGAACACTTCATCATCAATCCAGGCGACATTCTGCTCGCGGAGGACACGACGGGTGGTGGCCATAGCTGGCGGCTGGTCGATGACGAACCGTGGCGGCGCGTCTATGTGATTTTGGCGCCCGGCGTGAGCGTCCCGTTTGTTGCGCAGTCGACAGCCTAGCCAACAAAACAGGAGCAAACACACATGGCCCCAACCTCCATCCCCGGCACGCCTGATGTCGTGCTGATTGGCGCCGGCATCATGAGCGCGACTCTCGGCACGATGTTGAAGGAGCTCGATCCATCGCTCAGCATCGTCATGCTCGAGACATTGGACGACTGTGGGCAGGAGAGCTCGGAGGCGTGGAACAATGCGGGCACTGGCCATGCCGCGAACTGCGAGCTGAACTACACTCCGCAGAATCCTGACGGCAGCGTCGATATCTCCCGTGCGCTGGAGGTCAATACCGAATTCGACCTGTCACGTCAGCTTTGGTCCTATCTGGTCAAGAAGGGGGCGATTGCCGATCCCCGCGCCTTCATACACCCGTGTCCGCACATGAGCTTCGTGTGGGGCAAGGAGAATGTCGAGTTCCTGCGCGCACGCTACAGGGCGATGTCGGCGCACCATTGCTATTACGGCATGGATTACAGCGAGGATCAGAAGCAGATCGCCGACTGGGCGCCGCTGATCACTGAGGGTCGCGATCCGAACCAGCCGATAGCGGCGACACGTATCGTCACCGGAGCCGACGTGGACTATGGTTCGCTGACACACCTGCTGGTAGCGAGCCTCGTCGCGCAGACTGGCTTCTCGGTGCACTACAAGCAGCACGTCATTGGGCTGGAACGCGAAGCTCAGGGCCGCTGGCGGGTGGACATCGAGGATGTCGAGCAGCGGCAGAAGCACGCAATCTCCGCGAAATTCGTATTCATCGGTGCTGGCGGCGGTGCGTTGCCACTCTTGCAGAAGTCTGGCATTCCCGAAGCCCACGGCTATGGTGGCTTCCCGGTAAGTGGCATCTGGTTGCGTTGCGACGTGAGCGCTGTCAGCGATCGTCACCACGCGAAGGTCTACGGCAAAGCGGCCGAAGGATCGCCACCGATGTCGGTTCCACATCTCGACACACGCATTATCGGCGGCAGGAAATCGCTGCTGTTCGGGCCATACGCCGGATTCTCCACAAGGTTCCTCAAACACGGCTCGCTTACTGACCTGTTCCGGTCAATCGAACCGGGCAATATCCTGCCGATGCTGGCGGTGGCACGCGACAATGTGGCCCTGTCCGAGTACCTCATCGCCCAGGTGCTGCAGACCTCGGCACATCAGTTCGCCATGCTTCAGCAATTCTTCCCGATGGCGAAGCGCCACGATTGGAAGCAAGCGGTGGCCGGTCAGCGCGTGCAGATTATCAAACCTGACCAGCAGCATACCGGCGTGCTGGAGTTCGGGACCGAGCTGGTCGCTGCCGAAGATCGCTCGCTGGCGGCGCTACTTGGTGCGTCACCAGGCGCGTCCACTGCGGCGTTCATCGCGATCGGCCTGCTACAGAAGTGCTTCGCGCCCAAGCTGACCGAGGCTGGATGGCTGCCCAAACTGAAGCAGATCATCCCGACCTACGGAATCGATCTAAAGCAGGATGCCGAAGCGTGCCGGCGCATTCGCGCCGACACCGCGTCCGTGCTCAAGCTGGAGAACGTCTGACCAACGCCTCGTTCTCTCGCCTGCCAACTCAGGAGAGATCAATGACCAGCACGAGACAAGAGAGTGACAGCCTCGGAGTGGTTGAGGTGCCCGCGGACAAGCTGTGGGGTGCTCAGACCCAGCGCTCGCTTGAACATTTCAGTATTGGCCAGGATCTGATTCCCCGCGAAATGGTCGCCGCTTACGCTACGTTGAAGAAGGCCGCCGCTATCGCTAACCACGCTGGCAAGCGGCTGGACGATCAGCGATGCGAGTTGATCGTTCGGGTCTGCGACGAGATATTGGCCGGTGAGCACCAGGACATGTTTCCGTTGCATGTCTGGATGACGGGGAGCGGTACCCAGTTCAACATGAACGTCAACGAAGTAATTTCCAACCGCTGTTCCCAAATCGTCGGCACGCCGCTTGGCAGCCATACTCCGGTTCATCCGAACGATCACGTCAACATGGCACAATCCTCGAACGACACATTCCCGTCAGCCATGTACATTGCGGCAGCGGTCAATGTGAAAAGCCGGCTGATTCCCGCAGTCTCCGCCTTGCGCGATGCGATCGGCACGAAGGCGAACGAGTGGAGCGATATCGTCAAGATTGGGCGCACTCACATGCAGGATGCGACCCCCCTGACATTGGGTCAGGAATGGTCCGGCTATGCTGCCATGTTGTCAGATGACCTGGACCGGATCGAAGCAGCTCTGCACGGCGTATACCGATTGGCACTCGGCGGTACGGCGGTTGGAACCGGCATCAACTCGGCGCCCGGCTTTGCCGAAGCGGCAGCCGCCGAGATCGCCAGGCTCACTGGCTTGCCCTTTGTGACCGCGCCGAACAAATTTGCTGTGCAGGGCTCCCACGACGCACTGGTCCAGCTCTCCGGAACACTGCGCACCCTCGCCGTGTCCCTCTACAAGATTGCCAATGACATCCGGCTGATGTCGTGCGGGCCGCGCGCCGGATTTGCCGAATTGGAGATCCCGGAGAACGAGCCGGGCTCCTCGATCATGCCAGGCAAGGTCAATCCAACCCAATGCGAGGCGCTCACCATGATCGCCGCGCAGGTGATGGCCAATGACGTCGCCGTCGGGTTTGGCGGCGCCGGGGGCTATCTCGAGATGAACGTCTACAAGCCGCTGATGATCTTCAACGTCATGCAGTCCATTACGCTCATGACGGACGGCTCCGTTAATTTCCGGCGGTTCCTGGTCGAAGGGACTAAGCCCAATCTGAAGCGCATCAACGAGTATGTCGAACGCTCGCTCATGCTGGTGACGGCGCTTTCTCCGGTCATCGGCTACGACAAGGCGTCCAAGATCGCCCACTACGCCATGGATAACGACCTCACCTTGAAGGCCGCGGCACTGAAGCTGGGCTTTGTCACCGAGGAAGAATTCGACCGCATCGTTGATCCAAGAAAGATGGTTAAGCCGTATATCGCAACTGACGCGGCGGCGGGTTCAGGCCCCCCTTATACCAAGCCCCGTTGATCACGACTCATGGCGGTTGTTTCACGTCGGTAGCGCCACTGGTGCCGGTACTCGTACTTCTTCTGTGTGGCATGCGCATGAGTTCCTCGATGAACCCAAGCGCGGCATCGTGTCCGGCTGTCATTGCGAGCGAAGCGAAGCAATCCCCCACGTGATGGGGATTGCTTCGTCGCTTCGCGACTCGCAATGACAGGAGTTCAGGATAGCTTCCGCTTCAACGCCTCATTGACCAGTGCCGGATTTCCTTTGCCGGCCATCGTCTTCATCACCTGACCGACAAAGAAACCAAACAGCTTCTCGCGGCCAGCCTTGTACTCCGCGACCTTGTCGGCATTCGCCGCCAGTACGTTTGCCACTGCTGCATCGATCGCGCCCGTGTCGGTCACCTGACGAAGACCCTTCGCCTCCACAATCGCGGCCGGATCGTCGCCAGTTTCCACCATCGCCTCGAACACATCCTTGGCAATGCGGCCGCTGATCGTGCTGTCTGCCATCAGGTCGAGCAGCTTGCCGAGCGAAGCAGCGGATACCGGACTGTCAGCGATAGTGCGTCCCAGGCGATTCAGCGCAGCAAACAGATCGCCCGTCACCCAGTTGGCCGCTATCTTCGCATCCCGGCCTCTTGCGACCGCTTCGTAGTAGTCCGCCGTCGCCTGTTCAGCCACGAGCACGCCAGCGTCGTATGCCGTCAGGCCGTAGTCCTCGATGAAACGGCGCTTCTTCGTGTCGGGAAGCTCCGGCAGCTTCGCCTTCAGCTCCGCCACCCATGCCTCCTCCAGCACCAAAGGCAGCAGGTCAGGATCAGGGAAATAGCGGTAATCGTGCGCATCTTCCTTGCTGCGCATGGAGCGTGTAGCGCCCCGGCTGGGATCGAACAGCCGCGTCTCCTGCTCGACGGCGCTGCCGCGCTCCCAAACCTCGATCTGCCGCTTCGCCTCCGCCTCGATCGCCTGCATTACAAAGCGGATCGAGTTGACGTTCTTCACCTCACAGCGTGTACGATATGGCTCGCCGTGCTTGCGTACCGAGACATTCACGTCGGCGCGCATGGAGCCTTCCTCCATGTTACCGTCGCAAGTACCGAGATAGCGCAGGATGGTGCGCAGCTTGCGCAAGTAGGCACCCGCTTCCTCCGGCGAACGGATGTCAGGCTCCGACACGATTTCCATCAGCGCCACACCGGCGCGGTTCAGATCGATGTACGATTTCGTCGGATGCTGGTCGTGCAGCGACTTGCCTGCGTCCTGCTCCAGATGCAGCCGGGTGATGCCGATATCGCGCGTGGTGCCATCGGCCAGCTCGATCTCGATAGAGCCTTCTCCGACGATTGGATGCTGGTACTGGCTGATCTGATAACCGGCCGGTAAATCGGCATAGAAGTAGTTCTTGCGATCGAACCGGCTCACCATGTTGATGTGCGCATTCAATCCCAGCCCGGTGCGGACGGCCTGCGCGACACACTCGCGATTGATCACCGGCAACATGCCCGGAAACGCCGCATCGACAAAGCTGACTTGGGTGTTGGGCGGAGCACCGAAATCTGTTGCCGCGCCGGAGAACAGCTTTGCCTTGCTGATGACCTGCGCATGGACCTCAAGACCGACGACGACTTCCCAGGTACCGGTGGATCCTTCGATCGCATACCCCATCTCTTACGCTCCCGCGCGAATCTGCGGCAATGCATCGAAGCCTGCAGCACGCTCCAATGCCGCACCAACCGCGAATACCGTTTCCTCATCGAATGGTCTGCCGAGAACCTGAAGGCCGAGCGGCAGTCCGTTCGCGTCCAGCCCGGCCGGCACAGAGATGCCGGGAATGCCCGCCAGGTCAGCGGGCCCGGTGAACACATCGTTCAGATACATTTGCACCGGATCATCCATGTTCTCGCCCTGTGCGAACGCCGCCGAAGGTGCGGTTGGTGCGACCAACGCATCCACCTCCGCAAAGGCCTCGGTGAAGTCCCGCAGGATCAGTGCACGCACTTTCTGCGCCCGAAGGTAATAAGCGTCGTAGTAACCTGCCGAGAGCACATACGTGCCGATCAGGATACGCCGCCGCACCTCCGCGCCGAACCCTGCCGCGCGCGTCCGTTCGTAGAGATCGCGGAGGTCCTCGCCCGGCTCTCGCAAGCCGAAACGCACCCCGTCATAGCGCGCGAGGTTCGACGAGGCCTCCGCCGGCGCCACGATGTAGTAGGCGGGAAGCGCGTATTTCGTGTGGGGCAGCGATACATCGACGATTTCCGCACCAGCATCGCGCAACCAGGTGAGACCCTGCTGCCACAGCGTTTCGATCTCGCCCTGCATGCCGTCCACGCGATATTCGCGGGGCACGCCGATCCGCATGCCTTTGACGCTGCGCGTGCAAGCCGCTTCGTAGTCCGGCACCGGCACGTCTGCACTGGTCGAATCCTTCGGATCGTGTCCGGCCATCGATCGGAGCAGGATCGCGCAATCCTGCACCGTACGCGCAAACGGGCCCGGGTGATCCAGCGACGAGGCAAACGCCACCACACCCCAGCGCGAACAGCGGCCATAGGTGGGCTTCAGTCCGACAATGCCACAGAACGACGCTGGCTGGCGGATCGAACCGCCGGTATCCGTGCCCGTCGCGCCCATGGCCAATCGCGCCGACACGGCAGACGCGGAGCCGCCCGAGGAACCCCCAGGCACCAGCACTGCCGTCTGGTCCTGCCGCCGTTGCCACGGGTTCTGCACCGGGCCGTAGGCCGAGGTCATGTTGGATGAGCCCATCGCGAACTCATCCATGTTCGCCTTGCCGAGAAACACCGCGCCATCGCGCAGGAGATTGGCACTGACCGTGCTTTCGTAAGGCGGTACGAACGGTGCAAGAATATGGCTGCCTGCGGTGGTGCGCACGCCTTCCGTGCAGAACAGGTCCTTGATTGCCAGCGGGATTCCGGTGAGCGGCGCAATCTCGCCACGAGCCAATGCAGTATCCGCGGCGTCCGCCTGCGCGAGCGCACGCTCTTCGGTGACCGTAATAAACGCATTCAGTCGCGGATTCAGCGAACGGATCGCGGCCAGATGTGCCTCGATGAGTTCGCGCGCGGTGAACCGCTTTGCACGCAGGCCGTCGCGTGCTTCGGCAATCGTCAGGTCGGTAAGGTTCACTCGACCACCTTGGGAACCACGAAGAAGTTGCCTGCCCGCTCGGGTGCGTTCGCCAGCACCTTCTCGGGATAACCACCATCTGTGACCACGTCTTCCCGCATCTTCAACGCCATCTGGGTAGCACCGGTCAGCGGCTCGATACCATCGACGTTCACCTCATTGAGCTGCTCGATCCAGCCCAGTATGCCGTTCAGCTCTGATTGCAGTTTGGGAATCTCGGCATCCTCGACATGAATGCGAGCCAAGCTCGCAATACGCCGTATCGTCGCGGGATCAAGCGACATCGCTGGGTCAACCCTGTTGCAAATGGAACACAGGACCATACTGACCATCATGGGGTGGTTCAACTCAACGGCGCGCCCCAGCTTTTAATTCCGGTGAGAGAACTAATTTTTGACGGACGTCGCAGAAATAGGAAATTGGTCTCAATCAGTGCACTAATCCACAGGCGAGTCGTTCAAATATGGCCACTAACTCCGCGTTCACATCACAGAGATGCTGTTGCAACGCGCGATAAGTTGTTAGGGGCTCGCTTACCGCTTCGGACCCGGTCATTGGCCCGGATGTGGCAGCACTACCGAAGGACGCCATTCCTCGGCTTTCTTCATCGTGGGGGGAAGAGAGTTATGTCACGCGCAATCAGCCCGACGCGTTAGCCCACCTATCTGTCTGAACGAACCTTAATCGAAACAACAGGTGAGTGCCTGTCGAACCGGCACGCCTGCTTGGTAGGAATATTGTCATATGGCTACGCAGCAAGCCTACGGCGCCGAAGCTTTTGTCCAGACGATAGGCGTTAACACTCACCTGGATTTCGGAGGTTCCGGCTACACCAACCTCGCAGTGACCGAAGCCGCGATCCGCTATCTCGGCGTCAACAATCTGCGCGACAGCCCCGGCGGCCCGCAGGACTTGCAGCTCTGGCAGCAGGTTGCCCGGGATACCGGCGTAAAATTCGACGCCTTTATCGGCGAAACGTCACCGGGCGGCATGTCCACTCAACTCGGGTACCTGCAGCAGATCGCCCAAACGGGAATCGTAAACTACGTCGAGGGCGGCAATGAGGAGGATGACGACTACCCGCTATCGTTAGGCAACAACCAGTACATAGCGGCGCAGTTCCAGCAACAGGTGTTCAATACCGCCAAATCATTCGGCCTGCCGGCGATCAACATCTCTTTTGGTGCAGGATGGACGGCTGCCAACAATTGGCAGGGCAACTATGGCACTGTCGGCGACCTCTCGGGCATCACGGACTACGCCAACGCGCACACCTATCCATCCGGCGCACCTGACATCACCATCCAGCAGCTGAACGCGGACGCACATCTCGCTGCGGCGTCACGACCGGTGATCACCACTGAGTTCGGCTACGACATCACCCGCACCGATATGACACAGGCGGCCAAATGGTCACTGGGCGCGGTATTCGACGGCATCAAGAACGGAGACCTCAAAACATACTTCTACGCCCTGTACGACGATCCGTCCGGCTATTGGGGACTGGTGAACATGGATGGATCACCCCGCCCGACAGGACAGGCTCTCCACAACCTGACCAGCCTGCTACATGACGACGGGTCGTTCACGCCTGGTTCCTTGGATTACACGCTTAACAACACGGCGGCCGGCGACAATTCGCTGTTGCTGCAGAAGTCAGACGGCAGCTTCTGGCTGGCTCTCTGGAATGAGTCGAACGGTGGTCACTCCGTCACGGTCAACCTCGGCTCGACCGCAAATGCAGTGGACGTGTACGACCCACTTACGGGAACGAATTCGACGCAGTCCTTCGGCAGCACCAACTCCGCGCAGGTCTGGGTACCTGATCACCCGGTGCTGGTAAGGATCGCATCGTCCGGCGCCCCGCCAGTATCGGATCCAGCTCCTTCTCCGACGCCGGCACCTTCACCCTCTCCTTCTCCGTCCCCGCCGACAGGCGGAGGCTCCCCGCCGACTTCAACAGGCGGCATGACCTTCAATGCGCCCAGCAACGTGCAGGCCACACCGGGTCAGCCGGTGTTGATCCCGAACCTGTCGTTGACAGATCCCTATGCCAGCAGCAATGGCACGCCCCTCACGGTGAAGATCACCGATGCCAACGGTTCGTTGGCCACCTATGATGCGTGGGGCAATCTGCAACAGGGAAACAACCTGACGCTGTCCGGAAACATCTGGCAGGTGAACGCCGGCCTCTCCAATCTGCACTCCAGCGGCACCAACGACACGCTGCAGCTTACCGCGCAGGACCAGGCCGGCAATCAGGCATCAACCTCGATTACTATCGGCAGCGGCAGCAGCCAGACGGATACCGCCGGCCAAACTACCACTGGCGGTCAAACCACTCCAAACACCCCGACAACCGATCCTCAGCCGACGCAGCCAACACCGCCGCCAACGCAGCCGACACAGCCGGCGGGCAATGGGACCAACATCGCTGCCAATGACAGCAGCCCGGTCATCACGGCGAGTTCGACGACGATCACGGCCACTGCAGGCGACCACATGTTCTTCATCGATGGCACCGGCGACACGCTGAATGCGACCGGCGGCACTGAGCGAGTGCAGGCATTCCAGGGTGGCAACACCATAGTTACCGGAGCAGGCAATGACACGATCCAATACGCCGGTTCGGGCAACACGATCGATGCAGGTGCCGGCAACAATCACCTGGAGGACAGCGGCAGCAACAACATCATCGTCCTGCCGGGTGGCGGTCAGGGCAATGACGACATCTATGGCTGGGTGATGCAGAACGGCGACAAGTTCGACCTGCGCCCGCTACTGAAGCAAGCGGGATGGGATGGGAACGCCGCCACCATCGGCAACATCATGCACGTCAACATGTCGGGTAATGACGCAGTCATCAATGTCAGCTCCGGCGGCGGTAGCTTCGACGTGGCTACGCTGCGCGCAGCGGGCCCGACGAATCTCCAGACATTGCTCGCCCATTCCATCACAAGCTGACAGAAGAGTACTGTCCCCTGATAATGCCTGCATGCCACTGCTCAGCATGCAGGCTTTACGGGCGGGCCTTCAGCGCAATCAGCGCCTGATCGGGCTTGATCCCGGCAGCAAGACAATCGGCTTGGCTCTGTCCGATGTCTTGCTTTCGCTTGCCTCGCCTTACAGCAGCATCAGGCGTGGTCGGCTGCGCCAGAACGCTGCCGAGATCATGGCAATTGTCCAAAAGGAAGGGGTCGGCGGTCTGGTCGTGGGACTGCCGCTGTCGATGGACGGGTCAGTAGGGCCCGCGGCACAGTCGGCCCGCGATTGGGCGGAAGCCCTCGCGAATGCCACCGGACTGCCGACGGCGCTATGGGACGAGCGATTGTCGTCAGCAGCAGTGAACCGCTTCCTGATCGAGGAGGCCGACCTGAGCCGCCGCAAGCGTGCGACGTCGGTGGACCGGATGGCAGCGGCCTGGATGCTACAGGCCGCGCTCGATGCCAGCCGATAGCGGCTATGGCCTCTGCACCAGTTCGATCATGTAGCCGTCCGGGTCTTTGACGAAGGCAATGATCGTGGTGCCGAACTTCACCCGACCCGCCGGCCGCGTGATCGTTCCGCCCGCCTGGGCCGCTACCTCGCATGCACCGGCGACATCCGGCACCCCAATCGCGAGGTGACCGAACGCGCCGCCGAGTTCGTATTTCTCGACGCCGTAATTGTAGGTCAGCTCGATGACCGTGTTGTGCTCTTCATCGCCAAATCCCACGAAGGCGAGCGTATATTTTCCGTCCGGTACGTCGCGCCGACGCAGCTCCTGCATGCCGAACGCCTTGCAATAGAAGTCCACGCTGCGTTGCAGGTCGCCGACGCGCAGCATCGTATGCAGATAACGGCTCATTTGCTCTCACTCCCCTCGGACAGATCGTGTGGACTCAGCCCTAGCAGAAACAGCCCAGCCGCGTCCGCCGTGGCAATGCTCGCCTCTCGTTCCGCCAGGATGGTCCCGCCGGCTTCGAACGCAAGCCCCCGCAGTCCTGCCGCCGCGGCGGCCTCGATCGTGCCAGGACCAATCGTCGGCAGATCCGCCCGGCGATCCTGTCCCGGTTTGACCAGCTTCACCAGCACGCCGCCCGGTCCCGGGCGGGCCAGGGACGCGGAGCGGGCGAGCATCGCGTCGGTACCTTCTGCTGCCTCCACAGCCAGGACGATCCCCTGCTGCACGACGCAACCCTGCCCCACATCGACCGATCCGAGCGCACGCGCAACGGCTATGCCGCGTCTGATATCCGCCATGGCCATGGCGTCTGGACCGGCGCGCGACAATTGTCCCGCGGGCGCGAGTGCTTCGCTCAGCACGTCTTGTGCCCCGACGACCCGGAAACCCTCCTCGCCCAGAACCTTCACGATTGCCGCCAGCAATCCATCGTCACCGGCAAATGCAGCACGGCCGATGCGGGCGAGCATACGTGCTCCCTCCGCGTCGGGCCGCAGGTCTAGCAAAGAGGGCCGCCGCACCGGCCCAATCAGCACCAGATCCCGGCATCCATGGCCACGCAGGGCCGCCAGAATCCTGCCGGCGGCACCAATGCGAATGATTTCATGCGGCCACGGCGCCAGCACCGCCGGTTCGGCGAATCCTTCGAGGCCAACAAGAAACACGTCCCGACCCGCGGCACGAGCCGCCGCCGCGACTTTGCCAGGCAGTTGGCCGCCGCCGGCCAGGATTCCCAGCGCCGGCCCGGCCACGAACAATGCCTACTCTGCCCGGATCAGGCCGCGATGACTTGGTGCGTCGATGAACTCAAGCACCTCGGCAACCAGCGGCTCATCGCCGTAGCGTGTCCGCACGCCGGCCAGCCGCTGTGCAAATAGACCCTCGCGCTGGAAGAGATCGCGGAATGCATTGTGGAGCAACTGGATCTGCGCCTTGTCGAAACCGCGCCGCTTCAGGCCGATGACGTTCAGTCCCGCCAGACGCGCGCGATTACCGATCACGCTGCCAAACGGAATCACATCCGCTTCCACTCCGGAAACGCCGCCGATCATCGCCGCGCGGCCGATGCGGACGAACTGATGGATCGCCGCGGCACCGCCAATCACCGCATGATCGGCAATGCTGACGTGTCCACCCATCACGGCGTTGTTTGCGATGATGACGTGATCACCCAACGTGCAATCATGCGCGACATGTGCGACCGCCATCAGCAGGCAGTCGGCGCCAACCCGCGTGATGCCTTTTCCGGTGACGGTACCGCGATGAATGGTGCAATGCTCGCGCACCTGGGTACGCGCGCCGATTTCGCAACGTGTCGGCTGCCCAGCGTATTTCAGGTCCTGTGGCGCCAAGCCGACGGTGCAGAACGGATAAAGCACGACGTCAGGACCGATCCGCGTATGACCATCAACGACGACGTGCGACACCAACTCGGCGCGGTCTTCGATCACCACGTTCGGGCCAACGGTGCAGAACGGGCCGATCCGGACACCAGCACCCAGCTCCGCGCCGCGTGCAACCACAGCCGTCGGGTGGATCGCGGCACCAGCCGGCTGTCGCGCAATTGTCGCGGTCATCGCATCCATTCTGCAGCTTCTCCCGCGTGCGCAACCATCAGGCCAGACATCTGTAAAGGCTAGGACCGCCCGCAGTGCCGGCCAACTCAATCATTGTTGCCCTGTGTATCGATGATCATCCTGTAACCGGTTGTTTCAACGCAGATTTTGTCTGCTTTGAGGCAGCGGTTCAGGGCGCTACGGCACGGTCCATGATCATCGCGGCGTAGGTCGCTTCGGCTACCGACACACCGTCCACTCTGGCCACGGCGTTGAACTTCCAGACGTTGCCGCGGTTCCGCTCCTTCGTCACGTGGATACGGAGCTGGTCTCCCGGCACGACCGGGCGCCGGAACTTCGCGCCCTCGATCGACATGAAGTAGACGACCTTGCCGGCGGCTTCCGGACCGAGTGTCTCCACCACCAGCACCGCGGCGGTCTGCGCCATGCTCTCGATGATCAGCACACCCGGCATGACTGGATGATTGGGGAAATGGCCGGCAAAGAATGACTCGTTGACCGAGACATTCTTGATGCCGATGGCTGATCGGTTCCGCACCACGTCAACCACGCGATCAATCATCAGGAATGGGTAGCGGTGCGGGATCGCGTGCATGATGCGCGCGATGTCGATCACATCGACGGTGGCTTCAGACGAAACTGCCTCAGTGGCGGGCGAATCCATGACGTTCAGTCCGTATCTGTCTCCGTCCCCGCAGCCTTGCCCTTCGACCGCCGGTTCGTCGCCTCCCGCACCAGCCGCCGGAGGACGGCAATGTGCCGGAAGAACTCACGGACCGGCTGGGCCGGGCTGCCCACCACATCGGCACCCGCCGGGACGTCCGACATAACCCCTGCCTGCGCCCCGATCCGAGCTCGGCGTCCGATCCGAAGGTGGCCCGTCAGACCCGCCTGGCCAGCAACCATGACGTGGTCTTCCAGGATCGTAGAACCAGAAATGCCGGCTTGCGAAACGATCACGCAGCCGCGGCCAAGGCGGACGTTGTGCCCGATCTGCACCAGATTGTCGAGGCGCGAGCCCGCCCCAATGTGGGTATCGTGCAATGATCCGCGGTCAATCGTGGTGTTGGCGCCGATTTCCACATCGTGTTCGATGACCACGCGACCAAGCTGCGGCACACTCAGGAATCCCTCAGCCGTGACCGCGAAGCCAAATCCGTCCTGACCGATCCGCGCACCAGGATAGACCGTCACGCGATCATCAAGCAGCGCATGGCTGATCGAGACGTGCGAGCCGATACGGCAATCTGCGCCCAGGACGACACCCTCGCCGATAACTGCCATGGGACCGACGCGGCAACGCGGGCCAATTTCGGCATGTGCACCGATGACGGCAAGCGGGCCGATCTCCGCGCTTGGATCGATCTTGGCATCTTCGGCCACCACGGCCGAAGCGTGCACCCCCGGCGCGATAGGCGGCAATGGATAGAACAGGGCCGCGACGCGTGCCCAGGCGACATAGGGCTCGGTCGTGGTGATCGCCACAGCGCTGGCTGGAACACGCTCCGCCATATCGGGATGCACGATCACGGCCCCTGCTCGCGTCTCGGCCAGCGCCGCTGCGTATTTACGGTTGTCGAGAAAGCTGACGTCCGCCGGTTCGGCGGTTTGCAACGGCGCGATCCCGCTCAGCATCAGCTGCCGAGGCGGTGCCTCCCCCTGCGCCGCATCGGCTACCGCGGCGAGACTATGTGGGCCGCTCCGGCGGAAGAAGCGCAGATCGCCGGCAATCGGGGGCCGATCCATGCTCCCGCGCCTCGCGCCGGCTCACCGATGCTGTTGCTGGGCAGGGGGCTGGGCAGCAGCAGGTTTCGCAGCTGGCTTAGCCTGGGACTGCTGGTTGCCACCCCCCGTGGTTCCCCCTTGCGCCTGCATCGAGACCGGCGACACACCGTCCGGCGGGATCACCACGTTCGCCAGAACCTTGTTCAAGTCCTCCACTACGGCAGGCGTCATATCGAATTCATTCGTCGTCCCTAGGATCTGGGCCCGGTTCAGCACCAGATTGATGCCGCGGCTGATCGCCACCTGCTGCGTGACCAGCTCAACGCCGCGGTCGATCTGCGCCATCACATACTGGCTTGCCTCCTGGATGATGCGGTTCCGATCGCCGAACACCCGACGAGACTCGGCAATGCGATCCTGCAGCTCCTTCTCCTTGGCGCGTATCTGCTCGGGTGTGAGCTTGCTACGCTCGTTTGCAAGCGCCTGGCCCAGGTCACGCAAGGCCACCTGTTCCTTCTGGGCGTCTTCATTCAGCTTCTGGCGCCGCGCGACGAACTCCTTGTCCGCCTGCTGGAAGGCGGTCGAGGCCCGCATGACGTCGGCCACTGACAACACGCCGACAATGGCGGCTGGTGGAGTCGGACCCTTTGGGAGTGGGGGCACTTCGGGAGGTGGCGGAAGCTGTACCTGGACCTGCTGCGCCTGCCCCTCCCCCGGCACTCCTGCCTCAGGCACAAGCGTCGGCGCGACGCCTTGCGGTTCCGGTTGGGAGGGCGGCCGCGGCGCTGGGCGCGCCGCAGGAGCAGGCGTGCGCGGCTGATTGGGAACGAACCATTGCTGGTTCTGTTGCGCCACGACTTGGGGCATAGGACCCAACAGTACGGCAACTGCCAGGGCTGACGTGGTGAGAAGGCGAAATTGCAGCACTAGAACCTCGTACCGAAGCCGAATCGGAAAATCTGTGTCTGGTCTTTGGATTGCTTTATAACGAAGGGCGTCAAGTCAAGGTTCAACAACCCAAACTGCGTGTGCCAGGACAGGCCGACACCGATGCCAACACGCGGCGTGGCGGACTCCGTGATCACGCAGGGCGTCAGTACAACCGGTTCAACACACACTGTGTTGCTCTTGAAACTGGCCTGCGTCAGACCACCCACATCAACGAACGCCCTACCCGATAGGCCGATGTCCTGCGGGATCGGCAATGGATAGTGCAGCTCGGTCGATTGAGTCCAGATAAACCGGCCGCCCAGCGGGTCACCCGTAATCGCGTCGTGCGGGCCGGCACCACCGATCTGGAAGCCACGAAGATTGTCGCCTCCCAGGAAGAAACGGTCGATGATCTGTTCCTGTTTGCCCTCGTTGTACAGGTAGCCAATGCTGCCCGTCAGCGCGAGTCCCCAGTCACTGTTGCCGGTGAACCGGTCGAACGGGATAAAATATTGCCCATTCAGATTGGTCCGGATGAACCTGGCGTTGCCGCCCAGGCCGGCGAAGTCCGTGCCCAACGAGGCCATGTAGCCAGTGTGCGGATCGATCTTGCTGTCGCGGTGGTCAAGCGTGATCGCCTGGCTGACCTGTGACAGCACCGAGTAGCCCTGAAGCTGCCTGATGAAGAAGCTGGCGCCGGTGGCGACGTTGAACACCGTTCGCCCGACCAGCGAGTAAGTCCAGACCTGTCGCAGATATTCATTGAAGTCGTAGCCCGTGCGGACATCGAAGCCCACGCGCCTCTCGTCGTAGGGTTGCGTGCCCAGGTAATTTGTCTGGATCAGGAATATGTCACCGCCCAGGACGAGATTGCGATCGAGGAAATACGGATCGGTGATCGATGCCGTTATCGAGCTTCGCTTCTGCGCGAGCACGCCATTGATGCCGGCGTTGATGCCCGTGCCAACGAGGTTGCGCTCGGCCAGGCCGACATCGAGCAGGGCGCCAGCATCGGTCGAGTAGCCGCCGCCCAACGTGAACTCGCCAGTCGCCTTCTCATCGACTGTTGTGTTCAACACCGCCTTGTCCGGCGCGGAGCCAGGTGCTGTCGTGATGACGACATTATTGAAGTAGTTGAGATCCTGCAGCCTCTGCCGGGAGCGGCGCACTGCCTCCGCGCTGAACGGGTCGCCTTCGGCCAGCCGCATCTCGCGGCGAATCACCTTGTCCTTGGTGCGCGTGTTGCCGGTGATGTCGATCCGCTCGACATAGACCCGCGGTCCCTCGCCGACATCGAAGGCGAGATCGACAATGTGCTTCTCGGGATCGCGCGTGATGCGCGGCTTCACATCGACAAACGCGTAGCCGCGATCGTGTACGTCCTCCTCCATCGCATCGACGCTGCGGCCGACGGCATCGCCGTCATACCAGTCCCCTTCATCAAACTGCAGATCGCGTCGCAAGTCCTCGGCGTTGAGATTGCGGAGCTGCGAGTTGATGGTGACCTTGCCGACGCGATAGCGTTCGCCCTCGTTGATCGTGAATGTAAGGAAGAACCCTGAACGGTCCGGCGCCAGCTCGGCCTTCGCATCGCGTATGTCGAAATCGACATAGCCGTTCTTCAGGTAAAAGCGCCGCAGCAACTCCTTGTCGAAATTCAGTCGCTCCGGGTCGTATTCATCCGATGATGATAGGAACCGCCACCATCGCTGTTCGCGGCTGTTGATCACCTCCGAAAGACGATCCTCGCTGAACGCGTGATTGCCGACAAAAATGACTTTGCTGATCAGCGTGACAGAGCCGTCGTTGACCTGGAACACGACATCGACGCGGTTCTGGTCGAGCCGGATCACCTGAGGATCGACCCGCGCGTTGTAGTAACCGCGCTTGGCATACAGATCGAGGATGCGTTGCCGGTCCTGTTCAGCCAGCGCCGGCGTGAACACGGCACGCGGCTTGAGCTGCAGCTCGGGCCGAAGCTGATCGTCCGTCAGCTTGTGATTGCCTTCGAAGGCAACGCGGTTGACCAGCGGGTTCTCGACCACGTGTACAACAAGCGTATCGCCATCCCGATTGAGGCGCACATCCTGAAACAGTCCGGTGGCGTAAAGGGTCTTCAGGCTGCGGTCGAGTCGATCGGGATCGAACGGGTCGCCGGGCTGCACCAGCATGTAGGAGAGGATTGTCCCGCTCTCAATGCGCTGGTTGCCTTCAACCTTGATCGCCTGGATGGTGCCGCCGGTCCGGACAGGCGCTGGCTGTCCGGCAGGGCGGTTGGTTGGGGCGGGCGGTGCGGAGGAGCGCTGAGCAACGGCCGTTCCAGTCAGCCAGACAGGCAGCAGGCATACAGCGAGCCACGCGGCGCGTGTTCGTATCAAAACTCTCTCCCCCTCGTTCAAGCGCCATACCAGAATCGCGCCGTAACCGACCAGCCCGGCTTGCAGGCGCGCAAGATACCGTTCGTCTTCGCACTAGGCTAGGTGGAAGACTGAAACCGTAACCTTGCTGACCGGACGGGCCCGCACTAGCGTCCAACCGGGCAAAGCGGCCCCCGCCCTGGCCGAGCAAGACGGAGAGAACGAAATGTCAGCAGCGCTGAAGCTGCCCAAGACCGAGATGACCGACGCCGAATGGCAGACCCGCTGCGAACTCGCAGCTCTGTACCACGTTGTGAACCATCTCGGCTGGACTGACCTGATCAACACCCACATGTCGGCCCGGATACCGGGTGAGCCGAACACCTTCCTGATCAACAACTACGGCGAGATGTTCGACGAGATCACCGCGTCCAGCCTGGTGAAGATGGACATGGACGGGAACGTCTATAGCGAAGGCGGCAAGTTCAACAATGCCGGCTTCACCATCCACAGCGGGGTCTACAAGGCTCGTCCTGATGCGATGTGCGTGATGCATACGCACACACGCGCCGGTGCAGGCATCTCTCTGCTGGCCAACGGGATTCGCCCAATCAGCCAGGACGCGCTGCAAGTATATGATGACCTGGCCTACCATGACTACGGTGTGCCGGCGACGCCCGACGAGTGCGAGGCTCTCGGCCGCACCTGCGCGCGCGGCAGCCATGTCGTGCTGCTCAATCACGGGCTGCTGACGCTCGGACCCAGTGTGCATGGCGCGTTCTATCGCATGTATTGTCTCGAGCGTGCCTGCGAGTTGGAATTGATCGCACGTCAGCTTGACGCGCCGCCCGTGCAGATCGACGATTTCGTTGTGCGCAAGTCGGCGGAGCGGATGCGCAAGCGGCGGGACACGCCGGAGTATGGGCTGGCGGAATGGCGTGGCCTTGTCCGTACCGTGGATCGCCAGGGCGCCAACTATCGCTGCTAGGAGAACTGGGCCATGCCATTCGACGCACTGCTCGTTCCGGCACGGCCCAGACTTCTCACCGAACGGCTGCAAGATAATGGTATCGTGCCGGTTCCGTCGCAGGCTCTCGCCGCTCACAAGCAGGCGCAGCTAGAGCGTTTTGCTCCGAGCTTTTGGCATCAGCATCAGCTTTGGCTGCCAGTGGGGCTGATGGGCTCAGTCTTCTGCATGGCGATGAGCGGAGGCATCGTCAATGGAATGATGCCGGGCACGCTCTTCCCGTCGTGGCTGTGCCTATTCTGGCTTGGCGTCATGACGTTGCTGATCGTATTCGGCGTGTTTCGCGTCAGCGCCGGAGCGCGTTGGGAGGAACGGCATGTCACGGCTGAGGCGCTGCCCGACCTTGGCACACCCCGGCGGATCGCAAGTTTGGCGCGCGATCTGCAGGATCGGATACCTGGGTCCGTATTGATCCTGGGCGAACTCGTGCAGCAAGAGGTAGTGCTCGATCCCTATCTGCTGCTGGCGTGCGACGGCGAGCGGGTATGCCTCGGCATCTGGGACGATCGGCGCATCATCGCCGTCGCGGAGTAGGAACGGCTTCAGTACACCTCGCCCGCTTGCGGGAGAGGAAGCAACAGTCGCGGATCAGTGGAACATCAGGCGAGTGATGTCGTTCCACGTCACCAGAATGAACAATCCGGCGAGCAACGCGAGACCCGCGCGGAAGCCGTACTCTTGTGCACGCGCGGGAATCGGACGGCCGCGAATTGCTTCGGCGAGATAGAACAACAGATGCCCGCCATCCAACACCGGAATGGGAAAAAGGTTGATCAATCCCAGGTTCACCGAAAGCACAGCGATGAACGAGATCAGGCTTGCGAAGCCAAGCTGCGCCACCTGACCCGATAGCTGCGCAATACGCAGCGGCCCGCCGAGGTCCTCGGTCCCGCGACGGCCGGTGACCATCTGCGCAACGCCAATGAGAGTCTCGGAAGCCACCTGCCAGGTCTGCGTCACGCCGCCCCACAGCGCCTGCGGCAGGCTGAGCCGCTGATATTCGATCTGTCCGCCGCGAATACCAAGCATGCCGACTTTCTGTCCGCCCGAGTCGCGGGCGTCCGTCAGCACCGGCAGGTTCAGCGTCTCGTTCCCGCGCTTCACGGTAATGGTCAGTGTCTCGGCGGGATGAGCGGTGATGATGCGCTGAATGTCCTCGAAGTTTGCTATCGGTGTCCCCGCGATGGACAGGATGCGGTCATTGGCCTGGATTCCGCCACGAGCAGCAGCGCCATCGGGCAATACATCGCCAGCAACGGGCAGGATCAGCGGCCGGCCGGCCGTGGCGAACAGCAGGGCGAACAGCACCATGGCCAGCAGGAAATTCGCGATTGGACCAGCCGCGACGACAAGCGCGCGCGACCCGACCGGCTTCTCATGGAACACACGGCCGGCAATCCACTGCGGCGGCGTTTGCACCTGTTCCACTCTGGTCGGACGAGCCGCTGAGGGCTGCTTGCCACGCCAGCGGCCGATGGCCTGGGCAAGCGGGCCCGGCTCGCGCGGTTCCTCAGCAACCACCGGCCGTTCGTGCCCATGCAGCTTCACGTATCCACCGAGAGGCAACCAGCCCAGCTTCCACACCGTGCCGACGCGGTCGCGCCAGGTCGCGATCGCCTGGCCAAAACCGATCGAGAAGACCTCGACATGCACGCGGCACCACCGCGCGGCCAGGTAATGACCCAGCTCGTGCACGAACACCAACACGCCCAGAACGACGAGGAAGGCCAGGATGCTTTGCAATACGGCGGGCATGTAATCAGCTACTTTCGGTTCTTGGGTTCAACAACTCAGGCAGCGCGCGTCACCCGCTCCGCGGTCCGGCGCGCTGCGGCATCGAGCGCAACCACCTCTTCAAGCGTGTTCGCCGGATGGGAGCCCATCTCGTCCAGCACCGCCGCGACGGTCGCTGCTATGTCGAGAAAGCCTATCCTGCGTTGCATGAACGCTTCAACGGCAATTTCATTCGCGGCATTGAGTATCGCAGGCGCACCGCCACCGGCTCGCAACGCGTCGCGAGCCAGACGCAGCGCGGGAAAACGCTCGGTATCCGGTGCCGAGAAATCCAGTCTGGCAAGGCTCGCCAGATCAAGCCTCGGCGACGGCGTCGCCATGCGCTGCGGCCAGGCGAGTGTATGGGCGATAGGGATGCGCATGTCAGGTGAGCCAAGCTGTGCCAGAACACTGCCATCCCGATAGAATACGAGGCCGTGGATCACCGATTGCGGATGCACCAGCACGTCGATCTGCGGCTCATGCAGCGCGAACAGCCGTGCCGCCTCGATCAGCTCGAGCCCCTTGTTCATCAGGGTGGCTGAATCGATGCTGATCTTCGCTCCCATCGACCAGACCGGATGTTTGCGTGCGACATCAGGCGTCGCCTCTTTCATCTCATCCAGTGTAGCCGTGCGGAACGGACCGCCTGAAGCGGTGAGCACAATCTTCTCCACGGCACTGCGATTGCCGTCTTCCAGCGCCTGAAAGATCGCGTTGTGCTCGGAGTCGACCGGCAGGAGCGTCGCTCCGGCCTCACGTACCGCGCGGAGCATGACTTCGCCAGCGCAGACCAGCGCCTCCTTGTTGGCCAATGCCACGACGCCGCCGCGACGGATGGCGGCAAGCGTGGCGGCCAGCCCGGCGGCACCGGTGATCGCGGCCATCGTCCAGTCGGCTGGAAGTGCCGCGGCCTCCACCACGGCCTCAGGTCCGGCGGCCGTATCGATGCAGGTACCCGAAAGCGCCTCGCGCAATGCGCTGTAGTGAGCCGGATCGGCGACGACCGCGCGTGTCGCCTTCAGCGTGATCGCCTGTTCGGCCAGCAAGGCGGCGTTGCGGCCTGCAACGAGGGCGCGGACCTGGAACCGTTCGGGCCGGGCGGCAAGCAACTCGACAGTCTGAGTTCCGACGCTGCCGGTGCTGCCGAGGACGGTGACGCTGCGCGGGGCCGGGGTCATTGCCACAGGACTACTCCACGACCAAGGGTGAGCGCCAGCAGGGCAGCCATGACCGATCCGGCCATCAGGGCGTCAAGGCGGTCAAACAGCCCGCCATGGCCCGGAATCAGATGGCTGGAATCCTTCACCTCCAGGCGCCGTTTCATGTAGCTTTCCAACAGATCCCCGGCCTGTGCAACGACTGCCAACGCTGCGGCGACCACAATTGCGCGCCAGCCAATGGCAGTATCGGTCAGGAAATGGGCAGCGCCCAGCCCGACCGCAACGGCTGCGATAAGACCGCCAATGGCACCCGACCAGGTCTTTCCGGGGGAGATCCGCGGCGCCATCCGCGGGCCGCCGATCCACCGGCCGACCAGATAGGCGCCGATGTCGCACGCCCAAACGACCAGCAGAAGGAAGATCACGTGGGCGCGGCCCACCGCCGGATCGTCGCGCAGCCAAAGCAGCGCGGCACCCGCCAACAAGACATACAGCAGGCCAGCAGGCCGCAGAATCGTTGCACTGCGTCGGCGGCACAGGGTCAGCCATTCGGCGGCAAGGCCGACCATCACAACCAATACGATGAGTGTGAAGGCAAGACCGCCGAACCAGACGCAGACGAGCGCGATCGGGGCGAGCACCATCGCGGAGACCGTGCGGGTGCTTAGATCCGCCCAGCGGCCTCCTGAGCGCTCAGCCAGGTCGAGCACCGAAGCGCCGCTCCCGCCGGGCAAACTCAGCCAGTGCCGCAGCGAAGTCCCGTTCAGCGAAATCCGGCCAAAGCACGTCGAGGAACACAAATTCCGCGTAGGCGGCCTGCCAGAGGAGGAAATTCGACAGCCTTTGCTCACCAGAGGTCCGGATGACCAGGTCGGGGTCCGGGATCCCGGCAGTGGCAAGCGCTCCGGAAAAAAGGTTCTCGTCGATACGGGCGGGGTCCAACTTGCGGTCGCGCACCGCTTCTGCGAGTGCCCGGGCCGCACCGGCGATTTCCGCACGCGCGCCATATGACAGCGCCACCGTCAGGTTCAGGCGTGTGTTGATCTCCGTGTCGCGGACCGCCTGAGCAAGATCGCGCTGAATATCCGGATCAAATCGGGTCAGGTCGCCGATGAGGCGCAGGCGCACGCCGTTCGCCTTGAGTTCGGCGATTTCGCTTTTGAGGTAATGCCGCAGCAGCCCAGTCAGATCCAGCACTTCATCCGCAGGCCGCCGCCAGTTCTCGCTGCTGAACGCGTAGAGGGTCAACCAGGAGACGCCGGCTGTGATCGCGGCCTCAATGGTTCGCCGCACCGCGCGGGCACCCTCACGATGGCCGGCAACCTTCGGCAGGTGCCGCGAAGCGGCCCAGCGCCCGTTGCCGTCCATGATGATGGCGACGTGCACCGGGCAAGGCGCCGAACCTTCGCCGACAGCGCCTTCGCGCCGGAAGAGAACAGTGGACATCGAGACCCGATCAGACCTGGCGGATATCCTTTTCCTTCTCCGCAAGGACGTCGTCCACCCGTTTCACGTACTGATCGGTGATCTTCTGCACCTCGGCGCTCCAGTCCTTGGCCACATCCTCGCCGATTTCGTGCTTCTTCTCGTATGTCTTGATCTGCTCCATCCCGTCCCGCCGGACGCTGCGTACCGCGACCTTGGCGCCTTCGGCATATTTGTGCGCCGCCTTCACCAATTCGGCCCGGCGCTCCGTAGTGAGTTGCGGGATTGGTACCCGGACCAGTTGGCCGTCAGACGCCGGATTCAGCCCCAGGCCTGAGTCGCGGATCGCCTTCTCCACCGCTCCGACCAGGCTGCGATCCCAGACCTGCACCGTGAGCATACGCGGCTCCGGCGCGCCGACTGTGCCAACCTGCGTCAAAGGCATTTCCGAGCCGTAGGCCTGCACCTTGACCGGCTCAAGCAGGCCGGGATGGGCCCGGCCGGTGCGTAGCCCGTTGAATTCCCGACGGAGCGTCTCCAGTGCGCCATCCATCCGGCGCGTGAGGTCCTGCTTCAGCTTCTCGACATCAACCTGTGCCATGGCAGCCTCCCAGACGAACCCCGATGTTTTATTGCTGTTCGATGATCCTCGTGAAGCGGCCTTCGCCGCGGATCACGGCGGCGAAGGCGCCCGGCGCGTGGATATTGAAGACGACGATTGGCAGGCCGTTCTCGCGCGCCAGGCTGATCGCGGCGGCGTCCATCACACCCAGGTCGTTGGCCAGCACATCGAGATAGGTGAGTTGCTCGTACCGCTTGGCGTCGGGTACTTTGCGCGGGTCCGCGGAATACACGCCATCGACCTGAGTCCCCTTGAACAGGGCGTCGCAGTGCATTTCGGCGGCGCGAAGGGCCGCGGCGGTATCCGTCGTGAAGAACGGGTTGCCGGTGCCGGCGGCAAAGATCACCACCCTGCCCTTCTCCATGTGCCTCTCGGCGCGCCGTCGGATGTAGGGTTCGCAGACCGAGGACATCGGGATCGCCGACTGGACGCGTGTAGGAACGCCGCACTTCTCCAGGGCCGACTGCATGGCGAGCGCATTAATCACCGTCGCAAGCATACCCATGTAGTCGGCCTGCGCGCGCTCCATCCCGTCGGCGGCGCCTGAAACACCCCGGAAGATGTTGCCGCCGCCAATCACGATGCAGACCTGCACGTTCATGCCGACGACGTCTCGGACGTCCGTGGCGATCGCGCGGACAGTGTCACTGTCCAGGCCGTATTCCCGGCGGCCCATGAGGGCCTCACCGGAGAGCTTCAGCAGGACGCGCTGATAGACCGGATGGCCTGGCATGCTGAGCGGGTCCCTGACGATGGCGGGCGGCACCCTACTCAGACAGGACGGGGGCAACAAGTTCCTCGGCGCGAGTTACAGATCAAGCGTTGTAGGGCGCGTCCGTGTGGAACTTTATACTCCGGCGGTCGCAGCCACCTCGGATGCGAAGTCGGGCCCTTGCGGCCTGTCGATGCCCTCACCCAGTTGGAAGCGTGCAAACCCGGTCAGCTTCACGCCGGCCTTGGACAGCACAGCCTTCACCCGGCTCTCGCCGTCATGCACCCAGACCTGCTCGAGCAGCACAATCTCTTCGTAGAACTTCCGAATGCGGCCTTCGACCATCTTCTCGATGATGTTGTCTGGCCGCCCCGACTGACGTGCCTGCTCGACCAGCACCGCCTTCTCTCGTGTCAACGCAGCGGGATCGACACCTGCGATGTCGATCGACTCCGGACGGCTGGCTGCGATGTGCATGCCGACCTGACGGCCGAGAGTCTCAAGCGCCGACATCTCGCTCGCGCCCTCGATGCCGACGAGCACGCCGATCTTGCCCAATCCCGGCTTCAGCGTGTTGTGCACGTAGGTTGCCACCACACCGTTACCGACGCTCAACACGCGTGCACGGCGGATATTCATGTTCTCGCCGATGGTTGAGACGAGATGCGTCAATTCCTCGGCCACGCTGCGTCCTGTGCCGGGAAATGGCGCCGCCTTGATCGCATCGAGATTCTCGCCGACAGAAAGCGCGATCTTCGTCACCGCTTCTACGAACGCCTGGAACGTGTCGTTGCGCGCGACGAAGTCGGTCTCGGCGTTCACCTCCACCATAGCAGCGCGGCCAGGCTCTGACGCGACGCCCACAAGCCCTTCGGCGGCGACGCGCCCGGACTTCTTCGCCGCCGCGGCAAGGCCCTTCTTGCGCAGCCAATCGACCGCGGCTTCCATCTCGCCACTGGTCTCGGTCAGGGCACGCTTGCAATCCATCATGCCGGCCCCGGTCTTCTCGCGCAGGTCCTTCACCAGCGCGGCAGTAATCTCAGGCATCCTTCCGATCTCCTAGGCGTTGGCGGCTTCAGACGGAGCTTCGACGTCGGGCAAGGTTTCTGGCGGGAGGTCCTCCACCGCACCGATGTCCTGACCAGAGGCCGCCATCTCGGCACTGATGCCATCGAGCACCGCGCCGGACACCAGGTCGCAATAAAGCGTAATCGCCCGGATCGCATCGTCGTTCCCAGGCACCGGGTAGGTGACACCGCGCGGGTCCGAATTGCTGTCGAGCACCGCGACGACGGGGATGTGCAGCTTGTTCGCTTCCTCGACTGCCAGCTTCTCCTTATTGGTGTCGATGATGAACAGGATGTCTGGCAGACCGCCCATTTCCTTGATGCCGCCAAGCGCGCGTTCGAGCTTCTCCTTGTCGCGGGTGATGTCGAGCACCTCCTTCTTGGTGAGGCCCTCGATATTGCCGGCAAGCAGCTCCTCGATCTGGCGCAGACGCTTGATGGAGCCGGTGATGGTCTTCCAGTTGGTCAAAGTGCCGCCAAGCCAGCGGTGGTTGACGTAATACTGGCCGCAGCGCTTGGCCGCCTCGGCGACGTATTCGGCTGCGGCGCGCTTGGTGCCGACGAACAGCACGCGGCCGCCGGCCGCGGTGACGTCGCGGATCGCGCGCAATGCGCGGTCCAGCAGCGGTACGGTTTGCTGCAGGTCAATGATGTGCACCTGGTTGCGCACGCCATATAGGTACGGGCCCATCGCTGGGTTCCAGCGGCGTGTATGGTGGCCAAAATGAACGCCGGCTTCGAGGAGCTGGCGCAGGGAAAAGTCGGGCATCGCCATGGGGGCGGGTCCTTTCGCTTCGTCCGGTTGTGCCTCCGCGAGGCTGCGTCTTGCGACACCGGACCCGGCGAGCCGGGAAAGGCGCCTCGCGTGTGAATTACCGGCTGTGCCGGCGGGCGGCATATGGCGAAGAAGCGGTGCAAAAGCAAGGCGTGAAGCGCTGGCCGGAATGCTGCGAGAACAATATTCACCGCAGAGGCGCTGAGAAGACGAAGGTATTGCTGTTCTCGTCTTCTCAGCGCCCTCGGCGCCTCCGTGGTGAATAACTCTCTATCCCGGCTGCGGTGCCGGTCCCAGCCCTCCGGCCGGTGGTGTCTGCGCGGCCGGGCGCCCCGCATTCGGCACCGAGGCGCGCCGACTCTCCGGCGCCGGTTCGTCGACCACCTTGCGGATCACCGGCTCACCGCGCAGCACGGTGCGGATCTCATCGCCGGTCAGCGTCTCATGCTCCAGCAGCCCGCGCGCCAGCCGATGCAGCTCCTCGATGTTCTCCGTCAGGATGCGCTTGGCCTTGGCGTAAGCGCGATCGATGATGTCCTTGATCTCAGCATCGATCTCCCGCGCCGTCGCTTCTGAGACGTTCTTGTTCTGCGTCACGGAGTGACCGAGGAACACCTCCTGGCTGTTGTCGCCATACGCGATCATGCCGAGTTTGTCGCTCATGCCCCACTCGGTGATCATCCGGCGTGCTTGGTCGGTCGCCATCTTGATGTCGCCGGCCGCGCCGTTCGACACCTTGTCCGGCCCGAAGATGATTTCCTCGGCCGCGCGTCCGCCCATGGCCATCGTCAACTCGGCCAGCAGCTTGGATTTGCTCTTCGAGTAGCGGTCGCCTTCCGGCAGGCTCATCACCAGGCCCAGCGCGCGGCCGCGCGGAATAATCGTCGCCTTGTGCACCGGGTCGCATTCCGGCTCATGCATGGCGCACAGCGCGTGGCCGCCTTCGTGATAGGCGGTCATCCGCTTCTCGGCCTCGGACATCACGAGCGAACGCCGCTCGGTGCCCATCATCACCTTGTCCTTGGCCGCCTCGAACTCCGCCATTGCCACCACGCGCTTACCGATACGCGCCGCCAGCAACGCCGCCTCGTTCACCAGATTGGCCAGGTCGGCGCCCGAGAACCCAGGCGTGCCCCGCGCGATCACCTTTGGATCCACATCAGACGCCAGCGGCACCTTGCGCATGTGCACGCGCAGAATCTTCTCCCGCCCGTTCACGTCAGGGTTCGGCACCACGACCTGCCGATCGAACCTGCCAGGCCGCAGCAGGGCGGGGTCCAGCACGTCCGGACGGTTTGTCGCCGCGATCAGGATGACGCCTTCGTTGGACTCGAAGCCATCCATCTCGACCAGCATCTGATTCAGCGTCTGCTCGCGTTCATCGTTACCGCCGCCGAGACCGGCGCCGCGGTGCCGCCCGACCGCGTCGATTTCGTCGATGAAGATGATGCAAGGCGCGTTCTTCTTGCCCTGCTCGAACATGTCGCGGACGCGGCTGGCGCCGACACCCACGAACATCTCGACAAAGTCCGAGCCGGAGATGGTGAAGAACGGCACGTTCGCCTCGCCCGCGATGGCGCGCGCCAACAGCGTCTTGCCGGTGCCGGGAGGCCCGACCAGCAGCACGCCTTTCGGAATCTTGCCGCCCAGGCGCTGGAATTTTTGGGGATCCTTCAGGAACTCCACGATCTCCTGCAGCTCGCCCTTCGCCTCGTCGATGCCAGCCACGTCATCGAACGTCACGCGCCCCTGCTTTTCCGTCAGCATGCGCGCGCGCGATTTGCCGAAGCCCATGGCGCGGCCGCCGCCTGCCTGCATCTGGCGCATGAAGAACACCCACACGCCGATAAGCAGCAGCATGGGGAACCAGGACAGCAGGTAGTGCAGCAGCGGATTGACGTCGGAATCCTCGGGCTTTGCGATCACCCGCACGCCCTTGTCCGTCAGACGGCCGACGAGAGAGGCGTCCTCGGGCGTGTAAGTCTGGAAGGTGCGGCCATCGGTAAGCTGCCCGGAGACGGTGCGGCCCTGGATCACCACGTCGCGCACGCGACCGCCATTCACCTCATTGATGAAATCGGAATAGGCCACCTGGGTGGCGGCGGTGCGCGTCGTCCCCGGCTGGAACAGGTTGAACAGCACCACGAGCAGCAGGGCGATAATGACCCATAGCGCCAGGTTGCGGCCGAAATTGCTCATCTCTCTTCGCTCACGTTTACGCGGTGCTGCCTATGACGAGGCACAACATCTGACCATGCCAACCGGATAGTAAGGAAGCGTGAACCGGCCGCATGAAGCCACATCAACATAGGGTGTCTCCACCCCTCATGCATCCCCAAACACATATGGTGCACCCGCAGCCGCTTTCGGCGGACTGAATATCACGGGAATACCTGCACATGTTTTGCAGTCAGGATAGAGGAGATGCGGGACGGCGAAAAGCTCCTCGCGCACCCTCAGGGCGGGTAGCGTCTGCAGCACTGCCGAGGGCAGCGGGGACCGGTCGCGAAAGCGTGCCGCCTCAACGCCTAAGGCTCCCATCGTGGCGCCGACCGGGAGCTGAGCCCCGCTGCCGAGACGGAATCGCCCGTCCCAGATCGCGCCGGGCACTGCAGGCACGGGCGGCGTCATGGCCGCGGCCTCTCGTATCACGAGGACGCCCGGACCGAGCCGCCCCGCCGGCAGCAGCCGAACTCCCGCGAGTGTCGCCGGCTTAAGTGATGCCGCCAGGGCGGTGAGTGAGTTGGTAGCGGGCGGAAACGGCGCTCCACCGATCGCCTGAAGCACCGCGGCGAAGGCAGCCGGCGGCAAACTGTCCCTGAACAGCACGGCAAATCCCTCAGGCCGAAAGACAACATGCTCGCCAAGGCTCGCCGCGATTGCCGCCTGCTGGTTGGCCCGCTGCCGCCCCGCTGCCGCAGCGGCAGCAACCAGCGCGGTTGTTGCCGGACCCGTCCCTTCCCGATCCCGTCGCAGCAGCCGCAGACGCGGCCTGAGTGCTCTGGTATCCGCATTCGAGGGATCCTCAACCCATGCCACACCCGCGGATGCCAGCAGCGTCCGCAGCGCTTGCGGTGGGACGGTCAGAAGCGGACGCAGCACGCGAAGCTGTGGCGTTTCCACCAAGGGTACCATCGCTGCCATCCCGGCTGCGCCGCTCCCTCCCAGCGAACGGATCAGCACCGTCTCGGCCTGGTCGCCGGCATGATGCCCAAGCAGCAGGTGGAGGATGCCAGCTTCCCGGCAGGCTCCGGACAGTGCTTTGAGTCGCGCCGCCCGTGCCCTTTCAGCCAAGGCCGGACCGCGACTAAGCCCCGGGATCGTCAGCAGCCTCGCTGGCACGCCGAGTGCCTGCAGCCGATAGACAGTCTGCGCAGCCTCGTCCGCCGACTCCGGCCGCAAGCCATGATCGACCACCAGCGCGAGCAAATCGCCCCCGCGTTCGCGCACCCATGCGTTGGCCAGCAGAGCCAAGGCCATGCTGTCCGCCCCGCCTGAGACACCTGCCGCGATCCTCGGCGCAGGCTCGAACGGTCCGGCCGCCGCCATCGCCGCGGTGAATTCGGCGGTCAGGGACTCACCTGCAACCCGCACGCTGGCCTGCCGAGTTAATCGCCTCATGCAGGTCTGGCCTGGGGCTTGGGTATTCGGCACGCAGCTTCGCCAGCGTATCGCATGCGGCCTTCTTCTCATTGATGGCAATCAGTGAGTTGGCCAGGCCCACCAAGGCGTCCTGGGAATGCGCGCCCTTCCTGGCCCGGTTATACGTGTCGTCATAGGCGATCGCGGCTTGCGAGAACTGGCGCTGGCCCGTGAGCGCCTGGGCGAGCAGGAACTGCGCATCGTAAGCACGCGGCGATGTCCGATAGCCGGACAGTACCTCGCGCGCTGCCTGCTCGGCCGTGGCGTAATCGCGCCGGGCCAAGGCTGCGTTCCCTTCCTGCAATGCGAGCTCAGGAGTGCGCCGCGCGGGGGCAGCGGGCGCGGGCGGTTGGGAGGGCGGCGGACCGGGTGGGGGCGCCAACGCAAGCCCCGTCGCACCGGGTGGCTGCGCCATTGGCGTAGGAGCCGGCATTCCCCCAGGCGTGGCCGCCGGGGGCGGCCCACCAGGCTGCCCGCCTTGTGCCTGGAACGCCATGTCATCGATCCGCTTGCCGAGTTCGGCGCCTTGGCGCTGCACCTGATACTGCGTCTCATCCACCTTGCCACGGAGCTGTCGCACCTGCTCCTCGAGGGCATCCACCCGCGACAGCAACTGCGCCACAAGATCTCCGCTGCCGCCTGTTGATGGCGGCGGATATGATCCTCTTCCCAGATAGGTCGGAGCGCCGCTCCTGCCCGCTTGGTCCTGCAGCATCTGCATCTGGCGACGCAGTTCCAGGATCTGATTCTGGAGGGCGATGCCTTCCCGACTCTCCACCTGCGCCCAGGCGGGTAGCGCCACCGCCACGAGAGCAAGCGTTGCCAGCAGACGCATCGCCGAAGCCTTGCTCATTCCTGTTCTCCTTGCGCCGCGCCGTCACAGCGAATGCGAAAACCTATGATGCCAGACGTGGACGACGATGTGGCAATGCGCATGCAAAACCGGCGGCCACAGGCCGCCGGTTTGTATCGAGCGTTGAAGCCTGAATGAAAGTCTTCAGCGGACCGAAGTGATGGTGTTGCGGTTCTGTGCCCACGCCTGCTCATTATCGCCCAACGCCGTCGGCCGATCCTTGCCGTAGCTGATGGTGCTGATTCGCGAACCGGGGACACCACGCGCGACCAGGTAATCGCGGCTGGCATTGGCGCGACGCTGACCGAGAGCTAGGTTGTACTCCTCAGTGCCACGGTCATCGCAATTGCCGGCGACCTGAACGTTGACCTGGGGATACTTGCCCAGCCACCCCGCCTGCCGATCGAGCGTCGAGCGTGCATCAGGCTTCAATGTTGAACGATCGAAGTCGAAGAAGACGCGATCGCCGACATTCGCGACCAGATCTTCCTGGCTGCCGGGAACCGGTCCCGAGGTCGCCGCCGCGCCGGCACCGGTCGTTGCACCAGTGTTCTTGTTGTCCGAGCACGCGCTCAGAAGGGCGACCGCAACCATGGCGCCCAGGATTTTGCTGTTCATTTTCTTTCGTCCCTGGTTGAGGATGACATCAGGCGGGGAAGCCAGCTACAGAAGCGCAACGGTATTCCGTTCCGCCACTGAATGCGATTAGCTGGTTGCACGGAAGCCGGTCAAGTTCGCGCGAACAACTGCATGCCCGTCATGCCGCAAGCGGTGACCAGGCGGGATCGGATGCATCAGTCGGCGTATCGACCACTCGTTCGTTGAAACCAGTGATGTCGATTGAGACGAGGCGTGAGGAGAAACCGCTACCCCGGTTGTCCCGGGCTGCGCTCTGTCGCCAGAACATCAGCACACGTCCGTTCGGAGCAAAGGTCGGCCCCTCGACAGCGAAGCTTTCGGACAGGATTCGCTCGCCTGAACCGTCCGGATGCATGACACCGATGGAGAAGTTGCCGCCTTCCCCACCGAACCGCGTGAACGCGATCAGGTCGCCGCGCGGCGACCACACAGGTGTCGCATAGCGCCCGGAACCGAAGCTGATGCGCTTGACGCCACCACCACCCGCACTCATGACATAGAGTTGCTGGTCGCCGCCGCGATCGGAATTGAACACGATCTGGCTGCCGTCCGGGCTGTAGCAGGGGCTGACGTCGATCGCACCCGAATCAGTAAGCCGACGGGAAGCATGGCTCCCGAGATCGACGGTAACGATATCTGATCCGCCACCGGTCGCGACCGACATGATGACGCTGTTGCCATCAGGCGAGAAGCGAGGAGCAAAGGTCATGCCGGGGAAATCACCCAGCGCGCGCTGTTGACCGCTGCTCAGGTTGAACAGATACACGCGCGGGCGATTGTTGGCGTAGCTCATGAACGCGATCTCGTCGCGCGTCGGATGGAAGCGTGGCGTCAGCACCAGCCATGATCCATCCGTCAGGAAGCGATTGTTCTCGCTGTCCTGGTCCATGATGGCGAGGCGCTTCGTTTGCCGACCGCGGGGACCTGTCGCGGCAATGTAGACGATACGGGTATCGAAGTAGCCTTTCTCGCCAAGCAGCCGCTCGTAGATCACGTCAGCAATGATGTGGGCGATGCGGCGCCAGTTGGCCTGACTGGTCGTGTACGCGGTGCCCTGAATCTGCGCCTGGGGCAGCACGTCCCACAGCCGGAATTCAATCCGGATCTGCCCACCGCCCTGATTCTCCGCACGTCCGGTCACCAGCGCCTGCGCGCCGATCGCCTTCCAGTTCTGGAAGTTTGGCGCATCGCCCGGCCCACCCGACTGGATGAAAGCCTGCTGTGCGATAGGACGGAACAAGCCCGAGCGGGCAAGGTCGTTGGTGACGACATTGGCGATGTCCTGGCCAAGCTGGGTGGCATTGCCGTCGCCGCCGCCAAGCGGCGGGATTGCGATCGGGATGGGATCGGTGCGTGCGCGATTGACATCGATGACCGCGCTGCGGGCATTCCCTCCGGCCGCGGGTGGCGCCAATACCTGAGCACGCACCACGGCTGGCGCTGCGAGCAAGGCGGCGGTACCGGCTCCACCGGCCAGAAGCGAACGACGGCTAAGCGGGGACATTGGCAATTCAATCATATCGGAGCCTTCCTCCAATGAATCCTCTCAAGGTCGGAATCGGAACGTGAACGCGCGCGTCTGTCCCAACATTGTAGGTGGCAGCGGCAGATTCGCGCAGTTCGGATCCATGACGGCGCGCACGGCGCGCTCGGAGAAAACGCGAAGACGCGGGTTGCCGCTGACGCGGCCAACATCCTCTGGGGCCACCATTGCGCGGCGTACCACACCGGCGCCGTCGGTCGTGACGGTCAGCATCACCTCCATCTTGTCGAGGTCGAGCATGCCCGGATCGGTGCTCCAGCACCGCCGGACGAAATCGCCGATGGCGCCTCGCTGCGCTGCCGTCAACGCGGAAGTGTCATCGCTCTGTGGATTGCCGCCGCCATTCGGCGCGCCGCCGGACTGCGGGTTGTAGCGTGTCTTCGGCGGTTCGGTCTGACGTTGCAAGCTGCGCAGTTTCTCCAGCGTGTTCTCCAACGCGGAACTCTGCGGTGCCGGGTTCTTGGTCGGATTCGGCTGCGAGGTAGCGCTTTGCTGGCTCGGTGCCGGGGTCGGTGGCGGCGGCACCGGCAAGGGCGGCGTTGGAAGCGGTGGCTGCGGTTGCGGCGGGCTGGGCGTCGCCGATGGCGGCGGGGGTACGGTGGTCGGAGCAGGGGCAGGCGTCGGTGGTGGCACCGGAAGAGGCGGCGTGGGCAACGAAGGTGCCGCCTCTTGCGGTGCGGGCGCCGGAGGCGGTGGTGGAGGAGGCGCCGGTGTCTCTATCGGCTCTGGCTTCGGCGGCTGTTCCGCTTGCGGCGTTGGCGTGGGAGTTGGTGCCGGCGCGGGTGCCGGTACCGGTGCGGGCGCAGGTGCCTGCATCGATTTGGCAGCATCGCCATCAAACACCATCGCGACAGTCGTCTCCTGTGGCACCTCCGGCGGGCTGATGAAAGGAATGCCGATAAGCAGCATCACGATGATGACGATGTGAATCGCAGCAGAGATCAGCGCACCGCGGCGCAGCCCGGGACTCATGCCCTGGCTTCTGCTACTCAGATGATCGGCGGCGTGAACGACTCGTTGCAGCACGCGCTGCCCTTTCAGCCAGGCTTCGAGCGAGCCGGAGCTGGTGGAGCGGGCGGACTTCCGCGTGGAACCGCAGGTTGCTCGGCCAACAGTGCTACCTTGGTGAAGCCGCCTTGGGTGATCGTGCCCATCACCTCCATGATTCGGCCATACGCAAGGTCCTTGTCACCGCGGACGAAGATCCGGCGGTCCTGATTGTTCTGCGCGATCGCCTGCAGCTTCGCGACCAGTTCCGGAAGCTGCACTTCCTGGTCCTGCAGGAAGATGTTGCCACCGGCATTGATCGTGACAGTCAGCGGCTGACTGTCGGTATTCAGTGGTTTGGCATCCGTCTTCGGCAGATCGACTGACACGCCGGACGTCATCAGCGGCGCGGTCACCATGAAGATGATCAGCAGCACCAGCATCACATCCACGAGTGGCGTGACATTGATCTCCGACAGCGGCCGATAGCGGCCGCGTGCCTGTGGACGCCCGTTCAATGAGACTGCCATCGGTCAGGCCCGCTCCTCGCTCTGGCGCGAAAGGATTGCGCTGAACTCGGCGCCGAATCCTTCCAGGCGCTGCGCGAAACGCGCCAGGTCATTGCTGATTTTGTTGTAGGCCAGCACTGCCGGAATCGCAGCTACAAGGCCGATTGCTGTTGCGAACAATGCCTCGGCAATGCCCGGCGCCACAACGGCAAGGTTGGTGTTGTGCATCGCCGCGATCGCAGAGAACGAATGCATGATACCCCACACCGTCCCGAACAATCCAATGAACGGCGCAGTGGCACCGACCGACGCGAGAAAGATCATCCAGCGTTCCATCCGATCCATCTCACGTTGCACTGTAACTGATATTGCCCGGTCTATCCGTTCCCGGACGGACGTGCGGCTGATATCGGCGCCGGCGACGCGCACCGAACGACGCCATTCACCCATCGCTGCGCCGAACACCGCTGCCATTGGATGTGTCGGATGGGCCGCCTCATGCTCGAACAGATCTTCCAGGCTGCCACCGGACCAGAACCGGTCTTCGAAACCGTCTGCCTCGCGATTGACCTTGCGCAAACTCGACCATTTCTCGAACACGACCGCCCAGACCCAGACACTCGCGCCCAAGAGGCCTAGCATCACAATCTTCACAACGATGTCTGCCTCGAGGAAGAGGCCCCAGAGTGAAAGATCCACGCCAGGCGTGGCGAGATTCACCGCATCAACTGCCCGATCCACCTGTCAACCTCTCTGTTCTGCGCCATGAGCTGCAAGCTGCATGGCGGCAAGCACCGACCGCCACCGTGGCGGCAACCGTCTGGGACGCGCTTCCCCCGGCGTGACGCAGGCCAATCGTATTGTCAGCACGGCGCAGGAGCCTTCGCCCCCTTGCACGTCCTGACGCAGCAGCACCGATGCGCCCCCGACGTCTAACGGCTGGGTCACTATACTCAGCAACTCGTCGAGTCGGGCGGGACGGAGATAGTCCACTTCGACGCGCCGCACCACGAACATCAAAGTGAAACGTTGTATGAGTTCTGAGTGCGCAATGTCGAGATCGCGTAGCGCTTCGGTGCGCGCGCGTTCCGCAAATCGCAGATAAGCGGCGTGATACACGACACCACCGGCATCGGTGTCCTCGTAATAGACGCGCACGGCATAACGGTGACGGCCATCCGCTGGTATGAAGGAAACGTGTCGATTCATTCACGTAGGAGATCAAGCTGATCCGGCTGACGCGGCGGCATCGGCAGATCAAGGTGCCGCCAACCCGGCTCGCCCAGCATCCGTCCCCGGCTGGTGCGTAGCACCAGGCCCTCTTGGATAAGGAACGGCTCGATCACATCCTCAAGCGTGTCGCGCGCTTCGGCGAGCGCCGCTGCCAGCGTCTCGACGCCGACCGGGCCGCCAGCATGGTGCTCGGCGATGCGGCGGAGGTAGCGGCGGTCCATGGCGTCCAGGCCAAGTGCGTCCACCTCCAGACGGGTCAGGGCATTGTCCGCCACCTTCTGGTCCACCTTGGTCACGCCGGCCACGGCGGCGAAGTCCCGCACCCGGCGAAGCAGACGACCGGCAACGCGGGGAGTTCCGCGCGATCGGCGGGCAATTTCCGCCGCTCCTTCCCGCGTCAGCGGAACCCCCAGTTTGGCTGCTCCGCGGCGCACGATCAGCTCCAGTTCGGCGGGCGTGTAGAAGACCAGCCGCAGGGGGATGCCGAAGCGATCCCGCAATGGCGTTGCCAGCAGCCCCGCACGCGTCGTGGCGCCGATCAGCGTGAACGCAGCCAGATCAATACGTACTGAGCGCGCCGCCGGTCCCTCCCCGATGATCAGGTCAAGCTGGAAGTCTTCCATCGCGGGGTAGAGCACTTCCTCGATGGCCGGCTGCAATCGATGGATTTCATCAATGAACAGCACATCCCTGGGCTGGAGGTTTGTCAGGATTGCGGCGAGGTCCCCTGCCCGCTGGATGACCGGCCCGGAGGTCGCGCGGAACCCGACCCCAAGCTCGCGGGCCACGATTTGCGCGAGCGTCGTCTTGCCCAGCCCGGGCGGGCCGTGCAGCAGAACGTGATCCAATGCGTCGCCACGGGCTCGCGCAGCCTCGATGAACACAGCGAGGTTCTCGCGACTGGCCTGCTGGCCGACGAATTCCGCCAGACTCTGCGGCCGGAGGCTGACTTCCGTTGCGTCTTCTTCGCGCCGAACGGCGGAAATGGTGCGGCTGTCCTCGCTCATCCAGCCGTCCTTTGCGCCAACTCCTTCAGGCTGTCACGGATCACAGCATCGAGCGGCGCCCCGTCGCCGAGACGCTCGATTGTTCGAGCCACCACCGGGTGCACCTCTGGACGGCGATAGCCAAGGTTGAGCAGCGCCGATACGGCATCGTCAGCAATGCCGCGGGCGACAGGCTTTGGCGCTGCAAATCCGGGGGCTGACGGCATGGCACCCGCCTTTTCGCGCAATTCCGTCAGAAGCCGGACCGCGAGCCGCGCGCCAACGCCGGGTGCACGCGTCAGACTGGCCCGGTCGCCCGAGGTTATGGCTGAAACCAGATCGCTGGGCGACAACGCGGAAAGCACGGACAGCGCGACGCGCCCACCGACGCCCTGCACCGTGGTCAGCAAGCGAAACCAGTCGCGTTCGGCGGCATCAGCAAAGCCATAAAGCACGATCGCGTCTTCGCGCACGTGCGTCTCCACCAGAATGCGCGCCATCTCCGGCGATGCGGGCAAGGCAGCAAGGGTGCGAGTTGAGGCGTGCACGAGGTACCCGACGCCGTTCACGTCAATGATGCAGCGCCCGTCCTCCAACGCGTCGATGCGACCGGTAAGCTGGGCGATCAAGCGATCCTCATGCGATTGCCCCAGGAAATTCGACTGGCACGGTGGTGGGCATGGCAGATTGCCACCGCCAGCGCATCTGCCGCATCAGCCCGGCGAATGGATGCGCCCGGCAACAGCCGGCGCACCATCATCTGCACCTGCTCCTTCTCGGCTCCGCCGGTTCCCACCACTGCGAGCTTCACCGACTTGGCTGCATACTCGGTGACCGGGACACCGGCGAGCGCCGGAGCGAGCAACGCCACACCGCGGGCATAGCCCAGCTTGAGCGTGGCGGTGCCATTGCGGTTCACGTAGGTCTCCTCGATCGCCGCCTCATCCGGATGATACTGGGCCATCAGCATTACCAAGCCGTCGTGGAGCACCTTCAGCCGTTCCGGCACACTGCTGGCGCTCTCAGTGGCGATCACGCCATCAGCGATATGGCGCAAACGGTTGCCGTCGGCGTCGATCAGGCCCCAGCCGGTGAATCGCAGCCCAGGATCAATGCCCAGCAGTTTCGCCATGCGCGAATCGCGCCTCTGTTCATGACTTGTGCCGGTATACGATGGACGCGTCCGCTGAGCTATGGCTATAATTATAGCCATTTTCCGAGAGGCTCATTATGAGCACCTACAGCGTTGCCGAGGCAAAGAACCGGCTGCCTTCGCTCATTGATAAGGCACTTGAGGGCGAAGAAGTGGTGATCACCCGGCACGGCAAGGCCACAGTGGAGCTGCGGCCGAGTGCCCAACGTCCGACGAAGCCATCCAACGCAATGTATGAGTGGCTGCGAGCACGCAGGATGGCGAGGAAAAGTGTCGGCATCACCTCCGTGGAACTGCTCAACCAGATATACGAAGACGACCGGTGAGCCTGTATCTCGACGCCAGCGCCTTGGTCGCATCCGTGGTCGAGGAGCCCCTGAGCGGCGCCGTGGACGAAGTCGTCTTGGCGAACAGCGGCCATTTGTTCATCAGTGAGTTCACTGCCGCCGAGGTCGCATCCGCCTTGTCGCGGCTCGTCCGCATGGGTCAACTCACCGTCAATGATGCCAAGGAGCGCCTCGCCGATTTCGATGACTGGCGCGCCGCGTCAACCGAACCCGCCGATATCAACGCGCATGATTGCCGCCTTGCCAACCTGTATGTCCGGCGCTTCGAACTCAGACTGCGCGCGCCGGATG
>CAYRTL010000036.1:0-8433 GCA_964427005.1 uncultured Acetobacteraceae bacterium
GGGGATTGCTTCGTCGGCTTTGCCTCCTCGCAATGACAGGGGCGGCTCAATGCAGCGCGTAGAATCCCTTCGCGCCGCCAGCCATCACCTTCGCCACCGTCTCCTTCGGCTTGTCCTTGATCAGGTCGCGCACCATCGCCGGAGCGCCCGGGAAGAAGCCGTCCGGATGCGGATAGTCGGTCGCCCATAGAATCTTGTCCGGTCCGACATAATCCACCAGCGCGTGCAGACAGTGCTCCACCGGTTCGAACGCGATCCAGCAGTTGCGCTTGAACAGCTCACTCGGCCGCGTCTTCAGTCCGGAATCGTTGAACCCCTTGTCGTCGAAATGCCGGTCCATCCGATCGATCCAACCGGCAACCCAGCCACCGCCCGATTCGAGGAAGGCGATGCGCACCTTCGGATGACGCTCGCACACGCCGCCCCAGATCACCGCCATGCAAGCCAGCATCATCTCCATCGTATGGGTGATGATGTGCCGAGCGCCGCGTTCCTCGAAGCGGTCCATGCCGACCTGCATCATCCCGGCATTGGCGCCTTCATGGAACCCAACCGACATGTCGAGCTCTTCCACCATCGTCCAGAATTTTTCGAAATCCGGATGGTTGATCATCTTGCCGTTGTAAGGGTTCGGCCGCAGGAACACGCCGCGGAATCCCAACTTCTCGCGCGCGAACTTCATCTCCTCGATGGCCGTATCAACGCCCGACTGCATCGGGATCATCGCCACGCCAAACAGCCGATCGGGATACGGCTTGCAGTAGTCCGCGAGCCAGCGGTTGTACGCGCGCGACATCGCCGCGGCGACCTGCGGATCCTCCACCGCGCCGGCAAACAACCCGATGCTGGGATACAGGAACGCGGCATCGATGCCGTCCAGATCCATGTCGGGAATGCGAGCATGCGGATCGAAGCCGCCTTTGCGGCCTTGCTCGTATTCCAGTGTGTCGTCCACCACGGTGCCGTCGCGCGCCCCGACGCCGCCGATGGCGCCGATGCCCTTCTTGCTGCCAAGCAGCTTCTCGCCAATCTGCAGGCGCTGCTTGCCGTCCGCGTCGCGGATGATCTTCGGCGCCTGATCGCGATATTTCGGGTCCATGTAGTCAGCCCAGAGCGACAGTGGCTCCAGGATGTGGCCATCGGCGTCAATCACGTTATAGGCGCGGGTCATGATCGTTCTCCCTTAGTGCTTGATCCACTCCTTCATGTAGCGAGCGTAGCAATCGCGCTCGCCTGGCATCTTCGGCCAGCCGGCGAGCAATCGCGCGGTCGCCATCAGCAGGCGGTCGCGCAGATGGGTGGAGTTGTGACCGTACTCCTCAAAGGTTGAATGGCTGATCTTCTGGTTGTGCGGATCGTCCTGGAACTTGCAAGCCGTCACAGCCAGGCTGGCGAGCAGCGCCTTACGATCCGCACCGGTCTGTAGATACGCATTGGCGACCGCGGTCGCGCGCGCGAAGTCGAAAGCCATGATGGCCTCGTCCTGGTCGCGCAGCAGGGCCTCCGGCGTGCGTCCACTCAGGTCATGCGAAGCGAACTCCTGCTCGATCACGGAGCTGAACAGCTTATTGGCGCGCGCCGCATCGTTCACGAAATGCGCCATCAGGTACAGCACGCGCGGCTGATATGGATTATCAGACGTGCGGAACCAGTAGTTGGCGGTGTTGCAGTAATCGAACGGATGCTGGCCCTCAGTGAACTTGCGCGGCACCGTCGTGCGCAGCACCAGCTCCGCCGCA
Source organism: uncultured Acetobacteraceae bacterium (assembly GCA_964427005.1). Classification (GTDB taxonomy): domain Bacteria; phylum Pseudomonadota; class Alphaproteobacteria; order Acetobacterales; family Acetobacteraceae; genus JAMXLO01. The sequence goes on from CAYRTL010000036.1 coordinate 1,740, forward strand.
CCAAGCTGGATGGCATCGCCGAGACTGCGCAGCGAGATGCCGTTGCGCAGATGCGTGGTGATCGTGCTCCACACCGTTTCCGGATCGGCTTCCATCAGCAGGCGGACCATCTCCTCCACCTGCTCCGGCATCAGCGAGGCCTGGTTGGTCCGCTTGAGGCCCTTGCCGGCATCATCGGGGAATGCCTCGGTGATGGTCACGCAGGCCGCGTCGTAAAGCGAATAATACAGCGGGCCCACAGCCATGTCGGGCACGCCGGTGTAATAGACGCCGTGTGCACGCCCCCAGCCGATATGATCGGCCAAGTCCACCACGGCACGTGCACGCAAAGCCTTGTGGCCGGTATTACGTGCCTTGCGGCCCATCACCGTGTCCTGGAGGTCGATCAGTCCGAGGAACAGCATCTGATCGCGGAGCTTGGACCGCGCGGCGTCCTCGGCGGCAAGACCGAGGAACAGACCATAGGAGCGCTTCACGTCGCCGCTCATCGTGGCGATCATGTGCGAATGAAGCCGCTGATCCAGTGTACCCTTCTCGACGATGGGTTCCTGGTCCTGGTTCCATACCACCGGGCCATAACTCGGTGGCGGCACGTTGATGCCCTTCATTGTGGCATAACGGCCGGGATATCTGCCCAGCAACTGGTTCCAGATGTCGAGGCCGGCGGGGATATACCAGACGCTCTGCAGCATTCCGAGCAGCCGATAGTCCTTCGGCAGGTACGACGTCAGATCGGCAGAGGTACGCAGGCCGAGGATCGTGTGATCGTTATTGATCAGCGTTATCTGCCCGTCACGCACGTCGATGTGATTGGGGACCTGGACGAAGGGCGCCTCAGCCTCGGTGACCACGCTGAGCGCATCGCCCATCGAGCGTCCATCGCGCCGAATCAGATTGAAGAACAGTTCCGCAGTGCGTGGCTGGTCCCGTTGCAGGATTGCATCGGTGAACGCGTCGACAGCCTTGTCCTTGCGGATGTCGTCTCGGCTTTGCAGCATGGGCGCTCCTCGCTTCTTCCGGCGGCTACTCGCGAGTAGCCTAACGCCGAGCGAGACCGCCCGTAAAGCCGTGGTGCTCCTTCTTTGCGGAAGGCTTATCCCAGTCGTCGCCGGTAGAGCGCGATCAGCCGCTCCCAATGCCGTTCGGCGGCTGGTTTGTCGTAACACCAGCGCTGCGGAAAGGCGAAGCCGTGATGCACGCCGGGATGCAGTTCGATCTCGCCAGCGCACCCTGCGCGCGCGAACAGGCCTCGCAACTCTTCGACCAGCGACAAAGGCGCCAGTTCATCGTGTTCGGCACAGGAGATGTAGAGCTCGCCTTTCACCTTGCCGAGGTTGAGGTGCGGACTTTCTTCCGCATCGCTGATCAGCCACGTGCCATAGAATGATGCGGCCGCGGCGACGCGGTCCGGATAACGTGCCGCGGCAGCGAGTGCGTACGGCCCGCTCATGCAGTAGCCATGCGCACCGACGGCGCCCTTCTTCACCGCGTCCTGACGATCGACGAACTCGAGCATCGACGCGATGTCGTCCATGACAGGCGGTATCGTCATCTTGGTGCGCACCGCGCGCATCCGCGCATGCTCGGCACTGCCATGCTCCAGCACGTCGGGGCCATAAATCGTGTCGCGACCGGCGCGGTAGTACAGATTGGGAAGCAGCACATAGTAGCCGACTGTGCCGAGCCGGCGGGCCATGTCGCGCAGTTCCTCGCGGATGCCGGGAGCATCCATCAGCAGGAAAACAGCGGGATACGGGCCGCCGCGCTCAGGATGGCAGATGAATGTCTCCATCGCACCAGCTTTGGTGGTGATGTCCAGCGTCTGCTCGATCATCGAACGGCCTCCACTTGCACCCAGTTGCTGTTATAGGTGGTCGCGCCACATGGCGCCGATTTGTCGTCGGTCAGCACATTCGCACAGCCTTGGCTGTCTACTCCGCTGGCGTCGGGGACGAACCAGGCGCCTTCCTTGATCGACACGACGCCGAACGCGATGCGATCCGTCACCTTGGCGGGCATCACTGTAGCGCCACGCTGATTGAACACGCGCACGAGCTGACCATCCACAATGCCGCGGGCCGATGCATCGCCCGGATGCAGCCAGATGTTATCGGGATCGACGCGCGCCAGTCCGGCTTGGTTGCCGTGGATCGAATGCGTGCGCGCACGCGACTTCGGCGTGCACAGGCTCAGCGGGTATTCGGCAGGCGCCGCATCCGGCGCGATCCAGGTCGGTATCGGCGGGATATGACCCAGGCCATAAGGGTCGGGATTGGCCGCCAGCGTCATCGAGTGGATTTCGATCTTTCCGGAAGGCGTCGAGAATTTGTGCCGCTCCGGATCGCGAATCTCGCGCGCGAAGGCCACGGCGTCTTCCGGGGCAGAAAACCGCGCAACGCCCTGCTCCATGAAGCGCGGGAAGTCATCCACCGCGCCTTTGGTCAGCTCGTGCAGCCATTCCATTTCGCTCTTGTCGTTGTAGCCATCGATCCCTAGCCGGCGCGCAAGTTCGCCGAAGATATCTATGTCATGGCGGCATTCGTACATCGGCTCGATCGCCTGGCGCATGAAGATCGCGTAGTGCCCCGCGCCAGCCCAGGGCGTGTGAACGTCGTTCCTTTCCCAGAAAGTCGTGGCCGGCAGCACGATATCGGCATAGCGCGCCGTCGGCGTCATGAAGTGGTCCTGCGCGACGAAGAACTCCACGCTGTCCAGCGACGCGATCATCTTGTTCACATTGGGGCACTGGTTGAACAGATCGCCGCCAGATGAATAGATCAGCTTGATGTCGGCCGGATATCCGCCAGCCTCGCCGCGCGCCAGCAGATCGGCGAGCAGCGGCGACGCGACGCGTGCATCGATCGGGTTCTTTCCAGTCGGCAGATTCCTGATTCCCGAGCGCCCCGTCGCTCCATTGCTCGAACCGGAGTTGCCACCCGGAATACCGACATTGCCGGTGATCGCCGCAAGCGCGTAAGCCGCGCGATGAAACTGTTCGCCGTACACGGTTCGGCCTGGCGCATAGCCGGCCTGCAAGGCGGCGGGCTTGGTCGTGGCGAACTCGATGGCCAACCGGCGCAGTGTCTCCGCAGGAATCCCGGTGATCGTCTCGGCCCATTCCGGCGTCTTCGCGACACCGTCATCGTAGCCCAGCAGATACCCGCGGTATTCCTTCAGCCCGTGCACGTAGCGGTCGCAATACGCCTGATCGTGCAAACCCTCGGACACGATCACATATGCCATAGCGATCAGCGCCGCGGCGTCGGTGCCCGGCCGGATGAAGATATGCTCGTCCGCCAACTGCCGGCTGGTCATCGTCCGTCGAGGATCGACGCACAGGATCCGCGTTCCCTGCTGCTTTGCCGCTTTGAGATACGGCATCGTGCCGGTGCCGAACGTGCCGTCGCCCGGGCTCCAGCCCCACATCAGGATCAGCCGCGAATTGACATAATCCGTTGGTTCGCGCCCAGCCATCTTGTAGTCGATCTTGCTGCCATACGTCATGCGTACGGCAAACACTTCGGCCTCGGCCGACATGTTCGACCACAAATCCGTGCAGCCACCGAACATGTACAGGAAGCGCTGTGCCGCGACGCGTCCGTGCAGCATCGATTGCGTGCCGGTCCGCGACGCATCCAGGATTGCCGCATTGCCATAGATGTCGCGGACGCGCCGCATCTCTCGCGCGATCTCGTCCAGCGCTTCGTCCCAAGAGATGCGTTCGAACTGCCCGGAGCCGCGCCGCCCAACCCGTCGCTGTGGGTATTTCAGCCGATCCGGATGATATGTCCGCTCGATCTGCCCTACACCGCGCGCACAGGCTGGCAGCGGCGGATGCTCCGCCTGCCAGCGCCGTGCATCCGTGGAGATGCGGACAATGCGTCCATCCCGCACATGCGCGTTGACCACACAGCGCCCGCCGCAGTTATGCCCGCAGGTGCTGGTGACGATTGTCTCCCCCGCCTGCGGCTTCGCGCGAGGCGCCTCATAGATTATGCCTGTCGTCATGCCGCCGAGTGGACATGGCTTGGTGGTGTCCCGTCAACCGCCACTTCGCGGGGACGGGATAAGGCAGCCGAAGGGAGACATAGACATGGCAGGACCGATATGGCAGTGGTCCGCGGTCGACACTGCGGCCGCGATCCGCGATGGCAGCGCAAGCGCGGAGCAGGTCGTGCAGGCGCATATCGACCGCATGCGCGCGGCGAATCCGGCGCTGAACGCCGTCGTGGTGGATCTCAGCGCGCAGGCGATTGAGGCAGCGCGCGCCGCCGACCGCGCCAAGACGCAGGGCGCACCTCTTGGCAAGCTGCATGGCGTGCCGGTCACGATCAAGATCAACATTGATGTCGAGGGGCAGGCCAACTCCAATGGCGTGGTTGGCCTGAAGGACAATATCGCGCCCGGTGACTCGCCGGTTACCGCCAACCTGAAGAAGGCCGGTGCGATCATCATCGGGCTGACCAATACGCCCGAGTTCTCCATGCGCGGCTTTACTGATAACAAGCTGCATGGGCTGACCAAGAACCCTTGGGATAGTGCGATCACCTGCGGCGGTTCGTCTGGCGGCGCGGGTGCGTCGATCGCCGCTGGCATTGGCTGCATAGCGCACGGCAATGACATCGGTGGCTCGCTGCGCATTCCGGCGGCCTGCAACGGCATCGCCACGATCAAGCCGACACAGGGGCGGATTCCGGCATTCAACCCCAGCGCACCAGCCGAGAGGCCGCTCATGGCACAATTCATGTCGGCGCAGGGGCCGCTGGCGCGCGAGGTGCGCGACGTGCGTCTCGGCCTTGAGGTAATGAGCCAGCGCGACATGCGCGATCCCTGGTGGGTGCCCGCGCCGCTGGAAGGTCCACCCGTGACAAAGAAGGTCGCGCTGGCGCGTATTCCCGATGACATGGAGACAGACAGCGCGGTGCTCGCACTGCTGCGCACCGCGGCCGACCGCCTCAGCAACGCTGGCTATGATGTTGTCGAGGCAGAACTGCCCGATCTCGCTGGAACCTGGAAGCTGTGGTGCGACCTGATCCTGACGGAGCTGTCCATCCTGCAAGGGCCGCAGATGCGCGAACTCGGCAGTGCGGAGTTCAATCAGGTTATGGACAGCTTCCTGAAGCTAGGAACGGTGCTCGACGGGCGCGCCTATATGGAGGCGATCGCCTATCGGTCTCGCGTGCTGCGCAACTGGCTGGCATTCCTGGAGATATATCCGCTGATCCTCGCGCCGTTCTCGGTGAAGCGGACTCCCGAAGTCAATGCCGATCTTCAGGGCGACGCGCGCGTGCGCTCGCTGTTCTGGAACGATATGCGCTTCGTGTCGTCGATCAACGTGCTGGGCCTCCCCGCCGCCGTCGTGCCCATCGGTCTGCTGGACGGCCATCCGGTGGGCGTGCAACTCATCGCGTCGCGCTACCGCGAGGACGTCTGCCTGGATGCTGCCGCGGCCATCGAAGCCAAGGTTGGCATCATGGCACAGCGGCTGTGGGAGCGTGACGCAAGTTGACAGAAGCTGCCGGTCGCGCCGCTAATGTTGCATGAACTACGTCAGTCCCACATCCCATGGTTCTGTTGCCCGTGCAAGAGAACTCGGCCCGGCGATCGAAGCTGCGGCGGATGAAATTGAGCGCACGCAACGCATCCCCGAACCACTGTTGTCGCAAATCCATGCCGCGCGCGTCTGTCGCATGCTGCTGCCGCGCTCGGTCGATGGCGATGAGGTGACGCCGTGGGTGTATCTGCAGGCGATCGAGGAGATCAGCCGCCACGATGGCTCGGTCGGTTGGAACATGTTCGTCGCCAACAGCTCCGCGCTGATCGCGCCGTTTCTCCCGCCTGAGTCGATGCAGGCGATTTTCGCTGATCCGCGTGCTGTGGTGGCCTGGGGACCGCCGAACGCGTCCAAGGCGATCGCGGTGCCGGGCGGCTACCGCGTCACGGGTGAGTGGAATTTCGCCTCCGGCTGCCGGCAGGCCACCTGGATGGGCGCGCACTGCCATGTGGTGGAGCCGGACGGTTCGCTGCGGCTGAACGCCGCTGGCAAGCCGACGGTGCGGACGCTGCTATGTCCCGTTTCGCAGGTGACGCTGCTCGATGACACCTGGAACGTGATCGGTATGCGCGGCACGATGTCGGGTGCGTACCGGTTCGACGATGTATTCGTGCCGGAGGAATTCAGCAGCACGCGCGAAGATCCGACGCTGCGGCGTGAGCCCGGGCGGCTGTACGCGTTCCCGATGCAGGGCATCTACGCGGTAGGCGTCGCCGGCGTTGCCATCGGCATCGCGCGCGCAATGCTCGACGCCTTCGAGGAGCTCGCGACGCGCAAGACGCCGCGCAATCTCGGCCGGCTGGCGGATAACGCTGTGGTGCAGTCCAACGTCGCGCAAATGGAGGCGCGGCTGGGTGCGGCCCGCGCCTATCTCGTGGATACGCTGTCGAGCATCTGGGAAGCCGACGAGTCGTGGGTGATCGACGTGCCTTCGCGGGCGCGGGTGCGGCTGGCCTGCGCTTTCGCGATACAGACGGCGGAGGCCGTCGCTGATTACGCCTACAAGCAGGCTGGGGTGGACGCGATCTTCCTCGGCACCGCCTTCGAGCGCCGCTTCCGCGACATGCACACGCTGTCACAGCAGATCCAGTCGAGGACGGCGCATTTCGAGTCGGTGGGGCAGATCATCCTCGGCATCGA
>CAYRTL010000036.1:8533-14643 GCA_964427005.1 uncultured Acetobacteraceae bacterium
GAACTCCGTGTGGAACCTTCTCTTCTATTCCCGCAGTTCAGGAATGACCCAGAGAGGCTTCTCCCCTCTCGCCACGCGCTGCACGTTATCGAACCCATTGCGGAACCGCGCGCTCTGATTGTCCCAGGTGGGGCCGGCGTAGTGCGGCGTGAGGATCACGTTGTCCAGCGCGAACAGGGGGTTATTCGCCGGCGGCGGCTCCTGATCGAACACGTCCAGACCCGCACCGGCAATCGTGCCATTGGTCAGCGCCTCATACAGCGCGGGCTCATCAACCACAGGTCCGCGGCACGTATTGATCAGATACGCGGTGGGCTTCATCATCCTGAACTGCGCCGCTCCCATCATGTGCTTTGTGCTCGGGATGAGCGGCACGTGCAGCGATACGATGTCCGACGTCCGCAGCACTTCATTGAACAGTCGGAACTTCACCCCGAGTGCGTCCGCCGCATCCTCACTCAGCCGTGCCACGTCGAAATACTGCACGGACATGCCGAAGCCTTGGGCCAGGCGCGCCACCTTCTTGCCGATGTTGCCAAGCCCGATGATGCCAAGCGTGCGCCCATGCAGTTCATAGAGCCGGACGCTGGCGACATCGTTGCCGCGCCAGCGCCCGGACTTCACCATCTCATGTAGCCAGGTGAGCCGGCGGCACACCGCGAGCATCAGCAGGATCGCGTGCTCCGCCACCGCGATCGCGTTGGCGCCACCATTGTTGCACACCGGCACGCCGGCGCGCCGCGCGGCCTCGATATCCACGCGGTCATAGCCGGCGCTCAGCAACTGCACCAGCTTCAGCTTCGGTGCTGACTTGTAGAACGCATCGTCCATCTTCACTTCGCCGAGCCCGACGATGTATTCGGCATCGGCCAGTGCGGCATTGAACTCCGGGCTTCCGGCGCGCGCGACCACCAGATCGAAACCCGACGGCGCGAGTTCGCGCGCGATGTCCATCGCGCTGAGCGGATTGTCGGTCAGCAGAATTTTGGGCGCCATCGGTTTCCCTCCAGAGCGGTTGATTGCGTCGAGAATAGCGGGGCGCATTCGATCAGCCCAGGGGCGGCGGTTAGGAGTTTGTTCACCGTGCAAACTGATAGTCGCGCACCTGCAACGGCGCACGGCGGTTTCCGATGGTGACACGGCATGGTTTGGCTGCAGCCCCCCGGCCACTGGGACGGCGGAGCTTCCTGGCAGGAGCAGGATTCGCATGTACCTGCTGTGGGTCAGTCGTTCACGCAGCAACCGCGGAGACGGCGCACCGGGGTGCGCCGCATTGGAGCTATGAGGGAGAAGCAGCTCCGATGCATTGGGGCAAGCTTTCGCCAGACTTCAAGACCTGTGCAATCGGTACGCAGCAATCGCCCATCGATCTTGTCAATGGCGTCACCGCCAGGCTTGGTGACGATCTCGAGGTTTCCTATCGGCCAATCCCACTGCGCATCATCAACAATGGCCACACCATCCAGGTCAACGCCGAACCCGGCTGCACCTGCAAAATTGCGGGCACTCGCTACGATCTGCTGCAATTCCATTTCCATCACCCGAGCGAGCATCTGATTGCCGCCAAGGCATTCGATCTCGAATGCCACTTCGTGCACCGCTCGGCTGCCGGCGACCTCGCCGTGCTCGGCGTGTTGCTGAGGTCCGGGCAGGCGAATGCAGCGCTTCAGCCGATATGGAACGCGATGCCGCATCAAGAGGGGCCGGAGCGGGTCTCAGGCGCGCGGATCGATCCTGCGGCGCTCCTGCCGGAGGTAAACGCTCACTATCGCTACATGGGATCGCTCACCACACCTCCATGTTCGGAAGGCATTACCTGGACGATTTATCGCGACGCCATTGAGGCGTCGCCCGAGCAGATCGGCCAGTTCGCCGCACTCTTTGCCAATAATGCCCGACCGGCTCAGGCACCGAACCGTCGCTACCTGCTGCAGACGTTCTGATTATCGCTTCGGTCAGAGCGATCGGAGGACAGAGAGACCCATCGCCTGGCGCATGAACAGCCGCTTCAACCGCGGCGCGCGATGCACAGCCGCGATCCCAAGATCGCGTGCCAGACGAATGACAGGATGGTCGTTGCTGAACAGCCGATCGAGCGCATCGGTCGCGGCCAGCATCAGCAGATTGTCGGGTCGTCGCTGCCGCTGATAGTGGCGCAGCAACCCAGGTGCACCGCAGTCTTTACCGGAGCGTGACGCCTCGATCACCAGTTCGGCCAAAGCCATCGCGTCGCGGAACCCAAGATTGAGCCCCTGGCCGGCAATCGGATGAATCGTGTGCGCAGCATCCCCGACGAGCGCGAGGCGCGTGTCGAAGTATCGGTGCGCATGCAGCGCCCCGAGCCGGTAGCTCCAGCGGCGGCCGACAATGTGCACAGCGCCGAGATGGCCACCGAGACGACGGGCGATCTCCTTGGAGAAGCTGTTGTCGTCCAGTGCCAGCATGCATTCTGCGATTGCCGTGCGCTCGGTCCAGACGATTGCCGAGACATTCGCAGCGCCACCAGCTTCTGCATCGGCGCTGGCGGACATCGGGAGCTGTGCGAAGGGGCCGGACGGCAGGAAGTGTTCCAAAGCTGTGTTGTGGTGTGGCTTCTCGTGACTGATGGCGCAGACGATGCCGGTCTGGTCATAGGGCAGATTGGTGACCGGGATTTCGGCTGCCCGTCGCAGTGGCGAGTTGCGACCTTCGGCTGCGACAACGAGCCGGCATTGGATGGTGGGGCCGTGCGCGATGTGTACCATCGCGCCGTCCTCGCGCCGCTCCACCTCAGCGTTGGCCGGGGCGAAGACATGCAGAGCCGGGAAGTCGTGCATGTGGCTATTCAGTGCGACGCGCAGGTTGCGCGCTTCGACCATGTGGCCAAACGCCGCGGCGTCGTCTCCTGCCTCGCGGTGGTCGAAGTGAAGGAACAGCCGTGAGGCCGGGCGGCCGAGGCGCCCATCGCTGACCCGGATACCCAAAATCGGACAGGCCGAGCCAGCGAGGCGATCCCAGATGCCCGCATCCTCCAGTAAGCGGCGCGAGCCGGCGGCGATGGCGTAGGCGCGGCCATCGAACGCCGGATGCTCCATCGGGGGCAACGCCGCGCGATCAACGACCGCCGTAGCAATGCCGGCTGCGGCGAGGCGGCAGGCCAGCGTGCCGCCGACCGGGCCAGCCCCCACGACGCAGACCTCGACCGAAAGACGCTCGACCATGGCACACAGTGGCCTGGAGGCCACACTCACGGCAAGCCAGGGGAATCGCGCTTTTTTCGTCAAACCCTTCCAGCCTATAGTTGCAGCAGTGTGCGAAGGCTCGAGAGTCGTATGGCCAGTGCGAGATCCGTAGAGGCACGTCGCCTTGCCTCCCCCACGATCCGGGCGCTGATCCACCAGCGATCAGCCGAGTTGATCGGCCTGGCTTTGGGACTGCTGGGCCTCGCGTTGCTGGTAGCGCTGGCCTGCTACGATCCGCGCGATCCGTCGCTGAACACTGCCACATCGCGGCATGCCAGCAATCTGGCGGGACCGGTTGGCGCGATCCTGGCGGATCTGCTGCTGCAAGGATTCGGTGTCGCAGGCGCGTTGCCCGGCCTGGCGATGCTCGCCTGGGCGTGGCGCATTGCGTCCAGGCGAGGCCTTGGCAGCGTGGCCGCTCGGCTTGCAGCACTGCTTGCTGCTTTGCCGGTCTTGGCTGCCGTACTGGCCAGCCTGCCGACGCCTACGGGCCTGGCGTGGCCAACTGTTGCCGGTCTGGGTGGAGCAATCGGTTCGCTATTGGGATCCATGGGGCTCACCGCCGGACGTGGCGTACTGGGCCCCGTGGGAGCCGTGCTGGTGTTTGCGATCGGGCTGGCTCTGGCGGCCACACTGACACTGCTGGCGCTGGGGCTTTCGGCAAGTGAATGGCGAGCGGCTGGTCGCGTAGCCGGGCGGGCCGCACGCTACAGTGTGTCAGGCAGCCGTGATGCGGCCAGTCTGATGGGCCGCGCGCTGCCCACGCCGTCGCTCGGGCTGCGGCCCCCGCGCTGGTTGCGCTTCGGCCGGCGCAGCGCTCCGCCTGCTGGCACGCCTGTCAGACGTGAGCCCGCGTCGCCGACGCGATTGGTGCCCGCCATGGACGAGCCCCCGCCGGTGGTCGCGCGGACAACGCGTCCAGCCGCTCCACCGCGCCGCCCGCAGCAGGAGAGCCTGCCATTGCCCGAAATCGGCTGGCGCTTTCCGCCCTTCTCTTTGCTGAAGCCGCCCCCGGCCAAGGCTTCATCGGGACCAAGCGAAGAGGCGTTGCAGGCGAATGCGCGCCTGCTGGAATCGGTACTCGCGGATTATGGCGTGCAGGGTAGCATCGTTGAGATCCGGCCAGGACCTGTCGTCACGCTGTACGAGCTGGAGCCGGCACCAGGCATACGCAGCGCGCGCGTCATCGGTCTGGCGGACGACGTCGCACGCAGCCTGTCGGTTACCGCAGTGCGCATTGCCACTGTGCCGGGCCGGAATGTCATCGGCATCGAAGTCCCCAATGCAAAGCGGGAGACCGTGTTCCTGTCCGAGATTCTGTCTTCGGACGAACTGCAGAAGCACGGCGGCCGACTGACGCTGGCCCTGGGCAAGGAGATCAACGGCGCGCCGATATTCGCCGATCTGGCGCGTATGCCGCATTTGATGATCGCGGGCACCACGGGTTCGGGCAAATCGGTTGGGGTCAACGCGATGATCCTGTCGCTGCTGTACCGTCTGTCGCCTGACCAGTGCCGGCTGATCCTGATCGATCCAAAGATGCTGGAACTCTCAATGTACGAGGGCATTCCGCATCTGATGGCGCCGGTGGTGACCGAGCCGGCCAAGGCGGTGACCGCGCTGAAATGGACGGTGCGGGAGATGGAGCGGCGCTATCGCGCCATGAGCCAGCTCGGTGTGCGCAACCTGACCGGCTACAACGATCGCGTCGCGGAGGCGCGCGCGAAGGGCGAAGTGGTCACGCGCCGCGTGCAGACCGGCTTCGACCCCGACACAGGACGTCCCACGTTCGAGGAACAGCCGCTCGCGCTGGAACCGCTGCCGCTCATTGTCGTCGTGGTGGACGAGATGGCCGATCTGATGATGGTGGCAGGGAAGGAGATCGAGGCAGCGGTGCAGCGGCTCGCACAGATGGCACGGGCGGCGGGCATCCATGTGATCATGGCGACGCAGCGGCCGTCGGTCGATGTCATCACCGGCACGATCAAGGCGAACTTCCCGACGCGCATCAGCTTTCAGGTGATCAGTAAGTTCGACAGCCGCACCATCCTGGGCGAACAGGGCGCCGAACAGCTCCTGGGCATGGGCGACATGCTGTACATGCAAGGAGGCGGACGCATCACGCGGGTGCACGGGCCGTTTGTTTCCGACGAGGAAGTAGAAAAGGTCGTGGAATTCCTGCGCGAGCAGGGCGAGCCGGCGTATCTCGAAGCAGTGACCGAGCCGGTGGAGGACGACAATACCGGACCTCTGCCTGGGCTGAGCGCGACCGGAGACGGCGAGAAAGGCCTGTATGAGCAGGCGGTCGCGGTGGTGGCACGAGAGGGCAAGGCGAGCACCAGTTTCATCCAGCGTCACCTGAACATCGGCTACAATCGCGCCGCCAAGCTGATCGAGCAGATGGAGAAGGAAGGTGTTGTTGGTCCCGCCAATCACGTCGGGAAGCGCGAGGTGCTGATCCGGCGAATGGTGGAGGAGGACTAGCAGGGTCGGACGTGGGTCAGTATCAGTCGCGGCGTAAACGGTTAAGCGCTGGGTGGCGAGCGGCCCCTGTTTATGGAGAGCACGCGGGCCAATGCGCGCTTGGCCCATTCGAAGCCATAATCACTCAGTAGGATTTGACATCACAGCCAGGCGTATCTGGTGGACGCAATCCCACCGGACCAGTACGTAAAGCGTTGTTATGTCTGAGAAATTTTCAGCAGCGTATTGGTTGGTTCTCGCATCGGACGCGCAGGAGTTGGCGGACTCAGTCTCCGACCCCGAAGCGAAGCGCACGATGACGCTGATCGCGGCCGGCTATCGAAAGCTAGCCGAGCACCATGCGTCACTCCTCCGAGCTTCGGCAGATGACAAGGTCTGCTAAAGCGCTCGCTACCCTTATCGTCA